>JBFGKE010000017.1:0-65745 GCA_041576815.1 Polyangiales bacterium
CATCCGCGAACGACCGCGCGCGTTCGCGGTCGCCCGTTCGCTCGGCCACCTTCGCATACGCCAGGTGGTCCCGAGGGTCGTCGCCACCGTGCACCTCGTCGAAGTGGCCGACGAGCTCGGCAACTAGCGCTGCAAGCGCGATCAAGTCGTTGGCGTTGTGCTCGATCACTTTGGCCATCGGCGTCACGTCGCCTCCGTCGAGATAGTCGAAGTAGAGCTGGGGGATGAGCGCCCCCGAGATGTCGTCCTGGCGATGCATCCCGAGCACCCTGCGCTCGAGCTCCACCAGCCGCACCGACTTCAGACGCGGACGAAACACCCTACGCGCGCAGTGGAGCAGGTCGAGGTGCGGCGGGAGCGATGGCGCGCGAACCCGGTTGAGCACGAAGCGGTTCCGCAACAGCGGCCAATCGAACGTCTTCCCATTGAATGACACCACGCACGAGCTCTCCTTCACGCGTTCGCGGAGCCAGTGGAGCATCGGCGGCTCGCGCCCGAGCTCGGGGAGGAACAGCTGCTGGATTCGCATCGATTCGTCTTCGAACCAAGCAATGCCGATCAGAAACGGAACGGTACCCGTGCCGCCGGCAAGGCCGGTGGTTTCGGTGTCGAGAAAGAGGGCTCGGCGAAAATCCACGTCACGGAGCGAGGTGTCGAGCGCGAGCTGCGCGAGCCGTTCGGTCGACACCTGAAGCGCCCGGGCGATCGGCGCGCGCCCATGATGGTGGTGAGGCTCGAGGTACTCGTCGATGAGATGAACCTCGCCGTGCTTCGTATCGTGCTGCTGCCCCGGCAAGGCCCCACGAACGCTCGCGACGTCGAGCTGCCGGGGGGTGGTCCGCGAAAGGCGCGCGAGGCTTCGTTTGATCGCCATCTCGAATCAGTGGGTTGGGCTCACGCCGACGGCGTCGAGCAAACCAAGCACGAGCCGCTTGCGCGCGGCCTCGAGGTCGTCATCGCCAGACGCATCGGGACCAATACAGCCGGGGCAACCCTCGTCGCATTCACAGCTTTCGATGAGGTGACGGGCGCGTCTGAGAAGCTCTTCGCGGTCTTCGAAGAGGCGCGAGGCCAAGCCGATGCCGCCTGCGACGCTGTCGTAGAGAAAAATCGTCGGGTCGAAGCCAGGCCCCTGCCCGTTGCCGGGCGGTGCGTCATCGTCGTTCTTGCTGCCCAAGGTGCGTCCTAGATCGCGTGGGTCGATCATCAGACCGACTGCACCGATGAGGTGCATGGCCTTCGAGAGGCCGCGGAGAGCGTCGATGACGACGGCGCGAGGCTCGGGCTGACTCTGCACGAAGTCCTCGGGGAAGGTCAGCCAGAATGCGGTGGTGTGCTTCTGCATCTCCGGCAGGTGGACCTCGCCATAGCCGACGTTCTCGTGCGTGTGGAACTTGATCTTCTTGTAACCGACCACTTTCTCGACGACGCTGACGTCGCCGAGCCCAGCCTCGAGCGGGACCTCGCCGCGATCGACCACCGCTTCCTGATCCTGCTCGAGAACAGTGACGCGGCTGTGAGTCATCGCGGTGGTGTAGTAGTCCGGCTTCACGCGCCGAACGAAGGCTTTGTGGTTGTCGAAGTCGAGACGCTCGACCTGGTATTGCCCGCCTTCGTGCTGATAGATGGCCTGCTCGTGCAGCATGGTGTGTGTGCTTCGCCAATCCATCTCGGCAATCGTGCGATTGCCATCGAGATCGATCACGACGAAGTTGTCCCAGCTCGCGCTACGAAGCGATACGTTGTTGGCTGGGTAGCTGTCCGACGCCCAGTGATAGATCGACCCCGTGTCGGTCGCGGTCGGGTGAACGACCCCGTTGTCGGCCAGGTAGTCGAGTGCTTCGCCAAGCGCATCGTCCGGCACGTTGCCGTACACGTCGTCAGGCTCGAACGGCAGCTCGAAGGCCGCGCACTTGAGGTGCTGAATGAGTATTTCGATGTTGTCGGGATCGATGCGTGCATGTTCGATTGGCGCCGAGATCAGCTGACTCGGGTGCCGGGCCATGTACTGGTCGATCGGGTTGCTCGACGAAACCAGAACCGAAAGCGAGAGCTCGCGACGCCGCCCCGCGCGCCCGAAGCGCTGCCACATGCCGGCCATGGTGCCTGGGTACCCAGCGCAAACCACCGCATCGAGCGCACCGATGTCGATGCCGAGCTCGAGCGCGTTGGTCGCTACGACGCAGAGAATCTCGCCTGCACGAAGCGAAGCTTCGATGCGCCGGCGCGTGTCGGGCAAATACCCGCCGCGGTAGGCGTGAATTGCCGAGGGCGGGATCGCATCGTCGGCGAGACGGTCCCGCAAGTATTTGAGCATGACCTCGACGCCGTTTCGCGAGTTGCCGAACACCAGGGTTGGCACCCCAGCCCGCACCAGGTCACGGGTCAGGCGCACGGCGGTCTTGATGTAGCTCTGTCGAATGCCGAGCTCGGCGTTGACGACTGGCGGGTTGTAGACGAGCAGCTGCCGCGGCCCGTTCGGCGCTCCGCTTTCGGCGACCAGCTCGACCGGCTCCCCGCAAATTCGGGACGCGTGCTCGGCCGGATTGCCGATCGTCGCCGACGCAAACAAGAACGTCGGTGACGAACCGTGAAAACGGGCGATTCGCGAAAGGCGACGCACGACGTTCGACAGGTGCGACCCGAAGACGCCGCGGTACGTGTGGAGCTCATCGATGATGACGTACTTCAGATTGGAGAACAGGCGAGCCCAGCCGGTATGGTGCGGCATGATGCCGGCGTGCAGCATGTCGGGGTTGGTGAGAAGAACGCCGGCGCGCTGGCGGCCTGCACGACGCGCGTCGTTGGGGGTATCGCCGTCATACGTGATCGCACCGACGCTCAGCCCGCTGTCCCGCAGCAGGGCGCGCAGCCCCTCCTCCTGGTCGCGCGAAAGCGCTTTGGTCGGAAAGAGGTAGAGGGCGGTCGCGTGCGGGTCGGCTGCAAGCGACTGAAGGACGGGAAGGTTGTAGCAGAGACTCTTTCCCGAGGCGGTCGGCGTCGCCACGACGATGTGCTTGCCGGCGCAAGCAAGCTCGAAAGCACGGAGCTGGTGACTGTAGAGCGAGCGAATGCCGCGATGCCGCAGTGAATCGGCGACGCCCGGCGCCAAAGACGAAGGCAGCGGCCCGATGTGCGCGTCTCGCGCGTCCAGCCGATGACTCCAAGGCACGTTTCGCCACGTGCCGTCGGAACGCCATTGTGCCAGTACCTCGGCGACGCCCTTCGGCTTCGCCCACGGCTGGTCGACGCGACGAAAGGCGCGGCTCGGAATCCCCCCCACTGTGCTCATGCGCAGCACTGTACGGCTGTATAGTCTCAACGGTCAACAATTGTCAGCTCGCCTTGGCGTCTTTCGATTTGTGCCTACCCTGTGCATTTGAATGAGGGCGGGGGCGGCGGCGTCGAGGCCCATACCCAAGGGGAGGAAACACATGAGAATCGTTGCATCGTTGTTGATCGCAGTCGCGCTGAGCTTTGGCTTTTCGGCGGCAACCGTGCCGACGGCCAGCGCTGACCATCACGAAAAGATGAAGCGCGGGGCCGAGAAGCAAGCCGACAAGGCCAAGAAGAAGGCGGAAGAAGCCGAGGACGAGGCCGAAGAGGCGAAAGAAGAGGCGGACGATAAGAAAGAAAAGGCCGCGGACAAGAAAGAAAAGGCCGCGGACAAGAAAGAATCGATGAAGTCCGATGCCGAGGCCCGCAAAGAGGCGGCGAAGGCAAAGGCGGAGGCGCGCAAGGCCGAGCAGAAGGCGAAAGCCGAAGCCAATCGGGCCAAGCAAAAGGAAAAGCAGGCGGCTGCCAAAGCCGCTCGCAAAGAGCGCCTGATGGCGCAGGAGAAGAGGCGCCACGAGGCCCAGATGGAAGAGATCGAAGCGCGGCGCGAGCGCGTCAAAGCCCTGCACGAAAAGCAGCTTCGAAACATCGAAATGGCCGAGGAGCGCGAAAAAACGCGCCACCAAAGGCGCGTCGAGCAGATCGAAAAGCAGTAGGCGCCGCTTCGCGGTGAGCGACTCGAGCCCGTCTCCCGTGGAGGCGGGCTTTTTGCTTCGTTAGCTTTGACCCGGGAGCGGGGCGTTCGGGTCGTAGGGCATTTCTTCGCCGGCTTCCATGCGCTGCTGCATCTCGTACTTCGAGGGGCAGCGTGGAATCACCTGATTGGCGAGGAAGACGCCGTCGCCGCCGAGCTCCCCTTGCACCGTAACCTGAATGCCCATGTCGTCACGGAACGTGTCGGGCACGACGCACTGCGGGAAGCGCACCGGCATCTCGCGCCCCTCTTTGTGGAGGACGAAGCGCCACTCGCACGGGTCTTCGCGAAACTCGATCGACCCCTGACGAAGCTCACCCTCGACGCGCAGCCGGCGCCCCTCGAACGAGCTCGGCTCGCTCATCACCTCGTGAACGAGCTTCGAGTACACGAACGGGTTGTCGCTGCCCGAGAGCAGCCACGCGGCCGCGCCGACGAGCAGGACGAACACGACACCGACCTTCACCGCGCCAGGCAACCCTTTGCGCGGGGCTGGTTCCAGTGGTGGGGTCGCGTCCTGCTCGTTCGCCATCAACTCGAGTATGGTGCCGGAAGTCGCGGCTCGCCAGGGCGCGCGGAAAGCCGCGAGCCCCGGCGTGCGATACGGGTTACGGCTGCACCTGGAAAGCGATGACGAGCGCGTAAATGGCGAGCGACTCGATGAGCGCTAAGCCGAGAATCAGCGGGACGAGGATCTTACCCGACGCGTTGGGGTTGCGGGCAATGCCTTCGAGGGCTGCCGCCGCGGCGCGGCCCTGACCCATACCGCAGCCGAACGCTGCGATGCCGATGCCGAGGCCCGCGGCAAGCGCGCGGCCGGCGATTGCGGTGGCCTGGCTCTCGGCGTCGCCGCCTTCCTGAGCGAAAGCGGTCGCGGTGAGAGCGAGTGGTGCAGCAAAGCTGACAAGTCGCAGAGCCAATTTCTTCATTTTCGGGAGCCTCCTCAAGCCTCTCGTTCCGAGAGGGAAACTTAGTGTTCTTCTTCGTGTTGAATGGCGAGGGTGATGTAGATCACCGACAATAGACAAAAGACCAAGGTCTGGACCGTGACGACCAGGCAGCCGAGCACGTAGAAAACCACTGGAACGGGCAGCAGCACGAGCCCCATGCTTGCAAACAGCCCAACGAAGATGCCGAGCACGAGGTGATCGGCAGTCATGTTGGCCATGAGTCGAATCGCCAGCGTGACGGGTCGGACGACGTGGCTGATCAGCTCGATGAAAAACATCAATGGGTTGATGAACCAAGCGATCCACCAGGGCACTTTCGGGCCGAAAAAGTGCCCGAAATACTTCACGAAGCCGTGCTCCTTGATGCCATACCAGTGCGTCACGACGAAGATCACCATCGCCATGGCAAACGTCGTGTTGAGATTGTCGGTGGGCGGAAGGAAGCCCGGAATCAAACCAAGGACGTTCGAGAAGAAGATCACGAGCGCACACGCGCCAATCAGGGGCAGGAAGTACTTGGCGGGCTTCGGACCCATCAGGTCGGCCGACATGCTGTACGTCGCGCCGACGATCGCCTCGATGAAACCGTAAAACGTGACCTTGCCCTCGGGCAAGATGTTGGCCTCGGGATTCTTGAGACGGCGGCTCACATACACGCCTACGCCGATCAGGAAGAGCACGACCACACCGTAGGCAAGGACGTGCTGAACCCTCAGAGTTGGGTCGTGCTCCATGAAGCTCGGACCAAATGTTTCCGAAACCCAGTGCTTCAACGACTCATAACCGGGAAGGAAGCTGAACCAGGACTCACCGTGCGGCATGGCTCACCCCTTCCCCGCAGCTTGCGCGTGGCGCGCATCCTCGGCTTCGCGAACCGAGAGCTCGAAGCCCGTGTAGAGCATGCCGAGGACCAGCGCCCCGAGACCGATCGAAAAACCGAGCGGATCCACGCCCCAGCGGGCGAGCAGCGCCCAACACACCGCGAGCAGCACGACCAGCTTCGCGCCGAGAAGCGCTGCGGCAAACCCGCGGCTGACGAAGCCTGCCCCGTCGATGATGCGGCCAGCAAGCCAGGTGATCGCCCAGGCGTCGAGCGTCGCCAACACCCCGCCGACGACCGCGCCGACGCCCACGGTGGGACCTCCGAGCACGAATGCCAGCGCCGCGAGCGCACCCGCGGCTGCCGCGACGTAGCGTGGAGTATGGGTCTTGAGTCGGTCGATCACTGGTCTTCGTCTTCTTCTTCCATCATCCGCTGCGCGCGGCGGACGACCCTGTAGAGGCTGCGAGCCCCTGCGGCAAGCCCAAGGCCGAGGCCGATCCATTGCAGCCAAGGCTCAGTGCCGAGCTTTCCGTCCAACCAACGGCCACCGAGGTAACCGAGCGCAATCGAGAGGCCGAGCTCGAGGCCGATCGTGGACAGGCTGCCAAGCTGCTTGAGCTGCTCCCGTTGTTCCTTGTTGAGGAGCATCGCCAGCACATCGTTTCCCTACAGTTCCAAGGATCCGCGCCCAAAGAGCGGGCGGCGTATAGCATGGGCGCATGTAGGGTCAAGGTTGGTGGAGGACCACTTCGGCCCGTGAAAACGGCCGTTTTTAGGCCTGGAGCGCCTCGAAGGCCGCTTTGAAGGCCCGGCCTGTCTTGGCGAGGGCGTCGGCGTCGTGGGCGAGCGAGATGAAGGCGGCTTCAAACTGGCTGCAGGGCCAGTACACCCCGTGCTCCAGAAGCGCCGCGTGCCATCGCGCAAAGGATTCGCGATCGGTATCCGACGCTTCGTCCCAGTTGCGGACGGGCTTGCTGCGGAAGAACGCGGTGACCATCGAGCCGACCCGCTGGACGGTGATGTCGACGCCGGCCGCGCCCGCATGCTGCACCAAGAGGGCCTGCACCTGGTCGCCGATGTGCTCGAGGTCATCGTAGACCCCCGGCCGTAGCAGGTGCTCGATCGTCGCGAGCCCGGCCGCGACCGCCAGCGGATTACCGCTCAGCGTGCCGGCTTGGTACACCGGCCCGACCGGGGCGACTTTCTCCATGACGTCGCGCCGGCCCCCGTATGCGCCGACGGGGAGTCCGCCACCGATGATCTTGCCGAGGCACGTGAGATCGGGCCGAATGTCGTAGAGGGCCTGCGCCCCTCCCCAGGCGACGCGGAAGCCGGTCATGACCTCGTCGCAGATCAGAAGCGCACCGTGCTCCTGGGTCTGCGTGCGGAGCGCGGTCAGCCAATCCTGGTCGGGCGGAATACAGCCCATGTTGCCGGCGATCGGCTCGAAGATAACCGCGGCGATGTCGCGGCCGTGCTCGGCGAAGATCTTCTCGAGCGCGTAGGCATCGTTGTAAGGCACGACGAGGGTGGTGCCAGCAATCGCCGCGGGCACGCCCGCGCTGTCGGGCTCGCCGAGCGTGGCCAGCCCGCTGCCGCCTTTGACGAGCAGGTAGTCGGCGCCGCCGTGGTAGCCGCCGATGCATTTCACGATCAAGTCCCGGCCGGTGTAGCCGCGCGCCACACGGAGCGCGCCCATGGTGGCTTCGGTGCCGCTCGAGACGAGGCGCGACATTTCCATTGAAGGGACCGCATCGCGGATCCGCTCGGCCATCGTGATTTCGGCCTCGGTCGGGGCGCCGTAGCTGGTGCCCTTTTGGACTTGGTGCTGAATCGCAGCAACGACGTCGGGGTGAGCGTGGCCGAGGATCATCGGGCCCCATGAGCCGATGTAGTCGACGTATTCGGTGCCGTCCGCGCCGACGAGCATGGGGCCGTGCGCTTCCTTGATGAAGACGGGCTCCCCGCCCACGGCACGAAATGCCCGAACGGGGGAGTTGACGCCACCGGGGATGACCTTGGTGGCGCGGGCGAAAAGGGCTCGGGAGACCGGGTCGGACATGGGGCGTATCCTGGGCACGGCAGGAGACGGGGGCAAGAGCACTTAATCGCGCCAAAAAGGGGACTGTCCCCTCTTTTGTTTCGAATAAGGGAGGGTTGGTGGTTGTTGGTGAGGGGTGGATCGGCGTGCTAGCTCGTCGGGCCGAGGAAAACCCATGTCGAACGACGTCCGTGCGATCAACGAAATGGTTCAGCGCGAAAGCGCTTTCATCGATACGATTCTCCACGAGGTCCACAAGGTCGTCGTCGGTCAGGACGTGATGATCGAGCGGATCCTCATCGGTCTCCTGACCGGTGGGCACATCCTGTTGGAAGGCGTCCCCGGGCTCGCCAAGACGCTCACGGTGAACACGATCTGCAAGACGATTGCGGCCAAGTTTCAGCGCATCCAGTTCACCCCGGACCTCTTGCCGGCCGACGTCATCGGCACCGTCATCTACAATCAGCAGCGCGGCGAGTTCACGGCCAAAAAGGGGCCGATCTTCGCCAATCTCGTCCTCGCCGACGAGATCAACCGTGCGCCGGCCAAGGTGCAGAGCGCGCTGCTCGAGGCGATGCAGGAGCTCCAGGTCACGATCGGGGACACGACTCACGCGCTCGACCAGCCGTTCATGGTGATGGCCACCCAGAACCCGATCGAGCAGGAGGGCACCTACCCCCTCGCCGAGGCGCAGGTCGACCGCTTCATGCTCCAGGTTCGAGTGGACTACCCCACGCAGGACGAGGAGCGGAAGATCAGGGATCAGATCTCCGATCACCTCCTGCTCGGAAGGGATGCCGGCGCGGGGATGGACGTGCACCAGGTCACGACCACGTCGAAGCTCCTCGACGCACGCAAGACGGTCGGCCACGTGTACATCGACCCGAAGATCAAGGACTACATCGTGCAGGTCGTCACGGCGACGCGTCACCCGGTCCGGGTGGGCTTGGGCGACCTGACCGACATGATTGCCCACGGGGCCTCGCCGCGCGCGTCGATCGCGCTCAACGTCGCGGCGCGTGCCCATGCGTTCATGCGGCATCGCGGCTACGTCACTCCAGAGGACATCAAAGCGATCGGGCCCGATGTGCTTCGCCACAGGATCATTCGGTCGTACGAGGCGGAGGCCGAGGAGATCACCAGCGATCAAATCGTCCGTCGCATCTTTGAAACGGTCGAGGTGCCGTAGCCGAGGCCCGTCGTGATTCCCCGCGAGCTCGTCAAGAAACTAAAAAAGATCGAGATCTACACGTCCCGCTTGGCCAACGACCAGCTCGCGGGCAGCTACCACTCGGTCTTCAAGGGTCGCGGGATGGCGTTCAGCGAGGTCCGTCAGTACCAGCCAGGCGACGACGTACGTTTCATCGACTGGAACGTGAGCGCGAGAATGAACGACACCTACGTGAAGGTGTTCACCGAAGAGCGCGAGATGACCGTGATTCTGCTCGTCGACCTGTCCGCGAGTGAGCGATTCGGTTCCGTCGAGAAGCCGAAGATCGAAACCGTGGCCGAGGTGGCGGCGCTCCTCGCGTTCAGCGCGATCAAGAACAACGACCGGGTGGGCCTGATCCTGTTTACTGACCGGGTCGAGCGCTTCGTTCCCCCGAAGAAGGGCCGCTCGCACGTGATGCGCGTCGTGACCGAGATTCTCAACGCAAAGCCGGAGGGCGAAGGAACCGACCTCGCCGTCGCGCTCGACTTGCTGGGTGGCATCGGCAAGCGCCGGACGGTCGCGTTTCTGATTAGCGACTTCATCGCGGACCACTACGAGAAACAGCTGAAAGTGGTGTCGGCCAAGCACGACGTCATCCCGATTCGAATCGTGGATCCGCGGGAGGACGAGCTTGCAGACATCGGCTTCGCGCTGGTCGAAGACCTCGAAACGGGCGAGCTCGTCGAAGTCGACACGTCCAGTCTAGACGTCCGCGCCGAATACGCTCGCGAGGCGCAGCGGCAGAGGGCGGCGCGCGAGCACCTCTTTCGACGCCTGCAGCTCGATCACGTCACGGTGAGCACGGATCGCGACTTCGTCCGACCGCTTGCCGAGCTTTTTCGCCTGCGGCAACGGCGGCTCACGGGCTACCGGTGAGACGCCTGGCCCCCATGGTGCTGTGGATGACGCTCGCGCCGGCCACGGCGCTCGCTCAGCAGCGATCGGTCGCGCTCGATGCACCCGTCGAGACGACGTTGGGCGATGCGATCGAAGTCATTCTCACGGTGACGGCTGCGGCCACGGACGACGCGGCGGTGCCTGCGCAGCCGCTCGAGCCCTTCGAGATCATTCGCAAGGACGTCGCCATCGAACCATCGCGCGACGGCTCATCGAAAACGTTCACCTTCGCGCTCGAGCTCCTGTGCTTCGAGGTCGGCACGCACGAGCTCGGCCCGATCGAAGTCCGCATCACTTCCGAGGCCGGCGAGCTGATCGAGCTTCGCTCGAACCCGGCAACGATCGACGTGCTGTCGGTGCTCGCCAACGAGCCCGACCCCCAGCTCAAGCCGCCGTCGAAGCCCGTGAAGGTCGCGCAAGACGACTACCGGCTCTTGTTCGCGCTCGGCGCGCTGCTCGCGGCGGCCCTCGGCGCGCTGCTCGCATGGCTTTTCATGCGATGGTGGAGAAAGCGGGATCGACCGGTGCCAGCGCCACCGCCGCCCCCTCCCCCTTGGGAAACCGCGTTTGCAGAGCTTCGAGAGCTCGAGCGCGCTCGGGCCGCGGCGATCGCGGAGGGCCGAACGGAGGCTTGGGTCGACGCGGTCAGCGACTCGATTCGGGCCTACCTCGGGCACCGGTTCGGCTTTCACGGGCTAGAAAGCACCACCGATGAAATCGCCGAGAGGCTGAAGCGCGCCGAGTCGCTTGGAGTCGCGCCGGAGGCACCGGTGGCCTTTCTGAGCCAGTGTGATCTCGTGAAGTTTGCCCGAGCCTCCTTGGCCGACGAGGCCTCGCAGGCTCTGATCCAAGACGCCCTGACGCTGGTCCAACAAACGCGCCCCAGCGCCACCGTGCAGGAAGGACGGGCCGCGTGACGCGCCCGGGCAAGCAAGCGTGGGCGGTGGGCTGGCTGTTCGTCGCTGCGTTCGTCGGCTTCGTGGTGAGCCTGCGATACCTGGAGTCGCGCTATCACCTCTTGATCACCGACGAGCAGCTCCGCTTCGAGCGGCCGTGGGCCGGTCTCCTTCTGCTGGCCGTTCCACTCGCCTGGCTGAGCCGGGTGTGGGTGCAGCGCGCGTCGCGGCCGCGGCTTCAGTTCAGTCGCGCAGCGGCCCTTCGCACGACGGAACGGAGCTGGCGCAATCGACTCAGGGACCTGCCGAGCGCCCTCCGGACCGTGGCGCTCGCGCTATTGGTCGTGGGGCTGGCCGGGCCGCAAAGCATCCATGCGCGGGACACGGCGGATGTGAGCGGCATCGAGATCATCCTCACGCTCGACATGTCACGCTCGATGGAGGCCTCGGACATTCGGCCGACCCGCTTCCGCGCCACGAAGTCCGTCGTGCGCGATTTCATCAATCGCCGCCCGAACGATCGCATCGGCGCGGTGGTGTTTGGAAGAGACGCGTACACCCTGTTGCCCCTGACGACCGACCGTGAGGCGCTGCGGACCGCGCTTCGTGGGCTCCAGCTCGATCAGATCGACGGCCGCGGCACCGCGATTGGCAACGCCGTCGGTGTCGGTCTCAATCGGTTGAAGCGGTCGCGCGCGAAGAGCAAGGTGCTGATCCTGCTTACCGATGGGGAATCGAACGCGGGCAACGTGTCGCCCTCGCAGGCGGCCGAGCTCGCCAGCACCATGGGTGTGAAGATCTACCCGATTTTGATGGGCGCCACCGATGACGCCCCGGTGCAGCGCGGAACGGGCCTCTTTGGGCGCGCGATTTTCGGCACCGGGAACTACCCCGTGAACCCGGAGCTGCTCGCGTCGATGGCGGAGCAGACGGGCGGTGAGTTCTTCCTGGTCAGCGATCGCGAGGCTCTCGAGCTCAGCTTCCACCAGATCCTCGATCAGCTCGAAAAGACCGACATCGAAGATGCCGGGCGAGTGTACACGGAGCTCTTCCCCGCGTTCGTGGGACCGGCACTGATCTTTCTGCTCGTCGAGCTGTTGGTGCTGCTGTGGCTCAGGAGGTGGCCGTGACTTGGGCCGACCCGCAGGTGCTTTGGCTTCTCGGAGCGCTTCCGCTGGTCGTGCTGGCGCTCGTATGGAACGCGGCTCGACGGAAACGGGCCACCGAGGCGTTCGGCAGAAGGGCCACCGTCGATGCCTTGATCGTGGGCCGAGCGGAGTGGTGGCGTGCCACTCGGGGGTTGTTGATGCTGGTCGGCGCAGCGCTGGTGATCGTGGCCTTTGCAGGACCGCAATACGGAAGCCGCACTCGCGTGCTCAGTAAGCGCGGCATCGATATCGTCATCGCCCTCGATTTCTCGAAGAGCATGCTGGCCCAGGACGTGCACCCGAGCCGCATCAAGCGTGCCAAGGCGGAGCTCGAGCGTCTGCTAGACGAGCTCGACGGCGACCGCGTAGGTCTGGTGGCGTTTGCCGGCGATGCGATGGCCTTTCCGATGACCGTCGACTATTCGGCGGTGCGGCTCTTCCTTCGTGACCTCGGCCCGATGGACATGCCGGTCGGCGGAACCGCGATTGGGAAGGCGCTGATCGCGTCGAAAAGGCTGATCGAGAGCTCGAACGAGGGGCGCGGCGACCAAAGCAGCCCCGACCGACGAGCCAAGGTGGTCATCTTGCTGACCGATGGCGAGGACCATGAAGGCGACCCGCTCGCCGCTGCGGAGGAGCTGAGCGCTTCTGGAATTCAGGTTTACGCGGTCGGCATCGGCTCGGGACGCGGCGAGCCGATTCCGCGATACACTGCAGACGGCACGCTCACGGGGCACATCAAGGACTCCGCCGGGCGTGTGGTCATGACCTCGCTAAGCCCCGAGAACGAAAACACCTTGAAAGAAATCGCGTCGATCACGGGGGGCGAGTACGTCAGAGCCGAGGAGGGAACGGTCGGCGTGCGCGCGATCCGCGCGGAGCTCGCCAAGCTTCAGGCGTCCGAACAAAAAGCGCGCCGGGTGACGGTGCACGAAAACCGCTTCGTACTCGCGCTGCTGCCGGCGTTTCTGCTGATCGTGCTCGAGTCGATTTTGCCCGAAGCGTGGGTGGTGCGGAGGCGGCGGAGGCAAGCATGAATTGCCTCCACATACTCGCGTCCGCTGCCATCGTCGTCGCCTCACCGTCGACCGCGCAGGCGTGGAGCCCGCTTCGCGCGGAAAACCCAAACGTCAAGAAGGGCAATGCGCTCATGGCGGAGGAGCAGTACGGGCCTGCGCTCGAAGCGTACGACGAAGCGGCGAAAGAGCTCCCCGAGGAGCGCGGCGTGCAGTTGAACCGAGGCCTCGCGCTTCTCGGCCAGGACCTCACCGAGCAGGCCAAGGAAGCGTTCCTGGCGGCAGCCGACCCCTCGGCCTCTCCGAACGTGCGCGCGGATGCGTACTACGACCTCGGCATCGCGTACGCGAGAGAAGGGGATTCGCTGGCCGAGCAGGAGTCGCACGAGGAGGCCTCCGCGCACTTTCGCGAGGCCGCCGACGCCTTCAAACGCGCGCTTCGCGTTCGGCCCGGAGAACGCAACGCCGCCTGGAATCTCGAATATGCGCTGCAACGAATCCGGGAGCAGGAGGAGAAGCAGCAGCAACAACAGCAAGACCAACAGCAACAGCAAGACCAACAGCAAGAGCAAGACCAACAGCAAGAGCAGGAACAGCAGCAAGAGCAGGAACAGCAGCAAGAGCAAGAACAGCAGCAAGAGCAAGAACAGCAGCAAGAGCAAGAACAGCAACAAGAGCAAGAGCAGAGCCAGCAGCAAGAACAGGAACGGCAACAGGACCAGGAGCGCGAGACGCAAAGCGAACAGCAAGCGGACTCTCAGCCTCCGCCAATGGCACCGGACGACGTCGAGCGTTTTCTCGACGCACTCGAGCAGAACGAGCAGAACCTCCCCCTCGAGCGCGCGCGACGGCGGAGCGCGGGCCGACGCCCACCGGAGAAAGACTGGTGATGCGGCCGCTTTTCCTCGCGATCGTGATTTGCGCCCTGCCCTGGGCCTCCCCCGCAAGGGCGGAACCCGAAGTGTCCGTGACGCTGAAGGCCTCGCCAACCGAAGTCAGCGTGGGAGACACGCTGCAGCTCGAGGTCCGCGTGCGCACGCGCGGCGGCGGCATCGAGGGCCTCGACCTCGGCGACCTCAAGAAATACCCGGAGCTCGACATCCTCTCGCATCAAACCGTGCGACCAATGCAGTTCAGCTTCGGCTTCGGCTCAGGTGTGCAAATGGAATCGAGCCTCGCAGAGATCTACCTGTTGCGGGCTACGACACCAGGGACCTACACGTTCCAGCCGGCGACGGCCAGGGTCGACGGGAAGACGTACAAGAGCGCGCCGCTCACGATCGTCGTTCGAGGAGGCGCGGGCGTGGCCGGCCGACCCACGGACCCGAACCAAGCGCCGGGCGGCGCCGTGGACGACGGGCTCACGGGCGCCGAATACGACACACGCGCCTTCTTGCGAACCGTCATCGAGCCCAAGGAAGTGTATGTCGGCCAACAGCTCGACGTCACGGTCTATCTCTACACCCGGCTTCGTCTTTCCCCGCACTCGGTCATGCCGAGCAAGCCGGCCATGGACGGTTTTTGGGTGCACGACCATCAAATCACCAGCCTGCAGGCCACGACCGTCGCCGTGCGCGGTCAGAACTATCGCGCGTATCTGCTTCAGCGGTCTGCGGCGTTCCCGCAACGGACCGGCGAGCTGGTCATCGGTCCGCCCAAGGTGTCGTTTGATGTCGGCGGCGCGAGCCTGTTCGATACGCCGCAGCGAATCCAGCGAGTCGGGGTGCCGGTCACCGTCCAGGTGAAGCCGCTGCCTCGACCGGGTCCGCCGAGCGCGGTGGTCGGGAGCTACGAGCTTCGCGCCACGCTGGATCGCCGAGCGGTCCGCACGGGAGATGCCGTCACGCTGCGTGCCCAAGCGACGGGCAGGGGCAACGTGCAGGATCTCCGCATCGAGCTGCCCCCGATCGCAGGCGTGCGCGCTCTTCAGCCTGCGATCCGCGACGAGCAGCGGTTCGAGGGCAGCATCGTCAGCGGCGAGCGCTCTTGGGAGTGGATTTTGATCGCGGAGACGCCCGGCAAGCACACGATTCCACCGATCGAGCTTCACTTCTTCGACCCCGAGACGGGCAAGTACGGATCCTCGGTCACGGCCGAGCTCACCTTCGAGGCCAGCGGAGTGGCCAAACCGGCCCCCTCCGTCATCGAGCCGGTCGAGACCCGCAGGCCCGCGGCCGCCAAGTTTGGGCCCATTCGGATGTATAGCGCGCTCACTCGCAGCTCCACGCCCGTCCGCGAGCGCCCGTGGTTCGCATGGGTGCTGGTATTCCCGCCGATCGCGTTTGCCGTCCTGCTTCTCGGCGTCGGATTCGCTCGTCGGCGGGAGCGGCGAAGCCAAACGGCGGGCTCGGTTCAGCGACAGCTCGTCCGCAGCGCACAAGCCGCCCTCGAGGATGGAGACCCGCGGTCGTTCTACGATCGAATCGTAGCATCGCTCACGCACGCTCTGGACGCCGCGCTTGGTGAGCCGGTCGGCGCGATGCCTCACGCAGACCTCCGCAAACGCCTCGTCGACGAGGGCTTCGACGACGATCTGGTCAGCCGGGTCATCAACGAGCTCGAGGGCGCCGACTTCGCACGCTTTGCCGCCTCTGGCGTGAACCGCGAAGAGATGGAGCGCTGCCTCGCGCGAAGCGTCGCAATCATCGAGCGGCTCCGCCGTTTTCGGAGATCTGCGTGATGCGCGCCCATCTCGGCGCACTGATCTTGTTCGTCGCGGTTGCGGGGTCGGGACTCTCAGGTCGCGCGCAAGCCGCGGGGAGCTCGTCTCTCACCGACATCTTCGAGCTCGCCAACGTCGCGGCGACACGAGGCGATCACGCGGGCGCCATCGACAACTACCGCAAGCTGACCGATGCAGGCGTTCACGATCCCGACGTGTACTTCAACTTGGCGACCGTGTACGCCCAGTCCGGCGACTATGCGCGAGCAATCCTGAACTACGAGAGAGCGCTCACGTTGCGGCCCAATGACGACAAGATATCGGAGGGCCTTCGCAATGCGGAAAGGACCCTCGAGGAGCGTCGCGCCGAAGCAGAAGGAGAAGCGACGATTCAGCGAAGCGACTCGATCAGCGATGCGGTCTACGCGCGCTTCACGGAGGACGGTCTGGCGATCGGCCTTCTCGTGGTGAACGCCCTCTTCTTCGCAGCGCTCGGGTGGGCGTCGCTCGGGCGCCAGAGAAATCGCTGGCTTGCCATTTTGCTGGCGACGTCCGGGTCTCTGCTCGTCTTCTGTGCGTTCGGTCTCGGCGTCAAGGCCGGGCTCTTGAGAGACGGCCCGCGCGCCGTCGCGCTCGACGACCGTGTCGTCCTGCGGGAAGGCCCCGATCCGAGGGCGCGACCGAGGGCTCACGCGCGTGCAGGCGATCGCGGTCAGATCGTCGCTCGCGATCGCGATTTCGTGAAATTGCGCGTGGTTGGTCGCGTGGAAGGCTGGACACCCGCATCGGCTGTCGGTCAAATCGACGGTCTGCATTGACAACCCCCGACAACAAGCCGAGGATGCGGCCCGCGGGGGAAAAACCCCCAACGAGGAAACGATGATCGCCGCTTCGTCGACCAAGATCCTAGTCGCAGACGATGACTTGGAAATACTGGCGCTCGTCGCGAGGCACTTGAGCTCCCTACCAGCCGAGATCGTCGAGGCATCCGACGGCGAGGAAGCGCTTCGGCTGACGCGTCGCGAGAAGCCAAACGTGGTCGTCCTCGACGTGATGATGCCCGGGATGAGCGGCTGGGAGGTCTGCCGCGCGATTCGCGAGGACGATTCGCTCGGCGGGACCGGGGTCATCATGTTGACCGGCATCGGGGAGCGCCTGAACGAAATGACGTCGCCGCTTTACGGCGCAGACGGGTTCCTCGACAAGCCGTTCGAGCTGGAGGACCTCGCCGACAAGGTGCGCGAAGTTCTCGCAGACCGCGAGCGGGGCTGATCTCTGGCCCGTTGCCGCGCATGCGGTATATGCTACCCGGCTGACGATGCTTTTGAGGTTCGCCGTCATCACCGCACTTTGGGTCGCCGTGGCGGGCTGCTCGAAGAAAGCGGACGAGCCTTCCGACGAGCCGCAGGAGTGGCCGAAACACGGCTTGAGTGAAGCAGAGGCCAACGAGGTGCTCGCCAAGGTCGGGGATCGAACGATCACCGTTGGCGAGTTCGCCGAGCGCCTCGCATCGCAGTCGCCCTATCTTCGGGCTCGTTTTGAAAGCCCCGAGCGGCGGCGCGAGTTCCTCGACAATCTGATCCGCTTCGAGCTACTCGTGTACGAGGCAAAACGGCGCGGCTACGCCGAGGATCCGCAAATCGTGCGCGCGCGACGTAACGCCATGATTCAGCAGCTCATCAAGCAAGAGGTCGACGAGCCGCTTGCCGAAAAAGCAATCACCGATGCCGAGGTGCAAGCCGAGTACGACGAAAATCCGACCGAGTTCAACCGCCCGGAGCAGGCGCGTGCGAGCCACATTCTCATCAAGGAGCGGACGCGGGCCGTGACCATCCTCGCGAAAGCCAAGAAGACCGATCTGGCAGGCTTCCGAAAGCTGGCGCGGGAGGTGTCGGAGGATGAAAAGACCAACAAGGACGGCGGCGATCTTCAGTTCTTCGAGGCGGAGGGAGAAGGCCCGCCGTCCAAGGCGATCCGTGACGCGGCGTTTTCGCTCACGAAGGTCGGGACCGTGTACCCTGAGCTGGTCGAAGATGCCGACGGGTACCACGTGATCATGCTGACCGGCAGGCGCGCCGCGCTCAACCGTACGCTCGAGCAAGCCAAGCGTGCAATCCGCCACAAGCTCACCCGTGAGCGCAAGGACGCGGCCATGGAAGCGCTGACCGAGCGGCTCCGCAGCGAGGTCGAAGTCGAGGTCGACTACGATGCGCTGCGCGAGGTCCGAGTCGACGTTCCCGAGCTACCGAAGACACGATGAAGGCTCGTCCCATCGTCGCAGTGGTGTTGTGTTTCCTCGCGGCCAGCGCGGGCGCACGTGCCGATGTCGTCGAGCGCGTCGTCGCCACGGTCAACAATCAGGCGATCTTCCTGAGCGACCTACGCAAGCGGGCGGTCCCGTTCTTGCCACAGGTCGCCGAAGCCACGACCGAAACCGAGCGCATGTCGCGCCTGAAAGAGCTCTACGAAGAGCTTTTGACTTTTCTGATCGACGACAAGCTGATTCGGCAGCTCGCTGCATCGACTGGAATTCGCGTGACCAACGCCGACATCGACGGCGCCATCGAGAATCTTCGATTGCAGAACAACATGACCGACGATCAGTACAAGCAGGCGCTCGAGGCCCAAGGGATCTCGGAGGCGCAGTACCGGCAGGACTTGAAACGGCAGCTCATTCGTCTGAAGGTGGTGAACGAGCGCGTCCGCTCGCGCGTCAACATCACCGAAGAGGAGGTTCGGGCTCGTTACGAGGAGCGCGCCCGCGGCGAAGGCAAAGAGCTCCGTTTCCGAGTTTCGCACATCATGGTGCCGGTCGAGTCGGCGGCATCGGCGACCCAAGTGGCGGCCGTTAGACGAAGAGCCGAAGACATTCGAGCCACGCTGACGCCTGAAAACTTCGCCGCGCGGGCAGACGAGCTCGGCGGCGGCGACCTCGGCTGGCTTTCCGAAGGCGACCTCCCCGAACAGCTCGAAAAGGCGCTCCTCCCGCTGCGTGCGGGCGAAATCAGCCAACCGGTACGGGGTAGCAACGGGTTTCACCTGTTCTTCCTCGCGGACCGGCAGGTCGGCTCCGATTTCCCCTCATACGACGAGATGAAAGACGAGCTCTACCGAGAGATGCTCGATGCAGCGATGCAAAGACAGGAACGCGTCTTCCTGAAGGAGATTCGCCGCAAGGCCGTCATCAACCGCATGCTTTAGCCTCGATGGCCGGAGCACCGAGTCGCACGAGCGAGGAGCGAGTCGAGGCTACCGAGGTTTGCTGCTAGGCTCGCGCCAGATGAGCGGCGACGTGAAGATCGAACGAGATGGGGCAATTGCACACCTCGTCTTCGACCACGCGGAAAGACGAAACGCGATCACCGTGGACATGTGGGAGGCCATTCCCGGAGCCGTCCAGACATTACAGGACGACTCGCGCATCCGTGTCGTCGTGATGCGGGGTGCAGGGCGAGAAGCGTTCGTCTCCGGCGCGGACATCTCCGAATTCGAGCGGACGCGGACCGGCAATGCCGGACCCAGTTACGATGCGATGACCGCGCGCGCCTTCGCCGCTCTCCGAGGTCTCGAAAAACCGCTCATCGCGGCCATACACGGGTTTTGCATCGGAGGCGGTGCGGCGCTCGCGCTGACTGCCGACCTTCGCTATGCCGCGGACGACGCCCGTTTTGCCGTGCCCCCCGCACGCCTCGGCCTCGGCTACCACACCACAGGCATCCGAGCTCTCATCCGGGTCGTGGGGTTCTCTCCGACGGCCGACCTGCTCTTCACCGGCCGACGCGTCGATGCGGCCGAAGCGCGCCGCATCGGGCTCGTCAACGAAGTGTTCGCAAAAGATGCCTTGGACGGGAACGTGGACGTGCTCGCCCACTCGATCGCAGACAACGCCCCTCTCACCGTGCGAAGCGCGAAAATCACTTTGCAGGAGCTCACGAAGCTGGAAAACGAGCGTGATACCGCGCGCATCCAGCAATCGATCGAGCGTTGCTACCAAAGCGAGGACTTCAAAGAGGGAGTGCGAGCGTTCTTGGGCAAAAGGAAGCCTCGTTTCCGGGGAGAATAGGAGAGCGGATGCTGAACAAGCAATCGACGGGGTTGGTCGCATTCTGGCGGGACTACGACCGAAAGACGTTCGTCAAAGCAGCGGTGCTGGCGGACCGCTTGGGGTACGACTCGTTCTGGCTGCCCGAGGTGTGGGGGTACGAGGTGTTCTCGCTGCTCACGGAGATCGCCCTCAAGACGAAGCGAATCAAGATCGCCACCGGCATCATCAACGTGTTCAGCCGCTCGCCCGCGCTCATTGCCATGCAGGCCGCGACCCTCGACGAGATCAGCGGCGGTCGCCTCATCCTCGGAATCGGGACGAGCGGCAAAAACGTCATCGAAGGGCTTCATGGCCGCGACTTCGAAAAGCCCCTGACGCAGATCAGGGACGTCATTCGCGTGGTCCGCACGATGCTCGAGAGGCGCCCGCTCAGCGAAGCCGATACGAAGCTTCGGCAATACCGGCCGTTCACGTTGGACTTCGAGCCGACGCGGCGCCGAATTCCGATCTACGTCGCAGCCCTCAAGCACAAATCGATCGCGAGCATCGGCGAGATGGCGGACGGGTGGATGCCGATTTTCTGGCCTTACAACCGGCTTTCCGACGGTCGTGAATGGATCGCCGAAGGTGCAGCCAAGGCGGGGCGGGACCCGAGCGAGATCGTGACCGCACCCTTCACTACCGTGATTCCCATTCCGGGCAAGCGCGCGTCGCAAAAGGCACGCGACATCATCGCCTTCTACGTCGGCGGGATGGGCGAATACTACAAAGCGCTACTGAGCGGGTTTGGATACGTGGAGGAGTGCAACGAGATCGAGCGCCTCTACCGCGACAAGGCGACCCGGAAGATGGCCGCAGAAGCCGTCACCGACGACATGATCGAGGCGCTGACGATCGCGGGAGATCCGCTTCATTGCCGGCGGGAGCTCGCGCGGCGACGCGAGCTCGGGATGGAGCAGCCGATCGTCAACCTACCCCCGGGCATGCCGTGGCCAGGACTCGCCGCTTTCATTACAGCGCTCGCCCGAGCGTAACGCGCGAGCTGAACAGGCGATGCGCGATCGCAAATTATTCGCGCGCTGCACCGAAGAAATACGTACACGACGCGAATAATTACGTATAGATCAGGGCGCAAAAGCGGCGTATGGATAGCTCAGGCTAGCAGGCCGAGATCATCGTGCGCTCAGCCATTCGCCTGACCTTCACAGGTTGGGTACGACGCGGCCGGTCGGAAACGGGCTGACCGGCCGCGTCGACTTTTAATCGCCCGTGTCGCCCTCGGTCATCATCGCGATGAGCTCGGCCTGTGAGTTCACGCCGGCTTTGCGGAAGATGGTCCCAAGTTGGGTGGTCACCGTTCGCAGGGACGCGCCCCGCTGCTCCGCGATCTCCTTCACCGTCAGTCCCTGCAGGACGGCATCGATGATTTCGCGCTCCGCCGACGTGGTCCCTTCGGGGTAACGAAGCTTTGGAAGGGGAACGCTGAGAACGAGGATGTCCTCTTCGCCGATACGCATCCGGCTGACCCTGGGGCCGTCGTCGGAGTCCACCTTCCCCCCGCGGTCGTCCTTCGTCGGATCCTCACCATCTTTCGGATCAGACTCGGATGTCACGCGGGTGACCATACCGGCGCGCTGCCGAGCGGGTCAAGGCGTACTGGCGCGCCGCGGGGGACTGAATGGTTATTCACTCGATTGTGACGCTCACGACGATCGATCGACCCGTGCCTTGCCCGAAGGTGCTCGCGTCTCTATGGTGCCGCCGCGATGCGCCGCAGACCGGGACGCTTTTCCGTGCTGTTTGCCCTGTTCGCGGCGGTCCCCGCCACGGCCTTGGCGAGTGGCGGTGAGCACGGCCTCAGCTACGAGGTCTGGCTGATTCTCGCCGGCATGATCCTCGCTGCGAAGCTCGGGGGCGAAATCGCCGTGAGGCTCAATCAGCCCGCGGTCCTCGGCGAGCTGTGTGTGGGCATCTTGCTCGGCAACCTGCACCTGGTCGGGCTCGAAACGTTTCACGGTGCCGCCGAGCTCGTGCCGGTGGAGTTCCTGGCAGAGCTCGGCGTCGTGTTGCTCCTCTTCGAGGTCGGGTTGGAGTCGACCTTGACCGAGATGCGCGCGGTGGCCCCGACGTCGGGGCTCGTGGCGATCATCGGGGTCGTGGCGCCGATGACGCTCGGGTACGGGGTGAGCTTCTGGCTGATTCCGACCGCGCCCTTCTCGTTGCACCTCTTCATCGGCGCGACGCTGTGCGCCACCAGCGTCGGCATCACCGCGCGAGTCCTCAAGGACCTCGACGCGATGGCCCGTCCCGAGACACGCGTCATTCTCGGCGCCGCGGTGATCGACGACGTGCTCGGCTTGATCGTGCTCGCGGTCGTGGCCAGCATCGCCGAGTTCGGCGCGGTTCCGGGGCCCGTCGATCTCAGCAGGATCATCGGCCTTGCGGCAGGCTTTCTAGTCGGAGCGCTCCTGCTCGGCGCATACGTGATGCCCGGCGTCTTTCGCGTGGCCTCCAAGCTTCGCACCCCCGACGTTCTCGCGGCGGTGGCGATCGGCCTCTGTCTTCTGCTTGCAGGCGTTTCGGGCGCTGCGGGGCTCGCACCGATCGTGGGCGCATTTGCCGCGGGTCTGATTCTCGACGAGGTGCACGTGAAGCCCTTTGGCCGCGCTTCGGCGCACGATCTCACCGAGATCATCGGGCCGATCGTCGCGGTGATGGCCCCAATTTTCTTCGTTCGCACGGGCATGATGGTTCAGCTCGGCGGGATCGGAATGGAGCCGCTCATTCTCGCCAGCACACTCACCGTGGTCGCCATCGTCGGCAAGCTCGTGTCGGGGCTCGGAGTGCGAGGCAAGACCGCGGACAGGCTCACCGTCGGTATTGGCATGGTTCCGCGTGGCGAGGTGGGTTTGATCTTCGCCAACGTCGGAGCGGGCATTCAGTTCGAGGGCAAGCCCCTCATCGCTGCCGGGGTGTACGCCGCGATCGTTCTGATGGTCATGGCGAGCACGGTGGTCACGCCTCCGTGGCTCGCGCAGCGCCTTCGCAAGGTCATGCGCAAGCAGCCCGATGTCGCTTGAAGCGGCACTGCAGGACGCGAACGCATCGATCCGAGATCTGGTCGATGCGCTTGCTTCGGAAGAGCGGGTGGACGTCGCATCGACGCCCACCGGCGCACTGGACTGGGCAATCACCACCGCCGCCAAGAGCAACCCGGACCGGCGCTTCGTCGTCGTCGCGGCAGGCCAGGAAGAAGCCTATCGGCACGAGGCAAACCTTCGCTTCTTGCTCGGCGCGGAAAACGGCGGGGTGCTTCTCTTCGCGGCGCAGGACACGAGCCCGCTGCTCGACGTCGTGCCCGACCGGCATGCCGAAATGCAACGAATGGCCGTCCTGGCCCAGCTCGCCGAAGAAAAGCCGTGGCGTGCGCTCGTCGTACCCGCGGCGGCGCTTCTTCGCCGGCTTCCACCTGCGGGCTACATCCGCTCGGGACGATTGGTGGTCGAGGTCGGCGCTCGGGTGGACCGCGACGCCCTCGTCCGCCGGCTTTCGGAGCTCGGCTACCTCCGTGTGCCGATGGTCGAAGACCGCGGGACGTTTTCGGCGCGAGGGGCGCTGATCGACGTGTTCGGTCCGGACGCCGGGAGTCCCGTGCGGATCGAGCTCGATGACGATCGAATCCATCGTTTGCGGGAATTCGATCCCGACGACCAGAAGTCGACCGGAGAAACCGACGCTATCGAGCTCGCCTCCGCGCGCGAGGTGCCCGACGATCCGGCTGCCATCGCGCGTGCGAAAGCCGTGGTTCGCGAGCTCTGCGACGAAATGAACATGCCTACCGTTCGGGCCCGCGAGCTGATCGCCGAGCTCGACCGAGGCTCAGGTGCACTGGTCTCCAACGCATTGCTTCCCGCGTATTTCGAAAGCCTCGACACGTTGTTGGACTACCTCCCGGACGATGCGCGATTCGTCCTCGACGACCCCATCAGTATCGCCGATTCGATCGTTTCGGAGCTGCGACACGCAAAAGACGAGCACGCAGCGCGCGGAGATCGCCCGACTTTCGCGCTTTCCGCCTATTACCTCGGCCAAGACGATCTCGCCGATCGACTGGTGTCGCGGACGCCCGTCGTCGCCCATCGTCTGGCCGTACATGGCGCGGCCGCGGAAGACGAGAGTCCAATCGCAGCGGCGTTTTCGCCTTCGGCAAGCGAGCTGCTTCGGGTCGGTGCATCCGGACAGGATGCGCTCATCACGGAGCTTCGTGCGCAGAAGGGACGCGGAGACCGCACCCTCGGGCCGCTGGCCGATCGCTTGGCGCGCTGGACGGAGGACGGTCTGCGGGTCGTTTTGGTGGGCCGCACGCAACATCAGCTCGACCGCTTGGCCGATCTACTGCGCACCTACGATGTCTCACCACGGATCATGAGCGACGCCGCGCTCGGGGAGCTCCGGGACGGATTCATCCTGTGGACGGAGGGGCTTGCTTACGTCACCGAGGAAGAAATCTTCGGCACGCGCGTTCGACAGACTCGCGCAAAACCGCGGTCACGCCGACAGCAGCAGCGCTTCCTCGAGGATCTACGCGAGCTCGCCCCGGGCGACTTCGTGGTTCACGTCGATCACGGCGTAGGCAAATACCTCGGGCTCCAGCACAAAGCGCTGAGCCTCACCGCCATGGACCGGCTCCACGGCCGAACCGCGCAAACCGTCGAAGTGATGGTCGTCGAGTACGCCGGCGGGGACAGGCTTTTCGTACCGGCGACGCGGCTCGGCGTAATCCAGAAGTTCAAAGGCGGCGAGGGGCATCAGCCGAAGCTCGATCGGCTCGGCGGCACCACGTTCGCGACCAAGAAACGCCGGGTTCAGAAGGCCGTGCAGCAAATGGCCGAGGAGCTGCTCAAGCTCTACGCCGAGCGCTCGGCGACGCAGCGCCCGCCGTTGGAACCGGCGACTCCAGTCTATGGTGAGTTCGAAGCGACGTTCCCCGTCGAAGAAACGCGCGACCAGGAGAAAGCCATCGACGACGTCATGGCAGACCTCGAGGAAGCGCAGCCGATGGATAGGCTCGTTTGCGGTGACGTCGGATTCGGAAAAACGGAAGTCGCGCTTCGAGCTGCGTTTCGAATTGCGATGAGCGGCAGGCAGGTTGCGGTACTGTGCCCCACGACGGTTCTGGCACAGCAGCACTTCCGCACCTTCTCTGCGAGATTGGACGGGTATCCCTTGAAGATCGAAGTCCTTTCGCGCTTCGTGCCGCGGACGAGGCAGACGGAAGTCCTGGGAGGCCTCAGGGACGGTACCGTCGACGTGGTCGTGGGAACCCATCGCTTGCTCTCCAAGGACGTTCATTTCGCGAACCTCGGACTGCTGGTGGTGGACGAGGAGCAGCGGTTCGGAGTCACCCACAAAGAGCGAATCAAGAAACTTCGAACGAACGTCGATGTCGTGACCCTCAGCGCGACGCCGATCCCTCGCACGCTGCAGCTCGCGGTGGGCGGGATGCGCAACCTCTCGCTGATCACGACCGCACCGCAGGATCGCCGCTCGATTCGCACCTTCGTTTGCCGCTGGGACGACCATTTGATCAAGGAAGCCGTCGAACGAGAGCTCAGCCGTGGCGGTCAGGTGTTCTTCGTCTACAACCGCATCGAGGGCCTTCACGAGCGAGCGCAGCGCCTACAGGATCTGGTGCCGAACGCGCGAATCGCGGTTGCACACGGCCGTTTGAGGCCGGCGCTTCTGGATCGAACGATGACGGACTTCGTCGAGGGCCGTTATGACGTGCTCTGCTCCACCGCCATCGTCGAGAGCGGCCTCGACATACCACGGGCCAACACCATCATCGTCGACCGCGCCGATACGCTGGGTCTTGCCCAACTCTACCAGCTCCGAGGCCGTGTCGGTCGGTCCGATCAGCGTGCCTTTTGCTATCTCGTGACACCACCCCCGAGCGAGATGTCGGATGAATCCCGTGTTCGGCTCGAAGCTCTCGAGCGGTTTTCGGGGCTCGGCGCCGGGTTTCGCGTTGCGACGCTAGACATGGAGCTTCGAGGCGCGGGCAACCTCCTCGGCTCGGAGCAAAGCGGAAACGCGTCGCTGGTTGGATTCGACATGTTCGTGCAAATGCTGAGCGAAGCGGTTTCGGAGCTCAGGGGGGAGGCGGTGCAGCACGAGGTGGATCCCGAGCTGTCGATCGAGCTCGAACACTTCCTTCCCGAAGACTACATCGACGACATCGGTCTTCGTCTTTCCCTTTATCGGCGCTTCGCGACGGCGCCCGACGAGCAAGCCATCGACGACCTCGCCGCCGAGATGGAGGAGCGCTTCGGACCACCGCCGCTGCCGGCGCGCGACTTCATCCGAGTGATGTCGCTCAAGCCTTCGTTGCGTGCACTCCGTGCGCTCGGCTGCGAGGCTGACCGACGCCGGGTCACCCTCCACCTTCGCGAAGACACGCCCCTCGACCCCGCCAAGCTGATGCCGCTGGTGGCCACCCCCGGGGCCGGATGGAGCCTGTCGCCCGACATGAAGCTCACGCGGCGATTCCGCGATCAGGCCTCCGGCGACCCCGTGGATCGTGTACGATCGCTCTTGGTCGAGCTCGAGCCCATGCTCTCGGCCGACGCGACACCCGGCGAAGATGGTTGAAACGATGTCACTCTCCGACGAGCTCCAGCATATTTTCGACTCAGACCGCGCACTCCGGGAAGCGGAGTCGTCCTTGCTGAAGGACAAGCACTCCGACGAGCTGGTCGCGCTCCTCGAGCGGGAGACGCAAACGGCGCTCGGCCTCGGGGATCGACGCGAAGCCACCATGCGTCTCGAGCGCCTCGCCGACCTCTGCGCCCAGGTGCCTGGCCCGCGCATGACCGACGCGCTGATAGCGATTCTCGACCACGATGAGCCCCGCGTCCGTGTGGCCGCCGGCGAGGCGCTTCGAGACCTCGGCTATGAGCGCTACGCCGAGGTTGCGCGCGGCATCGAGCGGGCTCTCGACCGGGGCGAAGCGGGTCTCGCGATGAGCGAGCTTCCGTGGGTGCTTGCCGAGATCGCCGAGCCGAGCGCTCTCGCTTTGATACGACGGTTTCTGGACCACCCGAGCCCGGAGGTCGTTGCCGCGGGCATCGAAGCGCTGGCGCAGCTCCAAGACCCGGAGGCAGCCATCCACCTCCGGCGATTCGTCGAGGACACACGCATCGTGACGATCGACGACTTCGAAGACGAGACGAAGACCACTCTCGGTGAGCTGGCCGAGGACGCACTCGCCATGCTGGGCGGGCCCGGCGCGGACGCCACCTAGGCGCTGTCCCGAGTCCAGAGCGCCCGCCGCTTTCCGGCCTTCGCGCGCGCCCGATCTCTCGTGAACAGCGTCACGTAGTCTTCTCTCACGGTGTCGACCTCGACTTGATCGGGAAGCTCGTCGCGCGCAGCCTGCACCGCGCTCACCATCGATTGCAGTGGTTCGGACGCCTGGCCGAAAGTCGATGGCTCGATCGTGTCCGCGACGGCAGAAATCCGATCGACCGTGACTTTGCTCAGATAGCCGCGGCGCCGCAGATCGTCGAAGCTCGCCACGAGAACCTCGGGGTTGAAAGTATGGGCGACGACCAGGTCCGCGCCGACTCGCAGCACCGCGGTGGCATCGAGGGCACCGTCCTCGAGAAGCACCAACGCGGGCTGGAAGTAGTTGTAGAACGGGCATACGCGGTGCCCGAAGTCGTGGAACCCAGCCGTGGAGGAGCCGCGTTCGAGATGAATGAAGATCCGCCGCACGGCGTCGCGCCGTGGGACACGCGCCGCCACTCGCACGATCTCGGGGATGTCCTCGGGATAGACCTGTGCTGCTTCGGCCACCTGCATCAAGAGCTCCTGGCTCACCCTTCCCGCCCCGATGTCTGCGTAGAGCGAGTAGATGAATGCATCGCCCTCCGCGTCGTCGCCAAATAGCATCTCGTCGGTTTCTGGAGCGACGTTCGTGCGTGAACGGAGCAGCGCAGTGAGCTTGTAGCTGACCTGATCGCGAAGAAAACGAAACTTACCGCGAATTAATTTCCGCAGGCTAGGCTTCAGAGTAAAGCCGTCCCATCGGATACCATCGAGCCGCAGCTTGGCTTCGAGAACGCTGCGCATCTGCTCGGGGCTCCCTGACAAGATGAAGATCGCCGCCGGATTCGTGGCGCGAATCTCGCGCAGGAGCGTGCTGGCGCCCGGGTAGGCGCGCTTTCGCGACGCCGGCTCGAAGGCGGTTCGCACGAGATCGCGCAGAGTGTCGAACTCCGTGCGCAGGTATGTCTTGTCGAGATCCCATCGATAGACGATCTCCTCTCGGCGTTCGCTGAGATCTGGCGGCACCGGCCGACCATAGCAGCCATCGGGCCACAGATGCAGACCGGGTCGAAGCTGATATCTTCGCCGTATGCCCCTGGACGCGGTGGTGATCGACGAACGCTCGCTTCAGCGGGGCTCCGAAGCGCAGCAGGTGGAGTGGCAAGCCAACGTCCGCGAGCTGCTCTCGCAGGCTGGGAGCATCGCCGGGCAGGAGGCCGCGACGCTGCACTTGAGCGTCACGGAGCAGCAGTTCCTTCTGGATTTTCGGGCGGATGACGGCCGGGAGCTCGGGTCGCGGGCCATTCCGCACGAGCTCCTGGCCGAGACCATTACGGAATACGTCGACATCGTTCGACAGATCGCGAGCGCGGATGGGCTCAATCAAATGGAAGCGCTCGATATGGCCAAGAAAGTCACCCACGACCGCGCCGGTAGGCTGCTGAAGCGAGAGCTCCGCCAGCTCGGGTTCGACCTCGAAGCATCGCGTCGGCTGTTTACCCTGCTGCTGTCGCTTCGGGTCGACACCACGAGGCTGACCGGCATCCACGGGCATCGCACCATCCGGTAGTTGCCGGGACGTTTTGCTTCGGACATAGGGTGTGCATGGCAGACCTTCGCGAGCTGCTCGAACGCGATCGGCCCGACATGGCCGGGGTTGCCGCCCACCTGAACGCGATCCGCCCCGAGAAACGGCGCGATGAAATCCGGAGCCTACGGCGCAAGCACCTCGCGCGTCTTTTCGAGGCAGCGAGCGGCCACGAGCCGATCTCTCTGAGCAGCTTCGTGGGCGACGATCGGGATGCGATGCAAGAGGTCGTCCACCACGGCAAGAACTCCCTTCCGGTGTTCAACCGTTTCGCCAAGGTGTTCGTCCGGCCGCGGGCCGGCCACGCAACCGAGCTGTGGGGCTACAATCGGGCGGGGCCGTTCATCGAAACGGTCGTCGGCCCCGGATACTTCGTCGCCCGAGCCGCCGAGAAATACGGAGAGGTGCTGGTCGACTACCTTCGGGTGCCGCCCCGACGCCCCGACCACTGGCCTCCCATATTGCCGAACTCGGCCCGCCTTTCACGGTTCGTCTATCACGGCACGCAGGACATCCTGCGCGGCGTATCGAGGCACGTGACCATCGGGAGGGCGACCAAGGCCGGAAAGCCGATGTCCGCCTGGTTCGCGCTCTGTCGCGAGGACGAATCCTAGGGATTTTCGGGCCAAAATCCCGGTGCAGGCGCGTCAGATGCTCGCTTTTTTGCAGGAGGGTCGACGTTTTTGGCCATTTGTTGAACACTGAAACGCAAAGGGGGCCATGACAGCGTCGTTAAAGGAGTCGGTCCAGCCGCCGGCCGAGGACCTGCATCTTCGGAAGGAGAGCGCGCCCTACTCGCGCCGTGACGAGGAGTTCGTCCGACTGCTGAACGCGGCCGGCCTCGCCTGCGAGCTCGACCTCGCGCAACTTTCGATGATCACGACGGACCTCGAGGAATCCCGGGTCGACTCGCGCCGCATGGACGTTTTGGAGCTCTACTATCGCGGGAACAACGATGCCTCGATAGCGAACCGGCGACGAACGAGCGATCGGTTCTTCTTGCACAACGACCACTTCTCGGTGAACGCACATCAAATCGTCGCCTCCCTGGCAACGGTCAATCCGGAGATTGCGCCCGTGCAGCTGCAGCGAATCGGCGCAGGCGACGGGCCGCTGGTCCTGCGAGCAGGGGAGCATTTTTGTGCGGTCACCGATGAGGACGACGACGACGCCGAAAAAGGGACCGTCGCGGTTCGCGCGCTCGTTCGAGCGCTCAACTCGCTGCTCGCCAAAGCCGACGTCGAAGAGCGCTTGGTGCCATTGATTCCGGACGACTCGCGCGAGCTCTACGTGGGCGTGACGGAGGACGGCGCAATGACCCTCCTTCAGGGTGGGTGTACCGAGCTTTCGGCTGCAGCCGCACTCCGCGAATTCGCGAGCTGGTGATATACCGACATCTCGATGGGCGAATATGGCTGACCACGATTACGACCTCCTCGTGATCGGCGCGGGCTCTGGAGGCGTGAGAGCAGCGCGGGTCGCGAGCCAGCTCGGAGCGCGGGTTGCGATCGTCGAGGTGGACCGCTTGGGTGGGACGTGCGTCAACCTCGGCTGCATCCCGAAAAAGCTTTTCGTGTATGGCTCGCACTTTGGATACGACCTCGAGGACGCGCGCGGTTACGGCTGGTCGATCGAGCGCTCGTTCGACTGGAGCACCCTACTCGAGAACAAAGACCGCGAGATCGCTCGACTGAACGGGATCTATGCACGGCTGCTCGACCAGGCCGGCGTCAGGATTCTCGAGGGCCGGGCGACGCTTCGTGATCCCCATGCGGTCGAGATCGAGGGGACCGTGTGCTCGGCCAGGCGGATCTTGATCGCCACGGGGGGAAGGCCGATCCTGCCGGATATTCCCGGGCGCGAGCACGCGTTGACTTCCGACGCGCTGTTTCGATTGGAAGCGCTACCGAAGACGGCGATGATGGTCGGCGCCGGCTACATCGCGCTCGAGCTCGGCTCGGTGCTCAACGCAGTCGGCGTCGACGTGACCCTCGTTCACCGCGGCAAAGAGATCCTTCGCGGATTCGACCGTGACCTTCGATGCCACCTCCACGACGAGCTCGAGCTGAAGGGGGTGCGCATTCTGCTCGAGACCCAAGTGAAAGCGCTACGGAAATCGGGTGACTCCTTCGAGGCCGAGCTCGACAGTGGAGAGCTACTTGCTACGGAGCTTCCGGTTTTCGCAATCGGGCGTTCGCCCAACGTCGATGGCCTCGGGCTCGAAGCGCTCGGTGTTCGGCTCGGCGAGCGGGGCGGGGTCGTGGTCGATGACGATTTCACGAGCACGGTCGACTCGATTCACGCGGTTGGCGACGTCACCGATCGCGTTCAGTTGACCCCGGTGGCGATCGCCGAGGGAATGCACTTCGCGCATCACTTTTACGGCAAAGGCGACCATCGGATCGACTATGAAAACATTCCAACGGCCGTCTTCTGTCAGCCAGAGCTCGCTACGGTAGGGCTCACCGAGGCGGAAGCGTGGCATCGATGCCAGGACGTCCGCGTCTACAAATCGGTCTTCACGCCGTTGAAGCTGACGATGAGCGATCGCCAAGAGCACACGATCGTGAAGCTGGTGGTCGATGCCTCGAACGACCGAGTGGTCGGATGTCACATGGCCGGGCACAACGCGGCGGAGATCGTCCAGGGCTTGGCCGTTGCGATGAAGGCGGGCGCCACCAAGTCGGACTTCGACGCGACACTCGGGATTCACCCGACGTCCGCCGAGGAATTCGTCACCTTGAGATAATTATCGACTTTTTAACTCAAGAATACATGCCTCTGCAAGACGCGGAATACTCTGTATTTTGCTGGCCTTCGGGTGTAGATTGGGCGGGCAAGCCTGGACGCGTTGCAAATCCGCACCAGACTTGTCAAGTTACTTCGAGCACCCGCCATGGAAGCCGCCCGCATCGCCAGCGCCGAGACCGACCTGGACCGAGAGAATCGGGCCCTCGGGGCAGCCGACCCTCAAGCGCTGATCGCGTGGGCATCGGAGCGCTACGGCGACAAGCTGATCGCGTCGACCAGCTTCGGCGCGACGTCTGCAGTGATGCTGCACATGATCCACGAGTTGGCACCTCGAACGCCCATCGTGTGCGTCGATACCGGCTACCTGTTTCCCGAAACCTACCGCTTTGCCGACGACCTCATCCGACGCCTCGACCTCGACGTCCGCTTCTACTCGGCGTTGATCTCCCCGGCCCGCCAGGAAGCGCTTTACGGAAAGCTCTGGGAGCAGGGCGACGAAGGCGTGAAGCGGTATCTCCACATCAACAAGGTCGAGCCGATGCAGCGTGCGATTCGCGAGCTCGACGCGGAGGCCTGGATGGCGGGCGTGCGCGCCGAGCAGACGGAACATCGAGCAGGTCTGCGCCGCATCGACCTCCAGGATGGACGGATCAAGATTCACCCCATCCTTCATTGGACGACGGACGAGATCGACGACTACATGGCTCGACACGAGCTGCCGTATCATCCGATGTTCGAGCAGGGGTACCGTTCGATCGGCGACCATCACTCCACGATTCCAACGACGGCCGACATGGATCCGCGCGACGGTCGCATCCTCGGGAAGACCAAGGAATGCGGGCTTCATCTCCCCTTGACCGAAGAGCAGAATCAAAGCCTGAAATCGAGCGGCCTGTAAGAAGCTGGCCGATCGCGTCGCAATCCGTAACCTCCAAAGAGGGTAGCGAAACGTGACATTGCTAAGGCTAGTGCTCAGTGACCTGCATCTGGGGACCGGGACCCGGCGGGGACAGCTCAACCCTCTCGAGGATTTCATTCACGACGATCGCTTCGTCGAGCTGCTTGCTCACTACGACGAGGTCGCCGGTGCGGATGGCAGCATCGAGTTGATCCTCAACGGGGACATCTTCGATCTACTCAAGGTCAAGATCGAGGACGAATGGCCGACCGAGGTCACGGAAGAAATCGCAATTGCCAAGCTGCAGCGATGCCTCGAGGGGCATCCCAAGGTCGTTCTTGCCTTGCGGGAGTTTTTGCAGAAGCGCACGAATCGGTTGACCTACCTGCCGGGGAATCACGACCTCGAGCTGTGGTTCACCGGGGTGCAGGAGCTGTTCCTGCGCTATGTCGCTCCCGGTGATGCAGCGGAGCGCGTTCATTTCGTCACCTCATCGGACACGTACTACCTGCCCGAGGGGATCCAAATTCGACACGGGCACCAGTTCGAACGCATCCACCGCGTGGACTACTCGCAAATCACGCGAACGCGACGGGACGGGACCGAGGTGCTCGCGCTTCCTTGGGGCAGCCTCTGGATTCTCGAAGTGATGAACCCGATGAAGGAAATACGGAGCCACATCGACCGTATACAACCGCTGCGGCGTTTCCTCTGGTCGTCGCTGATTCTCGATCCGCGTTTCGTGTTCAAGTTCTTGTGGCGGTCGACGGTCTACTTCTTCCGGCACCGAGTCTTTACGATTCGGGCGTGGCGTCACCGAATCATGAACTTCCCGCGTTTGATCCGAGAGGAAATCTTCGAGATCACGAGCGGGGGATACGACGAGCGTGCGATCCACGCGCTGAACAAGACCCGCGGCGCGCACACGCTGATCGTCGGTCACAGCCACGGTCCCCGCTTCTTGCAGCTTCCGAACGACCGCATTCTGGTAAACACGGGTACGTGGGTGAAGATGATCAATTTGGACCTCCAGTACCTCGGCCAGGATAGCGGGCTGACTTACGCGGTGATCAGCTACGATGACAACGGCAAGCCCGAAACGACGCTGATGCGCTGGCGAGGCGCCCACGAACCCTGCCAAGCGATCCCTTACGCCGACTAGATTGAAAAGCCGGGGCGAAAAAATCGCGATATGGGGCTACGCCGGACGAAATTAACCCCTCAAAAAAGGGGACTGTCCCCTATATAATTTGCCTCCAAAAAAAGGGGACTGTCCCCTATATAATTTGGCCCCATGCCACCCGCGACATCCCCCATCCTGCCCCACCTCCGATGCCACCGCCGTTTTCCCTGGCTCGGTTTCGTGTCTGTGGGTACTATGCGTTTGTTCAGTGCCCCGGCCTCGCGACAATCCCCCGAATCGGTTCGAAGAAGCCTACGTGGAGTGGGAGGGGGTGGCTCCGCCGGCGGACCTGCGGCTGCACGAGGAGCGGGCGAAGTCGGCCCTTTCCGAAAACAAGAGCCCGGACGTCGGCTTTCGTTGGAGCGTCAATCCGTATCGCGGTTGCTTTCACGCATGCGCGTACTGCTACGCACGTCCGACGCACCCGTATCTCGGCTTTGGCGCCGGCACCGATTTCGAGCGGCAGATCGTCGTCAAGGTGAACGTCGTCGAGCGCCTCCGCGAAAGGCTTGGACGGAAGTCGTGGAAAGGTGAGCTCGTCGCGTTTTCTGGCAACACGGACTGCTATCAGCCGATCGAGGCGCACTACGAGCTGACGCGCGGCTGTCTTCAGGTTTGTGCGGACCACGCAACGCCCGTCGCGATCATTACCAAGGGCAAGCTGGTGCGCCGCGACGTCGACGTGCTGCAGCAGCTGCACCATGGTGCGGGCTGCCGCGTTACAGTCAGCATTCCGTTTGCCGACGAAGACCACGCGCGCGCGATCGAGCCCTTTGCAAGCCCGCCGAGCAAACGCTTCGAGACTTTGCGAGTGCTCTCGGACGCGGGTATCGACACCATGGTCGCCATCGCCCCGATCATTCCTGGCCTCAACGACGATCAGATCCCGCATATCCTCGAGCGCGCGCGCGATGCAGGCGCGACGGGCGCCTCGAAGATTCTGCTCCGGCTTCCACTCGAGGTCGCCCCGATTTTCGAACAGCGGCTCGCGGACGCCCTTCCCCTTCGGCACGCCAAGGTGATGAGCGCGATTCGCCAGGTGCGGGGAGGCCGAACGACCGACCCGCGCTTCGCCTCCCGCATGATCGGCGAGGGTCCTCGATGGGCGGCTGTCGAGCAGCTCTTCTCGACGCAATGCGAACGCCTCGGGCTCGACTATCGATCCGGCGCGACCCCCGAAGCGCCACCTGCCCGTGCAACGCTGAAAGACAAGCATCAGCTCCCGCTCGCGTTCTGACTGGCCCACCGCTTGCAACATCTTCGTGGGAAGCGTCGGCCGCCAAGAGCCGTGCGCAGCCGATAATACACATGATTACAAACACTTACCCGGCATCTCGCCATGTAGACGACTTGTCATTTCGTGACACAATGTCAACACTGGGTGCCAGAGAGTCCACCATGCGCGAATCCCACGAAATCTCGGTCCTGGTCGTCGACGACGAGGCCCCGAACGTCGAATCGCTTCAGCGCATCTTCGAGCGCGAGGGGTTTTCCGTGCGGACCGCCACGAGTGGGAAGCGCGCGCTCGACGTATGTCGCCAGCAACCCGTCCACGTCGTCGTGAGCGATCTGATGATGCCGGGGATGAGCGGCATCGAGCTCGTGAAGGCGCTGAAGACGATCGTACCCGACGCCGAGGTCGTCCTGATGACCGCCTTCGGAACGGTGGAGAAAGCGGTCGAGGCGATGCGCGCGGGCGCGTACGACTTCGTCGAGAAACCGCTGAAGCGGCTGCAAATCGTGAAGACGGTCCGCAAGGCGGCCGAGCGCCACCAGCTCGTGGTCGAGAACAAAGATCTAAGACAGCAGCTCTCCCAGCTGAGCGATCGAACGATCGTGGGCTCGGCGGCCTCACTCCGGAGCGCGCTCGAGATCGCCACCCAGGCCGCTCCCTCGTCTGCGAACGTGTTGATCCTCGGCGAAAGCGGAACCGGAAAAGAGCTGATCGCGCGTTTCATTCACGAGCAGAGCGGGCGAACCAAGTTCGTCGGCGTGAATCTCTCTGCGCTTCCCGAAACAATCGTCGAGTCGGAGCTTTTCGGCCATGAAAAGGGGGCTTTTACGGGCGCCGTAGCGCGTCGCGACGGCCGCATCGCGGAGGCAGAGGGCGGGACTCTCTTTCTCGACGAAATCGGTGAGCTCTCCGCAGCGGTGCAGGTGAAGCTCTTGCGCGTGCTGCAGGAAGGCGAATACCAGCCCGTCGGCGGACAAACCAAGCGGGCGGACTTCCGCTTGATCGCGGCAACCAATCGCGATCTAGGCGCGGCGGTCGAGGCCGGCGAGTTTCGTGAAGACCTCTACTATCGGCTCAACGTCATCGCGCTGACGAGCCCGCCGCTCCGCGCCCGACGAGAGGACATCCCACTGTTGACCGAGCATTTCGTCGAGATGTATTGCGCGAAGAACAAGAAGGAGCCGCTCGCAGTCGACCGAGACGCGATCGAACAGCTCCTCGCGTACGATTGGCCTGGCAACGTACGAGAGCTGCAAAACGTGATCGAGCGCGCGGTGGTTTTGAACACGACCGGCGTCATCAAGCTTGCCGATCTACCGGCGCCGGTCGCGCGCGCCGAGCCGCAGATCGATGGGTTTTCGTTCCCCGTCGGCACGCCGCTGAGCGAGGTCGAGCGGCGCGTGATTCACGGCACGCTGAAGCACACGTCGGGCGACAAACAGCTCGCAGCGCAGCTCCTCGGGATCTCGGCGCGAACGATCTACCGCAAGCTGGGTGCCGAAAAGGGTGACGAGGCGGCCTGAACGACCGACCCGTGGGTGGTGCCATTTTGTCAATCCGGCCCGCGCGGCCCCGCCACGTTGTCCATGCCGCGCGCGCGGAGAAGCCCACGAGCAACGAAATCATTGATGTTTCGTCCCCGAAGGTTCGGCACGGAGGTTGCTCTATCACCGGTGGGTGCCTAGTCCTCGCCAAAGACGATTTTCAGTTGCGATCATCCTCGCAACGCTTGCCGTGTGCGCTTTCTTCCTGGCGCAAGGGACGACCCGCGTCTTGGCCTCCGAGCTCCTCGCTGCCGACGCAACACCCGCCCCTCGGACATCCCGTGGTTTGACGCGAGCGCAGCCGGCGTTTCTTCGAAAGCGTGACGCGGCGATCATCTTGCGGCGCAACATCTTCGATTCCGCACGAGGCGATCTCACGGCAGAGCCGCTTCCCGAGCTCCCGCTCGGAGCGGACGGTCAACCCATTGCAGAGTGGGACCCGAGCCAACCTCCTCCCAAGTGCATCGGAAAGCTTCGGCTGGTCGGTTCCGTCGTGAGCCCTCGCGACCCGGAGTGGTCGTTTGCAGCGATCGCGGGAACCAACGATGGAAAAACCATGCTTTATCGCGAGGGCTCGACCATCGACGGCTCGAGGGTGGTCGCGGTGAACGCGTCGAGCGTCGTGATGGCAGGCTCGGGCGGCGCATGTCAGCTGCTGATGTTCGAGGAAGAAGAAATTGGACCGGCAACGCCGAGACTCGCAGCGAGCCCTGCTGCCGCGGCTTCGAACGCGCGCAACGCGGGGCTGAGCGACCAGGAGCTCGACGAAGGCATCGAAAAGATCAGCGACACAAACTTCAAAATCCAACGAAGCCTGGTCGACAAAGCTCTGGCAAACCAGGGCAGCTTGATGAGAACGGCGCGCGTGATTCCTCACGAACAGGACGGGCGAGTCGTCGGCGTCAAGCTGTACGGGATTCGCCGAAACAGCCTGCTCGGTCGCCTCGGAATTCGAAACGGCGACATGCTTCGGACCATCAACGGATTCGACATGACGAGCCCAGACTCCGCGCTCGAGGCCTACTCACGACTTCGCAGCGCGGACAAGCTCTCACTCGCCGTGAAACGGCAAAACAGAGAACTGACCATCGACTACAACATCGAATGACGCACCAAGGCGGGAATGAATCGTGACCTCTAGAAAACAGCTCGTTTGCTTGATCGCTGGCTCGCTGCTGCTCGCAACGGGGCATGGCGCAGTGGCCCAGCAGGAAGAAGCCAAACCCAAGACACCGCCCGCGCGACTTCCCTCCGCCCCGGTGCCTCTCCGGCCGCCGCCGCAGGACATGCCCCAGCCACCGCCAACGACGCCCAAGGCGGCACCTGCAGAAGCCGACGAGGAAATCGAGCTCGAAAATGAGCTGCCTCAGTTCGAGACCGGCGTCGAGTTCAAGCCCATGTCGCCGAGAGCCCGCGTCACTTTCAATCTCGAGGAAGCCGAGCTTCCCGATCTCGTTCGCCTGATTTCGAACATGACGGGTCGCCGGTTCATCTTGCCGACGAAGACGCGCACGATCAAAGCCACGGTGTTTGCCCCGACCAAAGTCACCGTGGCCGAGGCATATCAAGCCTTCTTGTCGGTGCTCGAGCTCAACGGACTGACCGTGGTGCCGTCCGGCCGCTACTTGAAGGTCGTCGAAACCAAGGAGCCGCAGCGGTTCACCATTCCGATCTACGAAGACGGCAGCGCCGTCCCGGCATCCGAACGCTACATTACGCGGATTCATCACCTCGAGCACATTTCCGCGGAGGACGTGACGGTGCTGCTGTCGCGTTTCGCGTCCAAGTCTGGAGCCATCACGACGTATGCGCCTACGAACATGCTCGTCCTGACCGATACCGGTGCCCAAGTGCGCAGAATGCTTCGTTTGATCGCCGCAGTCGACGTGCCCCGAAGCGGCACGCAGACCTGGATCGAGCCGATCCATCACGCGACTGCGTCAGACATGGCTGAACGGCTGTTGGAGATCTTTGCTGTCGACACGGGAACGACCGCAAAGGCTGCCAAGCCCGCGCGATCGCCGGCTGCAAAGGCAAAAGCAAAGTCTGATCCGACAGCGGTGCTCGGCAGCACCTCGGCAGAGCCCACCATCCGCAACATCATCGCGGACGAGCGGACGAACTCCCTGATCATCATTGCCACCGAGCGGTCCTACCTTCGCATTCTCGAAATGATCCGTCAGCTCGACGTGGCACTCGAGGGGGAGGGACGCATTCACGTTCACTACGTGCAACACGGAGCCGCGACTGACATCGCGACCGCTCTCACTGCCCTCGTCGGCGCGTCAGCTCCGAGGGCGACTGGCGCTGCGGGACGAGCGCAAGCCGCGCGGGCAGCGGCCTCGTCTTCGGCTAGCGGCTCCTTGTTCGAGGGCACCGTCGCGGTCACGGCTTACGAGCCATCCAACGCGCTCGTGATCACCTCGTCGCTCCACGACTACACGGCGCTCAAGCGCGTCATCCAACGGCTCGATGCGCCGCGAAAGCAGGTGTTCATTGAAGCGGTCGTGATGGAGCTAGGCATCGAGCGCACCTCGGATCTCGGCTTTGCGTTTCACGGGGGCGCGGGCGACTTTCCGACCGATGGCTCGCTTTCGCTCTTTGGTTTCAATGCACCGAACTCGATCGACATCACGCAGAACAACCTGACGGGCCTGGCACTCGGCGTTCGGGGCCCGACCATCGAAAACTCGCAGCAGCTCGTTGGTTTCTCCGTCCCAGGCTTCGGCGTGGTGGTGACGGCGTTGGCTCAGTCAGGTGACGCGGACGTGCTCTCGACACCGCACATCATCGCCATCGACAACACCGAAGCGGAGATCAGCGTGGGCGAGAACATCCCGCTTCAGACCAACGGCATCGCGCCGGGCGCTTTCGCGGGCGCAGGGAGCCTCGGCGCCCTTGGCGTCGCCCAACAGGGCGGTCAGGACCTCGGCAACCTCGCAGGTCTAGCGGGCGGCCTCGGAAGCGTCGCGCGTCAGGACGTCGGTACGACGATCCGAGTCGTTCCGCACATCAATGCCAACAACGAGGTTCGGCTCGAGATCGAAGAAGAGATCTCCGAGCAGGGTGCGACTTCGGGCACGCTCGGCGTGGTTTCGATCAACCGCCGGACTGCGCGGACCGAGGTGATGGTGCGCGATCAGCAGACGATCGTCATCGGCGGGCTCATGCGCGACGCCATTCAGAACCAGGAGGACAAAGTGCCCGTCCTCGGCGACATCCCAATCCTGGGCGCGCTCTTCCGGCGGACCAACAAGCAGAAGCGCAAGACCAACCTGCTTTTGATTCTCACGCCGTACATCATTCGCGACCCCGGCGACCTGAGGGAAATCTTCGAGCGAAAGATGCAGGAGCGGCAGCAGATGATCGACCGCTACTTCGTTTTCGGCGAGGACAAGTTCGAGCCGCACATCGACTATTCGCGCACCCGAGGGCTCGTCTCCGAGATCGTGAACGAGATCGACGGCGTCGAGGAGGAAATACGTCTCGCGCAGGCGGCGGAGCTCGAGCCGCCCCCGGATCACGTGCCTCGCCCTCCGATTGGGCCCTATCAAGCGCCCGCGCCTCGAGAGGAAGACGACACGATGGTGATCGGCCCCGACGGAGTCGAGGAACCGATCCCGCCGACACCGGATGACGAGGAGGAGGAAGGCAGCGCGGCTCCTCCGCCCGCCGATGAAGAACCGGCGCACGGGGCGGAGCCCGAGGAAGCGATCGAACCGGACGCGTCAGACGAGCCGATCGAGCCCGATGCGGAGCCAGAAGAAGCGATCGAGTCGGACGACGCTGAAGCGGCGCCGGTCGAAACCGCGGACACCGTCGAGCCCACGCCCGAGGCCCCCGAAGAGACTCCGCAGCCCGCCAACCAAGAAGCCCCCGGAGCCATCCAATGAGCTTCGAGCAGCGCTACATCGGTGAGATTCTCGTTCGCCGGGGCGCGCTCGAGCCCGAGCAGCTGGAAATTGCGCTCGAGACGGCTGCGGAACGCGCGGTGGACCTCACTGACTTCTTGGTGGCGACGCGCGCAGTCGAGGAGGACAAGGTGGTTCGCGCGCTCGCCGACGAAGTCGGCATGGAATACCTCGAGAAGATCGTCACCGACGTGATACCGGAGGAGCTCATCGATGCGGTTCCAATCAACTTCGCGAGACAGAACCGTGTGCTGCCGCTGACCCAGTCGGACGACGACGTGCGTGTCGCGGTCGCGAATCCGCTCGATCCCTTTCCAATCGACGATTTGCGCATCCTGCTCGGAAAGACGATCACACCGGTCGCGGCCTCCGAAGAAACGATCGACGACGCGATCAACCGCGTCTACGAACGCAAGGACGAAACTGCGCTCGCCGATGCCAAGGAAGGCGAAGAGGTCGAGGAGCTGCGCGACCTGATCGACATGACCGACGAGGCGCCGGTCATTCGTTGGGTCAACAATTTGTTCTACACGGCCGTCAAAGAGCGTGCGTCGGACATTCACATCGAGCCCACGGAGGACAACGTGATCGTTCGGTATCGCGTCGATGGTCGGCTCGTACCCCGAAAAGAAGCAAATCGAGGCTTCTTGGCCTCGATCGTGAGCCGTGTGAAGATCGAGGCCGGACTCAACATCGCCGAGAAGCGGCTCCCTCAGGATGGCCGCATCACCAAGAAAATCGCAGGCAAGGTGATCGACGTGCGTGTGTCGACCATCCCGACCGCGAAGGGCGAGCGCGTCGTCATGCGTCTGCTCGACAAGGAGCAGGTGCTCTTGAATTTGATCGATCTCGGCTTTGCGCGGAGGGAGCTCGATCAGCTCGAGATGCTCATCGCTCGCCCAAACGGGATCATCCTCGTCACGGGTCCCACCGGCTCGGGTAAGACGACGACGCTCTATGCGTGCCTCAACAAGATCAACACGCCCGAGAAAAACATACTCACCGCCGAAGATCCGGTGGAGTACGAGCTTCGAGGCATCGGCCAGATGCAGGTTCAGCCGAAGATCGGCCTGACGTTCGCTTCGGGTATGCGGAGCTTCCTCCGCCAGGACCCGGACGTGATCATGGTCGGCGAGATTCGAGACCACGAGACCGCAGAGATCGCCATTCACGCATCGCTAACGGGCCACCTGGTGCTGTCCACCCTTCACACCAACGATGCGCCGAGCGCGATCACGCGACTCGTAGACATGGACGTTCAGGCGTACCAAATCTCGTCGTCGGTCCTGGCCGTGTTGGCGCAGCGACTCGTGCGGCGGCTCTGCGAGCACTGTAGGAGCCCGTACACGCCGACCGCGCAAGACCTTCGCGAGCTCGGCATCGACGCATCGGTCGCGCAGGAAAAGCTCGCCGAGCTCAAGCGGGTGGCTGCGACCACCGTCCTCGGGAGCGAAAGGCCGTCGACGCTGCCGGACCCGCACGCGGGCGACGCGGGGCCCTTGACGTTCTATCACCACGCGGGGTGCGAGGAGTGCAGCAACACCGGTTACCGAGGCCGAATCGGCATCTTCGAGCTGATGATGATCGACGAGCCCGTTCGCCGTGAGATTCTCAACAACAGCGATGCAAAGACGATCCAACGCGTGGCCCAACAGCAAGGGATGCGTCTGCTCCGGGAAGATGGCGCTCGCCAAGTCGTCGCGGGCGTGACCAGCGTCGAAGAGGTGCTCGCCGCCACCCAAGCTGCAGAGGTTTGATGCATGGCCGTCTATGCGTACAAAGGCGTCGACGCCCGCGGGAAGTCGGTCAAGGGTGTCCGCGACGCAGACAGCGCGAAGTCGCTTCGGAACGTACTCAAGCGTGACGGAATTCTCGCGACGGAGATCCTCGAGCAGTCCGAGGCGGCGCGGCAGGCGGCACGAAACATCGACTTCGGTCGTTTGTTCCGTCGGGTCAAGCCGATAGATGTCGCCATTGCGACGCGACAGCTATCGGTCCTTCTGCGTTCCGGCGTTCCGTTGGTCGAGGCGCTCAGCGCGCTGATCGAGCAGCTCGATCATCCCGAGCTCAAGACCGCGTTCACCGACACCCGGAACCAGGTCAACGAGGGCGCCACGCTCGCCGCTGCCCTGAGGGCCCACCCGAAGATCTTTCCCTCGCTGTACGTGAACATGGTGGCAGCGGGAGAAGCGTCCGGGACACTCGAAGAGGTGCTCGCGCGGCTTGCCGAGTTCTTGGACGATCAAACGCGCCTCCAGAGCAAGGTCCGCGGCGCGCTCGCCTACCCGCTGGTCATGGCGGTGGTGGTCGTCCTGATCCTGTTCCTGATGATGTCGGTCGTGGTGCCGAAGGTCACCGCGATCTTCGAAAACTTCAACCAGACGCTGCCTTGGTACACCAGCCTGTTGATTTGGGTCAGCGACCTGTTCAGCAACTACTGGTGGCTGATCGCCTTGCTCACCGCGGCGGGGATCTACTACTTTCAGCGCTGGCGCAGCACCGAGGAGGGTCGCAAGAAGTGGGACCTCTTCGTTCTCGAGATCCCGATCTTCGGTCCGCTCCTGACGATGGTCGCGGTGGCCAGGTTTGCAAGGACGCTCGCGACGCTGCTGGCGAGCGGCGTGCCCGTGCTCACCGCGATGGACATCACCCGGAACGTTCTCGGCAACACCGAGCTCATGCGGGTCGTGGAAGACGCGAGGGCGAGCGTTCGCGAGGGCGAAGGGATCGCCAAACCCCTCCGGCAAGGGGGCCGCTTCCCTCCGATCGTCACCCACATGATCGCCGTAGGCGAGCGCTCGGGGCAGCTCGAAGAGATGCTGATCCACGTGGCCGACGCCTACGACCAGCAGATCGAGGTACGCGTCGGCGCACTCACTTCGGTTCTCGAGCCGCTTTTGATCGTCGTCATGGGAACGGTCGTCGGCGGGATTGCGTTTGCCATTCTGATGCCCCTTCTCAAGCTGAACGAGATGATTCAATGAGGACCATGCATGGCTCGAAGAAGACGAGGAGAGCGAGTTTCGTTGCCGTGGGAGCGGCGGCGAAGCCCCTTGCGCGGCGTGCTGGAGAGGACTCGATGGAAGGCGCTGCTGGGGCTCGCACTGCTGGCGGCGCTCGGGATCGGTCTCACGAAGCACACCCAGCACCGGATTCGCGTGCGCAACACCGAAGTCGCCATCGCGCAAGTCAAACAGGCGATCGATCGATTCCGCGCGGATGTCGGCCGCTGTCCGAGGTCGAACACCGAGCTGTTGCATCCACCTCTTTCCCAGAAGCACTACCTCGACGTGATGCCCGAGGACGGCTGGGGACGACCTCTGTCGATCCGCTGCCCAGGGTATTTCGAAGAAGAAGCGGACGTGATTTCGGCGGGCCCGAGCGGCTCGCTTTTGAAGGCCGACAACATTCAATGAAGGGAACGGGAAGCTCAATGCGCAACAACACCAACACACTTCACGAGCGGCTGGAGGCTCGGCGGCGGCGGCGCGAGGGGATGACGCTGATCGAGATCATGATCGTGATTACGATCTTCGCGATGATCGCAGGCGGAGTGGCGGTGGCGCTGCTTCCACAGCTCGACAAGGCGCGGGAAAAGAGCACCAAGAGTGATGCTCAAGCGCTTCGCTCTGCGGTCATGCTCTACGTCGCCGACAACCCGAGGGCGTGCCCGACCGTCGAAGACCTCGTCAACGAGCGCTACCTCGACGGCGCCCGGCGAACGGCGGATGCCTGGGACACGCCGTTTCAGATCACCTGTGAAGATGGCGACATCGCCGTCGTCTCCGCGGGCAAAGACCTCGAGTTCAGTACCGAGGACGACATTCAGTAGCCCATGACACGGCGCGCTCCATCCCGGCCGACCGGCGGTTTCACCCTCATCGAGGTGATTCTGGTGGTGGCGATCATCGCGGTCGTCGTCACGGGGGCGACGTTCGGCTTGGGCGCGGTCACTAGAACTCGGCTGCGGTCGGCGGCTTTCAAGGTGGCCAGCGCCGCCCAGTTTGCGTACAACCGCTCGCTCACGCAGGGCACCACGACGCGGCTCCATTTCGATTTCGAGAACCACACCATGGCGGTCGAGGAAACCGACACGCCCGTCACGCTCGCGACCGCCGAAGACCTCGACTCCGATACCGGCGAAGCGGTCGATCCGTGGGATCTTGCACGAAGCCGGCTCGAAGAGCCACTGAGCCCCATCGAGCCCACCTCGCCGTTTGGCCCGATCACGGACGCGCGCGGCAAAGCGTTGCCTCGCTATACCGCGAAGCCCGTCGGTGACGGCGTCGAAGTACACGCGCTGATCACGCCACACGATCTCGAGCCGCGAACCGAAGGCGAGGGATCGGTGTATTTCTTTCCAGGCGGATTGGCGGAGCAAGCGGTCATCCAGCTCAGCGACTCGAGTGAAACAGTTTACAGCGTCGAGATTCATCCGCTCACGGGCAACGCACGGATTCACAACTTCGCGTACGAGCCGATCGACGACCTCGACGATGAAGGGGAAGTCGAGGATACGCTGTGAGGGGGTCGGGCTTCACGTTGCTGGAGGTGATGATCGCCGTAGCGATCCTCGGCCTGTCGTTGACCGCGATCTTCTCGAGCGAGGTGGGGGCCGCCAACGTCGCGGCCCGTGCGCGACGGCAGAACACGGCCGTATCGCTCGCGCGCTGCAAGATGGGAGAAATCGAAGAGCTGATCGCCATCGAAGGGCTTCCGCTGGTCGAAAAAAAGGACACCGATGGTTGCTGTGAGCACGCGCCCGTCGAGGGCTACGAGTGCGACTGGATCGTCGAGCGGATCATCCTCCCCGAGCTCGGCGGTGACGAAGAAGACGGGGACGACGACGAAGAAGAGCGTGGCGCCTCCGAGACCCCGACCGAGCTGATCAACGAATCCGTCGACGAGGTCGAGAACGCCGGTGGGACGCCCCAAGAGGTGATCGCCGGCCAGGCGGGGAACCTCGCCACCCTCGCGCTTCAGCTCGGCTTTCCGATTCTGAAACCATATCTCGAAGAACAGGTGCGTCGTGCCACCGTCAAGGTGCGATGGACTGAGGGGCCGCGGGAAGTCGGCTTCGACGTGATCCAATACCTGGTTTCCGAGCAACCGGCACTAGGCGAGGACGGAACCGTCGGAGACCAAGCGCAGGCGGAGGAGCAGCAATGAAACGCGGCTTCACGCTCTTGGAAGTCATTCTCGCAGTGGCGATTCTCGCGCTGGTCGGCACGATGATCTACAGCGGATTTTCCCAAACCGCTTTGAACAAGGCGCGCGTAGAGCAAGACGTCGACCGCTCGCGCATCGTTCACATGGCACTCGAACGCATGGCGCGCGAGCTACAAATGGCATTCGTGTCGACCCACACGAACCCGTCGCTCGACCTGCGCGTCGTCGAGACGGCGTTCATCGGCAAGAACAACGGAAGAGACGACCGAATCGACTTCACGTCGTTCTCGCACCGGCGTCTCTACCGAAATGCAAGGGAATCCGACCAGAACGAGATCAGCTACTTCGTCACGGAGCATCCGGACGATCCCGACGTCCAGGTTCTCGCTCGTCGCGAGCAAAACCGAATCGACGACGATCCGCGACGCGGGGGTAAGTCGCAGATCATGGTGGAGGACGTCGAAGAGTTCAACATCGAGTACTACGACCCGCTCCTGAGCGAGTGGGTTCAGACCTGGGACACCGAGGACGTTCTCGCGCAGCCCAACCGGTTACCCATGCAGGTGAGAATTAGACTCTCAGTGAAAGACCCACGACGTCCCCGTGAGTCGCAAACCTTCGGCACGCGCGTGAGCATCCCGCTCACCTTCGCTCTCAACCACGCGAACTACAACCCATGATTCGTCACGCCCATCAATCGAAAAACAAGCGATCCGAAGAGGGCGTGGCGCTGATCATCGCAATCACCACGGTTGCGATCCTTGCAGTGATGCTCGCAGACATGCACGAGACGACGGGAACGGCGTTTGCGGTGTCGACCTCGCAGCGCGATGCTCTCCAGGCCGAGTACATGGCGAAGAGCGCGACCAACCTCACACGCCTACTCATTGGCAAAGAGCCCGAAATACGTCGGTTTGTCGACCCCCTCTACCGGGCCGCGACCGGTCGCCCTGCTCCGCAGCTCCCCGTCTGGAATTTCATAGACGAGCTGCTGTCGCCGTTTTGCACGCCGGAGGACCAGCGGGATACCTTGACGCAGCTCGGGATCGACTTCGGAGACACCGTTGGGTTCGACGGCTTACCAGGAGAGTGCTCGGTGCGTGCGGTGAGCGAGAACGGAAAAGTCAATGTCAATGATCCACTCTTCCTCGACGGCGAACGGGCTCGCAACAGCGTCGCGACGCAGCTCTTTTCCCTCACGGGCGGACAGCTACCCGAGAGCCCCTACGACGCGTTGTTCACCAAGGAAGACGAGACGGGGACCCTGACGACCCGCATCGATCTCATCACGGCCGTCATCGATTGGTGGGACCAGGACATCCAGAGGACCGACTTCGACCCGGGCGCGGCGGAAACCCGAACCGGAGGCACGGGCACCGAAGACGACTCGCTTTACCAGCTGCGCGACGACCCTTACCGCAACAAGAACGCCGCCTTCGACTCCATTCAAGAGCTCCGCTTGGTACGCGGGTTCAACGACGATTTCTGGGCGACCTTCGTCGAGCCGGTTCCGAACGACCCGCGGTCCCGAATCATGACCATCTATGCCTCGGGCCTCGTCAACGTGAACGAAGCGGCCCCTCGAGTGCTGCTCGGACGGGTCTGTTCGTACGCCTCCGAAACGACGCTCTGCACCGATCCGCTCGAAGGTCTCAAGTTCACGCAGATCCTCGGCACCATTCGGCAGCTGATTCCGATCCCGCTTTTCAGCCGCCCGACGGATTTCATCAACTTCGTCGAGGGCAAGGGCACGGAAAAAGAACTCTATGCCATGTTAGTTGGTTTTCTTGGCGAAGAAAGCGAGCTGCTATTCCAGCCCATCGTTATTCCAGAGGAGCAGAAAACGGCCCTCGCGCGATCGTTCGCGACCTCCGCGCAGATCTTCACCATCGAGGCCACCGGGTTGGTCGGCCGCTCGCAGATTCGAATCGAATCGGTCGTCAACTTCCACTCGCGGTGGGTTCCACCGCCTCCAAACACGGGAAGGATGTCCGGGCTGGGCATCTTCCACTACTACAGGGTGAATTGAGATGTCTTTGGTTCTGGGATTAGAGGTGACGAGCCGCGTCGTGCGCGGCGCGTTCTTGAAGACGGCGCTTCGGGGCTGGGAGATGGAGCGCTATGCAGAATCGCCGCTTCCCTTCGATACGGCGCCCGATGCCAGCGGCGATCGGCTGCGCGCCGCGGTTGCAGACGTGATTCGGCAGGGGGGACGGCCACCGGATCGAATCATCGCCTCGCTGAGCGGCGAGGCCGCCTCCCTCCGGCTGATCGAGCTCCCCGCTGGCGTCGAGAAGAAGGCTGCGGAGGTGCTTCCAGGCGAGCTTGGCGCAGTTCTTCCGTTCGACGTCGACGATTCGATCGTCGACTACCAGGTGGTCGGCCGCAGCGAAGCGACCATCCAGCTCATGGCGGTCGCAGCGCCGCGTCAGATCGTGGCCGATCGTCTGCACGAGCTCGAGGCAGCAGGCGTCAATCCACGTGAGCTCGCCGTCGGCGCCGCGGTGTTCGACGGGCTCGGAGCCCTCCTCGGCGAGTCTCTCGAGAACCGAACGGTGCTGGTGATCGACGTCGGTCCCAAGAGCACGGACTTCGCGGTACTGACGGGCGGGATGTGTACGTTTGCAAGAACTGTTTCCGGAGGCATGGATCTCGTCGAATCCGGTCGCCGCGGACAGCTCGGCGCAGCCCTCCAGCGAACCCTCGCGAGCTACCGTTCGCAGCGTTCGGAAGAGCCCGGTCTCATCATGCTGGCCGGGGAGACGGCGCCGATGGAGAGCGCCCGCCAATGGTTGAGCGAGCAACTCGGGCTCGAATGTGGAGTAGTGCCCTTGCCCGCAGCGGTCGGGACGGACAGCGAGACCCTTCCGAAGTTTGCAAAGGCAGCGGCACTCGCGGCCCGCGCGATCACTCGAAGGCGGCAGCTCGACCTACGGCAAGGTGAGTTCGCATCGAAGGCAGCCGCCGGACAGATTCGGCAAAACCTGCGCCTGATCGCCATCTGCTTTGCTGCAATCATGCTTTCTTTCGCGGTATCGCTGATCGCGCGGTATCGGGTGGCCCGCGCCGAGCACGACCGACTCACCGCGACCCTCGCCGAAGTCAGCGAGGACCTGCTCGGCGAGGAGGTCACGACAGCCCTACACGCGCGTGAGCTGCTCACTGCGGGCCCACGGGTGGACGACCCCCTGCCCCGTTTCGACGCCTACGACGTTCTCGAGTCGATATCGGAAAGCATCCCTTCGGACATCCAGCACGATACGCGTCGACTGATGATCGAGATCGACGACGAAGGGGACACGGGCCGGTTCGAGATTCAAGGTACGGTTGGATCCATCGCCGAGCGCGATAGGCTCGTCGACGAGCTCCAGGCACACCCTTGCTTCGCAGACGTCGAAAAGGGCTCGATTTCCACCGCCGTGCAGGATCGCAAGGACTACAAGCTCGTCGTCAGAGTCGAATGCGAGCAGGTGGCCGCGCCCGAAGAAGGAGGTGAGTGACGTGGCCTTTGGGGACGCAATCGACAACTTTCGCAGCTGGGCCGACGGGCTGAGCGATCGGGAACGCCGACTGCTGAGCATCATGGTCGTCGTCGCTGCCGCAATGGTGGTCGTCGTGCCGATGTACGTGGCAATCTCGGCCATCTCCGACGTCGAAACGGAGAACGCGGAAATCACCCAAGTCCTGCAGGATATTCGCCGCTCCGAACCTCGCCTTCGCCAGCAGAAAGCAGAGCTTCGCGCGATCGACGAGCTCTACAACCGCAAAGCCCCGTCGCTCGGGGGGTTCCTCGAGGAGCGTGCCCTGCAGTACGGCGTGACCGGCTTGGGCATCACCGATCAGCCTAGGCTCGACATGGGGCGATACAGCCGCCGCTCGGTGAGAGTCTCTCTCCCCGTCGTCGAGCTACGTCCGTTGATCGAGATGCTCGCGGACATCGAGAACAGCCCGTATCCGGTCGCAATCGAGCGAATTCAAATGACCGGCGGACGCCTTCGCACCGGCTATACGGTGAAGCTCGCGGTGAACGCCTACGACCGCCAGGACACCGGCGCCACGGGGCAGGAATAGCCGTGAGAAGGATTCCGATTGCGAAGATCCTGAAATGGGCGGGCTACCCGCTGTTCTTCTTGTTTTGCTTCGTGTTCTTTGCATACCAGACGTTTCCCTACGATCGCCTCGCGGACCGACTGGTGCAGGAGGCAAGTGCGCGCGGTTACGAGCTCGAGATCCTCGATCTCTCGAGCTCGGGACTGACGGGCCTGACCTTCGAAGGGCTGCGCGTCGTCATGCCGGCGAAAGCCGACTCACCGCCGCTCGACGTGATCATCGACGAGCTCACCGTCAGCACGTCTCTCTTCTCGCTCATGTCGAGCACGAAATCGTACAGCTTCGACGCCGAGCTTGCGGGTGGCGAAGCAGAGGGGGACATCACGATCGGCGAAAACGAGCTCGAAATCGAAGCCGAGATCGAAGACGTGAGCCTCGAAGCACTGCCCGCCCTGCGGAGCCTGACCAAGGTCCCCCTCGCCGGCACCCTCACAGGAGAAATCGAGCTGGCCATGCCGAGCGAGGTCGACCAATCGACGGGCAACATCGACCTCACCGTGGAAAGCCTATTCGTCGGCGACGGCGAATCGAAGTTGGAAATTCCTGGATGGGGCGGACTGACACTCGACCGGGCCGATGTCGGCAACCTGGAGCTCCTGGCGGTGATCAACGAGGGCGTCGCGGAGATCGAACGGGCCAAATCACATGGCAAAGACATTCAGCTCGATGCTCTCGGCCGGATGCGGCTGCAGCGGCCGCTCAAGCGGTCGGAGCTGAACGTGATCGTGCGCGCAAAGATCTTGGACGCCTACAAGGAGCGAAGCACCAAAGTGGCCACCATGCTCGAGCTTGCTTCGTCGGGGCTCAAAGCCGCACAGACGGCAGACGGCGCGATCCAGTATGTGGTTGCCGGCTCGGTCGGCGGCCGCATGCGGCCCAGAGCCGCAGGAAAGCAGCCGTTTCAGGCGCCGAAGTGAAGGCCCCGACTGGACGCCCCCCTGGGGTCTGCTCTAGAGAAAGCGTGCGGAAGCCATGACGGGAGACGACGCAGACGCGATCGACGAGCTAGAAGACGTCGAAGTGATCGACGAAGCGGACCCGGCCGTCCCGGAGGACCCAAAAGCGCTCGCGCTCTCGGCATCCGCGTTGACCCGGCGCGATCCGCTCGGCGTTTACATGCGTGACGTCCAGCGCTATCCGCTCCTCTCGAAGGAGGAAGAGCACGAGCTGGCGGTTCGTTTTTTCGAGCAGGACGATCTGGAGGCGGCGCGCAAGCTCGTCACGGCGAACCTGCGGCTCGTGGTGAAAATCGCCTACGATTACCGCCAGGCGTACAAGAACATCCTCGACCTCGTACAAGAAGGCAACATCGGCCTCATGCAAGCGGTGAAGAAGTACGACCCGTACAAGGGCGTCAAGCTCTCGAGCTACGCGGCGTGGTGGATTCGCGCATACATTCTTCGATACATTCTCAACAACCATCGCTTGGTGAAGGTCGGCACGACTCAGGCCCAGCGAAAGCTCTTCTTCAACCTGCAAAAAGAAAAGGCGCGCCTTTCTGCGATGGGCATCGAGCCAACGGCCGAGATCATCGCCGAGCGCCTGAACGTCCCGGAGCGCGACGTCATCTCGATGGACATGCGTCTCGCGGCCGGCGATGCGTCGCTCGATGCCCCGGTAGGCACCGGCGAGGGCCGTTCGGTGGCGCGGGTGGAGCTGCTTCCCTCCGACGACGTTCGCGTCGACGACACCCTGGCCGACGCCGAGGTGGGCGATCAGTTCTCCGAAAAGATCCGCGAGTTCGGAACCTTGCTCGAAGGCAAAGAGAAGAAGATCTTCGAGGATCGGCTGGTCGCCGAAGATCCGAAAACGCTCCAGGCGCTGGGAGACGAGTTCGGCGTGAGCCGCGAGCGGGTCCGGCAGATCGAAAAGCGGCTCCTGCAGAAGCTCAAGGCGTTTCTACATGAAGAGCTCGGCGAAACCGTCATCGAAGTCTACGAATCGAGCTGATCCATGGCCGGTCGCCTATCGATCGTTGCGACGCCCATCGGGAACCTCGAAGACATCACCTTGAGGGCGCTTCGCGTTCTTCGCGAGGCGGACCTCATTCTCGCCGAGGATACGCGCCACACGCGCACCCTTTGCGCCAAACACGGCATCGACACGCCGCTTCGATCGTTCCACGCGCATAGCGACGAAGACAAGCTCGAGAGACTGGTCTCCGAGCTCGCGGAAGGCGCGCACTACGCTCTGGTGAGCGATGCGGGGACGCCTGTCGTGAGCGACCCCGGCGCACATCTGATCTCCCAGGCGGTCGCCGCCGGGGTCGACATCGAGGCAATCCCGGGGCCGAGCGCCGTCGTTGCAGCACTCTCGGTCGCAGCCCTGCCTGTCGGCCGCTTCAACTTCGAGGGGTTTCTACCGAAGAGCGGGGGCGCCAGGCGTCGCGCGCTCGACCGGATCGCCGAGTCGGACGCCGCCGTCGTCGTGTTCGAGTCCCCCCATCGGGTCGAGGCCACGCTCCGCGAGCTCGAGCAGCGCCTCGGGGCAACGCGGCGCGTTGCGCTGTGTCGCGAGCTCACCAAGCTCTATGAAGAGACGATTCGGGGAACCCTCGCGGAGGTTCGCGGCGCGATGTCCACTCCACCGCGCGGCGAATTCACGTTGGTCATCGAAGGCAAGCTACCGGACGCACCCGTGCAGGACATCGACCTCGTTGCGTTGGTGTGCGACTGGAAACGCGAGGGGCTCTCGACCAAAGGGATGACCCAGCGTCTGCAGCGCGATTTCGGTTGGAAGCGGAACGACGCCTATGAAGCCATCCTCGAGGCGCTCGACCGTGAGCCGCGTTAGCGCGCCGACGTCGGAAGCGTCATGCACACACGAAGGCTTCCAGCGGTGCCCGCTTCGGTCCAGATGCGTCCACCTTGCGTCTCGATGAGGCTGCGTGCCACGGCAACTTCGAGACCCAGCGCATCCGATTGCGAGAGCGGCTTTTCCAGCCGCTCGACAACGGCGAGGGTGTCAGCCGACGAGTCCTTGAGGGTCGCCATGAGGTCGAATTGGACGAAGCCCTTGCCGACCTGGTCGCGGCGGGGCGGAGCCACGCGCATGACGACATCGGTCCCCGCCGAACGTGCCACCAGGACTGCGAGGCTCACCAAGGCGTGGACCGTGCGATGACGATCGACCAGGACCCGGGGCAGCCCCTCAGAAACGCCTCCGATGACCGAGGTGTCTTCGACGCGTGCGCGAACGAAGCCAATCGCCTCCGAGATGAGCTCCTCCGGCGCGACCCATTGGTGCTGAAGACGAAGTGTGCCGGCCTCGAGCTTCGCCCGGTCGACGACGGTCGAAACCAATCGCAACAGCCGCTCGGCGCTGGCCCGAATCGTGCGAACGCTTCGGTCTTGCTCGGGATTGAGGTCGCCGTCTAGACGGCCGAGGAGCATGTCGGAAAAGCCCGTCACGGAGTTGAGCGGGTTGCGAAGCTCATGTCCGAGCGCGCCGAGAAAGCGTGCGCGCTGCCGCCCCGCCGACTCCTGATCGACCTTGGGCGTATCGACGGTCACCGTCTCGGGCGCTGTAATCGACGCGGGCACCGTCTCTTGCTCCGTTTCGCGAAGCGGCGTCATCGACCTCAACAGCTCGAAGCCAGCCACGAGGCCGAGCGCAAAGACCAGAGCTGCGACCCAAGCCCAACCATCACCGGCGAACCAGGCCCCGCAAACCGCGAAGTACGCGGAAGCGCCGACCACCACGCCACGAAGCCCGGCGATCGGGCTGTCCCCTCGAGGGGTCATGGCCCTGGTCCTAGGGGAAGTCGGATCATGAATCGACACGGTTCGTCGCCGCGATAGAGCGTGCCGTCGTGCCGGGCGATCACCTCGGAAGTCACAGCAATCGGCCAACGGCGAATCTCCTGAACGTCCTCCGTCGCGAGCACCTCGGCGGGCGTCGGAATCGTATGGAGCGTCATCCCTTTCGATGGCTCGGCGCTGACTTCGATGGCGAGGTGGTCGTTCGACGAAGCGAGACGAACCGCAACGACGGCGTCTCGATGCTCGGTCGCGAGGAAATCCGCGAGCACCAAAAGCGAACGGCGGAGGCGCGCTTCGTCGACGTCGAGCGGACAGGGGCTGCTCGGCAAGATGCAGTCGGCTTGCCGTTTGCCGGACCAGAGCTGCTGGGCCTCGACCGCGACGCGCGCCACCAGGTCTCGAACGTCGGTGCGCTCGGTGCCGAGGCGCAGATCCCCGTCGACCAGCTGGGAGAGATCGAGCGCACAGTCGAGCAAGATTCGGAGTCGGATCCCCGACGCGCGAATGATCTCGAGGTCCTCGCGCTGCGATGTGTTCACCTCTCCGTCGATGCCGCTCAACAGCACGTCCGAAAAACCCAGCACGGCATTGAGCGGCGTCCGGAACTCGTGACGTAGTGCGGTGAGGTAGTCGATTCGGTCCGAGCCCGAAGCGTCGTCGGCGCCGGGGATCTCGGCCGCGACCCGCGTGCTCGAGCGGTCTCGGGTGCGACGAGGGCCTGCCGTGGGTTTGGCCCGTGTCGCAGAGCCGAGCGCGATGCGAACACCCCAGGCGGCACCGGCGACACCGACCAACGCCGCGAGGGCGAACCAGCCCCAAGGACCGACGCCGCGGAGGCCAGCGAACGAGAGCCCGAGCGCCGTGAGCAAGGCGAGCGACCCCGTGTAGATGCCGAAACGCCGCCGCACGGTTCGGTAGACGTCGAGCGGCCCCCGTTGAACCTCCCCCGCCACGCTAACGCCCGATCTCGACCTCGGGCACCCGCGGCGAGCCCTCGTCCCGAAGGCGCAGCGCCAAGTCGATGCGGGCTGCAGCATTGATCAACCCGAGGTGGCTGAACGCTTGAGGGAAGTTCCCGAGCAGCGTTCCCGCCGTGGGCTCGATCTCTTCGGAGAGCAGGCCGAGGTGGTTCGAAGCCTCGGCGTGCGCGACGAACACCCGCTGCGCCTCGTCGACTTGGCCCGCCATCGCGAGCACTTCAGCGAGCCAAAAACCACAGAGCACGAACGCACCCTCCTCGCCGCCAACCCCGTCATCGGACCGGTAGCGATACACGTAGGGGCCGTCCCCGAGCTCCTCGCGAATCCACTCGACGGTTCGAAGAACCCGTGGGTCACTCGGTGATAGAAAACCGTGGATCGGGAGAAGTAGAAGCGAAGCATCGGGATGCTCGTGATCGTAGGCGGCCACGAATCGCTCACCGGTGCGGTCGACGCCACGGCGGCAGATCTCCTCGTGCACCTCGTCTGCCACGCTCTGCCACCGGGCTCGAGACGCGTGGTCGCCGAAAAGCGGCGCGAGCTCCCCACCGCGTCGCAGGGCGAGCCAGCTCATCAGCTTGGAGTGCACGTTGTGACGCTTTCCGGCGCGAGGCTCCCAAATGCCGTGATCGGGCTCCGTCCACGTGTTGGCGACGTTGTCGACGACTTCGCGGAGCCGTCGCCAGCCGCGCGCCGTGAGCGAGCCCCCGCCGCGTTCATAGACGTACGCGGCGTCCATCAACGCCCCAGCGGTATCGAGCTGAAGCTGGTCTCGGGCGCCGTTTCCGATCCGCACCGGTTGACCGCCGCGGTACCCGGCGAACTCGAGCGTCTCCTCGTCGGGGACTCGCCCTCCGTCCACGGCATACATGATGTGCAGCTCGCGGTCCCGTTCGAGCGTGTCCCGCACGAAGTGAAAGAACTCCCCTGCCTCTCGAGCACAGCCGAGCAGGTTGGCCGCACGTACCGCCATCGCCGTGTCGCGTGTCCAAGTGTACCGGTAGTCCCAGTTTCGACGCCCGCCCGGCCACTCGGGAATCGAGGTCGTCGGCGCCGCCACCATGGCACCTGTCGGCGCATACATCAGCAGCTTGAGCAGAAGCGCGGAGCGAATCACGTGGTGGCGCCAAGGGCCATCGTACTGCAGTTGTTGAGCCCACGCGCGCCACCGGTGCCTCGTGTTTCGTAGCGCTTCGTAGGGCCGGTAGGCGAGGATCGATTCCGATTGGGGCGCGTTCCAGCTGATCACGACCCAACCACGCTCCCCGGCTTTAAGCCGAAGCACCGCTTGCACCCCGCCTTGGGGGCGCCGCTCCCACTTTCCTTCCGCGCCGAGCACGGCGACGAGCCGCTCCCCCGACGCCGCCCGCGCAATCGCGGACCGACCGAGGACGTCGACGTCTGTTGCAACCCGCCCGTAGTCGAAACGAGGGTCGAAGACGACCTTCACGGAAGCCTCGCCTTCGACGCACTGGATGCGCCGATGAACCTCGTGGGCTGCAGACCGCGGGTCGTCGGTCCACGGCATGTAGTCCGTCAGCCGAATCATCCCGTGACTCTCGATGCGAAACACGGTCTCCAAAACGTTCGTATCGGGGTCGTAGCGCTGCAGGCTTTCGAAGGGATAGTCGATGGGGCTGACGCTTGTAGACCCTCCCGCGTGCTCGTCGAGCAGCGACCCGAACACCGACGGGCTGTCGAAACGCGGAAAGCAGAGCCAATCGATCGCGCCATCGGCACGCACGAGCGCCGCAGAAAAGCCGTCACCGATCAGTCCGTGGTCTGCAATCGTGAGCGCGCGCGTCGACTCTTCGTCGGTGAACACGAAGGGCCGATTCAGCCGCTTGGCGGCGCTGTACAGGTCCATTCACCGGAAGGGTAGCAGATCGTGCGCTTTGGAACGCACATGCTAGAGGCACGCGGTGCGGCGGCGAAACACGCAGTGGGGCCTGCCACTTCTGCTGATGGCGCTGACGTTCGCGTCGACCTTCTACGTGGGCGCGGGAATGGTCCTCGGCCGACCGCCGACCTCGCTCGAGGAGCTCGGCGCGGGTTGGGTGTTCTCCGTGCCGTTGATGGCGATCCTGCTCGCCCACGAGTTCGGCCACTTCTTCGCCGGGCTGGCTCACCGGGTCGACGTCTCGCCGCCCTATTTCATCCCGGTCCCATTCTTCCTCCTCGGCACGATGGGTGCCGTCATCCAGATTCGCGAGCGCATTCGATCGCGAAACGCCCTTCTCGACATCGGCGCCGCAGGTCCCCTTGCAGGCATGGTCGTCGCGATTCCCGTGACGATCTACGGTCTCGACAGCTCGCCGGTACAAGCTCTTCCGGACGGTCCGTACATCCTCGAGGGTCGCTCTCTGCTCTACCTCGGGATGCTCACCTGGTTGAAGGGCCCCATCCCCGAGGGGTACGACATCATGCTGTCTCCGACCGCACTCGCAGGCTGGGCCGGTCTTCTCGTCACCCTGATCAACATTCTTCCCTTTGGTCAGCTCGATGGGGGGCACATCGCCTACGCGCTCGTCGGCCCGCGACAGAATCGATTCTCGCGGTACGTTCTTCGACTGCTGCCGCTCTTGGCGCTCGTCGTGAGCGCTGCATACGGGATTTCGAGCTACCTCGCCGGCGTTCGCGGGGACAGGCTCGTCGCCGACGCTTCGGCTGGCATGCACTGGCTCGTGTGGGCGTTCGTCCTGTGGCTGCTCACGCGGGCGACCGGCCCGGGTCATCCTCCGACGGAAGACTCCGAGCTGTCGCCGGGCCGCCGCGTCGTCGGCTGGTTGACCCTTTCGCTGTTCATCGTTCTATTCATGCCGTCTTGGATCCGAATGCAGTAGGAAATTTCACGGGACCGAAGGAATTTCCTAGGTTCCATGCATGCGTCTCCGCTCTCGGTCCGGTTGGCTTCTCTTGACCGCCTTGACCGTTCTCGGTCCGGCGCCCTCGGCTCAGGCGTGGACCCGGACCGTGGTGAAGGGAGCGCATGCGACGGTGGACATCGAGCGCGACGGAACGTTGATCGTTCTGCTTCGGCTCGAGGTCGACGTGCTTGCCGGCTGGCTCCAGGAGCTCGAGCTGGCCGATCTCGGTGAAGACGTCGAGCTCAACCTCTATCAGCCGCCCTATTTCCGCTCCGAAGAGGGCAAAGTTCGGAGACCCGAGGTCGAGGTGACCGAAGACGGGCGTGTTCGCCTCTCGTTCAGGTGGCGAGATGCGCCCAAACGAGGTGAGCACAGAGTCTACATCCGCTATCGAGCCAAAGCCGACGTCTCGGCCACCGAAGTGGGCGAGCGGCGCAAAGCCCGGGTCGTTTGGTCGATCCCCGCGTGGGAAACCAGCCTTTACGGCGTGAGGGTGGACTTCCGGGCGCCCAAAGGATCGACTGTGCCGGCCAACGTGCACGAGGCGCTACCCGGAGTCCGCTACGAAGTGCGGGCGCACACCACGCGAACCTTCGTCCAGTGGTATCGGAATCACCTCCCGAGGATGACGGCTTGGCCGCTGGCGATTGACGTACCGGCGGATTCGATGGCCGTCGGGGCTGACGAGCCCGAAGACGCGCCGCGCCCCGCGGGATTCCAGCCACTCGAGCGCTCCGACGAGATGCCGCTCGCGTGGCCCCTGCTCTTTCTCGTAGTGCTCTTCCTCTGGAAGCGTCGTTCGCTCGAGGCGCGGATGGGCGCGCGCGCGCTGTGCGTCCGTGCGCCGTGGCCAGTGCTTCTCGTTGGGGCGGGCGGTTTGCTCGCGGTTGGACAGTGGCTGTTGCCGAACCCCTTGGTCTGTGTTGCTCCGTTGCTGCTGCTGGTGCTTCATCGACCTGCCAGGCCTGCCCCCCCGCCGGAGTGCCGCGCCTGGCGGCCCGGGGTTTTCGACGAGCTGCCGAAACGAAAAATTCGGGCCCACGATTTCTTCGACATCACGACCCGGACGGGTCTCCTGACGCTCGCCGCATGCGGCGTGGGACTTCTGGTGCTCGGGCACCCGACCGCGGCGGTGCTCACGCTCCCGGTGTTCCTGATCGGCACGCGGCTCCACGTGGCGCCCACCGCCGCGGAGATCGCTCATGGGCTCGCCGCTTTTGCGGCGGAGCTCCGGATTCCAGAGGTCGCCCCCGAGATGGCGTTTTCGTGGGAGTTGTCTTCCGATGGGCTGCCCCGCCTCGCCATTGTGCTTCCGGGTCACCGCGTGGGTCTGCTGGGGTTGAGCTTCGTCGTCGCGACCTGCACGGTCGGCCTCGTTCGCAGACGCAAAGTGATGCTCCTGGTGGAGACCCGCACGCAGTCGGATGCGGACGATCTCGTCCGGCGGCGAACGCGCACCGAGCCCGACTTCCGTTTCTTGGACGGCCGAAATCTGCGTCTGGTCGCTTGGGACGGCGAAGCGATCGAGCTTCTTCGTACCCTCGCCAGAAAGACACCGAAGCCCGTGAAGACCTCCCGCGGCACTTGGCTTCTCCGAGAGATCTCCGAGCCTGCGCAGCGCGCGGCCTAACGACTACTTCGCGGCACGCGACGCGAGGGGCGCGAGGATTCGGTCGACCTGCTTGAGCTCGCGCACTACGTCTTCGTCGTCGAAATCGATCTCGTCGATGAGCGCTCCGTGCACGGCCTCGTAGAGCCAAGTGCTCGACTCCGCATCTTCGATGCACCCGGCGGCCTGATGGCCTTGATGGCTCAGGCTGGAAAACTTCTGTGCAACCCTCTCCAGCACTGCGACGCGGTTCCCGAGGTATGCGCGCGTAGCTTCAAGCTCGTCGCTCAGCGGCTCGAGCATCTCGGGTGATTTTTTGGCGTGCTTGTCGAACGCTTCAGGAGAGCGCTCCCGAACACCACTCAGCACGATTCTGATGACCAGCACGTCGCCCAAGTGGCGGAGCACCCCACGCACACCCGGAATCGCGCCACTCGAGGAGATGACGTGCAGCAATGCGCCTGCAGCTGCAACCCTGCTCTCGTCATCCACCTCCGGGTCTTCCACGATGCGTAAAACGGATTTCAGGTCCTGCGTAAAACGGGTCAGGGCAGGAGTCATCAACTCGACGAAGCGCTCTCGCGACATATCACCTCGGCACCAGAGAACGGCCGCGCGGGCATGTTACCTCAACTCCGGTCGGACCGGCGTCGGTTTCGATGATCTTGAACTCCACCCGCCGGTTTTTCTCCCATGCTTTCGGGTCGTGCCCGGGGTCGACCGGGCAGCGCTCGCCGTATCCAGCCGAACGCAGCCGGCTCTTGATGACGCCGCGCTCGATGAGCGCGTTCATCACGGAGGCCGCTCGGGCCCGGGTGAGCTTGACGTTGTAGCCGTCGCTTCCTCGCTCGTCTGCATGGCCCTGGATCTCGACCAGCACGATCTGCGGGCTCGCGTTGAGGGTCGCTGCAACGGCGTCGAGCAGCGGGAAGCTTCGCGGTTTGATGATCGCACTGTCGGTCTCGAAGTAGATCTTCTCGAGGATGGTGATTTGCGTGTCCTCGACGATGACCAAGCCCTTGTCGGGGCAGCCGTCTTCGTCCTCGTGCCCATTGTAGGTTTCAGGATCGTTCGGGCAGGCGTCGTCGACGTCTAGAATGCGGTCGGCGTCGTTGTCGACGTCCGGACAGCCGTCCTCGTCCTCGAAGCCGTCGAAGTCCTCGGCGTCGTTCGGGCAGAGATCCTTTTCATCCGGAATCCCATCGCCGTCGTTGTCCGGGTCGGGGCAGCCGTCCTCGTCCTGGAACCCGTCGAAGTCCTCGGGCTCGTCCGGGCAATCATCGACATCGTCCGGGATCCCATCACCGTCCCGGTCGCCTTCCGTGCCTTCCGGACAGCCGTCTTCATCGCGATCTCCGTCGTAATCTTCCTTGACGAGGGGACACGCGTCGTCGACGTCCAGGATCCCGTCACCGTCGTTGTCGAGATCGGGACAGCCGTCGCGATCCTCGAACCCGTCCTTGTCCTCCGGGTCGTCCGGGCACGCATCATCGTCGTCATCGATGCCGTCCTTGTCGCGGTCGCCGACGGCGGGCTCGTACATGAACCCGAGCGTCACGCGCGCGTCCGCGGCTTGAAAACCGGTCTTCGGGATACCGGCGCCGCCTGCGAGGAAGAGAAAGCTCTTGTTCGTGACGAAGTATTTCAGACCGCCGAGCACCTCCATCGAAAGAGTGCCTTTGGTCCCGATTTCCTGCGCGATCTGCGTTCCATAGTATTCGAGGATAAGGTCGAGTGAGCCCGCTACCCGAAACGCGGCGCCAAAGCCGAAGGTGATCAGGTCGTCGTAGGTGAAACGGCGGCCGGCGGTCGGGTCATCGACCGGGTCGGTTGCGGACAGCGGGTCGGAAGGGCTCGATGCCCCGTCCCAGATGAAGGTGGCCCCTTGCCCGGAGTTCCACCGGTACCCGCCCTCGAGAGCCAACCGGATCTTTTCAATCGGCTGGAACTCGAACACGGCGGTCGGCCAGAGCGCCACGCCCGGCTCGCCCGCGAACTGCGTGGTCTTCGCGGTCGGAAACTGGGCACGCAGCGTGACCGCGATGCCGGCCGGGTATCGTCCCAGATTGAGCAGCCGTAGCTTGGCGCTGAGCATCAAGTCGCCGACGCCCTGCGAGCGGAGCCCATCTCCTTCGAAGTTGTACAAGCACCCCGCCGACGTGGCGCCCGAGCACGTCCCGCCCCGATCGGGCGTCTGCACGGCGTCCCCACGGAAGAACGTGATCGGCAGCGCAATGCCCACGACGAGACGATCGACGAGGCCGAAGTTGAACATGAAGGTGCCGGTGAACGCTTGACGCGCGATGCGGCTCTCGTTGTTGCGCTCGCTCGCCAAGAGATTGGGGTTGCTCTCGAATCCGTCGTATCGAAGGATCCCAAACCCGGCATCCATCACGAGCCCGAAGCTGAACTCCTTGTGGGGCATCACCTCGCTGCCATTGACGGTGAAGTACCCGCGGGAGTCGATTGCGGGACGAAACAGGTGCAGGTCCATGCCGCCGTCGACCAGCGTCGCGCGCTGGGCCATGGCGACGCCCGGCAGCACGGACGCGCCCAAGACGAGCGCCGCCAACCACGCGCCTCGCGTGAGCGAATCTCCCCTCGGTCGTGCTCCCCCAAACACCCGTCCTCAGTCTGTCATGGGCAGAGCCCATTAATCAACGATTCTGCTACCCTGCGTCACTCCGTAGGCGGCTCGGAGCGCGGCTTTGGGCTGGATTCCTGCCGCGCCGGGGTGGCTTCGGCCGGTTCGCGCGCCTTTCGCATCAGCCGGCGCGCGTCCTGACGCTGCTTCGATGTGATGCCGTCGAGCTCCAACACGAGCTTCGCCGCGCGACGCGCACGCTCGAAATCACCATCCTCCAACGCCAGCTCGCCTTCTTGAATGTGCGCCTGCGCGTATCGGTATCTGATTTCACCAAACTCAGGGGTTTCCCGGAGGATGCTGTCTGCCGGAAGCTCATTGGCGATCGAATACGCGCGATCCAATCGGCCACGGGCCATGGCGCGGCGCGCGCGAGAGAGCTGGCCCTCCCACTCCTGCGGCTCCTCGATGGACGGGTCGTCCACGGTGGCCGCAGGGGTGCTCTCTTGTTCAGGCTTCGAGCGCGCGCGACCGGGCGAGGGATCGGTCTCGGCAGTAGGCGTGGGCTCGGCCGTGGGCGCAGTTGTAGGCACGGCCGCCGACGTGGGCGCGGGCGCGACGACGGGGCTCACCCCCGATCTCTTTTCGCCCGGGACGCCCTGAAGTGTCACGAAAATCGCCCCGGCGCCCACGACGATCAGGAGACCCAAAACGACCGCGATGAACAGGGGCTTCTGCGAAGGCGCGGGCGACGGCGAGTCCACTTCGGCTTCCGCCATCGGGACCAAGCTATGCGCGCCCTGGGGTGGAAGAAACCGGAACTTCACTTCACCGAGCTCGAGCACATCGCCCGCTTCGAGCACAGCCCGCGAGACGTTGACGCCGTTGACGCGAACGCCGTTCGCACTTTCGAGATCGTAGACCATCACTTTGCCGTCCTCGACCTGGATCTCGGCGTGCTCGTGTGAAATCGACTTGTGGTTGATCCAGATGTCCAGTCGCTCGTCCCGACCGATCCGAAGCGCGCGCTTGGTCAGCGAGAACTCGGCCCCGGCAGCCGGCTGGCCGAGGACCACGAGGCGCGCCGGGGGCTCGCTGACGGGCTTCGGCGACGGCAGGGTGTTGGCGACCGGCTCGGCTTCCCCCTGGAAGGCGAGGTCGTAATCGCCAATCGCGAGCTGGTCTCCGGCGGAGAGCTCGGCTCGGCTCTCGATCCGCGAGCCGTTGAGAAGAACCCCGTTGTAGGAGCCGAGATCCTCGATGACGTAGTCACCGTTGCGCTTGACGATCCGCGCATGGGCCCGCGAGACGTTGCGCTCGGTGAGCCGGATCGTGTTCCCTTCCTCACGTCCGATCGTGATCTCGTCGCGCAACAGCGGGACGACGGTCGTATGGCCTTCGTCGTCGGAGATGACGAGCTTGTACATCGTGTCGACCCTGGAGCTGTTTCACCCGAAGTTCCGAGGACTTGAAGGGGATGGTACCCCGGGCCGACACGGTGTCAATCGCGCCCCGGTCGGGTTTGCGTCGCCGAAGAAACTGGCTATGCCCGTTCGGCACTATGCGCGCGTTCTCCTCGATGCTGGTCACGACGTGGATTGCCTGCGCTTCGCTTTGCGGATGCGGCGGCGCAGGTACCGGCCAGCCCACCGGTGGGATTCACGCGAAGCTCGCCTACTCGGAAGGGGGCGGGCTTCGGGTGGTCGAAGTCCCGCCGGGAGGGGCGGCCGACCTCGCGGGCGTCCAGACCGACGACGTGATCATCGCAATTGACGGGACATCGGTCCGCGAGCTCGAGTATCCGACGATCGTCGATCGGCTCCGGGGCCCCATCGGTTCCACGGTTCAGCTCGACCTCTTTCGCAACCGCGAGGTCCGAAGCGTAATCGTGACGCGTCAGGCGTACGGCCGATGAGCACGATCGAAAGAACGCTGGGCATCATCGGAGGCAGCGGCCTCTACGAGCTCGAGCAGCTCACCGACGTCGAAGACATCGAGCTCGACACCCCGTTCGGGAAGCCGTCCGACATGATCGTCTCGGGCCGCATCGATCGAACGCGGCTCTTGTTTCTTCCGCGGCATGGCAAAGGGCACCGGTTCGCGCCCCATCGGGTCAACTATCGGGCAAACGTCCTGGCTCTCAAGATGGCAGGCGCCGAGCAAATCTTGAGCGTGTCCGCCGTTGGCTCGATGAGGTCGAACATTCACCCGGGCGACATGGTGATCGTCGACCAGTTCATCGATCGAACCCGGCACCGCATCGATACGTTTTTCGAAGACGATGGCGTCGTGGCACACGTCGAGTTCGCGGAGCCCGTCGACGCGCAGCTCGCCGCGGCTCTGCGCGATGCGAGCCAGCGCGTGGGGGCGACCGTGCACGAGGGCGGCGTGTACCTCTGCATCGAGGGTCCGCAGTTTTCGACGCGCGCCGAATCCGAGCTCTACCGATCGTGGGGGGTGTCGGTCATCGGGATGACGAATCTCCCAGAAGCTCGGCTCGCACGGGAAGCAGAGCTACCCTACGCCACGCTCGCGATGGCGACCGACTACGATTGCTGGCACGAGGCGCACGACGCGGTCACCGTAGACGCGGTGCTCGAGGTGATGCAGCGGAACGTGTCGAAAGCAAAGGAGATCATCGGCGAGCTCGCAGGCGTCGTTCCCGACCCGACCGGACGCCCGGCGACTTCGGCGCTGGCCGGGGCAATCATCACCAGCGCCGATTCGATTTCTTCCGCGGCCCGAGACAAGCTACGGCCACTGCTCGGCAAGTACACATCCTGAAAGGCCTCATGTCATCGCTCCTCGTCGTCGGTTCCGTCGCGTTTGACACCATCCACAATCACCTCGGCTCGCACGATCGCATCCTTGGCGGGTCGGCGACCTACGCGTCGCTTGCGGCGAGCCAGCTCGCACCGGTGAGGCTCGTTGGGGTGGTGGGCAAAGACTTTCCGCGTGAGGCGGTGGACATGTTTCGCGACCGGGGAATCGACACCACGGGTCTCGAGGTCGCCAACGGCGAGACCTTTCACTGGGAGGGCCGCTACTCCGACGACCTCACGTCGCGCATGACGATTCAAACCGACCTGAACGTGTTCGCCGACTTCAACCCGAAAATTCCTCTCGCATTTCGCGATTCCGAGTTCGTGATGCTCGGCAACATCGCGCCGCAGCTCCAGCTCCACGTGCTCGATCAGATCGACAACCCGAAGCTGGTGGTGGCCGACACGATGAACCTCTGGATCGACACCGCCCTCGATCCGCTCAAGGAGCTGCTGCGACGGGTCGACATCCTCGTCATCAACGAGGAGGAGGCCCGACAGCTCACCGCGTTTCATCATCCGCTCGCGGTCGCCGAGGCGCTTCGCGCGATGGGCCCGGAGACCGTCATCGTAAAGCGGGGCGAGTATGGCGCGCTCCTCTTCTTGGACGAAGACATCTTTTGTGCCCCGGCCTACCCGCTCAAAGCGGTCGCCGACCCCACGGGAGCGGGCGACTCCTTCGCCGGAGGTTTTCTGGGCTACCTCGCGGACGCGGGACACACCGACTTGCGCCAGGCAGTGATCTGCGGCTCGGCCACGGCGTCGTTTTGCGTACAGGACGTCGGCGTCGGCGCGCTTCGAGAGCTGAGCCGCGAAGATCTCGAGAGCCGAATCCGGGAGTTCCGCGAGCTGACCTGCTTCTAGCGCCCGCCCGCCGTTTTCTTGACCGTGGCACCGCGAAATCGACACTGCGGTCTATGGAAGGAACGGCCATGAACCTCAACGAGCTCAAGGGAACCCTGCGCGGTCTGGTGCGAAAGACGATCGAAACCCGCTTCAGCGGCGCCAACTACGCAACCCTGGCGCAGGCCCGCGGCTACGCCGATGGCTACATGCGCGCCCTCCTCGACGCCGGCCTGATCGACCAGAAACAGCTCCTCGAGCTAGTCAACGCCGAGCGCCGCCTGTTCGTCGAGGAAGCCAGCCGCCTGACCAAAACCACCCAAGCCGCCTAGGACAAAAAGGGGACAGTCCCCTTTTTCGCAACGGCACCGGCGCGGTTCAGGGCACGATGTCGTCTGGACACGTGACGTTGGTGCACAGCGTCTGCGTGCACGCCCCGTCCGTGGCATCCACGCAGATCTCGACGGGACCGGGCCGGTCGCAAATGTAGGTCGCGTTTTGGGCCACGACGTTGTTCGGGAGCTGCAGGTTCTCGGTGTTCTCGAAGCTGCCCCATAGTGCGCTGAGCGTGAGCACGAGCGGTAGCGGCAAACCGTCCGTATCTTGCCCGCGGGTCTCGATCATCGTCGTCGTGTTGCCCGGACGAATCGTCGAGGGGATCGCGTTGATGATGAATAGGCGCGGGCAGATGTTCGCCATGCCGCCACCGCCGGCCGTTCCGCCGCCGCCGGCCATGCCCGCAGAACCGCCGCCGCCAGCCATCCCGGCTGCGCCTCCGCCACCAGCCATCCCGGCCGTTCCGCCGCCGCCAGCCATGCCCGCAGAACCGCCGCCGCCAGCC
>JBFGKE010000018.1:0-64285 GCA_041576815.1 Polyangiales bacterium
ACAAACAGGCTCGCGCCAACGCTAGTGGTTCTTTATCTCGTCATCGCGCCGAACCCGATTCGCGATGACCAGCCCGTTCAAATGACGCCTAGGCTAGAAGCACAGGCAAGCTTCTAACTTCGACGGCTCCTTTGGCTTTACTTAGGCCGCGAGAGCAACTGCGTTATCGTTGGCAGTTGTACGTCCCAAACGTATTTACGTCGTGCTTGGGCCGACGGACACGCAACCGAACTTTCTTCATCCCCGTCGAAACCGGTCGCCCCCAGAATTTCAAAGACCTGCACAATATGCGGTCGATTGGGGCTTAGCGCAATGGGGCGCCCGAAAAACCCTTGACAACGGAGCTCGCACGAAGACACCAGTAAAGCGAGCGATGACCATGCCCCTCATCCAATTCCACGCCATGCATCGCCGAGCCTTTCTGCGCGCAGCCTCCGCGGCGTCCGTCGCCATGGGCTTGCCCTGGGCCGGGTGCTCGGAGAGCCAGGCCGGGGGCCCCATGAACGGGATCCCCGCGGTCGACTCGGACACACCCTGGTGGCAACAGCACAATTTCGCTTCGGTGGTCGAGGAGCTCGACGTTGCGAACCTCGAGGTGCGCGGCGCAATTCCACCCGAGCTCGACGGGGTGTATTTGCGCAACGGCTCGAACCCGCGCCAGGGCGACAACACCCATTGGTTTCTCGGCGACGGCATGATTCACGGCGTGCGTCTCGAGCGGGGGCGCGCATCTTGGTACCGAAACCGCTACGTGCGTACGCCATGGCTCGAAAACGGCTCCTCCGGGGTGCCGGGCGGCCCCAACACCCATGCCAACGTGAGTCTCGTCCACCATGCGGGCCGGGTCCTCGCGTCGGGCGAGGTAGGCTTTCCATACGAGATCGACCCGACGGATCTTTCGACCGTCGGGCCCCATGACTTCGACGGGGGGCTCGAAACGAATTTCACGGCGCATCCTGCGATCGACCCTGCGACCGGCTACCTGCACTTCTTCGGCTACGGTTTCTTGCCTGGTGCGTTCCTCATCTACTGTGTGGCGGATGCGGACGGGGCGCTGATCCAATGCGAGCCGGTCGACATTCCCGCGTCCACGATGATGCACTCGTTCGCAATCACCGATCGCGACGTCGTCTTCTGGGACTTACCGGTGCTGTTCGACCTCGGTGTGTTTTCGGAGAGGGGTTTTCCGTTTCGATGGGATGCCTCGCACCCGGCCCGAATCGGCGTGATGCCGCTTGGCGGGCTGGCAAGCGACATTCGATGGGTCCAGATAGATCCCTGCTACGTCTTTCACACGCTCAACGCATTTCGCGAGGGCGGCGAGATCGTCATCGACGTGTGCCGCTACGACGAGATCATGAATGGCGAGCGGTTCGGATCAATCGATCCCGAGCTTCGACGTTGGCGGATCGACACGGGCGGCGAGAGCCTCGCGTTTTCGGATACGGTGGTCACCGACCGAACTGTCGAGTTCCCGTTTCACGACCGGCGCTTCACGGGGCGTCCCACCCGCTACGGCTGGTTCGTCCAGACGCGAGACCATCCCGACACCGTCGACCCGGGCGGGCTTCTTCGATACGACAGCCAAACCGGCGCGTTCGACGAGTGGGACCCGGGCCCGCTGCGCCAGTCCGGCGAGCCGTTTTTCGTTCCGGCCGCCGCGGGTGAGGGCGACGGCTGGCTGATCGCCTACGTCTACGATTTCGGCGAAGACGCCTCCGACCTGGTGATCCTGAATGCCACCCAGGTCGGCGCCGGCCCGGTCGCGGAAGTGCGAATGCCGCGCCGCGTCCCGCACGGCTTTCATGGCGTGTGGGTGCCCGCATAGCTCGTTGCCATTCGCTCCGGAATCGACGTATGCTCGCGCAAAAGGGCGAGCATGGAACGCCGAGTGGAAGCCGCGATCAGCATGACCGAGGCTGCCTACGACCTGCAGGCCTCCGACCGAGAGTGGTTCCCGCAGTTGATGAAGGCAGCCGTCGATCTCATCGATCACGGGCTCGGCGTTGCGGGGCTCGTAGGGCGCGTGCCGAAAGAGCCCGGACCGGTCGACGTCGAAGAGCTGCACGTGGCCACCGGGCCCGAGGACTTCCCGGTCCGGCTCATGCGAGCGATGTCCGAGCTCCCACCCGAAAACATGCGTCCCCAGATCCATTCTGGCATCGGGGTGCTCTCCGAGGTCAACGCCGAGGAGCCTCGCTTCCTCGAAGCGTGGCGGCGGCACATCGACTACGCGCAGGACGGGCTCGGCATCACCGCGATGGACCCCGACGGCCGTGGCGTTCACATCATCGCCCCCGTGCCAGAGACGATCACCTTGAGCCGAGCCGAACGGAATCGCTGGCAGATGCTGGCGGCACACATGAGCTCGGGGCTCCGGCTGCGCCGCGTGCTTTCGAAGCTCGTCGATGGCCAATCCACCGACGAGCCGCCCACCAGCCTACCGATGGGCGCCGATGCCGTGATCGATGCGAAGACGTTTGGCGTCACCCAGGCCGCCGGTGACGCGGCGCCGACGGAATCGCAGCAGGCGCTGCGCGAAGCCGCGATCCGCATCGATCGAGCCCGCGGCCCGCTGCGAAAAGACGATCCGAACCAGGCTCTCGAGATCTGGTGGGCTCTGCTCCAGGGCAAATGGTCGATGGTGGAGTGGTTCGATACCGATCGGCGACGCTTCGTGCTCGCGCTGCCGAACGCTCCGCGTGTCGTCGACCCACGCGGTCTCACCCCCCGTGAAAGCCAGGTCGTCGCCTTCGCGGCGCTCGGTGACAGCCACAAGCTCATCGCGTATCGGCTCGGGATTTCGCGATCGAGAGTCAGCGAGGCACTTCAGTCGGCCATGCGAAAGCTCGGGGTGAAGACCCAGCCGCAGCTCGTCGAGAAGCTTTCGGCTCTCGGCGGCGCCGGAGGCAGCGCTTTCAAAGAATCAGAGAAGCAATGAGCCGCCGCCGGCTTCCGGTCTGCGCCGCTCTGGGGCTGACCTGCGGAGTGGCCGTTGCATGCTCGTCATCGAATGACCTTGGGGGTTCGGGAGGAGCTGGAGGAATCGGCGGGGCCGGAGGCGAGGGCGGCCAGGCTATCGTGACCGCGATGCTCCGAGTCGCGCACTTCGCCGCCGACGTCCCGGCCGCCAATGCGACCGAAGTCGACTTCTTCGTCGTGGGCGAGGGGTCCTTCAACAGCATTGGATTCGGGCGCGTCACCCAGTATGGATCGGTGCCGGTCGGCCCGGTGGTCGTGGAGGCACGCGCGCTCGGCGGGGGCGCACTGCTCGCCACCGCCTCGGACGACCTCGAGGCCGGGGGGCGCTACACCTTCGTCGCTTACAGAGACCGCGCCGAGCCCAGCGAGATGAGCCTGATGCGGTTCGACGAAGAGGTGTCCGATCTCGATCCAGCCCGCGGTCGAGTGTGGGTGGGTCACGGCGTCGACGACACGTCTTGGGCGACAGTGCAGCTGATACTCGCTGATGCAGCGGAGGTGCCCATCGCCCCGCTCGCGTTTGGCGAGCAAGCGGCGCCGCTCGATCTCGATGCCGGCCCCCACGACCTCGGTTTCGACACGACCCCGCCGTCTCCGACGATCGACTACGGCCCGTTCACCATCGACGTGGTGGGTGGCGAAACGCTCATTTTGTTTGCCATCGACCGCGACCCGATCGACGAGTCTGCCTCCGCGGAGGTCTTTCCCATTCGGTCCGGGACCACGGGAACCGTGGACCCGCTTCCGGTTCCGTGAGATCCCATGCGCACCGCCGCCACGACGATGATGCTCATCTCCCTGCTCACCGCCTCGGCTTGCCCGGGGTCACCCTGGTACGAGACGTACTCCCCCCCGTCGGATGCGCGCTTCGAAGGCATCTCAGCCGAGCCGCACACGCTTTTCGGCAGGCCCCCGGAGAACGGCCCGATCACCGAGGACTGCTGCTTGCCGACGTGCATCTACTACGAAGACGGGCAGAAAAAGACCTGGACCTCTCCGGTTTACTCGAAGGAAGACCTCCAAGCCCTGCTCGACGATTGGGTCTTGGCGGAGCCCTGGCCGGTTTTCGAAGGCAACGACTTCAACCCGCCTGCCGACGACGAGCTCGAAGACCCCTCGGTCGAACGGGTATGCGCCGTTCGCCCGCGCCTCGAGGAGTGGGATGGATCGCCGCCGGCTCCATACGACCTCATCGACTACGAATCGATCGCCGACGCGAAAGCGGACGGCGCGATGGTGACTCACAGAGGACGCTGCGGTGCCTGCTCGTCTCTTCAGAATCTAGCCGTCTACATCGCGAGGCCCAACCTCACCGAGCCTATCCGGCGCTGCGGATTCACTGGGCTCATAGACCGCGACCTGAGCCGGTTGGCGTGCATCGCCAGCCTCGGCTTCGACCTCCCGTGCGCACAGGCCTGGGACTTCAACACGCGGAACACCCAGGATGCCTGTCTGAGGGTCTGTGGAAAGGCGAGCAATCGAAAGGCGCCGGGGAACATCCGCTACGAATGCAACCCAAACGCCTTCGTGCCCGACGACATCGATCTCGTCAACGATTGCCTCGCATGCGACGAGGAGTTCAGCATTGCGCTGTTTCGCAAAGCCGCCGGGCGTTCCCGCCGTTCGTCCGGCCTACCGTCGCCGGTTTGCCGGCGCTGTGACGGCGTTTTTCGCGTCGAACACTACTACCCCTTGCCGAAGCGATGACTCGCGCCAAACGCCCGTGCACGTACCTCGCGCTGAGTGCGCTCGCCGTGGGTCTGAGCGCCACCGCCGCCGCTCAGTCCTCCAACGACGAAGCGGACGACGAGCCGAGCTGCAGGTCGCCGTACGACCAAACGCCGCGCGAGCCCGGGCCCTACTACAGGCCATACACTGGGCCGACCCGCTGCAACGACTGCGAGATGGATGTCCATTGCTGCACCCACCGCCTGCGCTGTCCGCGTGGCGTCCGGGTCACCGAGCACCTGAATCTCATCTTGGTCAACGTCGGCGCGACGTTCGCCGGGCGCATCGAGCTCGAATACGAACGGGCGCTCCCGACGCGATGGGTGTCGCTCTTTGGGGCCTTCTATGGAGTTGCGTACGAGAGCGTCGGGAACTCACGCCTCAGCGGTTTTGGAGGACTGGCGGGCGCGCGTGCGTATTTCATTGGCCGCGCGCCCGAAGGGCTTTGGTTCGCATGGCAAGCCGGCGGTTTTCGCCGAAACGTCCCGAGCGACCGGCGGATCGCGCTGCGGGGCCTTCAAACGGGCGGCATGTTCGGGTGGACCGGTGTCTTCGGACACTTCGCCATGACGCTCGGCGCCGGCGCCGTCTACACTTGGGGACGCGTGCAGGTGCAATCGCAGCGCGTCTACGACGGCGAGTGGAACCCCTGGCTCAAAGCGGGCGTCGGGGCGGCTTTCTGAGCGCAGAAGCCTCGCGCGATCCCGCGGTTTTGCTCGGAAATTGCACCCGCTCCGCCGGCTGGTTAGATCTCGCTGAGGCCTGAGCCGTCCAATGATTTGTGATCGACCGGACAAAGAGCCGAAGCTCGCCCCTCGCCGGTGGGCGCCGTGAGCGAGCGCTCGGACGAGGAGCTATTGCGCGCCTACTCGGACGGCGACACCGGTGCGTTCGAGTCGTTGTTCCACCGCTACCGGACGCCTCTCTTCAACTTCCTGTGGCGGCGTGTCGGCGACCGAGGCCGCGCGGAGGAGCTCTACCAGGAAACGTGGACCAAAGTGATCGAGCGCGCGGGCGAGTTCCGAGGCGAGGCGAAGTTCTCGACCTGGCTCTATACGATCGCCCGCAACGGTTGTATCGATCATCAGCGCAAGATGAAATACAGGCGGCATGCATCGCTCGACGAGACCGAGCGCGGCGGGGCCGATCCCAAGATCGAGCGGGTCGCCAACCCCGGGCCGGCCCCCGATCAGCTTGCTGGCGGCGCCACGCTGAGAGACCGCATCGGCCAGGCTGTGGCGGCGTTGCCCGACGATCAGCGAGAGGTCTTTCTGCTGCGACAGCTTCAAGGGCTCGGGTTCAGCGAGATCGCCGACATCGTCGGCGTGCCGGCCAATACGGTCAAGAGCCGCATGCGGTATGCGCTCGAGCGACTGCAGCACGGACTCGATGATTTGCGGGAGCACACAGGGTAGTGGAACCGAAAGACATGAACTGCGAGGAATGCAAAGAGCAGGTATTCGAGCTCATCGAGCGTGAGTCGGTCGACCCGGAGGGCGTGCATGCGATCCTCGAGCGTTGTCCCGAGTGCCGCGCGGATTTCGAAGCCATGAAGGCTGCGCTCGCCGCAGCCGCGCAGCTCGCGGTCGAGCAGCCCCCCGCTGAAATCGACAGCGCGATCCTTCGCGCGGCTGAAGCGCGCACCGAGCCCAACGTGATTCCGTTCCGTCGCCGGCTTCTGCAGGCCCCACCGTGGGCGATGGCTGCGGTCGCGCTGCTTGCCGTCGGCGTGGGCGTGTGGTCGATTCCGCGCACCGTCCAATTCGAGGGCGAGGTCGGCGGTGCAGGGCGTGAAACCAAGGACGTCGCGGCGCTCGAGGACGCGATTGCCGAGCGGGAGGACTTCGACCAGGCGCGCGGGCTTCAGGCCAAAGCGATCGCGGAGCCCGTAGCTCCGGTCCCCGCGACTCCAACGGACGAGGCGGCGCCCGCAGAGTTGGAAAACCGCGTGCCGGCGCGCAGGGCCTCGCGTGCGCGGAAGCGTGCGGCGACTCCACGAGCGGCGCCGATGGGAGCGGATTCGGCGGAGCTCGAAGAAGCACCGTCGGCCGCCGCCGCTCCAAGCGTGAAGGCGGCGGAATCGCAGGCGGCCTCGCGGCGTCTGGCTCGGGACGAGCTGGATGCGCAGGCCGATGCCTACGCGGGCGCGAAACCCGAAGCCGAACCGGACGACAAGCGCAAAGAGCGAGCCGTTTGCGCATCCAAGGTGGCGTCCTTCGAGAAGCGGCTGCGCAGCGAACGACGGTACGACCCCACACCGGAGGAGCAGCTCGCGATCGGGCGGTGCTATCACACGCTTGGTGACACCAAGAAGGCACGAATCTGGCTCGACCGCGCGGCCGAGCATGGAGCGACCCGAAAGCGTGCCAGCGAGGCCCTCGAACGTTTGGGCGCAGAGTAGATGATCGGCTTTTCGCTCGGCGTGGCCTCCGCGCTTTGCTGGGCCGCGCTCGACGTGGTTCGAAAAGCGATTTCGGGGAAAGCTTCACCAGCCGCCCTCGCGGTGTTTCTCTTGGTCGGGCAGCTTCCGTTTCTCGGCGCGTGGGCAGTGGTCGACCAAACGTGGATCACCGACCCGGACTACTGGCCGCCCGCCGTGGGATCGATGGGCATGAACGCGCTTGCGAACGTGTTGTTCATGCGGTCCGTGCAGCTTTCCCCGTTGAGCCGCACGGTGCCGTTCCTTTCGCTGACTCCGGTATTCAGCGCGGTGGTTGCGATTCCGTTGCTCGGCGAGGTGCCGAGCCTGATGCACTGGGCGGGGATCTCGCTGGTCGTCGCCGGTGCGCTCGTGATCAACAGCGATCTCTCGGACTCCTGGTGGCGCTCGATTGCACACGAGAAGGGGGCGCCGCTCATGATCGCTGTGGCGGTGCTCTGGGCGGCGTCGACCGCGCTCGACAAGCGTGCGCTTCCGCATGCGTCGCCGGCTTCGCACGCATTCCTTCTCTCCGCCGGAAGCGCAACGGTCCTCGTCTTCTGGATCGGTGCGCGCCGGAAGCAGGGCGAGCTTCGGCAGGCATTCAGCGCGCCAAAAGGACTGCTCGCGGCGATGGTCGGGTTCGCCGTCGCGGCGTTGGCGCTGCAAATGTTGGCGCTGCAATGGCTCTGGGTGGCCGTGCTCGAGACCCTCAAGCGCGCCTTCGGGGTGTTGGGCAGCATCGTGCTCGGGCGGGCGGTCTTTGGGGAGCCGATCACAGGCCGAAAGCTCGTGGCCGCATCGCTGATGGTCGCGGGAACGGGCCTTCTCGCGCTCATTTAGCGCCTTGGCAAGAACCCCGAGAATCCGCTAATGCTGAAGGGTGGCCGAAGAGAAACCCCTTCCGCCCAAGCTCGACGTCGCGCGGTACCTGCTCGCGCAGGGCAGCCTGTTCGTGCATCTCGACCCGCGGAACGAGGCGGTGAGGGTGCCCGACTGGTATCGCACCGAGCCGCAGCTCGTGCTTCAAATCGGGTTCGACATGCCGGTGCCGATTCCCGATCTCCAGGTCGATGACGACGGCATCTACGGCACGCTTTCGTTCAATCGCTCGCCCTACACCTGCGTGGTCCAGTGGGACGCCGTCTTTGCGCTCGCGGGCGACGACGGCCGTGGAATGGTCTGGCCCGACTCGATGCCGCGCGAGATTTCGCAGGAAATCGAGCGCGAAGCGGGCAGGGAGCCGCCTCCCCCAGTGGTCGAGGAGCGCCCCTCACTCAGAGTGCTCCCGTCCGTCGACGACGCCGAGAAAAAACCGTCGACCCCCCCCAAGCCAGGCGAGCGCCCCGACTACTTGAAGGTAATTAAATAGGGGACAGTCCCCTTTTCCGTAAGTTCGAGCGCCTAAAAAGTAACGGCCCGAAAGGGGGGGCTTTCGGGCCGTTAGAGAGATGGCGACTTGGATGAAGTGGGGGGAAACAAGCCAAGTCGCCTGGTCTAACAGCACTACGGGGGACGTGGGGGGTACGTCTTCGCCGCAGCGCTTATGTCAGGCGATAGTAATGCTACAATCGTGCCAACCGCGCAAGCTGATGAATCACGAATGATCTCATAGTGCTGGTGGCGGTCCCCTGATTGAACTCCGTTCAGATCTGAAAAATTTTTGAAGTTATGAGTGTTTAACCCCTGAATTCAGCCCGATCGATCAAACAGGTTCGTCGAATTGTGCTCCGGATCACAAACGACACCTCCCAAGAATAACCCTTAAAGATTAATTACAACTCTATACAAGCTGCACAGACGTAAGCGCACTCACTTTTCAATAGTGAAACAGATTTTTCAGATCTGAATCGGCGGAAGACCATAGTCGAGCAACATGTCGTGGCGCGACGAGATCAACAGCAGGCTCGAGCCCCCGGCAGGGGGTGCCACGAACTTGAATTCATTGGTGGAAGCTGCGGCTGTCGCCTGGGCGACAGTTGCGATCTCGTCGGGGGTCCCTGATACCGACACCACCCCACCTGCACCCGTATTCCGTGCAGCTTTGATTTCAGAGTTGAAATCCGTTGTGGCTGTAGCACCGGATGGCGCATCTCCGCCTACGGAGGTCATGTGCACCACCACCTGGTCGGGTCTGGGCCTATAGGGCTGGCGGAGCTCCCCCGGGATGTGGCTGTCGTCGTTGTGAGCCACCAAGTGGACCTCCTCCCCTCGAAAAACGAGCGTGGTCCGGCCGGTGTTTCGCATTCGGCCCAGGGGCCACGGGAAGCGTTCGCGGGCCCCGAGCAGCCCGGAAAGCAGCGCGGCGATGATGCCGCCGTGCGTGAAGACCAGCGCCCTGCCGCCGCGGGGCATGCGCGCGCGGAGCTCGGCCAGCGACGCGTCGGCCCGCGCAAACACCTCGGGCCAGCTTTCACCGCCCCCGATGGCAAAGGGACGTCGCGCCTTCAGGGCTTCGATCTGCTCTGGAAACCGCTCGACCACCTGGTCCATGGTGAGGCCCTCCCACTCGCCTACGTCGATCTCGCGCCAGGATCGTTGGAGCTCGACCTCGACGCCCGCTGCCCTGGCGGTGTCGGCGGCCCGGGTGAGGTCGGAGCTCAGCACGAGGTCGTACGACTCGGCGCCGAGGACGCGGCGCAACGCCGCTGTTTGTGCCCGGCCCGTCTCGCTCAGCGGCGAGTCGCCCTGGCCCTGCCAAACGTTGCGGGCGTTCGAGACCGACTGCGCGTGCCGGACTAGGCAGACCTCGAGCGTGCTCATGCCGCAGGCGCGACTCCGGCCTCTTTGCGCGGCACGATCACGTCGTCGACGATGCCGTACTCCTTGGCCTCGAGCGCCGAAAGGAATTTGTCGCGCTCGGTGTCGTGACGGACCTGCTCGACGTCTTGCCACGTGTGCCGCGCGAGGATTTCATTGAGCCGTTTCTTGGTGTTGAGGATTTCTTTCGCGTGGATCTCGATGTCCGACGCCTGCCCCTGGTAACCGCCGAGCGGCTGATGGATCATGATGCGGCTATGCGGCAGGGCGCGCCGAAGCCCCTTCGTGCCGGCTGCCAAGAGAAACGCGCCCATCGATGCGGCCTGCCCGAGGCATACGGTCGATACCGGGCAGCGGACGTAGCTCATGGTGTCGTAAATCGCGAGGCCCGACGACACCATGCCGCCGGGGCTATTGACGTAGAGAGTGATCTCTTTGTCGGCGTCTTCGCTCTCGAGATAAAGGAGCTGCGCGATCACCGCGTTGGCCACGAAGTCGTTGATCGGCGTGCCGAGGAAGATGATACGATCTTTGAGGAGGCGGCTGTAGATGTCCCAGGCGCGCTCGCCCCGGTGCGTTTCCTCGATGATCGTAATCGCTCGCGTCGCTGAATCGTCGCTCATGGGTGGAACCTAGTCCCTCCGCGCCGCCCTGCAATCGGGATTTTGAACCGATGGCTTCGGCGCTATGTTCCGAAGGTGCTCCCGTCCGCCCTCGACATGATGCGCCGGCTCATCGCCGCACCCTCGGTCAGCTCCCCTGACGCTCGCTTCGATCAGTCCAATCGTGGTGTCGTCGATCTCGTGGCCGAGTGGGCCTCCGAGCTCGGGCTCTCGGTTCGCATCGAGCCGCTTCCCAACGATGCGGAAAAGGTCAACCTCATCGCCCGCCTCGGGGAGGGCGAGGATGGTCTGGTGCTCTCGGGGCACACCGACACCGTCCCGTACGACGCAGAACGTTGGACCGACGATCCGTTCGAGCTGACCGAGCGCGACGGCAAGCTCTTCGGTCTCGGCACCGCCGACATGAAAGGTTTCTTTGCCGCTGCACTCGGTGCGATCGCCCGCTTCGAGCCCAGCGCGCTGAAGCGCCCGATTACGCTTCTCGGAACAGCAGACGAGGAAAGCACCATGGCCGGCGCGCGGGCGCTCGCCGACGCGGGCGAGCAACTCGGACGGTACGCGATCATCGGCGAGCCCACCGGGCTGCGGCCGATCCGAAAACACAAGGGCGTCTTCTACGTCCGGATCACGATCGGGGGCCGGGCCGGACATGCGAGCAACCCCGCTCTGGGCGTAAACGCGATCGAAGGCATTCAGCGCGTCCTGCCCGCGCTCGAGTCCTGGCGGGATGCGATTGGAACGCGCCACCACGACGACGACTTCGAGGTGCCGGCGCCCACGCTCAACTTCGGGCGCATCGAGGGCGGCGACAGCCCAAACCGGATCTGTGCGGAGTGCACGCTCGACCTCGATATACGTTTCTTGCCCGGCATGGAGCGTGCGGCCGTAGCCGCCGAGCTTCGCGATGTAGTTGCTGCTGCGCTCGACGGTGGACAGTGGACGGTGGAGGTGCAGCCGACCGGAGGGTACGCGGATCCATTCGCGGGGCCGACGGACCGTGAGTATGCCGCGTCGGTCGAGGCCTTGTGCGGGTGTTCAGCCGGCACTGCGCTCTTCGGCACCGAGGCCCCGTATCTCGCTGAATTGGGGCTTCAGACGCTGGTGCTCGGCGCAGGCGACATCGCCGTTGCGCATCAGCCGGACGAATATGTCACCATGGCGGCTATCGAGCGTGCCACCGACGTGTACGCCAAGCTGATCCAACGCTACTGCCTCGAGCCGTCATGAGCCCCAAAGTCGACCCCTTCGTCCAGCACTTCCGCGCGAGCGCCCCGTACATCCATGCGCACCGAGGGCGGACCTTCGTCGTCATGTTCGGCGGTGAAGCGGTCGCCTCGAAGGAGCTTCGGACCCTTCTTTACGACGTGGCGCTCCTTCACTCGCTGGGGGTTCGGCTCGTGCTCGTCGCCGGTGCGCGCCCGCAAATCGACGCGGCGCTTCTCCGTCGCGGCGAGAAGCCCCGGTTCGAGGGCGGCCTCCGCGTGACCGATGATGTCGCGCTCGAGTGCGTGAAAGAGGCGGTGGGCGCGACTCGGGTCGAGCTCGAGGCGCTCCTTTCGATGGGCCTTCCGAATTCGCCGATGGCGGGGGCGCGGCTCCGGGTCGCCACGGGGAACTTCGTTATGGCGCAGCCCATTGGCGTCGTCGACGGCGTCGACTATCAGCACGCCGGCAAGCCGCGGCGTGTCGACGCCGAGGCGGTCGTGCAACGACTGAACGACGGCGCCATCGTGGTCTTGACGCCCATCGGCTACTCGGCGACGGGCGAGGCGTTCAACATCAGCAGTCACGACGTCGCGGCGGCCGCGGCGACTGCACTCGGTGCCGACAAGCTCATTGGGCTTCTCGAAGGGCAGGGCGTGCTCGATGCGAGCGGCCTTCCGCCATCCCAGCTCACACCGGACGAAGCAGACGCGCTGTTGGGTACCGGGCAAGACCTCGGCCACGACGTCGAGCGCCACCTCGAAGCCGCCATTGCTGTGTGCCGAGGCGGAGTCCCGCGCGCCCATTTGGTCTCGCGTCAGAGCGATGGCGCGCTGCTGCGGGAGCTCTTCACTCGGGACGGCATCGGCACGATGGTCACCGCGGAGACGTTCGAGGGCGTGCGGCCCGCCGAGCCGGGCGACGTGGGCGGCCTCTTGGCGCTGCTCGAGCCGCTAGAAGAGCAAGGCATCCTCGTGAGGCGCTCGCGCGAGATGCTCGAGAACGACATCGATCGATTCACGGTGATCGAGCGCGACGGCATGGTCGTTGCCTGTGCGGCTTTGTACGCTTATCCCGCGGATGCAATCGCGGAGCTCGCCTGCCTGGTCGTACATCCCGACTACCGAACCTCGGGGCGAGGCGATCAGCTGTTGAGCTACCTCGAGCGTCAGTGCGAGGCGAGCGGCCTGGCGCGTCTCTTCGTGCTCACGACGCAGACGTCGCACTGGTTCAGGGAGCGCGGTTTCGAGAGCTGCGCGCTCGACGATCTTCCGGCTTCGCGGCGAGGCCTCTACGATCAGCACCGGCGCTCCAAGGTGTTGCTGAAGTCGATCTCCTGAGACGCATCTGCGCCAAAGCACAGCGCTTTCCGTTGATGCTTGGAGTGGCGTGCGAATCGTGCTACTCGTCCCCGAATTCGCCTAAACGTCACTTGATTCGTCCTTGATACGGGACCCAATGAAGCAGGCCGAGCTGAATCCACGCCCTGACGCGGACGCCCCTCCCGCAGATGCGGAAATGGAGAGCATCGTCGCGCAGGAGGAAAAGGTTCTCGCGCGCGTGCAGCGAACGGTCCAGGCGAAGCGTCCGACGCCGCGGGGGCAACTCGTGGACTACGACGCGGAGCTGATCGCTCTGCGTGACCAGATCCGGGAGGCGCGGCTCGAGGACATCCCGCCGTTGGTGGAGGAGATGGAGCGCCTTCAGCAGGTGGCCCATCGCCGAGCCAAGGTGACCGAGGGTGCGGTCGACGTGATGTCACCGTATTTCGGGCGAATGGTGCTCGAGGAAGACGAGCGCAAGCGGGAGATCCTCATCGGCCGGAGCACGTTTCTCGATGCGAAAACCGGGGTGCGCATCGTCGATTGGCGCGACGCCCCGGTGAGCCGCGTCTACTACCGCTACGAAGAGGGCGACGACTACGACGAAATCTTCGGGGACCGCGAGGTAGAAGGCGAGGTGCTGCTTCGCCGCAATCTATCGATCACGACGGGGAAGCTCCGTCGCATCGGCTCACCGCAAGGCACCTTTCGACGCACCCGCGACGACGCGTGGCGGCGGGTTGCTGAGCAGGCGACCAAGCTGTCCGGCGGACAGGGCATGGCGCTTCGTCCCGAGTCGCACCACCGGCCCGGTCAGCTCGGCATCGGCGAGGAAGAGCTTCGCGAGGACAAGCACCTCTCCGAGATCACCGCCCTCATCGACCCCCGTCAGTTCGATTTGATCAGCCAGCCGACGTCGGGCCTCGTCGTGATTCAAGGCGGTGCGGGCAGTGGCAAGACCACCATCGGTCTTCACCGCCTGGCGTACCTTGCCTTTCAGGATCCGCAGCGGTTCCGCTCGGACCACATGCTGGTCATCGTCTTCAACGATGCGTTGGTGCGGTACATCTCGAAGGTGCTGCCAGCGCTCGGTGTCGACGAAGTCCCGGTGCAGACGTTCGAGCGGTGGGCGGAAGCGCAGCGTCGGCAACACATCCCGAAGCTCACTACGCGCTATGTCGAGGACACGCCGACGCACGTCGTGCGCCTGAAGAAGCATCCGGCCATGCTGCGCGCCATCGACCAGTACGTCGCGGAGCTCGCCGAGCGCGTCGAAGCCGACATCCTCGATGAAGCCCGCAAGGTCGAAGGGGGCGCGGTCGTGTCGCGCGTCTGGCGTGGGGCGGCAAAGGAGCCGCTCGGGATTCGCTTGGAGGTGCTCTCGCAGTGGCTACATGGGGGCGAGGACGACGCCTCGAGGGTGCCGCGCGGCGCTCGTCATGCGCTCGGCCGGATCGCGCAACGCTGGGCGGCTCGCGCGGCGGACGTCGTCACGGCGTGGGCCGATCTAGTGACCGATCGACGGCGGCTCACCGACGCATTTGCGCGCTGGGCGCCCGACGCGCTGAGCGACAAGGAGATCGAGTGGACGCACTCGTGGTGCAGCCGGCATTCGACGCGCGTGCTCCTCGCCTACGAGGAATCGCTCGAGGAAGGAAGCGACCCGGCGCCTCGAAGTCTCGGCGTCGACGGCATGGAAGATGACGAGCCTGCCGCGCTCGACCGCGAAGACGACGCGCTCTTGCTGCGGATCTACCAAACGATGCGGGGGCCGCTCTCCTCGCGTCGTGCGGCGCTCGAGTACGAGCACATATTCGTCGACGAGGCGCAGGACATGAGCCCAGTCGAGCTGGCTGTCGTGCTCGACACGGCGACCCCGCAACAGAGCGTCACGCTCGCAGGCGACATCGCGCAGAAGCTTCACCTCGACAACGGCTTCACCGATTGGCGACACGTGCTCGCCGAGCTCAAGCTCGATCACATCGAAATCGAGCCGCTCAAGCTCGCGTACCGGTCGACGCACGAGATTCTCGAGTTTGCCACCGAAGTCCTCGGGCCGCTTCGAAACGAGGTGTCGGGCGAGGCGACGCGCTACGGCGCGCCGGTCGAGCTTTTCCAATTCGGGGGCAGCGGTGAGGCGGTGGGCTTCCTCTCCGAGTCGCTTCGCAAGCTGGTGGCCTCCGAGCCGCTCTCATCCGTCGCGGTCATCGCGCGCTACCCCGAGCAGGCGGACCTCTACTACAAGGGACTCCGTCACGGGGAAGTGCCGAACCTCCGCCGCATCGCCGAGCAGGACTTCCCGTTTCGGCCCGGGGTCGACGTGACGGACGTGCGGCAGGTGAAAGGTCTGGAGTTCGACTACGTGGTCATTGTGGAATGCAACACCTCGACTTTCCCTGCCGATAGCGAGACCAGGCACCTGCTTCACATCGCCGCGACGCGGGCGGCCCATCAGCTTTGGGTGTTTTCCACCGGGAACCCGTCGGTCCTGCTCCCCGACAGCTTGCTGCGCTCCTCGGACTGACCCTCTAGGCCATCCATGCCTGGGAGTTGCAGTCCTCCGAAGGGTGTGTAAGATCTCTCTTATAGCGGCGGTTGCGGCCTACACCCGGGTTTCACCGTAGAACGAGCAACGGCGCCGCTAGGGGAACGAGACGCAACGCGCGTAGTCCTGTGTAGGTCCTACAAAGCCTCCGACCCAACACCATCTCGGTTATGGCTGACACTGCTCTTCAAGAATCGGTAGAAGAAGAACCAGCGGGCGCTGCAAAAGCGACTCCCGCCGACGGGTCTGCTGCGGCCGACGCCTCGCGTGGGGCTGTGCCTGCCGAAGAAGCGCCGACCTGGCGCGAGCCGACGACGTCGGTCGCGAAAAAGCTGGCGTCAATGAGCGACAGGGCGATTCAGCGAGTCACCGGGGGCAACGCGTTCTTGCGAGGGCGCCTCTACGCACGGCGCAAGGCGGTCGAAAACCTCCAAGAGGACGAGCATTCGGTCAGCGGCGAGATTTCGGTCCGCACCGCCGACGAGCCCTACCGCACGAAGATGACCTACACCGAAGACGGGGACAGCTGGGAGTCGAGCTGCACTTGTCCTGGTTGGCGCGGGCCGACGGGACATTGCAAGCACGTCGCGGCCGTGATGGTCGCTCTTCGCGACGAGGTCCGGCCGCCGCGCGCAAAAGGGCCTCAGCAACAGCAAAGCAAGAAGAAGAAAAAGACCGAGCCGGTGCACGTGCCCGGTACGGTGTCCGTCGGCGGAAAGCGTCGGCGATCCCGTCGGCGTCGACGCGGGGGCGGCGGCAACGACGCAGGAGCGCTCGAAATTCTGTCGCCGCGGGAGCTCCAAGCGCAGCGGGGCGAGGCGCGCGGGCCGATGGATGCGTGGCTGCCGGCGGAGGCGCTCGCGAAGCCGCTCGAGTTCGAGTACCGGATGACCGTTCGGCCCGCGTCGATCACGGTGACGCCGGTGCTTGCTGGCTCGCGAAGCGCCGTGCCGATCAATGACGCCCTGGGGGCGTTCAACATGGTGTCGATCGACGAGCGGCCGCTGTTCCGCGCGCTGGCTCGGAACACGAACCGTGGCCAGGCCACCACGGCGGAGCTTCGCGGCGAGGATGCCGCCGAGGTGCTCGAGATGCTCAGCGACCGCCGGGTCCTTCTGGAGCCCGCTTCGATGGAGCTGCGGTTTGCCAACGAGGCGCTCAAGCCGCGAATCGAGCTCGACCCTGCGAACGGTGACAGCCTGCGCGTGCGGGTCGTGTTCTATCTGCAAAGCAACGGGCGCCGGTTCGCGCTTTCGAGCGGCGCTTGGTTCGAAGGAACGCCCGGGTGGCAGATCGACACCACTGAAGGCGTTGCGAGGCCCGTGAGCGAGCTCGTCACGCCGGCCTGGCTTCAGCGGCTCTACCGTTCGCCGGCGATGGTGCAATCGCACGATGATCTGCCCGTGCTGCTCAGCGAGTACATCCCGAAGGTGTCCGCTTCGCTCGGTGCGGACCTGCCGGACCTCAGCTCGGTTGCCGATCTGGTCGATCAGAAACCACTTTTCGAGCTCAAGGCCAACGGCGACATCATCGACGCGCGCGTTCGGCTGTATGTACGCTACGAGGATCAGGAGTTCGACGTCCCGCCTGCAGACATCCCGTCGCCACTTGCGGTGCTTCCGCCGAAGAACGGAGGAGGACGGCCGCGGGTGGTGCGACGCGACGTGGGTGCGGAGATGGCCGGTGTCCAGGCGCTCCTCAATCAGAACTTCGAGGTCTCTGAGTCTGGCGACGAGCTGGTGGCGTCGGGGGACGATGCGATCGCGTTTTGGACGACCGGCATCGGCGAGCTTCCCGAGGACTGGGATCGGTTCATCCCAGACGATTTGGTGGACGTGACGATTCGCGACGAATCGGTGACGCCGCAGATGCGCGTGTCGAGCGGGGTCGATTGGCTCAACCTCGACATGGCCTTCACCTCGGGCGGCGCAGCCGTGCGCGAAGAGGAGCTTCGGGCTTGTCTCGAGCACGGGCGGCGGCTCGTGCAGCTCGAAGACGGGACATACGCGCCCGTCGATCCCGACAGGGTCGGCGACGTGCTAACGCGGATGGCGGAGATCTACGCGATGGCCGGCATGAAGGACAAGCTTCCGCTGTCACAAGCCGGGCGCGTTCAGGACCTCTTGAAGATGGTCGAGAACGCGAAGGTGTCCGAATCGGCCAAGTCGCTCTTCGCGAAGATCGAGGATATCGACGAGGTTCCCAGCGTCCCGAAGCCGCGCGGGGTCAAAGCCGAGCTTCGCCCCTACCAAAAGGACGGATTTTCCTGGCTCGTGTTTCTGCACGAGCTCAACAGCGGCGGCATCCTTGCCGACGACATGGGGCTTGGAAAGACGATTCAAACCATCGCGCTGCTCGTGTGGGCGAAGGGCAAGTACAAACGCAAGCTCAACCTCGTCGTCGCCCCGACCTCCGTCGTGCCGAACTGGGAAAGAGAGATTCACAAGTTTGCGCCGGGGCTCAAGACCGTGGTGTGGCAGGGACCCAATCGGAGTCAGCGGGCGCAGGAGCTCGAGAAGGCCGACGTGATGATCACGAGCTATGCGCTCCTTCGTCGCGACGAGGAGCTGCTGCAGGCGCTCGACCTTCGGTACGTGATTCTCGACGAGGCCCAGCACATCAAGAACCCGATGAGCCAGACGGCGCGGTCCGCCAAGAAGCTCGCGAGCGAGCGGCGCCTCGCGTTGACCGGTACCCCGATCGAAAACCGGTTGAGCGAGCTCTGGAGCATCTTCGACTTCGTTTCACCGGGGCTCCTCGGGCAGCTCAAGCAGTTCGAAGAGCGGGTGGCGCGGCCGATCGATCGGGGCGACATGGAGACCGCCGAGCGGCTCAGGGCGACGATCAAGCCCTTCGTGATGCGGCGCGTGAAGGCCGACGTCGCCGAGGACCTTCCCGACAAGATCGAGCAGGAGATGATCGTCCCGCTCGCCGAGGAGCAGGCCAAGCTCTACAAGCAGGTGCTTCGCCAGGTGCGAAAGAGCGTGCTGAGCGAGGTCGAGAAGCAGGGCGTAAGCAAGGCGCAGATTCAGATTTTGGCGGCGCTCACGCGGCTCCGGCAGGTGGCCTGCGATCCGCGCCTGATGAAGCTGCCCGACACCGACTTCGAGGCCGACGACAGCGGCAAGCTCGGCGCCCTGTTGGAGATTGTCGACGAGGCCGTCGATGGCGGCCATCGCGTGCTCGTGTTCAGTCAGTTCGTCGAGATGCTCAACCACATTCGCGCAGCCCTCGACGCCGCCGAAGTGACGTACGAGTACCTCGACGGGTCGACGAGGGATCGGATCGAGCGCGTCGACCGCTTCAACAACGATTCGGACATTCCGGTTTTCTTGATCTCGCTCAAGGCGGGCGGCACGGGCCTCAACCTGGTTGGCGCCGACACGGTCGTCCACTTCGACCCCTGGTGGAACCCTGCCGTCGAAGACCAAGCCACCGACCGCGCGCATCGCATCGGTCAAACCAAGAACGTGAACGTCTACAAGCTGATCGCCGAAGGTACCGTCGAAGAAAAAATCCTCGAGCTATCCGCCAAGAAGCGAGAGCTGGTCAGCAACGTCCTGTCCACCGAAGGCAGCCCCCTCAAGGGCCTCACCAAAGCCGACGTAGAAAACCTCTTCAGCGAATAAAAGGGGACTGTCCCCTTTTTACTCGTGGGGGGCGATGCTGACGTGGCCGCGGCCGTGGGTTTTGGCGTCGACGGCTGCGCTCTCGGCGTCTTCGAGGAGGAGGCGCCACTCGCCGCTTTGGCGGGGGGACAGGCTGATGCCGACGCTCGCGCTCAGGCTGAAGCGTGTGCCGGCGATTGCGATCGGGCGCTGGAGCCTCTCGATGAGGTCGCGCGCGAGCTGCTCGGCGCGGCCCACGTTTTCCATCCCGAGCACCAGCACGGCAAACTCGCTGGTTCCGCTTCGCGCCATGAGGTCGCGCTCCTCGAGCTTGCCGCGAATACGGGACGTCACCTCATACAAAAGCAGATCGCCCACGTGTGCTCCGTAGCGCTTACTCACGCCGGAGAAGCCGTCGAGCTCGATCAGCAAGAGCGCGAACGGAAGGCCTGCACGGCACCGCGTCTGCACGAGTCGTTCGAGCTCGCGTCGTGGATGGTTGTCCAGCAGGTCGTCCGTGTCGTACATGGCGGCGGCTCTCTTCATGGTACGGGGGTCATGCCTATCCTGCCAACCTGTAACGGTGGCCGGAACCCGCTGCGGGTCCTCGAGCTTGGCAGCGCGGTCGCCGTAGAACTGTTTTCCGGGGGCTCCAGGGCAGTGTCAGCGACAGCGACAGCGTCAGCGTCCGTGTCAGCGACCGCGCAGAATCTTCTCGCGTCTGGCCAGGGGATCTCTCAGCGGTTTCCGTCTCAGCCGTCCCACCTCCTCGGCGGTGTAGCGTGGCGCCGGCGCGGTGCCCGTGAATCGCTCGACTAGCCAGTTCATGAGGGCGGCGAGACGCGCGTTCGACAGCGGCGCCTGTGCGGCGCCCGGAATTCGAATCCAGTACGTGCGAGCTTCCGGGTTTCCTGCGAGGTCGCGCATGTTTGGCAGCGCAGGCACGGTGCTCGAGCCGCTTCCATCGATTCGATGACAGCCTGCGCAGTTCAGGATGTAGTCGTGCTCGACGAGCGAATCGGCGCGCGCTGGAAGCGCAGCGGCGCAGCACAGTAGCGTGAGCAGGCCGGCCTTCATTTCTCCGGCTGCGCCTCGTCGGCGACTTTGACCAGAACGGCCGTAGAGCAGCTATAGGTCTGCGACTTCGTGCCGCTGCACCAGTTGAGATCGTTGTTGCGGTACCAGTGATAGAGCGGCCGCTCGCCCTCGTTGCGGTTGCACATGCATCGCCCGCAGAACGTTCGTCCGCAGCAGTCGTTGTACGAAATGATGTAGTCCTTGCCGTCTGCTGGGTTTCGGCACGTCCCGATCCAGGTCACCGGAGACATCTCCGTGCCTGGCGGGCACGCGAGGTGCGATCCGCCGCAGCAGCTGCAGAGAAACCCGTCGATGGCGCAGTGGCGCCAATATTCGCAGCGCGCCGGGTCGCCTTCACGCCCTCGGACCCCGTCGGCACCGACCATGTTTTCGTCCGCCGCGCGCGCGACTGGCAGCAGGGGCAGCGCGGCGCCGCCCACGAGCACGCCGCCGAATCGCGACAGCCAGTGCCGTCGCGACAGCCGCCGGGCCGACTGACGGGTCATGCCCTCGAACCACCGGTCGAGCCGACTCATTGGCTTCTCCCCCCGAAGTAGTCCTGGATCGAAGCGACGCCGAGCCGCTGCGCTTCGAACAGGCTCTCTAGGTGCTCGCGCGTGTTGACCAACCCCTGGGCGACCACGATTCCGCGCTCGTCGATCAACACGGCGTACGGCAGCTTGCCGACACCATACGCGATGCCGAGCGGCTGAGAGAGCACGTACGGCAAGTGAGCAAGCCGTTTGTCGGTCACGAACTGGCGGTGCTCTTTCAGCGCGCCGTCGCTTGCAAGCACGACGCGAACGCGGGGCACCTCGGTCTTCGCGACGCGCTGCACGGTTGGAAGGAGCTCGTCGCAGACGGGACAAGTCGGTGACAAGAAGAACAACAGCGTGCGGCTTTGGTCCTCGGACGGGCCGCCGACCTGAACGGGCCGGTTGTGAATGTCGATCAGCGCGAGCTCGGGTGCGGGGTCGCCGACTTGGACTTTGGCCCTCGGCGCAAGCGCGCCGACGGGCGAAATCCGTTCGTGTAGCAGCCCGATCTGGCGCGCGAGGGCGACCACCGTCACGGCGAGGCCGATGACCAGCAGCCACAGCACGATATTCGAAATGACGAGCGCGTCGATCATGGCGTGCCTCCGAGCCTCGTGAGCAAAGGCCCCGTGTGCGCCAGCCGCCGTCCTGCGGCCCACAGGAGCGATAGCGTGACGAGGGTCGCCACGACGGTCAACGCGTCGACCCACACGAGTGACCTCGGCCGGATGGGAAGGGCAACGACCAGGGCGGCGAGGAACAAGCCGGCATTGCGGACCAGGAGCCAGTTGCTCAGCGGCACCTTGACCGATGAAGCGAAGCACCCGCAGTCGATGTCGCGGCGGCCGAGCGCGAGATTCGCCGCGATCGCGAACGTGTAGAGGGCAATGAGAGCGAGCGCGGTCAACGCGGCGGCTTCACGTGCGGGGGCATGGAAGAGCGCAAGCGCGACCGAAGCCTCAGCGATTGACAAGACCCAGGCGATTCGGCCAACCCAGCGCGTCGGCAAGAGACGATATGCGCGCACGCTTGAAACGAAGCCGCTGAGATCGCGGAGCTTGTGCCATGCAGCGGCGGCAAAGAGAAGCCCAAGCGCCCACCGAAGCGACAGCGACATCACGGGGTCGATCATGGCACCACCAAGAGCGCGCCGGAGAGGCCGGTATCGCCGATCTCGCGCAGGTGCTCGCCGGTCATGGCATCGAGCACACCCACGGCGCCGAGGTCGGCGTGTCGTACGAAGAGGAGGGGACTGTCGTCCTGGGTGACCGCGATGCTGTGCACGCCCATGTTGGGGAGCACGAAGCTCAGGATCTTTCCCATCGTGCCAGTGGCGTCGAACCCGGCCTGCGGGCCGAGGAAAGCCGCGATCAGGTTGGGTGCATCAAACGTGTCGATCTTCGTTCGAGACGAGATGTCGTAGACCCAGATCTCGGTGCCCGGGTCTTTGTGCGAACCGGGCCCGCCCCGATGCACGATCGAATACAAGCGCTTGGTGCCGCGATGGTAGGCGAGATGCTGTGCGCCGCCGATGCGCCATCCGTCCTCGATCTCGTCGTCCGTGAAAAGCGGCCACGGCGGCTTCGGGGAGGGCGCGTCGGTGCTGAAGTCGACTTCGTGCAGGAGGCCTTCGAACGACGCGAACCACCACGTAGCGCCGTCGCGCACGCCTTTTTCGGTGACCGGGTCTTTCACCACGTCGAAGAAGCGCTGGCTTCGGGCGATTCGATCGAGCTCGCCCGTGTTCTTCAAATGGACCGTCATGGCCGTCCCGTCGCCACAAAGCATTCCAAAGCGCGTTGGACCCGCTGGAAACACGGCCGCGCAACCGGCGGTTTGGACCTCCGCGGTCGCACGCCTTGCCTCGATGTCGACGATCGACACCGACGCGCCGGGGGAATGATTCATCACCGCCAGGAATCGGTCCCCGTCGAGCAGTCCGACGAGTGCGATGCCGGTGCTCGTGTCTGCCGCTTTGGGCGCGACCTCGATCTCGGCTTTGAAGTCGAGCGTGCGAGAATCGTAGATCACGGCGAAGTCTTGCCGCGTGCCGCGATGGCCGCGCGTGTAGATCGTATCGACGCTGTAGATCTCGTTCCGCGCGCGTGACCATATCGGCGGCTTGGGCGTGATCTGCACGCCGCTGTCGATCGCACCGAGCATGCGGCCGCTATCGCCATCGAGTAGGATCGAGTGCCGTAGCACCCTGTCGGGCACCCACACCCAGTGGTTGCCTGCCGCGTCGGGCAAGCGGGCAACCTGCCCGACCTGCTCGGGCGGGAGCTCGGCGCGGGCCCCCAGTGCGACGGAGCAGAGGCAGGCGGCAAACCCGACCGCAGCAAGCAGGGTCGCCCGGCTGAACATGATGGGGTGGTACCCGAAATGCGGCCCCGCTGGCAACACCGCTAGGTAGCTTCTTCAACCCTTTGAAAAAGGGGACTGTCCCCTTTTTTGGTCGCGGCGGAACTCCAGGCATTGGGGGCTGCCTTTTTCGAAGTCGCGGCAGGTGGTTCCGCGGATGTCGTAGATGCGGCAGGCGTTTGGGTTTTCGGGGGAGCCCAGGTGCACGCAGGAGCCGTCCAGTCGGGTCGCGAAGGCCACCATGCCGAAGTGGCCCGGCTGCACGGCCTCCGCGACGTCGTTTCGGCCCATGTCGCGCCAGCGCGTGAGATCCTCGGGTGGGATCAGGATGCGCCCGTCCGTACCGGTGCGGCAGCAGGCGCCGCAGGTCAGACAGTCGAGCTCTGATTCCATCGAGGGCGAGTATGAGCCGGTGCGAGCGGAACGCACGTGGTGGACTTTGCAACGGTAGCGTGATCTAGTGAGCGCCATGTGGAAAGCGTTCATCGCCGCGGGGTTGTTGCTGTGCGGTTGCAAGGGCGATCGAGACCGGGCCAAGGTCGTGCTGCCGCAGGTCGAGCCCGACGCCGTGGTCGTGTCCTGGAGCGTAATCAGCCGAAGCGACGACCGGGACAGCATGAACGTCATCCTCGAAGGCAGCCGGGAGCTGATCGTGACGCGGCGCTCTGCGAAAGGGACCATGATCAGTGTCTCCCATCGCGTGTCGGAGGAGGACTATGCCGATCTCGTCCGCAGGCTGCGCTCCCTCGAGTGTTGCACGCTCGAGTCGACGACCCGAGATCGGCTCCGTCCGAGCGAAGCGAAGCCCCTCCTCGAGATCGACTTCGGTGACCTCGAGTGCGAGATCGAGCTGTGGGACGACGAGTGGCTGGAGGGGCGCGCGAAGGACTGCGGGTTTGCTTTTGCGCGGCTGCACAAGAGCGGCTTCGTGCCGGAGCCGCCGGTCGACGCGCCGCCGCCGTAGCCGTATGCTCGTGCGCCATGGGGATGAGGCATTTCTGCGCGCACTGCGACCACGAATTCGTTCCAGAGGAGCCTGAGAGCAAGCCGCGATGTCCTCGATGCATGCGGCGGGGTGGCGTCGAGGCGGTCCCGGAGATACCCACCGAGACCGGGGGTCGAAGGCGCTGGGTCGTCGCCGTAGCGCTCCTCGCGATCGCAGCCGGGGTTGGATACGGCGTGTTCCGATCGACGGCCATCACCCTCGAGGAGACGCCGCCGCTCCGGCCGCTCGAGCCCAAAGAGCTGGTCGCCTATCTCGAGCGCGATCGGCTCGAGGTGGGCGCGTACAAATCGATGTGGATGCTGCCGGACGAGGTCGAAGGCTGGCCGTCCGCCGCGCCCGAGATCGCGGCCAAGCTGTCCGGCGAGATCGCCACCTGGTCCCTCGAGGGCCCGCTGCCACGCGAGGCGCTCACCGCAGCGCAGCTGATCGCGGCGCTCGATTCATCCGAAGAGCGCGTCCAAGCGTACCCGCTGGAGGTCGCGACGACGCTGACGGCCCTTCTCCGTGGGCAGGGGGTCCGGGCGATGGTGGCGGAGGCATGGGAGCTCGAAGGTGCTGGGTCGCCCGCCGATCCCTCCGGTCTCCTCGGATATTTCGTGACTGCCGTGTACGAGGGAGATGCCAGCGAGCCATCGTCCTATTTCGATCCGTGGGGTGGCGGACGAGTCGATCCCTCGATGGTCCGCGTGCTTCGAGACACCGAGGTGCTCGCTGCCGTGCTCGGCACCGAAGCGATGCGGGTCTTCGCGCGCTCCGGAGATGGCAAGAAGGCGCTCCCTCTCGTGGAGACCGCGCTCCGACTCGATCCAGTTTCGCCCACGCTTCGCGGTGTCAACGCGACGGTGCTAGTCCAGTCAGGCGGCCTGCCGCAGGCGCTCCAAGAGCTCGAAGCCGCGCGTCAGCTTCGTGCCGACGGGCCTCGCCAGCTCAACCTCGTTCAGCTCCTGCTTGCACAGGCCGGTCTGCTTCGGATGAACGGCGAGGCGCGGGCCGCGGAAGCGCAGTTCAACGAGGGTCAGCGCATCGTGGGCGAGGTTCTCGAACGGTGGCCGCGCTACGGCCGCGCGCGCGTGATGCTGGCGACGATTCACCTCGGCCTCGGCGAGCCCGAACGAGCGCTCGTCGAGCTCGACGCGGCGGAGCGCCTGAGCCCGGATTCACCGATGCTTTGGACGATTTGGGCGCAGTACGATCTCGAGGAAGGGGATCCCATCGCAGCCGTCGGCAAGATGAAGCGCGCTCTCGCGCTCGATCCGGACAACTGGCAGCTGCTCGTGCAAGCGGCGCGTGTGTTCCAAGACGCCGGCGATGAGGCGCGCGCAGCCGAAACCGCCGCGGCAGCCGTGGCCCGCGTCCCCGCGACGAAGCGAGCTGAGGTTCAGCGGTTTCTCAATCAGGCGATGAACGTACAGGCGCGAGGTGTGCCCCCCGCGACTCGAGGCGATCTCGCAGGCCGTCTCCAGCTTCCTGATCCGACCGTCGCGGCGCCGCCGTCGACTCCGGGCGCGCCGGGCGAGCCAGGCTTGATTCTGGGCGATCCGTCGAATTTACGGCTGCGCGATCCCGACCAGACGTTGAGGCTCGATCTCGAGGAGTGAGCGCACGTCTCAGCCGCCGCGCGACGGCTCGATGCCGCTGACCGCCAAGATGCGCTTCCAGAGCGCATCCCGGCCCTCCCCGGTGACTGCGCTATACGCGACGAGCGGGCGACCTATCTCCCGCCGGAGCGCTGCCACCGCCAGCTTTCGTTTGTTGGCGGGCAGCTTGTCGATCTTGGTGACCACGACGATCGGCGTGACGTCGACCGCTTCGAGGAATTCGAGAAGCTGAACGTCCTCGTCTTGAAGACCACGGCGAACGTCGAGGATGACGACCGCGCCGCGGAGCCCGGGACGGTCGCGCAAGAACCCTTCGATCAGCGGGCCCCACGACCTCCGCTCCGCTTTGCTTCGCTGCGCATAGCCGTAACCCGGGAGGTCGACCAGATCGAGGTGGGCTTCTTGGCCGTCGGTCCGCAGACGAACGCGAAAGATGTTGATCGCGCGAGTGCAACCTGGGGAGCTGCTCGTACGGACGAGCTTTTTCCGTCGAACCAAGTCGTTGATCAGGCTCGACTTGCCAACGTTCGATCGCCCCGCAAAGGCGACCTCTGCAAACGTCGGCACCGGCAGCTGGCTGAACGCGGTTGCGCCGGCGACGAATTGCGCGTCTAGCACGTCCATCGAGGGGTCTTAGCGCCCCTTCACGCTCACGCACGCGCGCGCCGGCGAAGCGCGCTTCTCAGGTCGCCTAGCTCCGGGGAGCCGAGGACCCTCGTGACGGCGAGATACGTCAAAAGGCCGGCGACCACGGTGAAGACGAAGACCAGCAGATTTCGAGGGTCGTTGCCCCCTCGGCTCCAGTCTCCGAGCCGGGCGCCCGCCCACACCACGGCGCCCATCACCGCGCTCGCGGCCGAAATCCGAAGCGCGCTCGACGTGATTTCTGTGAGCCCGAGCGGACCAGACCTTCGGCGAAGCAACCAAAGAAGCGCGACCAGCTGCGTGACGGCGGCGGCGGTCGTTGCCGCCGCGAGACCTGCGTGCTGCATCGGTCCCATCAGCGCCAGGCTGAGGCCCACGAAGACGACGAGGTTCATCGCGCTGGCGATCACCGGGGTCCGGGTGTCGTTGTGCGCATGAAACATCGGCACGACCGTCCGCACCGAGGCGACGGCCCAGATGCCGGCCGCCTGCCATACAAGCGACCGCGTGGTCTCGCGAATCGCCATTACGTCAAAGCGGCCGCGTCCGAAGAACACCGCCGCCGCCGGCTCGGCGAGAACCGCGAGCGCCACGGCCGCAGGCACCGCGACGAAGAGCGAGAGCCGAAGCGCGTGGCGAAAGAGCCGCTTGGCTTCACCTTCGTAGCCGTGCGCCACCGCGTCGCTCAGGGACGGAAGGGCGGCCGATGCAATCGCGAGGGCGAACATACCTTGCGGGATCTCTGCGAGACGTTGCCCGTAGTAGAGGTAGCTGACGCTTCCCGTGGGCAAAAAAGAGGCGAACAGCCGCGACAGGAGCACGTTGAGCTGATAGACGCCGAGTCCCGCCAGCAGCGGCACCATCAGGCGCACGCACTTCCGAACGTAGATGTCGCTGAAACCGATCTGCGGGAACACCGCGAAGCCCTGCTTTTTGAGAGAGGGAAGCTGCGCGAGCAGCTGCAGCGTCCCGCCGAGAAGCGCTCCCACGGCCAGCGCGAAGATCGCCGGCCAGCCGAGGTCGCTCAGCACCGGCGCGAGAAGAAGCGCCGTGCCGATGAACGAAAGGTTGAGAAGCGCGGGGGCAAACGCCGGCGCTGCAAAACGCTTGCTCGCGTACAGCGCGCCCATGGCGAGCGCCGAGAGCCCCATCAAGAAGATGTAGGGGAACAACACGCGGGTCAGACCGACGGTGAGGTCGAAGAGGGCTGGGTCGCGCTGAAAGCCCCACGCGTATGCTTTGACGATCCATGGCGCCAGCGCCACTCCGACCGCCGTGACCACCAGCAGCACCACCGCGATCGCCCCGACGAGGTTTCGGTAGAACTCACGCGCCCGAGCTTTGCCCTCGTGCTCCCGGACTTCGGTGAACACCGGAACGAAGGCCGCAGAGACCGCACCTTCGCCGAGCAAGACGCGTAGAGCGTTCGGAATCGTGAAGGCGAGCCAGAAGGCGTCCGTGGCCGCCAGCGCAAACACCGCGGCGATGACCGCATCCCGGACGGCGCCCAGAATTCGGGATGTCAGCGTGCCCGTTGCGACGACACCGGCTCGGCGAACGATCTCACCGCCCGAGGTTTCAGTAGGCGTTTCGGACATCGGCGGAAGGATGCGCACGAGGCGCCGATCCCGGCAAGAAAGCCGGCGCGCTCAACTCGCGCTGAGAAGCCCCTGAAGCTGTGCGACTTCGACGGTGTACGCCGCGCCACAGTAGTCGCATCCGATGCTGAGCGGCTCTCCCTCGTCGACCAGCTCTTGGATGTCGGACCGGTCGAGCAGACTGAGCGTCGTCATCACGCGCACCTGGCTGCACTGGCAGCCGAAGCTCACTTCGCTCGACTGAAGCCACGTGAAGGGCATGCCTTCGAAGATCGCCTCGATCAGCTCGGAGGGCGAGCCGTCGGTTTGTGCAAGTCGATCCCGAATCTCGACGAAGCCCTCGAGGCGTTGCGTCATCGTCTTCATGGCCTCTTCGGCTTCCGCGGCCTCGGGAAGGAGCTGCACGAGGAAGCCGCCGGCCGTAGGTCGCTCCCCCTCGACCGCCGATCCCAGCGAAATCATCGACACGATTTGCTCCGATAACTGCATGTAACGCATGAAGGCCTCGGAAAGATTCCCGCTCTCGGGCACTTCGACGACCCCGCGATGCACGTCGGACCTCGGGAGGGTCCGCATCATCTGGAGGGTTGACTTGATCTTTCGCAGATCGGGGACGGGCTGTCCCGGTTTGGACTGCAGAAGGCCACGGGTCCAGCCGTCCGGGTGCGAGTCGGCGACGAGCTGGCCTGCATCCTCTTCGAAGCGCAGGATGCACTGCACGCGAAGCGACGGGGCCATCGTCTCTCGGTAGAGCACCGCCGTGGTCAGCAGGCTCGCCATGTCGTTGGCGATCTCGCCCGACAGCCCTTGAGCCTCGATCACCGACCTCGCGGTGTCCGTCGTTCTCGCTGCGACGATGCGAAAAGCCCCGTCATTGGTCATGGCCCGGACGACCGAGTCGGTTTCACCCATATTTCCTCTTCAAGCGCATTGGCGATCCGCGCGCAAGCGCTAGTCTTGGGGCCGGGAGAAGGAAATGACAACGCACAAGATCGTTCTCATTCCCGGAGACGGGATCGGGCCAGAGGTGGCGCAGGCTACCGTCCACGTGCTCTCCGCGGCCGAGGCGCCGGTGGAGTGGGAGGAGCACCATGCCGGGGTGGCCGCGCTCGAGGGGCTGGGCGAGGTGCTTCCAGAGCGGACGCTCGAGGCGGTTCGCAGCAGGGGCATCGCGCTCAAAGGGCCCTGCACGACGCCGGTCGGTGAGGGCTTCACGTCGGTCAACGTCCAGCTTCGAAAGCGCCTCGATCTCTACGCGGCGGTCCGTCCCGTGCGTAATCTACCCGGCGTAGAGACCCGATACCGAGACGTCGACCTCGTGGTGATGCGCGAAAACACCGAAGGGCTCTATAGCGGCATCGAGAACGAGATTACGGTTGGCGTCGTCACGAGCCTCAAGGTCGCCACAGAGCATGCGTCGAGACGCATCGCCCAGTACGCCTTTCAGTACGCGCGGGATCGCGGCCGCAAAAAGGTCACCGTGATGCACAAAGCCAACATCATGAAGCTGACCGACGGCATGTTCATCCGGTGCGCACGTCAGGTTCGCGAAGACGGCGGGTTCACCGACATCGAGTACGAGGAGCTCATCATCGATGCGGGCTGCATGAAGCTCGTCCAAGACCCGACCCGCTTCGACGTGCTCTTGTTGGAGAACCTCTATGGCGACGTGCTCAGCGATCTGTGCGCTGGTTTCGTCGGCGGTCTCGGGGTGATCCCCGGCGCAAACATCGGCCGGGAATACGCCGTGTTCGAGGCGGTGCACGGGTCGGCGCCCGACATTGCGGGCAAGGGGGTAGCCAACCCGCTCGCGCTTCTCATGTCGGGCGTGATGATGCTCAACCACATTGCCGACGAGCGCGGCGACGAGAGCTGCCGTGCCGCCGCGACCCGCATACGCGAGGCGTACAACCAGGCGCTCTCCGAAGGCCAAAAGACGCGCGACCTCGGTGGCGAGCTCGATACGGAGGGTTTTGCCAACGCGGTGATCGAGCGGCTCGACGACTAGGCTTCGGACGGGGGCACGCCGCCGCTTCCCCCGGCGACGCGCAGGAGCGGCGGGAGGACGATGAGCGTGGCGACCAAACACCCGCCGATCGTGATCGCGATCAGCTCGCCGAAGTTCCGCACGGGTACGAAGTTGCTCAACAGCAGCACGGAGAACCCGGCCATGAGCGTCACACACGAGATGACGATGGCGCGACCTGTCCCGCGGGCGGCGCGAACGAGCGCTGCCTCACGCCCGATCCCGTGCTGCATTTCCTCGCGGAACCTCGCCAACACGTGAATCGTCCCGTTGACCGCGAGGCCGAGGCTGATCGAAAAGATGATGACGGTCGACACGTTGAGCGGGATCTCGCGCCACACCATGTACGCCATCGTCGCGACGAGCGGGATCAGGTTTGGTGGGATGCTCAAGAGGCCGAGCCGCACGCTTCGGAAGAAAAACGCGAGCAGGAGGAAAATCACCACGATTGCCACGAGCAGGCTCCCGCCGAGATCCCTCACGACGGCCGCCTGACCGCGTGACCCGGTGTACGCCTCGCCGGTGAACGACACGTTCACCGTCTCGTCGCCGCCGACTTGCTGCTCGATCTCGCCCTCGAGCGCATCCAAGAACTCCATCGTCGCCTGGGCGCCGACGTCGCGAAGCTTGAACTGCACGCGAACCTTCTTGCCGTCCTCGGTGAGCCAGTCGCTCAGCGGGCTCGCCTTCCGCTGGCTCATCATCGTCACCAGCCCCTTGACCTGCTTTTGGCTCTTGAAGCTCTCCGATCGGACGCTCGGGTCATCGGCGAGCAGGGCGTAGGACTCCCGCAGCATGTCGCCGTAGCTCAGCGTTCGGATGATCTCGGGGCGCAGCGCGGCCCAGTTCCGAATGTTTTGGATCCGCTCGATCATCTCGGGATCGGTGAAGTGGTCCTCCTCGTCGCTGACCAAGACGACCTCGAGCGGCCGAACCCCGGCCAGCTTTTCCTCGATGAGCAGCGTCGTGGTGTACACCGGGTCGGATTCATCGAATTGGTCGAGAAGCGCGTGGTCGACGGTGATTTGACTCGCCACGTAGCCAGCCGCGAGCGTGAAAAGCGCGGTCAGCCCGAGCACGGCCCATCGCCATCGAAGCAGCTTCGCGACGAGGGTGCTCGTGACGTTGGTGAACATGCTCGTCCGTTCGCGCCTGACTTCCTCGCGGCGTGGCGGGGTGACCCACGTCAAAATGGCGGGCACGAAAGTGATGATCACCAGGTATGAAATCATCACGCCGATGCCGGACGTCAGTCCGAAGTGACGCAGCATCACGGTTTTCGAGACGACGAGCGAGGCAAGGCCCACCGCGGTCGTCGCCGAGGTCAGCATGCAGGCGATCGCAATGGCGCGCACGGTGCGCCGTCCCGCCGTGTTCCGATCGGTTTCGCCTTCGAGATTGACCTCGTCACGATAGCGCTGGATGAGGTGCGTCGCGTCACTGATGCCGATGATGATCAGCAGAGGCACGATGACGTTGTTGAGAATGTTCATCGGCTCGCCGAAGAGCCCCATGCCGCCAACCGTCACCAGCGCCGTGATCCCGACCGCCCCGAGCGGGAGAAGCACCCCGGGCATCCATCGAAACGAGAGCGTGAGGAGAAGCAGGCACACGAGCACCGTCAGCGGGATCAGTCGGAGGTTGTCGGCGCGCATCTTGGTGACGATGACGCTGCGGAGGTAGGGCAGGCCGCCCACGTGGACCCGGATGCCCTGGAACTCTTCGCGCTCCAGGCCGTCACGAAGCTCGTTCATCGCGTTGGCCATCTCGCGGTGCTCGAGCTCTTTGAGCTGCAGCGCGATGCCGGCGACGGTGTGGTCCTCGCTGAGCAAACGGCCGATCAGCAGCGGGTTGCCCGCGATGGCTTGGGTGAGCTCCGCAGCCTCCTCCGCCGTCACCTCGGAGCCCTCGACGATCGGGTCTGTCTTGAGCTCGGCGGAGAGTGCGGGCCCCACTTTGGCGATTCCGTCTGGGAAACGCTCGGGATCGCTCTCGATGATGTCGAGCAAGGCGTTGAACGCGTCGTCCTCGAGGTCGCCCTGAGCGTCCGGCGTTTCTTCTTCGAGCGCGAGGGAGTCCAAGTCGTCGAGGTCGTCCAAGTCGTCGAGATCGCCGCCGTCGTCGGGTCCGCCGACCTCTCGGAGCCCGTCGAGCCCTTCCGCGCCGCCTGGATCGTCGTCGGGCTGCGCCTTGATTCGTCGCGGAATGTTGAGCGTGGTGAGGCCGGCTACCTTTTCGACCCAAGGCTTCTCGGCGAAGTAGAGCGAGAGATCATGGACCTGCTGCAGGCTTTCGCGAGAGAGCACATCGTCGGCCTCGACGAGGATCAGAACCGCTTCCCGCCGCTTGCCGAACCACTCCTCGAAGCGCTGCTGGATGAGCGCGTATTCCTCTCCCTCGAAGGACGAGAGCAGGCTCTCGGGCGCAGGGTCGGCGCGCAGCTTCGGGATCTGGGTCGCGAAGGCGATCGTGATGAGCACCCAGCCCCAGACCACGAGCTTCTGGCGCTCCGTCACGAGCTTTGCAAGCCATTTCAACGTTTGCTGGCGTCGGGACACGAGCGTCTATGCCTGTCGGGAGTGGGGCTGGCAAGGGTCTTGTCACCGGCTTGACAGCCATCCGGGGCAGGGCTACCACCCGCGTTCCCCACGGGGAGGATACTAGAGTGGCCAACCACGCTTCAGCAAAAAAGCGAGCCCGCCAGACGATCAAGCGCACCGCGCGCAATCGGCACATTCGCACCAACGTTCGCACGTGCGTCAAGCGGGTGCGCGCTGCCGTGCAGGCCGGCGACTCCGACACAGCCAAGAAGGCCCTGGTCGAGGCGGTCAGCCGCATCGATGGTGCGGTCTCCAAGGGCATCTATCATCGCAAGACCGGCTCGCGGTACATCGCAAGGCTGACCCACCAAGTCAACGCGCTCCAAAGCTGAGCTTGCGCGCCGCCTCAAGCGCGGCCCGCGCAAAGCTCGAGTACGGCGTCTTGCAGGATCACCTCCGGCGGCCGCTTGCTGCTCTTGAGCGCGCGATCGGTTTCAGCGATGAGCGTGAAGGCGTGGCCGAGGCTGTCTGCAGTGAATCGCCGCGCCGACTCGGTGAGGTCACGCGCCTTGAAAGGGGGTGCGCCGGCACGCTTCGCCGCGTCCTGAGGACGAAGGCCCTCGGAAAGTGCCTCGCGCATCTTCGCTACGATTCGCAGCTGCCGTGCAACCATCGCGAGCAGACGTAGCGGAGGCTCACGGTCGTCGAGCAGCGACTGGGCGGCTGCGATGCCTTGTCGGGTGTCTCTGAGACCGATCGCGTCGACGAGGCTCCAGATCGATTCTACGCGAATGCGCGTGACGCAGGTGAGGACGGCATCTGCATCGATCCGCTGACCGGGGCCTACGAATAGAGAGAGCCGTTCGAGCGCATCGTCGATTGCCGCGAGGTCGTCGCCGACCGCATCGAGGAGCGTCTCGACCGCTTGCGGTGCGATGCTGTGGTCGCGCACCGCCGCCTCGGCCCGGATGAAGTCCCGAAGCTCTCGTCCGCGAAGCGGCTTGACGTCGATCAGGAAGCCTCGCTTCTTCGCCGCCTTCACGAGCTTGCTGCGACCGTCGAGCTTCGTGGCGGTGAGGATTAAGCACGTGGTTTCGCACGGGTCCTCCACGTAGGCGGCGAGGTTCGCTTGCTCGGTGGGGGTCATCGCCTCGGCGTGCCGAACGAGCACCAAACGGCGATCGGCCATCATGGGAAGCGTCTGGGCAGCAGAAAGCACCGGTGCCGCGTCCAAGCCTTTGCCATCGAACGTGTCGACGTTGAAGCCCGGCGCGCCGCTCGCGTCGACGGCTTCGCGGATCGCGTCGACGGCGCGCTCGATCAGCAGGCGCTCGGCGCCGTGCAGTACGTATACGGGTTCGAGCGAGCCTTGCGAGGCTCGCTTGGCGACATCATCGATGTTTGGCACGGCTCAGCGGGCTTCGTCATCCGTGAAGGTGACTTCGCCGCTACCTTGTACCCGGTCTCCGAGAATTTGAAAGCGATAACGCCCGACCTCTTGCCGCCGAACCGTGACGACCATCTCGATCCGACGATTTGGCTCGAATTGCGGCCGTTTCATCCGGAGCTTGTGCACGATCGTGCGCTGATTCTTGTCGTTGACGAACACGGTCATCGCCGGTGCGATGAATTTACGCTCGGCGGTCTGGATGTCGTAGAAGAGCACCTCGAACTCCGAGTCGCCGACCGGCCGGTTGAAGCTCGCGACCAGCGTGGCTCGCCACTGTCGGTCCTCGACCGGCTCCTCGGTCGTTTCGCGAAGGCGCGTCGCCCTGTTGGTTTTGGCGAATCGAAGCACGCCCGATTCCGAAAGCGAGCCGGGCACGCCTCGTTGCGTGAGGTAGATCTTGGCCCGAAGGCCGGCAGCCGCGTCGGCGTCCCGTGACGGGCTCACAGACAAAGCGATCGAGGCCACGATCGTGGCCGTGAGTGCGAGACGTGCGTTCAAGGCTTGCTCTCCAGCGGCGGGTCCACAAACCAGGCTAACAAGTGGAACTTTCCAGTGACAGGGCGACGAGGTGCGGAAATGTGGGATTTGTCCCGGAGCCCCGGAAACGAGCCGCCGAAAAGTTGTCTGGCATCGCCGCGACCGCTAACCCCGACCCAGGAACGGAGCTCGATGACGACGGTCAGTGGGGGGGTCAAAGGACTGGTCGCGCGCGCGCAGCGCGAGGCACAGCGCCGCGCGCAGAGTCCATCGACGGCGTATCTGGTCCTGGTGATGCTTCAGACCGGCGGACCGATGGGCGGGCTTCTCACCTCGCTCGGCGTGAAGGAGAGCGATCTGCTGAGCGCGATTCGGGTCGTCGACTCGGAGCCGCCGAGCGCACTCGAGCGCGCGGTCGAGCGTGCCTTCCGGCTGGCCAAGGCGACTGGCGCACCGGAAGTACTGCCGGCACATCTTCTGTTGGCGATCGCGCGCGACACCCGGAGCGCGGCCCATCGAAGCCTCGACGTGATCGGCGCAGGGTCGAGGCGCGTCCAAGAGGCGGTGCACGGCGCGCTTCAACCCGCCGACCCGATGCGGGGCCGCATGACGCCGAAGGCGCCTTCTTCGAGCACGCGTTCGACCGAGACCCCGACGAAGACCACGCGTCCCTCCGCGCGCAGAAGCCCGGTCGCTGCACCGCTGATCGAGCTTTGCGTGGAGGAGGAAGAGGAGCCGATCCTCGAGGCGAGCCCCGGGTCGACGTTGCCCCAAGCCCACCCGGAGGTCGACGACGAGCTCATCGTCCCTTCCTCTTCGCCGTTCGGGCTCGACGCGACCAAGTACCCCATGCTGGTGAAGCTGGGTCGCAACCTCACCGAGATGGCTTCGCTCGGACGGATCGACGAGGTGATCGGGCGCGACGACGAGATCGAGCGCCTGCTCGACGTGCTCGCGCGCCGGCGCTCCAACAACCCGATTCTGGTCGGCCCGCCGGGCGTCGGAAAAACCGCGATCGTCGAAGGTCTCGCGCGACGACTGGCGGCCGGTGGCGCCGGGGTTCGCGGGCTCGAAGGGACGATTCTCGTCGAGCTGTCTGCAGGTGGGCTCGTGTCCGGGACCGGCGTGCGCGGCGCGCTTTCCGAGCGCATGCGACGGCTTCAGTTCGAAGTGAAGCGAGCCAACGGGAAAATCGTGCTCTTCATCGACGAGGTCCACACACTGTTCACGGGCGGCGATGCACCGGATGACCTCGCGCACGAGCTGAAGGCCTCACTTGCAAGAGGCGAGCTTCCTTGCATCGGCGCGACCACGGACGTCGAGTACCGAAAGTACGTCGAGCGGGACGCCGCGCTCGCACGCCGCTTCTCGCCGATTCACATCGCCGAGCCGAGCGCCGAAGATGCCATCGAAATCCTTCGTGGAATTGCACCGCGATACGAGGTCCATCACCACATCGCCTATGAGCCCGCGGCCGTCGAGTCTGCGGTCGAGCTGTCGGTTCGTTACATGTCCGAGCAAACGCTTCCGGACAAAGCGATCGGTGTGCTGGACCTCGCGGGAGCACGTACGCGGCGGCGCGGGGGCGCGATCGTCGACCGAGAAGCCGTGGCGCAGGTCGTCGCCGAAAAGGTGCGCGTGCCGGTCGAGCGGCTTTTGGTCAGCGACTCGCAAAAGCTCCTCGAGCTCGAGGCGCACCTCGCGGAGCACGTGGTCGGGCACTCGGAGGTGATGACGCGGATCTCGGATGCGCTTCGCAAAGGCGCCGCTGGCTTTCACGGGCACGGTCCGCTCGCGACGTTTCTGTTCCTCGGCCCCACCGGCGTTGGCAAGACCGAGACCGCCCGGGCGCTGAACGAGCTGTTTTTCATGGGTTGCGCGATGACCCGCATCGACATGAGCGAGCTCAGCGAGTCGCATTCCGTGGCGAAGCTCGTTGGCGCGCCACCCGGCTACATCGGCCATGACACCGGCGGCCAGCTCACCGAGGCGATCCGTCACCGTCCCTACCAGCTCCTCTTGCTGGACGAGATCGAAAAGGCACACGTCGACGTGCTCCAGTCCTTGCTTCCGCTCCTCGAAGACGGCCGTCTCACCGATGGAAAAGGAAGAACGGTCGACTGCACGCACACCATCGTCGTCATGACCTCCAATCTCGGCACGTCACATGCCGGCGGGGGCGGGGGTCCGATCGGCTTTTCCGATGGCTCCGAGAGCCGTCAGACCGAGCTTTCGTCCGCGCTGCAGGCGGCGCGGCGCGCGCTTCCACCCGAGCTGTGGAATCGAATCGATGAGCCACTGTTCTTCGGCGCGCTGAGCCGCGACGAGGTCCGCGAGATCGCGCGGCGCATGGTTTCCGCAGTGTCGCTTCAGCTTCGCGAACGGCAGGGTGTCGATCTCCGCGTCGACGAGTCGGCCATCGATTCGCTCGTAGAGCTCGGCGGCTACGACGCCCAGCTCGGGGCGCGTCCGATGCGGCGCGTGATCGGGCGTATGGTCGAGGCGCCGCTTGCGGCTGCGATCCTCGGCGGCGAAGTCGGTCGCGGAGACCGCATCGTGGCTCATGGGGACACGCGCGGCGTTCGCTTCGAGACGGTCGAGGGCTCGGGTTCCGTCGAAGCGGCAGAATGAGCGACGACTGCTAGGGCTCGGTCGTGCGAAGGATCGCCTTTGCCTTGGCACTCGATAGGCCGGCCGCGCGCGCACAGCGGACGATCACCGGGACCAATGCGTCATAGGCAGCGAGCGCATGCGGGTCGGGTCGAAGGGATGCCCGGTGCGCCGAGACGGCGTCGGCCTCGCCGCGCGCGATCGGGCCGGTCAGCGCGTTTGGGACGCCGAGCCGCGACACGTTCTCCCCTACGCTCTGCAGCAAGCCGCCGATCGCTCGCTCGGCATCGCGCTTGGCAAACCCGAGGCGTTGGAGAATGCCGACCGAGACGAAGGCCAAGGCGGCTGCCCCGTTCGCGACCAGCGCTGCGGCCGCGTGATAGGTCGCATCACCGGTCTTCGACACGACCGCACGCGCGCCGCACGCACGCGCGAGTCGACGCCCGGCGGCAACGGCTCGCGGCGATCCGCTCAGCGTAAAGGTCTTGTCGGCGAGGGTTGCGTGGCTTCGGTGGCTCGGAAACGAAACGAGCGGATGCATCACGCCCACGTGCGCGCCCTTGGCCCGGCAGGCTTCGAGGATGTCGACGCCGCGTGCACCGGCGCAGTGCAAGACGCAGGTGCCGCGCCTGATGCTCGGAGCGATGTGCGCAGCAACGGACTCGATCGCGGCATCCGGGACCGCGAAAATGAGGATGTCGGCCGCCCGCACGCGAGATGCAGAAACGCGTCGACCGGCCGTTCCGAGCTCGGCTCGTCCGCTCGATGCGAGAGCTTTTTCGAGCGCGTTCCCGACGCGCCCCCGGCCGATGATCAGGACCTTCACTCCGTGCCCTGGTAGAGGTCCTGCGATCGAATGTGCTCGATGACCGCCGCCGGGACCAAACCGGTCACGTCGCTTGCGTTGGCCAAACCCGCGCGAATGTCGGTCGAGTTGATGTTGGGTATCGAAATCGGACAGCCTTCGGGAACCGGATACCCTTGGCGCCCGATCACGAGGGGCGGTGCGACCCGGGCGACTTCGTCCCACCGGTACCACCGATCGGTCGTCGGCAACACGTCCGCGCCGATCAGGAGCCGAAAGACCGCATCGGGATGCTCGGCCTCGAGGGCATCGAGCGTCGTGAGGGTTCGGCTCACCCCGCCGAGGCGGCGCTCGACGTCCAGAACCTCGACCCCCCGGCACCATGCAAACGCGAGCTTCGACATCGCGATCCGCTCCTCGAACGGCGCACCGTGCTCCTTGCCAAACGCGTGTTTCCACGTGGGGATGATCCAAACCTCCTCGACACCGCCTGCAGCGAGGGTCCATGCGACCGAAAGCACGTGCCCCATGTGCGGCGGATCGAAGCTTCCACCGTAAATCGCGATCCGTCTGGCGCTCACGGTGCCACCATGACCTTGGCGCCGCGTCCTTGGATCGCTTCGCTCCAGCGGACCTCACCGTTGAGGTCCACGGCCTGTAGCACGACGCCACCCATCTCCGAGCTGTCATCGATGAGCCCGAGGGTTCCGCCGGCCAGCGGCCCCGGGCTGAAAAAGCATCGAGGCCCGAAGCGCTTGAACATCAGCTCTTTGGCATCACCATAGACGACGACGTTCGAGTTGATCACGTCTTCCTCGCCAATGGTGGACTTCTGACGAACGACGAGGACGATGCGGTCGTCGACCATTTCCATGGCGCGCGTCGGCGGCGCGGGCGCCACGCGAAGCTTGCTCAGATAACTCGCCCCCCGAAGCTTCTTCAGCACTTTTTGGATCGCGTCGGGCGAGCCCGTCGCTGCGATTTCTGCAACCTGCTGCTCGACCGAGCCCTCACCGAGCTCGGACTCGTGAGATGCGACGAAATCGAAGAGCGCGTCGTCTTCGGACAAGTAGATCACGACGTCCGCTTCGAGCTCGCCCACCAGCAGCTCGATCGCCTGCTGTAGAGCGACCGCGTCCTTCTCGGCGGGACCGATGAAACCCAAACGCATCGCTCTAGGGATCTACACCAGCTTGGGTCCTGGCTTCAAAATGTGCGTCGCTCGATGCAAATCGGACGATCGCCCACGCTTCGGGCGTTTCGCGGATCGCGCCGAGTCGCCCGGCGTCCCGAGCGTCCACGGCTCGGCCAGCGACCTTGAGAAGGGCGCTCGTGGCCGAAGGGACGTCCCCCGTTAGGGTCAGAGCCACGCGATCTCCGAGCACGGAGATTGCAAGCGGGACAGCGCGCGTCGAGAAGGTAGGGTCTCCGCGAAGCTCCAGCACCAGGCTCTCGACTTCATCGCGGGACTTGCGCGGAACCGACTTGAGCAGTCTCTTGCGGAGGTCGTCGAGCCGTCGGGTCTCGGCATGCTCGAGTCGGCCTGTCTCGTGACCCTGCATCAACGCGAGAAGGGCGGCGTCGAGGTCCTCCGGTCGCCCCCGAAGCGCCGGGGCCAGATGACTGCTCGCGACCTTGAGCGCGCGTGCAAAAAGGAACGCGCGCTCTCGCGGCGTGGTCATCTCGTGAAGCCTCGCCCCGACGACGATCGTCGGCGGCTCCCCGGTGATCGGCATGCACGCTGCGGGTGCGACGGTGGTGACCTTCAGCCTGGGCTCGCTCAGCCCGAGCATTTCCGCGATCGCGCCGGCCTCCTCGACAAGAGTACGATGGGCGCCCGAAGGCCTACGCAGCCCCCATGCTGCCGCGTCGAAGGGCAAGGCCTTGTCGAAGGCATGCTCGCATAGGGCAAAGAGGCGGCGGACGGTCCGTGAAATCTCGCGCGGAGCGACGACGTCGTCGACCGAAGGTGAAAGCGGGATCGCGGGCTCGCCGAGCGCCTCGCCGAGCTCCGTGACTTCGCCTTCGAACAAAGACGGGGAGTGGCCGAGAGCGATCGCCGCGCTCGCGGCACATGACGCTGGACCACGACCGTGCCGTCGACCGAGCACACGGACCAACGTGGTCCACAACCCTTCGCTGCCGGGAGCCTCGTCGATGGCGGCGCGCAAATCGACGACCGCACGGTTGAGGTGCATGGCCTCCGCTGGCGCGTCTCCTTGCCGGTGATGGAAGTCCGCCACCGCGAGGAGCACGTCCGGTTCGGTGGGAAGCTCCGCGCGAAGGCTCTCGAGCATCGCTTCGGCCGCCCGCCGCTCACCGGCCGACTCGGCGGCGCCGGCCAACCGGATCCTGAAATCGCGCGCTTGCGCTGCATCGACGGCGCGCGGTACGAGCTGGCGCAGGACCTCGGCGGCTTCGCGTGACTTGCCCTGACGACTCAGTGAAGACGCGAGGTGATCGAGCGTTTCGAGGTGGTTTGGGGAGTGCTTCAAGACCTGTCGGAGCGCAGCCTCCGCACGTGGCAAGTCGTCGAGGTAGGCATCGTAGACCTCGGCCAACTTGGAGAAGGCCCAGACCTTTTCATCGGTGCTCCGGTCCAAGCGCGCGATCCGAATCAGAGCTTCAGCCGCACCCTGCCAGTCCTCGGTCGCGCCCCGTGCGTCGACGAGCTCTTTGAGCGCAGCAAAGTGGTGCGGATCCAGCTCGAGGCATTCGTCGAGCGCTCGTATGACCCCCGCAGCATCGCCACGTTCGCGTCGCTGGCGTGCCTTGTCGAGGAGAAGCCCGACCAGCGTGGGAGTGTCGGCGCCGGCCTCGATTCGGGCCTCGGTCAAGGCGGCAAGCGCGTCGTGGTCGTAGCGTCGCCGGTAGAGCGCAGCGAGTCGACGGTACACGTCCTGATACTTGATGTCGGTCTCCGTCGCAGCGACCCATGCGTCGATCGCCCGGTCGTCGTCTTGCAGCCGCTCCTCGAAGATGCAGGCCGCCTCGCGCCAGAGAGACGCTGCGCGTTGCGCGTTCTTGGCGCGACTGGCTGCATCGAGATACACCGACGCAGCATCCTCCCAGCTCTCTCCGGCTTGCAGCAGGCGGGCTTGGCCCTCGAGGACCAGCGGATGTGCCCCGGCCGCCTCGAGCTCGGTCACGGCATCGGTGGGGTCGCCGAGGCGCTCGAGCAGACGCGCCTTGTCCAGCGCCAGCGCGCCTCTCTCGAGGCCTTCGTCGAGGCTGGATTCGACCGCGATCAGCGCTCGAAGGCCCGCTCGCAGCTCGCCGCTGGCGTAGGCTGCGCCGAGCACCTGCCGTGCGAGGCTCGGGTCGGCTTCGAGCGCGTCTCCGAGGACCAGCAGGGATCGGTCGATGTCCGTCTGCATGATGTCGGCGTCGCATTTGAGCAACTCCAGCACGAGTCGGTGACGCGCGAGGCAATCGGCGTCTTTGGTGGCGAGGGCGTCGACCACGCGCCGCGCGCTCGAGCGAATCCTCTCCGTGTCGTTTTCGCGAAGCGCATCCCACTCGAGCGCGCGTGCGGTCGGTATGTGTGCGGGCCGCATCTCTGCGATCGACTGCAGGGAAAGCCGTGCACTTCGCATGTCCCGCTTCGCCAGCCGGTCCAGCTCCGCCATTGCGCCGAATGCCGCGAGCCGTCCCGCATCGTCGGATGCGCCACGCGCACTCCGCATCAGGGAGTCCGCCAACCGTGCGAACTCCGACGCCGCGAGCTCGGCGGCCTTCCGCTCGACCTCGATCGATACGTCGCCGGGGGATTTGGCACTCGCCTCCCGAAGGAGCCTAGACGCCCGGTCGTGAAGCCCCGCCTCCCGGTAGCAGGCCGCTGCGCGCCTCGTTTGGCCGATGGGGTCCGCCGGCTGCGCCACGCCGGCCATCAGATCGCCGGCTTCCTCGGGGACGACCCGGGCAAGCTCGAACAGATGTTCGACGAGGAGCGAATCCGGTGCCTCGCGATCGAGCGCTTCCGCCGCGTGCAGGCGTCGATCGTGGGCCGAGGATGCCCAAATCGATGCACGAATCGAGCACGCCGTCCCGTCGATCGGGGAGAGGCGGCCCTGGGCCGCCGCGCTGTTCGCCCGAGCGTCCGCCGAACCGAAGTCGTCCTCGAGCGCCCAGAGCGCGGGCCAGTAGTCCGGCACGCGATCGAGGGCCGCTGCGCAGGCATCTGCGGCGGTCTCGGTTGCCCGCGCGAGGCGCGCGCCCATCGTGAATGCAAACGCACTTCGGTCGCCGCTCGTTGCCTCTCCCTCGCGGATCCAGCGCTGCGAATTGCGCTCGGGGTCGTCATCCTCGAGAACGACGACTCGCGACACGAAGAGGTCCTGGGGCATGCGTTGCTCGATTTCGAAGAAGGCCTCCCGCCGCTCGGTGATGGCGGCGAGTGCGTCGATCTCGGCGAGCGCGAGCCCTGCGCCTGCGGCAAGCTCTGCAGGCGCGCGGTCGAGCTCGCGTTTGAGCGCGCTCGCGAACGTTGCACCGTCGCCTTCTCGGGCGGCTTCGTCCGCACGCACCATGTCGGACGCGGAACCAGACGCTTGGTTCGACATCGCTTGAAGAAGGCGGCGCACGTCGCTTCCCTCCTCGACCTCTTCGAAGCCAAAGCGAGCGGCTGCCTGCAGATAGCCGTCCAGGCGCGGCTCGACGCGTGCATCGCGCGAAGCTTGATGAAACGCCTCGGCATCGCCGCTTTCGGCGTGAAGCCGAGCGCGCCTTGCCGCACTGAGCGCTTTTGCCTGCGGTGTGAAGCCTGCCTCCGCGGTGCGCAGCGCACGGTTGGCAGTGTCGGGGTCGCCGGCAAACGCGGCGACCTCCGCGAGCGTCCAGAGCGATGCCGCATCGTCCGCTTCGCCGAGCTCCGAAATCGACACGGCACGCTGACCCGGATCGATCACCCCGACGATTGCCCGGCGAAGCGCGCTGGCCACCGGCGTCGGCGCGTGCTCGGCTGCGGCTCGGAGCGCGTCGACGGCGGCTTCCGGTCGATCGAGCCCACGTGCCACGCGAATTGCACCGAGGTGCGCAGCAAGAAGATCGGGCTGAAGCTCGAGCGCCCGGGCATAGGCGGGCTGTGCCGCCTCGAGCGCGCCAATTTCTTCGAAGATCGATGCTGCGTGCAACAGGATCACCGCCTGGCCATCATCGTCGGGCCATCGCTCGGCTGCGGCGATCAGGGCTTCAGCCGCGCGGGCGGCATCCCCGCGAGCCATTCGTGCTGACGCGATCAGCATTCGTGGAGCGAAACCCTCCTCGCGAAGCGTGGCGGCATGGGTCGCCGCCTGCTCGGCCGCCGCGGGATCGGCTAGCTTCGTCAAATGAAGGCTGGCCAAGAGCTCCAGCGCGGACGCACGTTCGGCCGCCCCGAGGTCGAGAGCTGCTTCACGCTCGAGCGTCTCGGCGGCCGCTTTCCAACCCTCGCGCTGCATCGCGAGCCTTCGCAGCGCCCGAAGCACCACGACGTCGCGCGCGTCTGCATGGAGCGCCCGTCCGTAGCACGAGAGCGCCGACTTGGTGTCCCCAAGCTGCTCGTGAAGCTCGGCTGCCGAGGTCAGGAGGCGCGAGCGCGCAGAGCCCACCGACTGCTCTGCAAGGGCTTCCAAGAGCGCGATGCGTCGTTTCTTGGTCGCGTTGTCGTCGCCGACGAGCGGCAGCCTCTCCTGTCGTGACGTGTGTTGGAAGACGGTTCGCTGTGCCGCCTGTGCGCCGGTATCCGAAGGGTCGGGGGGGCGGCTGACTCTCTTCTTCTGTGCGCCGGTTTGCTTCTCGAGGAACGTATCGAGTAGTGAAGCGATCGCTTCGTCGTCAAAGTCGAACGAAATCGGCTGCGACTCGCGGTCTGCTCGTACTCCGTCTTCAGACATGTCGCCTCCAAAGCGGCGACTCCGCATCGAGCCAGAAAGAGATCAGGTCGAGACCGCGCTCCGAAACGCTCAGCGTTTCGACGTCGACCTGACCGTGAAGGATCACGTCGAGCGCCGCGCGGATATCGCCAGCGACCAGGAGACCGGCTCGATCGGCGCTTGCCTGGACGCTGCGCGCGAACTCGAGCAGCGTCCCCCCGTCGATTTGGGCGCCTTCGACCGCTTCGTGGACCGCCTTGCGCGTGGCCCGCTTGAGCTTGACCGCGACCGCTGGCAACACGGGCCCGCCCTCTACGATCTCGCAGCGAGCCAGGCGCAGCGCGGCCATTATCGTCCCGGCTGCTCGTTGCGCCGAGCCCTCGAGAAGATCCGCAGCGCCATGAGGCGTCGCCCACGCCAGCCGCCCGGCAGCGAATCGCCCTGCGGCGTCCAGACCCCGGACGGCGTCCCGAGGAACGATCCAGTCGATGGCGCCGTCCCGTCCCATGCGCGCGTCGATCGTCGCGACGTCGTCCGATAGCGCCACCGACCCTGAACGCGCTCCAAACCGCTGGGCAACCTGATCGAGCTCGGCCTGTACCGGTGTATCGGCCGATGCCTTCTTGGCTCGATGCCGACCCCGCGAAAGCTCCGCACCCGCTCGCTTCACGACCTCACGGAGGACCGTGCTTGCCTCCGGATCCCAAACCGCGGCAACCGAGACGTTTCCGAAATCGTGTGGGCCTCGATTCTCGGCGATGGAATCGAGGCCGAGCGCTTGCCGTAGCTCACGGGTCGCTGCCGCCCGCGCTTCGTGTCCACGCCAGGTCGCGGCGTTGTTCAGGGCCTCGAGGATTGCAACGTCGAGATCCCCGCGTCGGATGCTGGCCCACAGGGCGGCCTCGTACGCGGCGATCCTCGATTCGCGCTCCTCGCCGTCGACGAGCTCCACGATGCGCGACGCCGCGACGTGGTTCGTCGGGTCGGCATCCAACGCCCGCGCATAGGCCTCCGCCGCCGCCTCGGCGCGCCCAGCGTCCTGTTCGAGGCCACCGATTCGAATCCAGGTTTGAGGGTCCGCGAGCCCGAGCGCTTCTACGGCGCGAAGCTCTTCCAGGGCGTCGAGCTTGGCATCGAGGCGTGTTTCCAAGAAGTCTGCGGCGCCGAGATGGGCAATCCGCCGCTGCTCCTCGGGAATCCCGGCGGACGCCAGCCGGCGAAGGCAATCGACCGCGTCCGACCATCGTTCGAGCGAAACGTGCACCTCCGCGGCGAGGGCGAGCGCGCCGACGTGCTCCGGCTCCGCGGCGAAGAGCTCGTCGAGCACCTCGAGCGCGCCGGGGCGATCGCTGAAGCCGCGCAGCAAGCGCGCGCGCTCGTACAAGAGGTCACCCCGCCCCTTGGCGCCGCCGACCGACAGGCGCGTGGCGACGAGCTCTTCCAGAGCACCGGCGTCTTCTCGTTCCGCAAGGAGGTCGTGGAGCCGATGAAACGCGACTTCGCGCGTCGGCTCTGCATCGAGCGCGCTTCGAAATAGGTCCTCGGCCTGCTCGTACTGCTCCAGGCGGTCCAATCGAACGACGGCGGCCTCTTCCAGAAGGTCTGCACGCAGCGCACCCTCGGCGAACGGGGCCAATCGCTCGCATGCTTGCGCCACCATGGGCCACTGGCCGACTTGCCGCGCAGCACGCCGAAGGGTTTCCCAGAGGGTCAGTTCGTCCGGCCGCTCGTCGATCGCTTGGATGAGCCTCGAAAACGCCTCTTCGCCACGGTCGGCTTCGACGAGGGCCCTGCAGTAGGCGTCGTCGAGCGCATTTCGCTGCCGTGCATCGTCGTGACGAAGCTTTCGTCCGATCGATTCCGCACGCACTTCCGCGTCGTCGCTGGGGGCCAATGCTTCGTCGATCGCGATGGCGGCGTCGGCGTGCGCATCGGCGAGCGCTTCTGCCTCTTGGGCCAGCATGAAGATCTCGTCCGCGGCGTCGGCACCCCTGGAAACGCGTAGCGCACGAAGGCCCTGGACGAGCGCAGCGGCGCGGAGCCCTTCGTCGGGAGCGACCCCGGCCACGTCGAGCCAAGCGCTGGCGCTCGTTCCGCCCCGTTCCCCAAGCGCCTCTCGGAGCCCGCCGTACGCAGCCGTGAAAGCCCGGACCCCTTCGGGCGCTGCGTCCCCGGCCTCGGCAAGAACCTCCTCGGCATAGGCTCGTTGCTCGGCTGTCGTGAAGGGCATCGGAATCGAAAGGATGGAGACCGCGGCCGCAAGGGCCGTTTGGGGATCTTCGAGAGCTTGTGCGTAGCTCGCGCTGGCGTCCGCGCCTTTCGCGCTCCCCGCACCCAACGCGTCGCCGCGAAGCACCGCGTAGAGCGCCGGCACCCCGCCCTCGAGGTCGGACTCGCAGAGGTGCGAGTAGGCCCGAAGGGCCGTCTGCTCGTCGTTTCGGGCGCGCGCCAAATCCAGCAGCGCAAGCGCCGGCGACGCGGAGCCCGGCGCCTGGACCAGCGCTTGCTCATAGGCGTGTCGGGCCGCACTGAGATTGCCCTTTCGCTCTGCGGTGGCGCCCGCGAGAAGAAGAGAGACTTCTCCGAGCGAGTCGATCGCCGGCTCTTCGGAGCGCTCGCGCGCCAGGGACACGACGTCCTCCGGCCGTCCGCCCTCTCGCAGAATGCCGTCGAGAAGCGCGATCACGTACGGGTCGTCCGGCGCCAGCGTGAGCGCCTGACGCACCGCACGTTCCGCCGCGCTCCAGTCGTGGTTTCGCGCGTACGCCTGTCCGGCAGCGCAGAGGTGACCGACGCGGCTCGCGCCGTCCGTGCGTGCTGCCAGCCTGTCGTGGGCCGATGCCAAGAGCCCGTCGTCGCCTGCCCACGCCGCAAGCGCCCTGCCGAGATGCGGCGCCCAAGAATCGTTCGACGGGTCGTCGAGCGCTGTTCCGAGCAGCCGTCGCTTTTCTTCGCTCGCATCCGGAGAGCGCTGGGCCACATACTGCGTCAGGGCGAGCATCGTTCGCTCGTCGGGGTCGAGCTCGTGCTCCAGAAGCTGGTCGCAGCGCTCGAGAAGAGCGGCCCAGTCTCGTTCGAGGAACGCCGCACCGATCGCCTCCCGCAGGATGCGCGGCCGCAGGCCGTCGTCCGCCTCACCAAGCGCCTCCTGGAAGCGCGCCTGCACGTCTGCGACGGCGCCTGCGTTCATCGCCGACAGCTGCGCGGCGTGCCATCGGCGAAGCGCCGCCTCCTCAGGTGGCCCGTCGTCCGCCTCGGTGCGTAGCTCGGCAGCGCGTTCGGCGTGCGCTCCGCATCGAATCCGTGCCACGTCGAGTGCCGCGCGCGCGAAGGGCGACTCTGGATGACGCGCGGCTACATCTCGAAGGAGCCGAACCGCCTCGTCGAGATCGTCCGAGGCGAGCGCGCGCCGCACCTCGTGCGCGACGTAGGCCGGGTCGTCGGGCGCGACCTCGGCGAACCACGAACGCGTGTCCGACCCCGCGTCGCTTGCATCGTTCTTCAGCAACGACAAGGCGTCGATGCGAAGGATTCTGTCCTCTGGAAAGAGCCGAAGAGCCGAGCTCAAGTAGTGGGCCGCCCCGTCTTGATCGTCGAGCTGGGTCGCGCTCAGGTGCGCAGCTTGGCGCCAAAGAAACGCAGCGAGCGGGAGTCTTTCATGTGGCGGGACGGGCAGAGCCAGTGGATCTTCGTCGGCCTCGTACTCCTCGAGACGCGTCGCCATGGCGGCGGCCGCGCGGACTGCATCGCTCCACCGAGCGTTCTCAGATGCGATTCGAAGCGCGAGCGAATGCGCCTGCCAGCGGAGCGCTTTGGACTCCGTCGCGAGCTTGAGCGCTTCCATCGCGGCCTCCACACGACCTGCGTCGAGCTCGCCAAGCGCCACGTCGATCCAGAGTGCCGCACGAAGCTCGGGGTGAGAGGCGTGCTCGGCCTGCGTACGGACCGCGTGCCGAACCGTCTCCTCGTCGGCCGCGGCCTCTGCAAGCCACTCGAGGAGCAAGGCAGGGACCACCGGGGCGTCCGCGCGGACGATCGCTTCGCGCAAGAGCGAGGCCCAATTCTCGGACTCGAGCGCCAAATCCAAGAGCGACGCGGCGCTGAGAGCCGGCGAGCGCGCCGTCGCAACCTGCCTCGAACGCAGCTCGGAGAGGTCGTAGGGTCCCTTGGCGCGCTCGGCAATGCGAACCTGTGCGATCAGCGCGGGCTGGAAGTCGGGCGAAGTGGCATGCGCCTGCCCGTAGTGGTCGAACGCGGAGACCAGCTCGTCGAGCTCGTGCTCGTGGAGCGCGCCAATCTCGTAGAGGATGGCCGCTTTCGTCTGCGGGGCCGTCTCCGCGTCGAGCTCTTTGCGCAGGTTGGCGATGCGCAACGCGATGAGATCGCGATGGCGCGGCGACCCTCCCGGGCTCGGCGGCGGCATTCCCATCATCCGCCGTCTCCGCCTATGCCAGCGTCCAACCGCCGTCGATGACCATGACGTCCCCCGTGAGATAGTCCGCTTCGTCGGAAGCCAAGAAAACGGCGCCCCCGGCGATGTCTCGGGGCTGACCTACGCGTCCGAGCGCAGTCCGGTTCACGATGCTCGATCGAATCTGGTCGTTGTCGACCAGCACCTGAGCGAACTTCGTTTCGACGAGCCCGGGTGCGATGGCATTGACGCGAATGCCGGCTCCTCCGAGCTCCATCGCGAGGGTCTTGGTCATCGAGATGACGGCGGACTTGGTCATGGCGTAGACCCCCTGCATCGGGGCCGCCATCATGCCGACGACGCTGGCGACGTTCACCACTGCCCCTTTGGACTTTCGCTCCTGGAGGTGGCCCGCCACCAGTTGGATCATGCCGAAGTAACCTTTGACGTTCACTTCGAAGGTCTTGTCCCAAGCGCGCTCTTCGATCGAGAGCATCGGACCGAAGTGTGGATTGGTCGCGGCGTTGTTCACCAGCACGTCCACCTGTCCATACTTGGCGACCGCCTGTTCGAGCATGTCCTGCCGCTGATCCGGATGGCCGACGTGGCAGGCGATTGGAAACGCCTCACCTCCGCGACCTCGAATCTCGTCGGCGACCCCTTGCAGGCCCTCGATCTTGCGCGACACCAGCACGACCTTCGCTCCCTCCTCGGCCATGCTGGAAGCGATCGCCGCGCCGATGCCGCGGCTCGCCCCCGTCACGATCGCGACCTTGTCCCGTAGGCGCTCACCCATCGGTCTCCTCCTTTGGTGTGAAGGGTATAGCTCTGCGCGGGGTGGTTTTGCCAGTGCGATCTGCACGGCGCTTGCGCGAATCGGCTCCTGCGCGAGACTAAACCGTTCGTCGTTTCCCCGGAGAGGTCGTCCTGACGCTGTTCTACGCAACTGCCGCGCTCATCGTGGGCTTCATCGCCGTGGTCTGGGGGGCCGATCGTTTCGTCTACGGGGGTGCCGGTCTCGCCAGCAACCTGGGCATCAGCCGTCTCGTCATCGGGCTCACGATCGTCGCCTTCGGCACCTCGGCGCCGGAGATGCTCGTATCGGGGATGGCGGCAGCGTCGGGAAGTCGGGCCATGGGCATCGGCAACGCCGTCGGATCGAACATCACCAACGTGACGCTGGTGCTCGGCGCGGCCGCCATGGTCAGCCCACTCACGGTTCATTCGCGCCTGCTCATCCGCGAGATCCCGCTTCTCTTCGTCGCGATGGCGGTGGGATGGGCGTTCCTCTACGACCTCGAGCTCAGCCGCGCGGAAGGTTTTGCGCTGATGGCCGGCCTCTTCGCGCTGGTGTTCTGGATCGGAATCGAGGCTCGAAAGGAGACCGGAAACGACGAGCTCGCAGCGAGCTTCGAGGACGACGACATCCCGTCCTCGCTCCCGACTGGCAAAGCCGTCGCGAGCTTCTCGATAGGACTCATCGCGCTGCTCGTCGGCTCGCGCGTACTGGTTTGGGGTGGGGTGAGCCTTGCGCGCGGTCTCGGTGTCAGCGAGCTGATCATCGGCCTGACGCTCGTGGCGCTCGGGACCAGCTTGCCCGAGCTTGCCGCGTCGGTCGCAGCCGCGCGACGTGGCGAGCAAGACATTGCAGTGGGCAACGTCGTGGGATCGAACCTGTTCAACCTGCTCGGCGTGCTCGCGCTTCCGGGCATCATCGCACCGGGTGCTGTCGACCGCGCGATCATCGTGCGCGACTTCCCGATCATGGTGGGTGTCACCTTGCTTCTGGTCGTTCTCGCGAGAAACAAGCGAAGCCACATCGGACACAAGCGCGGCATCACCCTCGTCATCACTTTCGTCATCTACTTCGTCGCGCTGTTTTCTGGCTTCGTCTAAGCCTCGCGGCGCCAGTGAAGTGTCATGTTGTTCGCAGGCATGTCGAAACGGGCGGCAAGCGAAAACCCCATCTGGTCTGCGAGCTCGGTGAGCTCGTCGACGTCCCTGACGCCCCAGGCGGGATTGCGCGAACGTAGGCTTTCGTCGAATGCCGCGTTGCTGGTTGCGGTGTGCGTGCCGTGCAGACGATAGGGTCCGTACGTGATCAATGGGCAGCCTTGGGGCAGCAAACGGGCCGCGCCGCGGAAGAGGGCCTCGCTGGCCTCCCAAGGTGAGATGTGGATCATGTTGATGCAGATCACCGCGTCGGCGCGGTTCACTGGCCAGGTCGGCCAACGAACGTCGAGCTCGACAGGCGCGAGGAGGTTCGGACGAGCTGCGTCGTCGACCCAAGCTCGGATGCTTCGAAGGGCTTCCGTGGAGGCATCGCTCGGCTGCCAGTCGAGATCCGTCAACCGCTCCGAGAAGAACATCGCGTGCTGTCCGGTTCCGCTCGCCACCTCGAGGACGAGCCCACGACGTGGAAGAACCCGGCGCAGCACGTCGAGGATCGGTTGCCGATTGCGTTCGGCGGCCGGCGCGAAACCCTTTACCATCGCGAAGGCATAGCCCATAACGTCGGGTCATCGAACCGAATCACCGGGATTGGAAGGGGAAGAAGGCCTGGGGTCTCGTCGTCCTGGTGTGCCTTGCCGCTCCGTGGTGTGCGCGGGCGCTGCTGCTCCACGAAAAGCGCCTCCCGCTTGCCGTCGTCGATTTGCGGGGGGCCCTTGCGGACGCATCCGTGGCGCTTTTGGTCGCGGCGCTCGTCGGGCTCCTACTCGCGACCCGGCGGCGATGGGGCCGCGCGTTGGCCCTGGCCGTGGTCGTCGCGTTCGCCTTCGTCACGGCCGCGATGTACGAGTTCGTGTCGGAATTCGACTCGCTTCATGCGCTGAGGCACGCGGGCTTCCTCGCCGATGCGACCTTCGTCGGCGGGTCGGCGCTTCACGTGCAGCACCCGGTCTTGCTGTCTTTGCTGTTGGTCGTGTCGGTTTTCGCGGTGGCGACGGCGAGTCCGCCGCCGGCTCGCTGGTGGCGATGGGCCGGAGTGGGCTTCGCGGGCGCGGTCGTCGGTCAGATCGTGGTTCCAACCTCGCATGCATACGACGAGTGGCGGCAGCGCCACGCGATCCAGGCCAACCTCCCAATCCTTACCCCTTCCGCTGGCGCGTGGCAGGAGAGTGTGGCGCCCGACGTGCGCCAGGTGCTCCGCGGCGATCTCGACGGTGTCCGATGGGTCGGGCCGCTGCGCGAACGACCGAATGTCCTCTTGATTCTCGTGGAGGCAGCCTCGGGCGCGCATCTCCCGTCCGTCGCGGCAGCCGAGGGCGTTCAAAGCGCGACCGCCATGCCCAAGCTCGACGCGCTCGCCCGGCGGCACGTCACGTTCTCGCACGTAATCTCGCACCAGCGCCAAACCAACCGCGCCGAATACGCGATCCTCTGCGGCGACTACCCGAAGCTTCTCACCGACCAATCGAAGATGACCGAGCAGGTTTACGGGCCCGCCCGCCGGTGCCTTCCCCGCGCGCTCCGAGACGCCGGCTATGCGACCGTGTACATCCAGTCCGCGCCTCTCGGATTCATGCTCAAAGATCAGTTCATGAAACGCGCGGGCTTCGAGCAAACGATCGGCGACCTGTCGTTCGAGCGAAGCTACGCGCGCACCGATTGGGGGGTCGACGACAAGGCTTTCTTCGAGCAGGCCCTACCGCACGTGGTCCGGCTTCACGAGGCTGACGGCCCGTTCTTCGCGACGCTCCTGACCGTCGGCACGCACCATCCCTTCACGTTTCCCGAGTCGGTGGGCGAAGAAGAAGGCAAGTCGAGCCGGCAGGAGCGCGCGTTTCGCTGGGCCGACGAAGCGCTTGCCGCCTTCATCGACGGCCTCGAGACCCGCGGTGTGCTCCGTGACACGGTCGTGATCATCACCTCGGACGAATCCACGGGCCTCGTGCGGGCCGCCAATGCGACGCAGCGGCTTCTCTCCCAAAGTTGGTCGTTTGCCGTGGTCATGCTCCCTCGGGGAGTTGCGAAGCGCATCGATGCTCTCTACTCGCACGTCGACATCGCGCTTTCGATCACCGACCTCCTCGGTCTGGAGTACGAGGCGCGTACGTTCATCGGGCGAAGCTGGTTTCGAGACTACGACAAAGCGCGCTATTCGTTTGCCGGCAACACCTATGCTCGAAAGGCGATCATGTGGGAACCCGATGGAAGCGCGATCGTTTGCGGGGAATCATTCCGCGACTGCTCACGCTCCGTCCCGGCCGGCGGCCGCGCCTTCGGGCCTACGCGACGTGAAGAGGAAGCCCCGGCCCGATCCCGCCAGCTTCTCGCGGAGGTGGCGCGCCTGACCCGCTCCGGCCGGCTCGCGATGACTGGGGAGGGCACCCTCGCATTGCTGGACGCCAAGTCGGTGCGCGTTCCCGCCGAAGACGGAAAGAAGCTCCTGATCGGAGGACAGTATTTGCGCGTCCCCGGTGGCACGGCGCTTCGAGTCGAGCTCGACCTCGAGGTGGAGGGCGAGGGCGCTGCGGTCGATTTTCACCAGGACGTCTTTCTCAACGGCTACTCACAATTCGTGCGGGACGGCATCGTGGTGAGGCACGGCGAACGGTGGCGCCTGAGCTACGACATCGAAGTGCCGTCGAGCTCGGGTCAGCTCGTCGTTCAGCTTTACGCGACCACGGTCGACGGAAGCGCGGCACGGATCCAGTTCCATGAAGCGCGGCTCACCATGATCGAAAGAAAAGTCGAATCCGCGGGCACCATCGTCATTCGAGACGAGGTGTCGACGGCGTCTCGTCCGTGAGCTGAAGGCGGCACCGAATCCGCGTCTGCTGTTCCTGCTCCCATCGCTCGAGCTCTCCCTTCAATTCCGCCCGCGCCTCCTTGTGCTCTGGCCCCTGCGCTGGCTTCTGGCTCGATCCCTGGCCCCTCTCGTAGAAGAGGATCGCGTCTGCGCTTCGATGCTGAATCAATCGATGGCGGTCGCCGGTGACCGCGACCTTCGGCTCGTAGCCGCGGCTCGTTTCTCGGATGCTCCGGATCCGCTCCCGGATCGTCGCATCGTCGAGCGCCGGCAGTCGGAACCCGTCGAACAGCGCGCGTCCGCGCACTGGAAACGCTTCCGAGAAACTGACTCGGTCGCGGCGGTTAGGGTCGACCCCGAAGAGGCTCTGCCCGGCGAGGTCTCCGGGAACCGGGACGCCGAGGAAGCGAAGTACGGTAGGCCCCACGTCAGCCAGGCTCACGCCGACACTCGGCGCCGCGGCGGGGAGGTCCGCGTGGCGGAGCACGAGGGGTACGTCGACCATCCACGCATCTAGGTAGACGTGATGACCCCAGTATGACTTCTCGCCGAGCGCTTCACCGTGATCGGAAAAGAAGACGACGAGCGTGTCGTCCAGCCAGCGATGTCGTGTGAGGTATTCGATCAAGCGCCCGAGCTCGCGGTCGAAGTAGGCCACCTCGCTCAGATAGGCGTTCTTCTTGCCCGTTCCGAAGGACATGCCCGGCTGCGGCTCGTATGGGTCGTGGGGAGCGTAGTAGTGAATCCACGCCATGACCGAGGCGCCATCGTGCCGCGCGTCACCGAGCCAGCCGATCAGCGTTGCGCTCGCATCCGCATCGGATTTCGCAAAGACGGTGTCGACACCCGGAGCGAGGAACTGCTCGACGATGGGCAGACGGAACCAACTGACGTCGGGCAGCACCGCGAGCTGGCGGTCGACGACCCCGCGAGAGCGCGTGAAGATCGTCTCCGGCAGTGAAGGGTGGACGTAGAGCTCCGCAGGGGTGAGGCCCGTGAATGCGCTCCCCATCGCGAAGAGCGTGGCCGGGTACGTCGACGTGGCGTTGGTGAACGCGACGCCCGCATCGCTCAGCCTCGAGAGAGACGGTGTCACCGGGCGGCCGTCGACTTCCATTCCGACCACGTCCTTTCGAAGCGCGTCGACCGTGATGACGATGACGTTGCGGCGAGCCTCCGCGGGGATGGCGATTGGCTCGTCGGGTGTGAGGGGCTCGAGTGCTGCGCAGCGCGAGCCGTCCTCTTCAGCGCGACCGTCGCGGCTCCCATGGGGGATCACGTAGAGCATCGCAAGCGCACCCGCTCGGCTTTGTGCGATTACTTCGCGACGGCCTTTCGCAACCCACGCGGCGTCGAAGCGAGAACCGGCGCTCAAAGTCAATCCCATGACAGCGACGATCCAGACGGCCCGTCTCCGGCGCGACCCGTGCACGAGAACATCGAGGATTGCACCGCAGAGCACCCCTGCCGGGAAGACGAGTTGCGCCATCGAGTGGTCGTAGGCTCGATATCGGACCATGAGCGCCGTCATTCCAACGACTGCGACGAGGCTCGAACCGACCCACGACACCAACCCGAGCGCGCTCTTGCGGCGCATGCCGAGCACCAGCCACCCCCAGCCGGCCGCCCCGGCCACGCCAAATCCGAGCCCCATCGCGGCACGCGCCATCGTGCGCCGTGGGTGAAGCGCCCATCGCGGCCCGGACAGCAGGAAATCGGTGTGCTGCCATCCCATCGCGAGCGAGAGCGAGGCGACTGCAACCATCGACGCGACCAGCACGCCGGCCTTCGAGCCCGCGACGCGTCGCGCGCCGACGAGCGCAAGCGTGGTGGGGATCGAACCGACGAGCGCCAGCCAGCCGACCTGTCCAAGGAGCGCAAGCGAGACCGGGCTCCGGGGCAGCAGCCCCGCGATCAGAAAGAACGCACAGCCGACGAAGGCCGAGGACCATGCGGTGAGGAGGTCGGTCGACTTACTGGGCATCGAGCTCCGCGACCTTCTGGTCGAGCGACTGCTCCGCAGCGATTTGCCGCGACGCTCTCATCGCTGGCTCGAACGGCGTGTGGAGCAGCCACCATCGCAGGCGCGTCGCAACGGGTGTGAGGCCCCAAACGCGGATCTTTCGGGCCCGCTCGCGTAGATCGAGCATGAAATAGTTCCCGTACTGTCGATAGGGGTGCCGAGATGCAAACGCCGCGCGGTCGGCTTCGCTGAACGCGTCTGCCGCCGCGACGAATACCCACCCCGTTGCGCCCTGCGCATCGGGAAGGTCGTCGCGAGGTGCGTTGACCCAACGATGCGTCACGCGATCGAGCGTGATGTCGAATCGGGGCTCCAAACGTCGCGGCTGGAGGCTCGTGTGCAGTTGGACACCGGTCTCCCGGTCGGTCCACGCTTTGACCCGCCGAGCGAAACGCAGCTCCGGCCGCCCCGAGTCGTACTCGTCGATCGCGCCCCGTATCGGCGTGAAGAACCACATCGAGCCGCCGACGTAGCGTCCTTGGGGGACGATCTGCACGACACGAGCGCCGAGTGGGACGAGGAAAACAAGCACGGCGACGAACGCGGCGGCGACGCCCGCTCGCTCGCGAACCCGATGCGCGATTGCGAAAAGCGCGCTCGGAACCGCAATCGCGACCGCTGGCAGCACCGGCCAGGCCCAGTACGAATGCACGACCGCACTCCACCGAAACGTCCAGTAGTGGATCAGACCTGCGACGAGGAACGAAACGGGTACCAGGTCGCGCGAGCGGGCCGTTCCGCGAGCCACCCGCCAGATCCAGGCCGCGAGCCATCCAGCAGTGAGCGCGAGAATCGGTGCGGTGAACATCAGCTCGGGAACCCGGAGCAGGTGCGTACGGAATCGTGTCCAAGAGAGCGCTCGCCGTGCGTTGAACGTGTCGGTGAGCTCGTCGAGGTTTCCGGTCGTGACCTCCACCAACACGAAGTGCCCGACAAACAAGACGACGACCCACGCGCAAAAGACCCACAGCTTGCGAGCCGATCGCGAAGAGGGCGCGGAGCCCCTCGACTCCGCCAGCGTCCAAAGCCAGTGGATCGCGATACACCCTGCCAGATAGTACGCGGGCCAGTCCCACGTGGCGGCCATCGCAAATGCAGCCAAGAAGAGGACGAACCCAGTCCGCGACCACGCGATCGCCCGGTCTGCACGCAGATAGAGATAGATCGCGAGCAGCCCCCAACAGATGAGGCCGGCCGAGTGATTGGCCATGTTGGTGTAGATCGCGTTGATCGGAAGCGCGACGTAGATCGCAGATGCGAAGAGCGCATGCCCGTCGCCCCACAGCCGTCTCACCACGGCAAAAAGCATGCAAACCGCTGCGACGCTCCAGAAACCCGCCACCGCACGCACGGAGATTTCTGCGTCACCGAACAGCCAGACACTCGCAACGTTGTGGAGGTGCAGCGAAAGCGGCGCATGTGTGTAGAGCTGCTCCTCGTTCGGTGGAACGTTGGCGGTATCGTACTGAAGAGGAAACAGCACGTTCCACCGAAGCGTGTTGCGCGCAGCGTTTTGATACGCCGCACCATTCCAGCCGTTGTGGCCGCGCGTCCACTGATCAGCCACGCCCAGCACCGCCAAGAAGACCTGTGCGGCGAGAACGAAAGCGAAAAGAGCGCGGTTTCTTCGTCTCGAGCGGTCGTGCCCCATCGAGGCGGAGTATGGTCGCTCGTCGCGAGCGCGTCAGCTTTCGAGGAGCCGACGCGCGACCACGTGCGCCTGAATCTCGTTGGCGCCCTCGAAGATGCTCAGAACGCGGGAGTCGACCAGCAGGCGTGATGCGGTGTATTCCTCCACATAACAGTTGCCGCCGTGGATCTGCACGTTGGCGTCGGCCGCCTGCCAGGCCGCGCGCGTCGCGAGGAGCTTCGCCATGCCCGCTTCGAGGTCGCAGCGCTTCTCCTGGTCCTTTTCGCGCGCGCTGAAGTACGTGAGCTGCCGCCCGGCCTCGATGTCGACGACCATGCGGCCAATCTTCGCGGCGACCCGCGGAAACTGGAAGATCGGACCCCCGAACTGCTCGCGCTCGGTCGCGTAGAGGATCGCGTCCTCGAGCGCGGCCTGCGCGAGGCCGACGCCGCGCGCCGCCGTTTGAATGCGGGCGCTCTCGAAGGTACGCATCAGCTGTTTGAAGCCCGCGCCCTCCTCGCCCCCGAGCAGCGAGTCTGCGGGAAGGGCGAAGTCTTCGAAGCTGAGCTCGTACTCCTTCATCCCGCGGTAGCCGAGCACCTTGATCTCGGTACCGGTGAGGCCTTCGTCGACGAACTCCGGCTCTCCGTCTTCGCCGGTGAGTCGAGTTTTCTCGGCGAGAAACATCGAGAGACCCTTGTAGCCGGGCTCGTCGGCGTTCGTTCTCGCAAGCAGCGTCATCAAGTCTGCGCGGACTGCGTGGGTGATCCAGGTCTTTTGTCCGTTGACCACGTAGCTTCCGTCGTCCTGCTTGACTGCGCGCGTTCCCAGATGAGCCAAATCCGAGCCGATGTTCGGCTCGGTGAACACGGCAGTCGGAAGCACCTCACCAGCCGCGATTTTCGGGAGCCATTTCTGTCTTTGCTCTTCGGTGCCGCCGCCGAGGATGAGCTCGGCCGCGATTTCTGCACGCGTGCCGAGGGAGCCTACCCCGATGTAGCCGCGCGAGAGCTCTTCGGTGACCACACACATCGCAACCTTGGTCATGCCGAGGCCGCCATACTCTTCGGGGATGGTCAGACCGAACACGCCGAGCTCGCTCATCTGATCGACGATGTCCATGGGGATGAGCACGTCGTTTCGGTGAATGTCCTGCGCCTGCGGGATCACCTCGGCATCGACGAACTTCGAAAACTGCGAGCGAATTTCGTCGAGCATGTCGTCGTCGAAGCCCGGGTTCGGGAACCCGTGGTCCCGCGCATGCGCCGCGAGCTCGAGATAGACCTCGCCGCTGGCGTTTTCCGCACAAAACGCAACCACTTCGGGCTGAAGCACCGTCTCGCGGAGATCTCCATCCGAAATGCCGAGCTCGCTCAGGCCCACCGTTTCACAAGGGCCGAGGGCGATGCCACCCGAAAGGGAGCGCGCGACCCCGCCGACGTACGCGCGCGCCACCTTGCTCTCGTAGGGGCCGCCAACACGATCGGCCCACGTCTCCATCTGCCGGCATGCCTCGAGCTCGGTGGCCAAGTAGGAGACCGCGTGGGCGGCGAACTGGTACTGATTGAGCTTCTTGCCGCTGATTCGATCCCCGTCGGTGACGAGCGCTTTCACGTTGTCGTGGGCTCGCTCGTAGAGGCGCTCGATGGCTTCGATGACGTGCTGACTCATGTCTTCCTCGTGGGGGTGGAGCCGAGCGTCGTTAAATACTCTTGGCTCAACCGTTCGCAAAGGCTCAATGGCGTCTCATCGCCGCCGAGCGATTCTTCGGCACGGGCTTCCAGCGCACCTTCGCCTCCTAGGGTCGAAACCCCGTGCTCGCCATGTTTTCTGCTGAAAAGCTCGAGCGCCCAGCGGACCTCGCCGTGACGCCGGCGGTCCGCGAGAGTCGCCTCTAGATGCGCGCGGTGCTCGTCGATCGCGGCGATCAGCGCCTCGATGCCCGTGGCCCCGGTCGCGCTCGTCGCGAGCACCGGCGTCTGCCAGCCACCGTCGTGGACGCCCGTCGCGCCGGCGGCATGGGCCGTCCGGAGCGCGCCCTGAAGATCAGCCACGGCTCGCCTCGCGAGCTGCTCGTGATCGGCTTTGTTCACCACGAGAATGTCGGGGATTTCCATGATCCCAGCCTTGAGAAACTGGAGTACGTCGCCGCTCCCGGGCTGGATGACGAGCACCACTGTATCGGCCACGTGCACGATGTCGATCTCGGACTGGCCCACACCGGTCGTTTCGATCACGACGATGTCGTACGCGGCAGCAAGCACACGGACGGCCGAGTTGGCCGCGTAGGCAAGCCCGCCCACTTCGCCGGCGGTTGCCAGCGAGCGCACGAACAGCCCGGCGTCGGAGGGGTCGAAGCTCATACGGGCGCGGTCACCGAGCAGCGAGTCCCCCGAGCGAATGCTCGATGGGTCGACCGCGATGACTCCGATCGTGCGGCCGTGTTGCCTCAGCGAGCGTGCAAGCGCCGCGGTGAGCGTGCTCTTGCCGACGCCCGGCGGGCCGGTGAGACCCACGCGATGTCCGCTCGCCGCGAGAGGCGCCCGTTGAAGCGCGGCAAGGAGGGCGGCGACCCGGCTCTGCGAGACCGCCCTTCGATCTTCGACGAGGTTGAGCGCGCGTGAGATGGCCGCTTTGTCGCCGGACATCACGTGCTCGGCGTCGGGGTCATTCGGCGGCATGCTGGCGGTCGACCAGGTCGATCAGGTCGCTCATGATGTTGTCGAGCTCGAAGTCCTTGGGCGTATAGACCGCAGCGATGCCCTCGCGGCGAAGCTGCTCTGCATCGGCTTCCGGGATGATGCCGCCGGCGACGATCGGCACGTCTCCGAGGCCCGCCGCACGAAGTCGACTGACCACGTCCGGGACCAGCTCTAGATGCGAGCCGCTGAGGATGCTGAGGCCGATCAGGTGCACACCTTCCTCGAGGGCCGAGGCGACGATTTGCTCCGGCGAAACCCGGATGCCCTCGTACACGACGTCGAAGCCGACGTCGCGCGCCTTGATCGCGATTTGCTCCGCCCCGTTGGAATGCCCGTCGAGTCCGGGCTTCCCGACCAGCAGCTTCGGACGCCGTCCCATCCGAGCCTCGAGCTCGTCCATTCGCCTGCGAAGCCGCTTGATGGTCTCGGCGGACGTGCCTGCCGCCGGCGTCTTGACCGTGGCGCCGGATACGCCCGTCGGCGCCCGATATTCGCCCCAGACCTCGCGGAGCGCGTTGGCCCATTCACCCGTCGTCACGCCGGCGTGCGCCGCAGCGATAGACGCGAGCATCGTGTTTTCGTTCGACCGAGCCACACGTCTCAGCTCCTCGAGCGCCGCCTCGACCTTCGCCGGGTCGCGATCCCTTTTCCACCTGCCGAGCTCCTCGCGCTGCTGGGCATCGACCTCGGCGTCGACGGTCAAAATCGCCTCGTCGAGGTTTTCGATGAGCGGCGACGGCGCACCCTCCACGTACTTGTTGACGCCGACGACGATCTGCTCACCGTTTTCGATCGCGCGGAGGCGCTCGGCGTTGGACTCGACGAGACGCTGCTTGATGTACCCACTCTCGACTGCGGCCACGGCGCCCCCGCGTTTCAATACTTCCTCGACCTCTTCCCACGCCGAGTCGACGAGCTGCTGGGTTTGCGCCTCGACGACCTCGCTCCCTTGGAACAGGTCAGCATACTCGAGCAGATCGGTCTCGTACGCGAGGATCTGCTGCGCGCGGAGCGACCACTGCTGATCCCAAGGGCGTGGCAGGCCGAGCGCTTCGTTCCACGCCGGGAGCTGAATCGCACGGGCGCGCGCATCCTTGCTGAGCGTGACCGCGAGCATCTCCAAGACGATGCGGATGATGTTGTTTTCCGGCTGCTGCTCGGTGAGACCCAGCGAGTTGACCTGGATGCCGTACCGAAACCGTCGTTGCTTCGGGTCGGTGACCCCGTAGCGGTCCCGTGTCACGCGGTCCCAGAGCTCGACGAACGCTCGCATCTTGCACATCTCTTCGATGAATCGAATGCCGGCGTTCACGAAGAAGCTCATGCGCCCGACGACTTTGCCGAACTCGCTCTCGGGGATTCGGCCGGTGGCCTTGACCGCGTCGAGAACGCCAATGGCCGTCACGAGCGCATAGGCGAGCTCCTGCGTGGGCGTCGCGCCGGCCTCCTGGAGGTGATAGCTGCAAATGTTGATCGGGTTCCACTTGGGGACGTTCTCGACGGTGTACGTGATGAGATCCGTGGTGAGCCGCATCGAGGCCGCCGGCGGAAAAATGTACGTTCCGCGCGATAGATACTCCTTGATGATGTCGTTTTGCGTCGTGCCGCGAAGGACCTGCGGGTCGGCGCCGTGCTCTTCCGCGACCGCGACATAGAGCGAGAGCAGCCACACCGCGGTGGCGTTGATCGTCATCGACGTGTTCATCTGATCGAGGGGCAGCCCCTCGAACAGCGCGCGCATGTGACCGATGTGCGACACGGGCACGCCGACCTTGCCGACCTCACCGCGAGCTGCGGGATCGTCGGCGTCGTATCCGGTTTGCGTGGGCAGATCGAACGCGACGCTCAGACCCGTTTGGCCTTTGGCGAGGTTGGTTCGGTAGAGCTCGTTGGACGCAGCCGCCGTGCTGTGGCCCGCGTACGTGCGCATGATCCACGGTTTGTCGCGCTGTCGCCTGCCGTCCTCCGCCATCCGCCGGTCCTTTCCTGAGGTCGCCATCCGAGGGCGCAGAAGCCTACCTCGTTTTCGCCGCGGCCTGCGCTCTCCGACCGAGCCGCCGTTGCGGTGCTTTTTACAGCTTCACACGGCTTTGCCCGGTGCTTTTGGATTATCATACCGCGAACCCGGGTCAAGCGACGGAGATGGCTCGGTTTTTCCAGGGTTCAGCGCCCTGGTCGATCTTGTAAAGTTGCGGTAAACACCACGGATGGCCGAAACGAACGCGGCGATGGGTCAGCGCCTCCGCGAGCTGCGCCTGCGGCGCGGATTACAGCAAAGCGAGGTGGCTCGGCGCCTCAAGATCTCGCCTGCTTACCTGAGCCTCATCGAAAAGGGCAAGCGGGTCGTTCAGCTCCCACTCTTGTTTCAAGCCCTCGAGCTGTACGGGGTTGCGGTGGAGGATTTCATGGCGAGCCTCGGGGAGCGCCGCGTCGACGACGGGCTCGCGCGCCTACTCGACGAGCCTCTGCTGCGCTCGCTCAACCTGAGCGAGGAAGATTTGGCGAGCATCAGCGCCGAGCCCCGGACCGTGGCGACGATCACGGCGCTGTTCAACCTCTATAAGAACACGCGAAGCCAGCTCGATCACGTGATGGCGAGCATGGCGCAGCGCGAGCGGCAGGCGGACGAAGGCTCGGTCCGATTCGACTACAGCCCCTTCGACGAAGTCACCGATTTCCTCGAACGGCACAACAACTGGTTCGAGCCGCTCGAAGAGCGCGCGCAGCAGTTTCGGCGCGACTGCAAGCTCGGGCGTCGCGTGACGAGCGACGACCTCGAGCGAGGGCTGCTCGAGCTGGTGGGCGTTCGCGTCCATCGAACGCCCGAGCCCCCGGACAGCTCGGTCATTCGCAGTTGGAGCTCGGACGAGGGCGTCCTCACCGTGTCGAGCGACCTGTTCGAGCAGCGGCTCAAGTTTCAACTCGCGCACACTATCGCACTCGGCCTGTTCGCCGAGGAGAAGCTTCACAAGCCGATTCTCGAGGGATACGCCGGTCAGCACACCGAGACCCGAAAGCTGATCAAGATTCACTTGGCGAACTACTTCGCCGGTGCGCTGCTCCTTCCTTATCCGGAGTTCTATCGCGAGGTGATGGGTACGCGGTACGACGTCGAGCTGTTGGCGCAACTCTTCGAGTCCTCATACGAAACCGTGGCGCACCGCATGTGCAATCTCTCCGATCCGCGGCGCCGCGGCGTTCCGATGCACTTCCTTCGCGTCGACGTCGCGGGCAACATCTCGAAGAGATACTCCGGCGACGGCATCCGCTTTCCCCACCAGGACGGCTCGTGTCCCAAAATGGCCGTGCATCTCGCGTTTCTGACGCCCAACGTCGTCACGAAGCAGTACTCCGCGTTTCCGGACGGTTCGACGTACTTCTGCTTCGCGAAGGTCGTGAGCGAGCCTCAGCAGGGATCGCTCGTCAAAGGCACGACCTACAGCATCGGGCTCGGCACGCACGCGGACAACGCCAAATACTTCGCATACGCGGACGACATCCCGTTTGCAGACCCCAAGAAGATGGCGGTGCCGGTCGGAACGACATGCCGTTTTTGCGAGCGAACCGATTGCAATATGCGCTCCGCCCCGAGCTACAAGTTCGCGTTTCGGGTCGACGAATACACCAAAAAGGACAACTTCTTTTCGCCGCTCGTCCGCGGCGACACCGCCGTCGAGGCACAGAAGCCCGCTCGCCGCAAGCCAACGGCGTGATATCATCCGGCGCCGGAGGTACGAATGCCGTCGTTCGATGTCGTTTCGAAAATCGATCCGCACGAGGTCGACAACGCCCGCAATCAGGCGAGCAAAGAAATCGCGCAACGTTATGATTTCAAAGGGACGGACACGACCATCGAAAAGACCGACGAGGGCATCGTGATTCGCGCCAACAGCGAGGGCCGACTCGACGCTGCCCGCGACGTTCTCGAGACCAAGATGGTTCGCCGGCAGGTCTCGCTGAAGTCGCTCGACCCACAGGCGCCTCAGCAAGCGGGGGGCCAAATGTGGCGCCAGCTGATCAAGCTCAAAGAAGGTGTATCGAAGGAAAAAGCCAAAGAGATCGTCAAGTCGATCAAGGACTCGAAACTGAAGGTTCAGGCGTCGATTCAGGGCGATGCCGTTCGCGTGTCAGGCAAGAAGCGCGACGACCTTCAGGCGGTCATCGCGCTCTTGAAAGAGGGCGAGTTCGATCTGCCGCTCCAATACGTGAACTTCAGGGACTGAGGGTTGACGGACTCCCAAAAGGAGCTGGTCGTGGGCTACCAAGGCACCGAGGGCGCCTATAGCCAGCTCGCGGCGATGCGGCATTTCGAGGGCGCGGCGAAGCCGGTCCGATGCGTCGGCTTTCACAGCTTCCGCGAGATGCTGGAGGCGGTGAAGGACGGGACCGTCGATTATGCCGTCCTCCCGATCGAGAACTCGATCGCCGGATCGATCAACGAAAGCTACGACCTCCTCGCCGAGACGGGTCTCTCGCTCGTGGGCGAGGAATACCAGCCGGTCGCGCACTGCCTGATCGGGGCCGAAAGGGTCGAAGTATCGGACATCCGCCGCATCTACTCGCATCCAGTCGCGCTCGCGCAGTGCCGGGGATTCCTCGAGACCCTCGAGGATTGCCACGTCGAAGCGTTCGTCGACACGGCCATGGCCGTCGAAAAGGTCAAACGCGACGCGGACCCGGCACAGGCCGCCATCGCGAGCCAAGAGGCTGCGGCGTTGCACGAGCTACCGATCCTGCGGCGGGAGATCGCGGATCATCCCGAGAACTACACGCGGATGGTGATCGTCGCATCGCATCCGGCGCATCCCGAGGAAGGCGTTCCCTGCAAGACATCGCTGATCTTTTCCACGATTCACGAGCAGGGAGCGCTGGCGCGGTGCATTGCGATTTTCGCAGAGCGAGGTCTCAATCTGACGAAGATCGAGTCCCGGCCGAAGCCCGATACGCCCTTCGAATACATCTTTTACGTCGACTTCGAGGGCAGCGTCGATCGGA
>JBFGKE010000019.1:0-60675 GCA_041576815.1 Polyangiales bacterium
AAGGGCGCGCAGGGAGGACTACGGGTGGGGGTGGGCGGGTCGGATGGTACTAGGCTCTGGCCAGGATCTGGTCTGCGATGTAGCTGGCCAGGCCGTAGACCGTGAGCTGGGGGTTCACCAGCAGCGACGATGGAAACACGCTGGCGTCCGGGACGTAGACGTTGTCGAGATCGTGGCAGCGGCCGTCCGGGGCGACGACGCTTCGCTCGGGGTTCGCGCCCATGCGCATCGTGCCCTGTGGATGATACGACGTCATGCGGTACATGTGCTTCCCGTTGCGAAGCCCGTCGACCACGGCGTCGATTTCGCGCTCGCTCTCGATGGTCGTGCGTCGAGTGGTGGGTAGGTAGACGCGGCGGGCGCCGGCGGCGAAATAGATCCGCGCGGTGCCCCGCATCGCCTCGCGCATCGATTCGAAGTCCCGATCGTCGAGGTCGTATTCGATTTGCTTGCGGTCGCCGTCGAGGTAGACGCGCCCGACGTTGTGGTCGTGAATCAGGGTGACGGCCGCTTGGAAGCGCTTGCTATTTTCCATGAACTGAACGAAATCGCTTCCAATGCCCCCGTCTATCCAAGTGCTGGTGACCATCGGTCCGACCATGCCGGCCTCGAGCAGGTAGCCCCCCTTGAGCGGGTTCTCGATGTCGCCGGCGTGCGCTGTGATCGTTGCGCCGCTCCAGGCGAAGATGCTCTGATCGTGCTCGCCAAACACGGCGAGCGAGGGGTGGCACGCGAAGTTCAGGCCAATTTCGCCGCTGCTGTTGCCGATTCGGTTCTTTTGAAAGAGAAGCGGCGTTTGCACCGCGCCGGCGGCCACGAGCACGAGCCCAGCTCGGACGCGCACCGGTTTCATCGAGCCGCGGCCGTCGGTAGCGACCGCATGAACCGCGGTGATGCGCCGACCGCTGGTTTCAAACGACTCCGCGCGGGTGCCGCTGAGAATTGTAGCGCCGAGCTCGCTCGCCCAGGGGAGGTAGCTCACGAGCATGGATTGCTTTCGATCGGTCCGGCAGCCGGAGATGCAATGCCCGCTGAGCGCGCAGTTCTTCACATTCCGCGGGGTAGCCGATGCGGGGATGCCGACTTTCTTCGCGCCCTCGATCAAGAGCTGACCGTTGTAATTGACCTCGTGCGGTGCGTTCTGACGTATCGAGAGATTGCGCTCGACGCGCTCGAAGTAGGGCGCCAGCTCCTGTGGTGACAGGTTTTCGAGGCCGTGCTCGGAGCGCCACACCTCGAGGACTTGGTCCGGCACGCGAAAGCAGACCGCCGCGTTGACCACCGTCGACCCGCCGATGCACTTCCCCTGCAAAATCGCGAGATCGCCCGTGGTGTTGACCTGATTCCCATGATCCTCATACAGGGTTTCGAGCGCCGTCGGCGCATGTTCCTGAAACTCGCTCGACGGAATGTAGGGCCCGGCCTCGAGCACCACGACCTTCGCCCCCGCGCGGGAGAGCTCATAGGCGGTCACGGCGCCGGCTGCGCCCGAGCCGACGATCACGACGTCGGTCGCGAGGTCCAAGCCTGCAGTCGGAATGCTATCCGGCTGGACGACTTTCAGCGATGGGAGCGTGCGGGTCACCCGTTCGTGCCTTCCGGCATCGGCGCATTCCCGAGGCTCGGCACTTTGCCGACGACCGACACCGGGCCCGGGTACCCGATTGCCCGCCCCGCCTCGATGTCCCTCCAGTATCCAAAGCAGACGAGCTTCTTCAGCACGCCGACGATGCCGCGCTGCATTTCGATACCCCGCTCCCAGCGCTGAATGTAGTCGACCCGGTCCTGCTCGGAGAGGCTCACGAAACGTGCAAAGTGAAGCCCTACCACGATCGAGCCGTAGTCGAAGATCTTGAGGCCGACCCGCACCTGCTCGAGCATCGTGTCATCGAGAAGTGAAAGTGCGTGGGCGATGTTGTCGATCACCGGTACCTCGGAGAGCGGCTTCAGCGAGCTGCCCTCGGTGGGGAGGTAGACCTCGGTGAAGCGCTCGAACAGCAAGCGCTCCTCGTCGGTCAATTCGATCGCGCGCCCTCTTGCCTGGGATGCAAAGGCAGCAGTGGGAAACGTCAACACGCTCGCGCCGGTGAGCACGCTCAGCTGGTTGAAGGTCCGCCGGTAGAGCCTCTTCACGTACGCGGACTATACCGGCTCTTGGTCCCTTTTCCAGACCCGCTGTCATGGACAGCGAACGCATGCGCGAGGCGCACCGATGAGCTACCTTCCGCGCCTCATGCAAGCCTCCGAACAAGCTTCGGGACGGTATGGTCCTTACGGGGGCCGCTACGTCGCCGAGACCTTGATGCCGGCACTCGACGAGCTGACGAACGCCTATGCGGCGGCGCAGGCCGACCCCGCGTTCCAGCGCGAGCTCGACTCGTTGCTCCGCGACTATGCGGGGCGCGAGACGCCGCTTTACCTCGCATCGCGTCTCAGCGAAGCGTCGGGTGCGCGGGTCTGGCTCAAGCGCGAGGACCTCTGCCACACCGGTGCGCACAAGGTCAACAACACGATCGGGCAGGTGTTGCTCGCCAAGCGGATGGGCAAGCGCCGCATCATCGCCGAGACGGGGGCCGGCCAACACGGGGTTGCGACCGCCACTGCCTGCGCGCTGATGGGGCTTCCGTGCGAGGTCTACATGGGCGAGCAGGACGTGCATCGCCAGGCGCCCAACGTCCGTCGCATGGAGCTCTTGGGCGCCGTCGTCCACTCGGTGACCTCCGGCTCGGCCACCTTGAAGGATGCGATGAACGAGGCCCTGCGCGACTGGGTGACCAACGTTCGAAACACGCACTACTGCGTGGGCTCGGTAGCGGGCCCGCACCCGTATCCGATGATCGTCCGGGACTTCCAGGCGGTGATCGGACGCGAGTCACGCGAGCAGATGCTCGAGCAGGCCGGACGGCTACCCGATGCCGTCGTCGCTTGCGTGGGCGGCGGCTCGAACGCGATGGGCATCTTCGCGGGCTTCATCGACGATGCGTCGGTGCGACTCATCGGGGTCGAAGCCGCGGGGGAGGGCATCGAAAGCGGCCGCCATGCCGCGCCCTTGAGCGCGGGAGGCGTCGGCGTCTTGCACGGGGCAAAGAGCTACGTCCTCCAAAGCCCCGACGGCCAGATTCTCGAAGCGCACTCGGTGAGCGCCGGGCTCGACTATCCGGGCGTGGGTCCCGAGCACGCGTGGCTCAAAGACCTCGGCCGCGCCGAGTACGTCTCGGTGACCGACGAGGCAGCGCTCGATGCGTTCCAACAGCTTTGCGAGATCGAAGGCATCATCCCAGCGCTAGAAACGAGCCACGCGCTCGCGTATCTGCCGACGCTCGCCGCCAATCTCGGCCGAGACGCGGATATTCTGGTATGCCTCTCCGGGCGAGGTGACAAGGACCTGGAGACGGTCCTCGCAGAGCTCGGGAAAGGGGTCTGACCGGGGTGGGGCGCATCGCCGACGCGTTCGAGCGCGCGCGTGCGGAGAATCGCGCCGCGCTGGTGATTTACGTTTGCGCCGGAGACCCCGATCTCTCGACGACGGCCGACCTAGTCGTCGCGGCAGCCGAGTCGGGCGCCGACGTGATCGAGCTCGGGGTGCCGTTCAGCGATCCGACGGCCGACGGGCCTGCGATTCAACGCGCGGCAGAGCGAGCGCTTCGCGGAGGCACGACGTTGTCCGGGGTGCTCGACACTGTGCGCGCAATTCGGCGACGCACGGACGTTCCGATCTTGCTGTTCGGGTACTACAACCCGATCTTGGCGTACGGCGAGCAGAAGCTCGTCGACGATGCTTCGGACGCCGGTGCGGATGGTTTTCTGGTCGTCAATTTGCCACCCGAGGACAGCGCCGGGCTTCGGGAGCCGGCAGTCAAGAAAGGCCTCGACTTCGTGCCGCTCCTGGCACCGACCAGCGATGGCGAAAGGATCGCGCAGGCGGCGGCTGCCGCGACGTCTTTCATTTACTACGTGTCGATGACCGGCGTGACTGGTGCCGAGGCAACCGACCTCGTGAGCGCGTCGGAGCGCGGAGCCGTGCTCCAACGCGAGGTAGGCCGCCCGGTGGCGATCGGTTTCGGCATCAAGACGAAAGACGATGTGGCTATCGTTGCCCCGCACGTCGGCGGGGTCGTCGTTGGAAGCGCGGTCGTGCGGGCAGTCGAAGACGCGTCGTCACCCAGCGACGCGGTCTCATCGGTGCGCGCTTTGGTCTCGGAGCTCGCAGGTGGGCTCGGCCGGCAATCCTGACCTTGTTTCGGGCTAGGCATGCCGATATTGTCAGCTCATGACCGCTGTCGATGTCATTTCTGCCAATCTTGCCATCCTGCGCGAGCTTCGCGGCCGCCTCAGCCAGCTCGAGCTCGCCGAGGCGGTCGGCGTGTCGAGGCGCACGATCGCACGGCTCGAAAACGGCGAAGTGTCCGATCCCGGCGTCGAGCTCATGCGACGCATCGCGGTGGAGCTCGGGGTGACGCTCGCGCTGCTCACGGAATGCAAGCTGAGCCCGCTGACGGTTCCACTGCCGGATGACGTGGTGGCGCGACTCGAGTCTGCAGATGGCCCGAGCACCTTGAGCGCGATGATCCGGGTCGCACGAGATGGCGCTTAGTCTTCTCGCGTCGTTCGATTTCGAGCGAGGCTGGTCGTGGCGGCCTCGGCAATCGCCTTTCGGAGCTCGTCGTCATGGACCTTGCTGAGCGAGCGCCCAAGCTCCTCGGGAAGTGACGCAAGACGAACCGGCTCAGGCGGGGGCGGGGGAGCGCGATGGCGCTCGGGGATGTCGGGCAGCGGACCGACCTGAAACCGGATCTTTTCGATTCGGCTCGTCGGTGATGCCTGCCGAAGCCGGGCGAGCAGATCGTCCGTGAGGTAGTGTAGCTCGTTGGCCCACACCGAGGAGCTGACGTGCACGGTGAGAACCCCTCGAGCGAGCCTGACGGGGCGAGCATGCTCGAGAATGCGCGGCGGCACCGATCGGCTCCACCAGGCAAACACTTTGGCGGCCTCGAGTTGATCGGGCGCCGGGTAGACGCCTTTCAGCAGCTTTGCGAGCGACTCCAGCTCGCTTTTGCGTCGCTTAGGCATCGTCGAAGCTCGATTTGTAGAGCGAGAGGAGATCGTCCTCGCTGCAGGGACGCGGGTTCTGTCGATGACACGGATCGGTGAACGCGAGCGCAGCGAGGCGCGGCAGATCGCCTTCGGCGATGCCCTGCGAGTGGAGATTGGCCGGTAGCCCAATCGACTTTCGCAGCGCGCGGATGGCGCCCGCGCATTCGAACGACAGCGTGCTCTCGTCGCTGCCGCGCACACCGAGCTGCCGCGCCACCTCGGCGATGCGCTCCGGGATCGCCACGCGGTTGAAATCCAGCACGGCCGGGAGGCAGATCGCGTTGGCGAGCCCGTGGTGCATCCCGAACTCGGTCGACAACGGGTGCGCGAGTGAGTGGCAGGCGCCGAGCCCTTTTTGAAACGCGACCGCTCCCATCATCGCGGCTTTGAGCATGTCGCCGCGGGCTTCCAAGTCGCCCCCGTTTTCAGTCGCTGCTTTGAGCGAGCGATGGCAGAGGCGCACGCCGCCGAGCGCGATCGCATCGGCCATCGGGTGATCGCCGATCGACGAGTAGGCCTCGACGCAATGGGTGAGCGCGTCCATTCCGGTTGCCGCGGTCATTGCCGGCGGCATCGTCTGCGTCATGGCTGGATCGAGTATCGCGACTTCGGGCAAGAGCAGGGGCGAGAAGATCACGGTCTTTCGGTTGGTGGCTTGAAGCGTCACGACCCCGCTTCGACCGACCTCGCTGCCGGTGCCCGCGGTGGTCGGGATGGCGATCATCGGAGGAAGGGGGCCCTCGATGTGTGCGCTGCCACCGATCGCATCGTCGTACTTCGCGAGCGGGCCGGGATGTGTCGCCGCGAGACGGACGAGCTTTGCGACATCGAGTACGCTTCCCCCGCCGACACCAAGCACGAGATCGGCTTTGAAATCGGTGAACGCGCGGGCGGCGTCGAGAACCTCCGCTTCGAGCGGATTCGAGGACACGTCGAGCGCAGACTCGTGCTGGAGCCCTGCCGAAGCGAGCGAAGTGCGAACGGGTTCGAGCAGTCCAGCCGCTTCGACGCCGCGGTCCGAGACGAGCAAGACACGGTTCGCGCCGAGCTGGTGCGCTTCGTTGCCACACTGCGAGGCAGCACCCTCGCCGAGGACGACACGGGTCGGAAAGCTCCAAAGCACCAGACTGTGGATGTCGCTCATTCCTTGCCCACTCGCCTCTCCATCAGCTCTTGGATAGCATCATCAGAGGTCATGCGACCCTCCGAGACCGCGACGAACGTCGACGAGATCGGCGTTTCCAGCCCGAGGCGGCGTGCGTGCTCCATGAGATGCCCTGCCACCTCGATACCCTCGACGTACGCGCCCGCCTCACCGATCGCGCTGGTGAGGTCGATACCCTGCGCGAGTGCCCGCCCGAGTTGAAGCTCCGGTCGCTGGTCCCCGGCCACGGCGGCGATCAGGTCACCGAGACCGGCAAGCCCGAGAAAGGTCGACTCGTCGGCACCGAGGGTCTGGCCGATGCGCGACACCTCGACCATACCTCGCGTGGCGAGTACGGCGAGCGTTCCGGGCTCCGCCCCGACCTCCCTGGCATAGGCGAGCACGACCGTGAGAAAACCAACAGTGGCGCTCGCCAGCTCGACGCCGATGACGTCCTGCGTTTCGTAGATACGGAGCCCCGCCCCGCCGAGAGCGTCGCGCACCATCGACGTCAGCTCGGGGAAACCCGTTCCGAGGATCGCTCCGCTCGGCCGGCCTTCCGCCAACGCGGCTGCGACCAAGGGGCCTGCAAGCGCGCCGAGCCGCCGGCAGACCGTCTTTTCGCGCATGACCTGGGTGATCGTCTTGAGATCTGCCCCGACGAGCCCGCGGCTGACGTGCGTGATCAAATGCCGTCCGTCGACGACCTCGCAAAGGTGCTCTGCAACTTCGATCGCGTGGCGGGCAGGCACGGCGACGAAGATCAACTCACAACTTTCCAAGTCGCCGATGTCGGTCGACGTCTGGATCGGCGGCGGGAGCTCTCGCGCCCGTCGGCTCCACAGGACCACCGAGTGCCCGTTTCGCGCGGAGGCGAGGGCGATGGCTTGTCCGAACCCGCCCGCGCCCACCACACCGATTCGGAGGCTCACCGAAGCACCCCCAGGGATTCGATCTCGCACGCTGCCTCGAGCTGATCGGGTTGCGCGATGTCTTGAGCGAAGGGCACGAGGCGGTTCTGGTAGTAGAGGAGAAGCGACGGGTCGCGCAGAACCACTTGGTCCCCTTCGAGCGAAGCCGCCGTCGAGTCGTGGTAGCCGTTCCAGAAACCGAGGGCGCGTTCGAGCAGCTCGGCGGGGCTGTCCTCTTTGACGACATCGCTGGTCAGGACGCGCCCTTTTTCTTCGATCTCGCGCAGCCGGTCGCGCGCTTCCCCGAGCTTTTGACAAACCGCTTCGCGATCGAGCCGGATCTCGCCGCGTAGGCGAAGCCGCGCAAAGAGGTCCATCCCGGGCGTCGCCTGCACCAGATCTCGGAACAAGACGTGTGCCACCACCTGCGTGCTCATGAGGACCGTCTCGGTCTCGTAGCGCTGCGCGAGCACCTCGCCGAGCTCGCGCGTGTAGGCGGCATCGCGCACGTAATCGGCGACCGGCGTTCCTCGGTGCTCGACGTAGCCGCCTGCGTCGATGACACGTCCAGTCGGAGTCATCGAGCATCCCGTCCCGTCGACGCGGTTCCCAAACGGATCGATCGGCTCGCCGAACCGGACGATGCAGGCGCCGCGCATGCCGACGACCTTGCGGAAAAACGTGATCCAGCGATCGATCCGCGAGAACTCGTCGTCCTCGATGATGTAGCGCGCCTGTCCCTCCTCCATCAGCCAGTCGTTGATTAGGGTTTCCGCCTCGAGGACCAGCGCGTAGTTGATCGTCGTGGGGACGAACCACACCGGGCGATCGACGCGGCGAACCTCGTTCGTCGTGAATGCCTCGACCGCGGATCCGAGGAGGCCGAGCTTCAGCCGCTGCTCGATCATGCCCGAGCGGCTCCGCGTCCCCCCCGGAAAGAACAGCGAATGATAGCCCCGCTCGATCATCACCTGCGAGTAGAGCTTCAATACCTCCTTATATAAGCTCACCCGGATTCGCCGATCGACGCGATAGGCCCCGAGGTTGTGCATGAAGAAGCTGATGATCGGGTTGGTGAAGAGGTTTTTGCCCGCGCCGTACACGACCGGGGGTAGGCCGCAGTCGTCGAGGGCTTGCGCCAAGACGATGGAATCGAGGTTGGACGAGTGGGTCGGCACGAACACCAGCGTCCCGCGGGTCCGAAGGTCGCGGAGGTGCTCTACGTCGCCCTGCGCCTTCAACACGCGGCTGAGCGCCTGTGGTGCCGGCGCCATCAAGTCCTGCGTGAGGCGGCGGGGCTCCATCACGCCTCCGATGAGGCGCGGGACGGCACGGCGAGCAAATCGGTAGACCCTCGGGTCGAAGTTGCCGGCGACGTCGCGCGCCATGTTGGTGACGATGGTGTGCAGCACCCGGCGCTGCTCGCTGTCGTCCATCTTGCCGATGCGCCGGATCATCGCGCGCCAATAGCCGAGCCGATCGCGCGCCTCGTCGTCCCGCTGTTTTTCGAGCCGGCGAATCTCATGAAAGGCCGCATCGTTGAGCGCTATTTCCAAGCGAGCACGGTCCGATTCGTGCGACGCGCAGATCCGTTTTACGACGTCCGAGACGATGTCATCGCGCTCGCTGTTGAACCAGAAGATCGACGGGTCGCTCGGACGCGGGACGTACGGCCTGAAGTGAGGCAGGCGAAGTGGGCGTTCCGACAAGAAGCGTTTGAGCATGATGCCTCTCACACCGCCTCGAAGTAGCGGCGGCGCTCCCAGTCCGTGACTGCCTTGCGGTACTCGCGGCATTCCCAATCGCGCGTGCGGATGAAGTGGTCGACGAACGCTTCGCCCAGTGCCTTTTTGGCGGCTTTGCTTTCGCGAAGCCGGTCGATGGCCGCCTCGAGCGTGAGGGGCAGGGCAAGAGAGGGGTCACCACCCACGGTGGCGTCGCCTGACGCCATGGCGGGCGGCTCGATTTTCTCCGCGATACCGACCAAACCCGAGCCGAGGCACGCCGCCATCGCGACGTACGGATTGATGTCCGAGGCGGTTTGACGGAACTCGATGCGCGTGGCCTGCTCGCTCGGTCCGAGAATCACCCGCGCGCCGCACGTTCGGTTTTCGATTCCCCAGGAGGCGTTCAGCGGGGCCCACAGCCCGGGCACGTAGCGCTTGTAGCTATTGATGAACGGCGAATAAAACGCGGTGAGCTCCGGTGCGAGGGTCACGAGGCCGCCGAGGTAGTGGCGCCCCGCCTCGCTCAGGCTGTCGCTCCCCGTCTCCGCGAAGAGATTCGTTTTTCCGCCTTCGTCCCAGAGGCTCTGATGAAGATGCCCGCTCGAGCCGGGGAGATCGGCGCTCCACTTCGCCATGAACGTGACGGTGAGATCGTGGCGGGCGCAGATCTGTTTGACCGTCGTCTTGAACAACGCGGCCTTGTCGGCTGCTACGAGCACATCGTCGTATCGAAGAGCCGCCTCCCAGACGCCGGGCCCGGTCTCGGTGTGAATGCCCTCGATCTCGATGTCATATGCCGTGCACGTGTCGAGGATGTCGTCGACGAGGGTCTGATGCTGCCCCTCGCGGAGCCAGGAGTAGCCGAACATCCCCGGGCTGAGGGGCTGTAGGCGCCGAAAGTCCTTATCGTGCAAGGAACGGGGGGTTTCCTCGAACACCCAGAACTCGAACTCCGCGGAGAACTTCGCCGCGTAGCCCGCCTCCCGAGCCCGGGAGCGCACCGACTTGAGAACGTTTCTAGGACATGCGGGGTGTGGCTCGCCGTCCTGCGTATAGAAATCGACGAGGAAGTGAGCGGTGTCGGGGGCGTCCGGGAGCACACGAAAGGTCTCGGGGTCGATGCGTGCGAGCGCGTCGGGATAGCCGGAGTCCCAGCCCGTCACTTTGGCGTTGTCGTATAGTTGGTCGGCGACGTCCCAGCCGAAGATCACGTCACAAAAGCCAAATCCTTTTTCGAGGGCCGACCAGAGCTTTTCGAGGCTGATGTACTTGCCGCGAAGAAGTCCGTCGACGTCGAAACCTCCAACCTTGACCTTCCGGATGCCTCTTTTTTCGAAATCGCGACGCAGCTCTTCGCTCACGGATCCTCCTCGGCGGCCGGAAGCATACCCCTTTTTCGCCAGGCGTGGGCGGCGTTCGTCGAGGTGGGCTGGGCTCAGTCGGCCTGCGCAAAACGGTGCAACAAGCCGAGCCCTACCACGAACACGAGCGCTACGGACGCATGGCCGAGGATCTCGTGCGACGTACCGGCGATCGAGCAGTGGGCCTTGAGCACGAAGTTGCCGGCGACCCCTGCTGCGGCCGCGGCCACCAGACTGCCGAGCGCATTGCCCCGATCGACGAGACGCAGGAGCGCGTACACTGGAATGCCGAGCAACAGACCCACGCCCATGCACGCGCCCGCCATGATGCCGCCACTCGGTTCGGTGGTTGCGGCGTGCGCCGCGGGATGGGGCCAAAACGCGGCAATCACCGTTGCGGCGACCGCGACACAAACGAGGCAGATCGATTGCCAGCGCGGCAGCGCAGGAAGATGGACGGGACGCGTCACCATGAGCATCGCGAGCACGATCAAGAGGCTGAAGCTGACGAGGCTCGCGGCCCATTGGGCGGTGCGCGCCTGATCGCCGACGAGGGGAAAGGCAAACCATCCCAGAACGGCAAGACCGGCGAAAACCGTGAGCGCGATCAGACGCCGGGTCACCGTCGACCGGCTCCGAAGGAACCCGCGAACCGTGCGGTCGCTTTGGTCGCACTGGGCGCGCACGTGCTCGAACATCCGATCCAACCGCTCCCGATTCTGGGGGGTGTCCGGCGCATCGAGCTCGCGCAGGCGCTCGCCCAGGCCCTCGTCCGGCCGCCTGCTGTCGCTACTCATTCATCACCCCGTATTTCCGACACCAACAATTGTTTCAAGGTTGTGTAAGCCCGATGGGCCCGGACTCGGACCGCACCCTCGGAAGTGCCCACGATTTGGGCGACCTCGGCGTACGGCCGCTCCTGAAACCAGTGGAGCTCGACGACCTCGCGCTGACTGCTGGGGAGCTTTTCGAGGGCCACATGGAGAAGCTCGGAGCGCTGCCGGAGCTCGAGTGGCATGAAGTCGGCCTCCGGCGCGGCCTGAGCGTCGACCTCCAGCGCGGTCATCTTGCGCCGCTTGGTTCGACGCCAGTGCTCGCGCACGAGGTTCATCGCAATCGTCATCACCCAAGGCCGGAGCTTCGAGCCTCGACGAAAATCGTGGCGTGCCCCGTGAAGTCGATAGAACGTCTGCTGTACGATCTCTTCGGCGAGCTCGTCGTTTCGGAGGTGTCGCCGTGTGAGCCTCAGAAGGATGGGCGCGTATCGCTCGAACAGAATTCGAAACGCCGCGTCATCGCCATCGACGTATGCATCCATGAGCTGCTCGTCGGTTGCTGGCGTTCTCGGCGAGTCATTCGGCATTGGTTTCGCCGCCCTCGAGCTCGGCGGGCACCGCAGCCCCGTTGGACTGCTGCGTCTTCAGCCAATAGCCAGAGAAGACGAGCGTGCCCAGTAGAAGCAGGAGCAACGCAACCTGAAGCCAGCGTCGAGTAGGGTCGACTTCGAGCTCCTCCACCACGATGGGCTCGACCGGAATCGGACGAGCGCCGGACGTCGTCGTCAACACCGTGCCGATGAGGTGGCTCCCGCTGACCGCGTGCGCCGGGGGAAGGCTCGACGCGAGAGATGGGACTGGAATCGAACCGATGCGCGAGCTCTCCATCCACGGGGCGATGTCTTGGGTCTGCGGGTTTGCCTTGGCCGACTCGACCTCGATCCATTCGAGCGCGGCGCGCATGGCGGAGGCGCTAGAGTACCGTTCGTGTGGCTGTCGTTGCATGGCCCTTCGGATCACATCGGGCAGACCCGGCAGGTCGTCAAACCCCTCGCCGGTTTCCCAGCCTACGGGCGGCGAGCCGGTCACCATGTGGTGGAGGAGAGCCCCGACCGCGTACACGTCGGACAGCGGCTCGAACGTGGCGCCCCCGACCAGCTCCGGCGCCATGTACGCGACGGCGTGCTTGCCCGAGCCCGTATGGCTGGTGTGCGCGCTTGCCCCGGGGTTCGCGCGAAGCAGCGGAACTGCGCCCATGCCGATCACGCGGGCGCAGAGCTTCCCCTCCTTGGTGCGGGCGACGAGGATGTTTTGAGGGGTGAGGTCGCCGTGAACCAGCCCACGCCCATGCGCGGCATCGAGGGCGTCGAGCACGTCGCCGGCCAGCCGCAACACCGCCATCGAGCTCAACGAGCGATCGCGGAGCAGGTCCGCGAGCAAGGTGCCGCGCGTATCGCGAAAGGCGAGGTAGGGGACGCCGTCGATCACGCCTGCGTCCAGGACGCGCGGGATCGCCGCGGAGCGAATCATCCCGAGGCCGTGCGCGAGGTGTGCAAAGGCGGCCTCGGCGCGGGTGGAGCCGCTGACGTCCATCGGCAGCACACACAGAATGACCGGCGTGTTCTCCGACGAGCCGCGGAAGTACGAAACCAGACCTCCCCACGGGAGCGGGCCGTCGACCTCGTAGCGACCGGCGAAAAGCTCTTCTGGCGGGGGGTGTGCGCCACCAGGCGTCGGAAACATCGCTGCGAAGGATAGACCCAACGGGCTGGCAAGGCGACCTCTTTGCAGGACCGGCGGCAGACGAGGGCGACCGGTCCCCCGGGTCAGGCGAAGTTGGTCGGGCGCTCGACGCAGTAGATGCCGCCGGGCGCCTCGATCAAGGTGGCGCATTGGTTGCAGTGGCTGCAGCCGTTCTTGTAGCCTGGCCGCGAGCGCGCGTGCCTCGGGAAGTCGGGGTCGAAGATCAGCGCCCGACCGAGCTGGATGAAATCAAAGCCGGCGTCCATGACGGTGCAGACGCTGTCGTTGGTGCAAACCCCGCCGATGTAGCAGACGCCGCACTGCACGCGTTCGCGGATCCGGCGGGCCTGGTCGAGGAAGTACATCTCCTCGTAGGGGTAGTCCTTGAACATGAAGGGCGCGGCGAGCCGGATGCCGAGCTTCATCACAGGGCTCTTTTCGTGTTTGATGAGGCCCGGCACCATGCTGTCGCCACGAAACAAGAGCATCGGGTTCATGCTGCTCGTGCCTCCGCTACAAACGATGACGTCGAGGCCGCCCGCTTCCAGCATGGCCGCGATCTCGACCGCGTCGTCGTAGGTGACACCGCCTTTGACGCCGTCGGTCATGCTGATCTTGCCGAGCAACGGGAAGTCGTCGCCCACCTGCATGCGCACCTCCGCGAGCACCTCGAGGCCGAAGCGCATGCGGTTCTGGAGGGTGCCGCCGTACTCGTCTTTGCGTTTGTTGGTCTTCGGGCTGATGAACTGGCTGATTCCGTAGCCGTGGCCGAAGTGGATTTCGATGGCATCGAAGCCGACGGCTTTCATGAACGCGGCGGCGCGTCCGATGACTCGGACGCGCTCGCGAATCTGCGATTTGTTCATTTCGGCGATGCGGCCGAGGCCGGCGGCCAGCCCGAGCGCGTTCGTCCCTTTGGACGGACCGAGAGGCCGCTTGCCTCGGAACTCGGCGTTCTTGGTAAAGGCCCCGCAGTGCCCGAGCTGCCCCGACACCTTGGCGCCAGTCGCCCGCACGGTGCGGATCAGCCTCTCGAGCGGCGGCCGAATCCCTTCGTGCATGTACATCATGTTCTCGTGAATGCGCCCGTCGGACTCGGCGGCGCAATAGGCCAACGTGGTCATCCCAATCCCACCTTGACCGATGCGCTGATGAAACCGAATCAGCGCCTCACTCGGCACCCCACCGGGCGACTTCCCCTCGAACGTCGCCGCCTTGATCAACCGGTTCCGAAGCGTGAGCCCATTGATCGACGCCTCCTCGAAGCACCTATCCAACCCGCCGCTCATCGACAAAACACCCTACAAGACCCCCCATCCCTCGTCACCCCGAGGTTCGGAATTTTGGCTTCAGACGCCTGCAGGCAGCATAGCCCGGTCGCGGTACCAGGAAACCACGTCACGCACGGTCTCTTCGAGCGGTCGAAATGTCGCACCGAGCTCACGCTCCGCCTTGTCGGAGGTGACGCTGTGCTTGGCGGCCATGATGCGTACGCCCTCGAGGTTGGCCGCCGCCCGGCCACCAGTGATCGATGCCCACGCTTCACTCATGTGCGCGTAGGCGATCGCGAACCACGCGGGGAGAGTAGCCTTGGGCGCCTTGCGGCCCGTTTCGCTCGCGATCAGCTCCACGAGCTCACGCAAGGAATGGTACCGGCCGCCCACGATGAAACGCTCGCCGTGGGGCTTGTCGACCATTCGGACCATCGCGGCGGCGACGTCGCGGGCGTCGACGACACTCGAGCCACCGTCGGGCACCGCGGGGAACTTCCCATCGAGGAAGTCGAACACGATCTGGCCGGCCGCCGTCGGCCCTGCGTCGCCCGGCCCCCACATCCAGGCGGGCAGCACTTGAAGCACACGCATTCCGTGGGGTGGAATGTACGCTCGAATTTTGGCATCGCCGTCCACCTTGCTCTTGAAGTAGAGGTTGCGGAGCTGTTTCGCGGACGGCTGCGTGTCCTCGTCGCCGGGTTGGCCATCTTCGCGGGTTCCGATCGTGCCCGACGAGCTCGTGTGTATGAAAACCTTCACGCCACGCGCATCGGCCGCCTCCATCAGCTCGAGCGTGCCGTCGACGTTGATCGCTTCGAGGGCGGCCGCGTGATCGCCTTTGCCGTAGTACTCTCGGAAGTACGCCGCGGTGTGAAAAACGACGTCGCAGCCCCGGAGCTCTTCTGCGAAGGATCCGATCTCTTGCATGTCCCCGACCACCGGCACCGCCGCGGTGTCGCCCAACATGTTGTCGAACTTCTCTTTGGACCGCGTCAGTGCGACGACCTCGTACCCGTCGGCGAGAAGCTGACGAACGAGGTTGTTGCCGAGAAGACCGGTCGAGCCTGTGACGAACGCCTTCATCTGAGTACTCCTTTCAAGGACGGTTGCCCAGGTACGCCCGAACCGTAGGGGGCACCGGCTGACGGCGAAGAGCCTGCGTCAGCGCCCACTTCTCTTCCTCCGGGTCTTCGAGGAAATGGGTCTCGCTGCCTTCACGGAACGCGATGGGCAGACCATCGCGAAACAGGATGCGGTTCTTCGGCGTGGCCGGGACGCGATGCCCCGGCGTGATGATGCCGAGGAGGTTGAGCGGGTCCGCCGCGCTGATCGACACGAGCTCGCCAGTTTTTGGAGCGCGGCGGGCCTTTCGCAGGGCAGAGACGGCCTCCGGCAGCGCGTACTGCTCGCCCGCAAAGCCTGCGACGAAACGACCGCCGCGAATGCGACCCTGCGCCTCGAGCCGACGGTAGACGCGCAGCAGCGCGTACCAAGGCGGGAGGTCCCCCTCGCGGTCGAGCAGCCGGCGAAACACCACGCCCCACCGCCGGAGGAGCGTCCACGCAATGCTTTCGACGTCGTGCTCTTCGGGTGCCTTCGGCAGCATGCTCCAGCGGCCGGCCGCCTCCATGCTGTAGGCCGCGACCGCTCGGCGCCCGCGTCGCTGCCGCTTCGGATCGGGCGCAAGCAGAGCGCGAAGCCCGGTGAAGCCGTCCGCGGTCACGAGGCCGAGCGACACGAGCTCGCCGAGTGCCTTTTGCGCTTGCGCCGACAGCAAACCGCTTGCGCTCACGATGTCATCGAAGAAGCTCGCACCCGACCGCTCGAGCGCCTCGAGCACGGTTGCGGCGTCGCTCGATGCCGGCTCGTCCCCAGTGCGAAACCGCCAGGTCGATGCATGCGCTCGACGACAAAACGCTAGTGGGCTCGTTCGAATGGGGCTCGAAGCGCGACTGGCTAGCGGGGTCCGTCGGCTCCACGTGATGCGCCCGGAGATGCAGAGCTGATCGAGCCAGCTCGGATCGTAGCCGTCCATCCGGACGGGAAGCACATCGGCCTCCCACGCCGCGGCGCCCGCTTCCATCCCCTCCAACTGCTCGAGAATCGCAGCGAGCCCCTCGGGGCCCTCCATGCGCGAGTCAGGCGACGCGTGCTGCCAGGTCACTGCGAACCGAAGGTAGTCCGCCGCGCTCACCGCTTCGATCTCCTTGCGGAGGCGGCTCAGCGTGTACCGGTGAATACGCGCGAGAAGTCCGCGTTCGCACCACTCGGTCTCGGTCGCGTCGGGACGGAACGTGCCCCGGAGCACGAAGCCTTCGCTTTCGAGCGCGCCGAGCGCCGAATCGACGAGACCAGCGTCGAGTCCGAGCGTTTGCACCAGCGTGGGCGCCGACACGGGCCCCGAGGCGTGCAGGCGGCCCCGCACGATCTCCCGCGCGGCGTCCTCCCGCGTGTACGTCTCGTTACGATAGCGCGCGGGTACGACGACCAGAGCTCTCGCTGTGCCTTCGGGCCATGCGGCTTGCAAGAGCGGCAAACGCTCGGCCGCGGTCCAGCACACCCCGCGCCCAGTGTCGAAGCGGGTCGCTCGACCCGACCCCGCGAGCTCGTGCAACCACGGAAGCCACTCGCCGCTCGCGGCTTCGTCTTCGCGCAGGCAGTGATGAAGGAGAAGCGCATCGTGCACCTCTTCGGCGTCGCGCGGCTCGGGCCACGCTTCTTCTCGGACGCGCTCGATCGCAGCTAGGTCGAGGGCGCCGAGGTCGGAGGCACGCGTCGGGTCCAGCCACCGGCGCGACATCACGGCTTGGGTCCGGCGCTCCTCGAGGGGCGCATCGTCGAGGAAGGTGTACGGTCTCGCATTCAAGATCTCCTGGGCGAGCGGCGACGGCTCGGTCAGGTCGCGGCCCAGCAGCTTCAGCTCACCTCCGTGCATCCGACGGAGCAACGCCTCGAGGCCCTCGACATCCATGGCTTCGTGCAAACAGTCCTCGATCGTTTGATGAACCAGCGGGTGGTCTGGGATTTCTCGATCGCCGGCCACGTTTTCGAGGCAGGCGACTTGGTCTGGGAAGCAGAGGCCCAGCAGGTCGTCCGCCTGGATGCGTTGGAACTGCGGGGGGACCTTTTTGCCACCGCGGAACCTCATGACCGCAAGTGCGCGCGTCGCGTTCCAGCGCCACCGGGTTTGAAACATCGGTGCGTCGAGCAGCGCTTGGATCAATACGTCACGCACGTTTTCCGCGCGAAGGAATCGAAAGACGTCTTCGAGCGGAAAGCTGTGCGTCGGCCCGAGTGACAGGACGATGGCATCTTCAGTGGCTGCCGCCTGAAGCTCGACGTTGAAGCTGCGGCAGAAGCGCTTACGAAGAGACAGGCCCCAGGCGCGGTTGATCCTGCTCCCGAAGGGCGCGTGAACGACGAGGTGCATCGCGCCGGTTTCGTCGAAGAATCGTTCGAGCACGACAGTGTCCTGGGTGGGCATGGCACTCAGCGCGATCCGTGCCGAAACCATGTAGTCGGCGAGCTGGCGAGCTGCGGGCTCGTCGATGGCGGTTTCGGCTTTCAACCACGCGACGACCTCGTCGAGATCGGTGTGTCGCGCGTCGATGCCCTCGCGAAGCGCGTTCACCGAGTCCGACAGGAGGGACGCGCGGGCCGGCGCCTCGCCGAACCAAAATGGAAGGCTCGGTGGCTTGCCGCGGGCGTCGGCGACGCGAACGACGCCCGGCTCTACCCGAAGGATCTCGTAGGACACGTTTCCGAGCTGAAAAATGTCCCCCGCCATGCTCTCGATGGCGAAATCTTCGTTCAGCGAGCCGACGCGAAGGCCCTCAGGCTCGAGCCGCACCTCGTAGTCGAAGTTGTCGGGAATCGCCCCGCCGTTCGTGATGGCGGTCAACCGTGCGCTTCGACGCGGACGAATTTGGCGATTGACCTCGTCGTGATGAAGAAACGCGCCGCGTCTGCCGCGGCTAGTCGCAAAGCCTTCGGAGAGCACGTGGACGACCCTTGAAAAGCGGTTGCGCTCTAGGTTGCGGTAGGGCCAGGCGCGTTTCGCGAGCGCAAATAGCGCGTCCTCGCTCCACGACTCCGTGGCTGCGGTCGAAGCGACGATCTGCTGCGCCAGAATGTCGAGCGGACCGTCGGGAATCGCGATCTCGTCGAGCTCGCCCCGCTGAACGCACCGCATGAGCGCGGCGCATTCGACCAGGTCGTCGCGACTGAGCGGAAACAGCCGGCCCTTCGGCGTTCCACCGTGCCAGTGGCCCGAGCGTCCGACCCGTTGCAGGAAGGTTGCGACCGAGTGCGGCGAGCCGAGCTGACAAACGAGATCGACGTCACCGACGTCGATGCCGAGCTCGAGCGATGCAGTGGCCACTACCGCACGGAGCTCACCCGACTTGAGCCGCCGTTCGGCATCGAGCCTGTGCGCACGCGCCAGGCTTCCATGATGCGAAGTGACGGCATCTTCACCGATGAGCTCGCTCAAATGCCGGGTCACACGCTCTGCGAGCCGCCGCGTGTTGACGAAAATCAGCGTCGTTTGGTGCGCTTCGACGAGTGCCGCGAGCTTCGCGTAAACCTCTTCCCAGACTTCGAGCGCCATGACGGTTTCGAGAGGCGAGCCGGGGAGCTCGACGGCCACGTCCATCTCGCGCTGATGGCCCACGTCGATGATTCGGCAGGACGGCGCCGCCCCGTTGCCCGAGGAATCGCTTCGCGCGCCGACAAGAAAGCGAGCGACGTCGGCGATCGGATTCTGTGTCGCCGAGAGCCCGATGCGGGTGATCTCACGGCCGACCAGCGCCTCGAGTCGTTCGAGCGACAGTGCGAGGTGCGCGCCGCGCTTGTTGGTGACCACGGCGTGGATCTCGTCGACGATCACGGTTCGAACGTCGGAAAGCATCCGTCGGCCGCCCTCGCTCGTCAAAAGGATGTAGAGCGACTCCGGCGTCGTCACGAAGATGTGCGGCGGCTTCTTCACCATCTTCGTGCGGAGGTGCGCGGGTGTGTCGCCGGTGCGGACCCCGGTGCGAATCTCGACGTCCTCGTGCTCGAGCTCGGTCAAGACCTCTCGAATGCCCTCGAGCGGCGCCTGAAGGTTCTTCTCCACATCGTTGCTGAGCGCCTTGAGGGGCGAGATGTAGAGCACGCTCACGCGATCCTCGAGCCCTTCGCGCAAGCCCCGCTGCACGAGGTCGTCGATCGCGCAGAGAAACGCGGCAAGTGTCTTCCCCGAGCCCGTGGGCGACGCGATCAGCGTGTGGGCGCCTTCCCGAATCGCTGGCCAACCCTCGACCTGCGGCGGCGTCGGCTCTCCGAACGTGCGCTCGAACCAGGTGGCGACCGCAGGGTGAAAGCCGGCGAGAGGCATGAGATGGGATCTAGCGGCTCCACCGGGGATGTCGATACGGGGTGATCGCCGCGCCTAGCACGATCGCCTCCCGAATCGCGTCCGGTTGTCTCAATGACGTGACCAGCGTTTCACCGATGCTTCGGTCCCCGCGTCCGCGGCGCCCGGGGGGTGCGATCTTGGGCTCGCCCACGACGACGATCGACCGCCGTGCGGCGTCGAGGATGGCATCGTGTAGCGTCGGCTGCTCGCTCGCGGCGAGGACGGCCGCTGCCACGATCCACCGCACGTCGTCTTCCACCGTGTTCCCCAACGCGAGCTCGCGGACCAGCCGCTCGACCTTGGCGTGCTCGGCGTGCAGGTACGCAAGGCCTGGCACGTTGAGCAGGTGAAACCCTTGGAGCTCGGGCCACGGATCCTGCACGAGCGCATCGACGAGCGAATCCGCGATCCCGTGAAGCGCCTCGTCGGAAACGCCGACCCACTGTCCCGCGAGCGGCAGGTAGTAGAGCCCGGGGTTCTCGTGCTCGTTTTCCCATCGCTCCCAAAGATCGTCGGCTTCCTCGTGACGGCCGAGGTGGTGAAGAACGCGTGTTGCCACGTAGAGCCTCAGCCGAGCTGGTGGGTGCTCGTCGATCACGCGCCCGCTTTGCATGACCGCGGCGGTGCGCTGCGGCGATTCCGGGCTTCGAAACGCCCGGCGCATCGTCTCGACGTACGAAGGCCCCAGCATCACCGTCCCGAGGGCGTCGGCAAACGTCTCGGAGAGCCATGCGCCAAACAGGTCGCGAAGCCATGCGCCGTCGACCTGCGTCGACGAGGTCGGAATCTCGACTTCGTCGGGCAAACCCAACCGCGTGTGAAGTCCGTGCGGCAGGCCCTCGAGGCTGTAGTAGAAATCGTGCGCCACCTCGTGAGCAATCCCAGGCCAGAGCCAGAGGCTATGCTCGAACCCCTCTGGAAGCCTTAGTGGCGCCACGCGCGTGGACGCGAATCGCGGAACGATCGAGAGGCTCCAGTCGCCGAGCACAACGACCGGCTGGGTGCTTCGCAGCGGAAGACCTTCTGCGTGGGCGTGCGCGAGCAGCGGCGCGTAGCAGGCGTCCGCAATGGCATCCGCTTCGGCGACGAATGACGATCGGCCCACCGCCCGCTGCTGGGCCATCGTTCGCAAATAGCGAAGGAGCTGCTCCAATCCTCGCAGCGCGCTCGTCTCCTGCACGACGGTCGAAAGCGATGGACTTCGAGCGAGCGCCTTCTCCACTTCATCGAGGCGGCGCAGCAGGTCTTCGCGGAGCGCGGCTTCGAGGCGGGCAAGCCGGGGCTCGCCTCGTGCGCGGGCGAGCAGCTCGGTCGCTTGCTCGCGCAGCTGGCCCAGCTTCGCTCGCGCCGCGGAAAGGAAGTCCTCCTCGGTGCGTTTCTTTGGTTTCTCGGGCTCGGGTCGAGGTGCCGGGGCGGGGGGGGGCCTCCGTGTGCGCTCGACTTTGGCAGGGGGCTGCGGTGCGCGAGTCCGGGCGCCGGTCTTCGGTCGTGCCGCCTTGGCTTCGGCCCGCTTGCGCGCTTCCTCTCGCTTGCGCTTTCGTCGATCGCTCCAGCGCTTGAGCAGCGGGTACAGAATGTAGATCAGGAGCGCGATCTCTCCGATGTACTCGCTGATCCAATCGGGCATGGTTCAGGCCCTTCGGCGCGTATAGACGAGTCGACGCCGCTCGAGCGGGCCCCGACCGCGCTTGGCGATGAGCTCTGCGAGCACGAGACGCGCAACGAGCTTCCGCGGCCGCCGCAGCGTGGTCCCAAGCGGCGCAGCTTTAGACTTCAGTGTCATCGTCCGCCCCAGTGGCCTTGCTGATCGCATTCCGCATCTCCGTGTCGGCGGCGACGTTGCGGAGGTTGTAGTAGTCCATCACGCCGAGATTGCCCTCTCGAAGGGCCTGTGCCATCGCCTCGGGGATCTTGGCCTCGGCCTCGACGAGGTGCGCGCGCATCTCCTCCACCTTTGCTCGCATCTCCTGCTCGGCCGCGACGGCCAATGCACGTCGCCCTTCGGCTCGCGCTTGGGCGACCTGTTTGTCGGCCTCGGCCTGCTCGGTCATCAGCTTGGCGCCGATGTTCGTGCCCACGTCGACGTCGGCGATGTCGATCGAAAGAATGTTGAACGCCGTCCCGCTGTCGAGGCCTCGCGCCAGCACGTTCTTCGAAATCGAATCGGGGTTTTCGAGGACCTCCGCGTAGTTGGTCGAGGAGCCGATGGTGGAGACGATGCCCTCACCGACGCGCGCGACGACCGTTTCCTCGGTCGCGCCGCCGACCAATCGATCGATGTTGGAGCGAACGGTGATACGGGTGACGACCAGAAGTTGAATGCCGTCCTTGGCGACCGCGGTGATTTTCGGCGTGGTGATCACCCGCGGGTTGACGCTCGTCTGGACGGCTTCGAGGACATCGCGACCGGCGAGGTCGATCGCGGCGGCCTGCGAGAAATCCAGCGCGATGCCCGCCTTGTCCGCGCTGATCAGCGCGTTGACGACCCGCTCGACGTTGCCGCCCGCCAGGTAGTGCGATTCGAGCGTGTTGGTGGGCACGTCGAGGCCCGCCTTCACCGCTGCGATGCGGGGATTGACCACCGCGCCCGGCGAGACGCGCCTCAGCCGCATTCCGATCAGCTCCCCGAAGCCGACGCGCGCACCGCTCGACCAGGCCGCAATCCAGAGGCGGACCGGGATCAGCCAGACGAGGAGTACGAAAACGACGATGATCAGGAGAAAAATCAGCGCGAGTGGTGCGAACGACATGATGGTTCCTTCCTAGCTTGCATTGGGGATGCGCACGACGACGCGTGCTCCTTCCACGGTCACGACTTCGACTTCTTGGTTCATGTCGATGTACTCGCCTTCGGTCACGACATCGACTTCTTCCCGCCCGAAGCGCACGCGGCCGATCGGGCGAAGGGGGGTGACGGTCGTTCCCCGCCGTCCGAGGAGGTGGGTACGATCCTCTTGAGACGTCGCTTCGGCCTGGCTGTGCTCGAGCACCATCCGCCGCGCCGCCCGGCTCTTGGGAAGCCAGATCAGCATGGCGCCCGCTGCCACCAGCGAAAACGCCAGCGTGATCCCGCCCCAGAACGAACCGAGCTCCGTCCATGCCGCGACGGCGCCCGCGCCGAGCGCCAGCACCCCGAGGATGCCGGCGACCCCGAAGCCCGGGACGATCGCCACCTCCGCAAAGAGGAGCACCAGACCAAGCACGAGGACCGCGACGATGATGACCGCGGTCACCCGTCCTCCTCGGGACGTACGACGAGGGCAGGGCCATCTTTGCCGATGACGCGGACGCGTGAGCCGCGGGCGATGAACTCGCGCTCGCTCGTGGCTTCGTGACGCTCGTTGCCGATACTGATTTTGCCGGCGGGACGAAGGTCGGTCAGGGCCTCGCCGACCTGTCCTTGGAGCTCGAGCGCGGTCGGTGCGGAGAGAAAGCCCGTTTCGGCTTCCTCCAACACGAGCGCCCTGCCGAACGCAGTGCGCGAAAGGACACGCATGGCGACGAGGGCGAGCACGAACGCGCCCAGCAGCGACAACAGCACGCGGGCCATGGCTTCGGCGAGCAGCCCCGTCTGAAAGGACACGTTGATCGGCATGCCGATCAGGGAGAGCACCAGCGCGGTGATGACGCAGATCAACCCCAGTACCCCCGGCACCCCGAAGCCCGGGATGAAGAAGATCTCGACGACGACGAGAGCAACGCCTGCCAAGAACAAGAGCGCCTCCTCCCAGCCCACCAAGTGCACCACCGCGTGCCCGCCGAAGAAAAGCGCGAGCGACACGAAGCCAGCGATGGTAAAAGGCCCGACGGTGCGCGTATAAAACGCGATCATCAGGCCGAGCATGCCGACGGAGAGCAACAGCCCGCTGATCGTCGGCTCGGTGAGCCAGCGTGCGATCTCCTCCCCCCAGTTGAGCTGAACGTCGACTCTCACCGGGGACTGGAGCGTCAGCGCCTTCATGACCTCGTCCAGGCTCGCCGCTTTTCCATCGGCGAAGCCGAGCTTGATCGCCTGGTCGGTGTCGAGCGTGAGCAGCTTGCCGGCCTCGACGATACCGTCGATGACGACCTCTCGGTCGACCATGGCCTCGGCGATGTCGCCACGGCGCCCGTTGGCCTCGGCCGTCGAACGCATTTCGGCCCGCATGTAGGAGACCATCTTTTCGCCGACGGCTTCGGCTTGGCCACCGCCAGCTTGAATCGGCGTGGCAGCGCCCATCGTCGCCCCGTCGGTCATCAGGATGTTGTCGCACGCCAGGCTGATCAAAGCGCCAGCGCTGATCGCGCGCGGGTGAATGAAGGCGACCGTGCGTGGCTTGGCCTCGAGAAGGGCGTCGCGGATTTGAATCGCAGCGTCGACGCGTCCACCGAGCGTGTTGACGTCGAGGACGATGGCGGCGGCGTCTGGATGACTTGCGACCGCCCGGCGCACGAATGCCGCCAGGCCGAGCTCGACGGTGCGATCGATCGCGACGACCACGACCTCGCTGCCCGGCGGTGCATCGATCGGAAGGGCCTGCGCGGCGCCGTCGTGGGCGCTTGGCGCCGGGCGGTACCCCGGGTCGTCGTCTTTGTCGGGCTTCTGCCCGATCGCCACTTGGGCGCAGCACAACAGCATGCTTGCGACCAGGAAGCCACGAAAACTCACCCGCGGTGTTCTTGCCCGCCTCACGCGAGGAAACCTAGCTCCGTTGGGACCCTAGCTCAATGGCTCCTCGTGCGCCCAGGCGTGATAAGCTCCCGGCCTTCCGGAAGCGAGACCGATGTCACCCGTGCCCCCTGAAAACGCCAGGCCCGTTCGAGAAGCGCACCGGTTCGACGAGACGCGCCTCGACCAATGGATGGCTAAAAACGTGGACGGCTACACCGGGTCGCTCCAGGTGCTGCAGTTCAAAGGCGGTCAGTCCAACCCGACGTTTTGGCTCGCGGACCGAGAGCGGCAGTATGCGCTTCGAAAAAAGCCTCCTGGGAAGCTGCTTCAATCCGCGCATGCGGTGGACCGCGAATACCGCGTGATGCACGCGCTTCGCGATACCGATGTTCCGACCGCGAGGATGTATGCGCTCTGCGAGGACGATTCGGTCATCGGGACGTCGTTTTTCGTGATGGAATACGTGCCGGGGCGCATCTTTTGGAACGTGCAGCTTCCGGAGCTCGATCCTTCCGAGCGGCGGGCGGTCTACGAGGAGCTCATCCGCGTGCTTGCTGCGATTCACCGAGTGGACGTCGACGCCGTCGGGCTTTCGGATTTCGGGCGGCCCAACGCCTATGTCGCCCGCCAGGTCGGTCGCTGGACCAAGCAGTACGTGGCATCCCAAACCTCCGAGATCCAGCCGATGAAGGCGCTGATCGAGTGGCTGCCTGCGAACGTTCCAGACGAAGATGCGACGGCGCTCGTGCACGGCGACTACCGGCTCGACAATCTCATTTTTCATCCGTCCGAGCCCCGAGCGCTGGCAGTGATCGACTGGGAGCTTTCGACGCTTGGCCATCCGCTTTCCGACCTCGCCTACACGTGCATGCTGTACGACGTATCGCTTCCGAAAATCGGCGGGCTCGCGGGGATCGACTTCGAGGCAACGGGGATTCCCTCGGAAAACGCGTTCGTCGAGAGGTACTGCGAGCTGGTCGGGCGCGACGGTGTTCCAGACCTCGGCTACTACAAGGCCTTTTCCCTTTTTCGGCTCGCCGCCATCGCGCAGGGCGTCTACAAGCGCAGCCTCCAAGGGAACGCGAGCTCCACCGAGGCAGCGATGTTCGGCGCGGCCGTGCCTCACTTGGCGGGCATTGCATGTGGGCTCGCGGGGATTGGATAGACCGATGATCGAGCGAATCGTGTTGTTCAAGCTGAAGGACGAGTACTGCAACGACGCCGCGCGCGCGGCATTTGCAGAAAAGACACGCGCCGATTTGAGCGCGCTTGCCCGCGTGCGAGCAGTTTCGGTCGGCGTGCCGGCCGACGAGGCGTCCGAGGCGAGCTGGGACATCAGCATCGTCGTCCGCTTCGATTCGATGGCCGACGTCGAGAAGTACATCCACGACCCGGCCCACCGCGACTACGTCGACAACTACGCCGCCCCCCACGTCGAAGTCCGCAAGGCCTGGAACTTCCAAGTCTAAAAAGGGGACAGTCCCCCTTTTTTTCGAGGGTTAAGGGTCGCAGTCGCACCCGGCCGAGTGGTCTGCTAGCTTCGCCGCGCAGCGATGATTCCGCGCTACACGCCAGCCGACTTCGAAGCTCTTTGGTCCTCGCGGCGCAAGTACGAGGCATGGTTCGACGTCGAGGTTGCAGCGTGCCGGGCGATGGAGGGTGGCGGGCTCGTGCCGGAGGGAACCGCGGATGCCGTCGCGCCGTTTCGGGCGAAGCTCGATCCCGACGCGATCGACGAGATCGAGAAGGTCACGCGGCACGACGTCATCGCGTTCTTGACACACGTAGAGCGGCTTGCAGGAGAGCCCGCGCGGTGGCTGCACCTCGGCATGACCTCCTCCGACGTGCTCGACACCGCCCTCGCGCTGCTCTTGGTCGAGGCGAGTGACTTGCTTCTCGCGCGGCTCGATGCCGTTCTCGAGGCGCTCCGCGCACGGGTCGACGAGCATCGCCGCACGCCGGCCATCGGTCGGTCGCACGGCATTCACGCCGAGCCGGTCACGTTCGGATTGATTCTCGCAGGCCACTACGCCGAGCTCGCTCGCGGCCGAACTCGCTTGTTGGTTGCCCACGACGAGATCGCTGTCGGGAAAATCGCGGGGGCCGTCGGCACCTACGCGCACCTCACGCCGTCGATCGAGACGGAGGCGCTCGCGTCACTCGGCCTTCGACCGGAAACCGCATCGACCCAGGTCGTCGCGCGCGACCGGCACGCGGCGTTCCTGTCCGCGTTGGCTCTCGTCGCCGCGGCGCTCGAGCGGTTTTCCACCAACGTACGCCATTGGCAGCGCACCGAAGTCGGTGAGGCCGAAGAGCATTTCAAAAAAGGCCAAAAGGGTTCGAGTGCGATGCCGCACAAGCGCAACCCGGTGCTCACCGAAAACCTCACGGGTCTGAGCCGCGTGGTTCGGGCCGCGGTCGTGCCCGGGCTCGAAAACATCGCGCTTTGGCACGAGCGCGACATCAGCCATTCCTCCGCGGAGCGGATGATTCTTCCCGATGCGACGTCGACGCTGGCCTTCATGCTCGATCGGGCGCGGGGGGTGATCGCGGACTTGGTGGTCTACCCGGATCGCCTTCGCGAGAACCTGGAGCAGACCGGCGGGCTTTGGGCGAGCGAAGGGGTGCTGCTCGCTTTGGTCGGCAAGGGCCTCGGTCGTCAGGACGCGTACGTGCTCGTGCAGCGCAATGCGATGAAAGCCTTTGAGAGAGAGGGCGACTTCCGCGCGTTGCTGAAGAGCGACGCGGAGATTCAGAAGCGCCTTTCGTCGCAGGAGATCGACCGCGAGTTCGATTTGGATCACGCGCTTGCGCACGTGGATACGATCATCGATAGGGTTTTGGAGGGAGGATGAGATGACGGTGTCGAAGGAGACGCTCGAGGCGGGGCTCGAAAGAACGCTCGATGGAACCCAGTTCGAGTCGCTCGGCCGGAAGTACGAGGGCAAGGTGCGCGACTGCTACATCTCGGGCGGCAAACGTTACATCGTGGTCACCGATCGCATCAGCGCGTTCGACCGCGTGCTCGGGACCCTTCCGTACAAGGGGCAGGTGCTGAACGGCCTCGCCGCCTGGTGGTTCGACGAGACGAAAGACCTCGTGCCGAACCACGTGCTCGACGTGCCGGATCCGAATGTGACGGTCGGCATCGAATGCGAGCCGCTGCCCGTGGAGATGGTCGTCCGGGCGTACATCACTGGCGTCACGTCGACCAGTATTTGGACGCACTACTCCAAAGGGAAGCGACGTTTCTGTGGGCACGAGCTTCCGGATGGGCTCACGAAGCATCAGAAGCTCCCGGATCCGATTCTCACGCCCAGCACCAAAGCCGAAAAAGGCGACCATGACGTGTCGGTGTCCCGTGATGAGATCCTCGCGATGGGCCGCATCAGCGCTGCCGACTTCGACGAAGCCGCCGGTTACGCGATGGCGCTCTTTGCACGCGGGCAAAAGGTCTGCGCGGAGCGCGGGCTGATCCTCGTCGACACGAAATACGAGTTCGGCAAAACGCCGGATGGCAAGATCGTCGTCATCGATGAAATCCACACGCCCGACTCGTCGCGCTTTTGGTACGCGAAAAGCTACGCGGAGCGGTTCGAGGCGGGCGAAGACCCGGAAAGCTTCGACAAGGAGTACGTCCGACGGTGGCTTGCGGGGCACGGGTACAAAGGCGACGGGCCGGTTCCGACGATTCCAGACGACGTGCGCGTCGAGGCGTCGAGGCGCTACATTCAAGCTTGCGATGAGATTCGGGGCACTGCCTTCGCGCCAAACACCGAGGCGCCGCTTCCGCGCATCGCGAAGAACCTCGGCCTGGAGACGCGATGAAGGCGAACATTTTCGTCACGCTGAAGCGCGAGGTGCTCGACCCGCAGGGCGACGCCGTTCGCCGTTCTCTCACATCGCTCGGCTTCGACGAGGTGAAGTCAGCCCGCGTCGGCAAGCTGATCGAGCTCGAGCTCGAAGGCGCCGACAAAGCCTCGGCCGAGTCCCACATCCAATCGATGTGCGAGAAGCTCCTCGCCAACCCCGTCATCGAAGACTTCCACTACGAAATCCTCGACTAAAAAAAGGGGACAGTCCCCTTTTTTCGTCGGCTGATTTACGGGGACGACCTCGCGGCCTGAGCGTGCTCGATAGGCCGAGCGCCTCCGCCGTTTCGCGCTGCCAGCGCGGACCCCCCAAGGGCGCCCCGCGAAGGATGCTTTGTCGCACACGGTTGCGTTCGTCGCGCGTCTGTGGCGAGTCCACGTAATTGGCCCAACCGTCCCCGAGCGGAACCGGGCTTACATCCAAGAAGCCGGTCGACCGTCCGCGCTGCCCGGCGCTCGACCACGCCCAGTCGCGCGCGCGAGTCGTCAGCCCAGCTTCCACCGGATTTCGCTCCACATAGCGCATGACGGTCAGCAGGTGGTCGTCCTCCTGGATCGGAAAGGACTTGAATCGACCTTGGAGTACGTGCCCCGTGCTCTCGTACTTCGTTCGAAACCTCGAGACATAAGAGGTTTGCAGCCAATGCATTGCCCCGCTCATCGCGCCGGTCGCTTCTTCCCGCGTGACCAGATGGAAATGGTTCGGCATGAGGCAGTACGAGAAGAGCAGAACCTCGTAGCTACTTTTCATCCTGCCGAGCAGGGTAACGAAGGCCGCGTAGTCGAAGCGATCGAAGAAGAGCGCTGCGCGCCCGTTGCCGCGGTTCAAGACGTGGTGGCAGTATCCTTGCTGAAGGCGTCGTGCGATTCGAGGCACCGCCCCGGTTATCGGCCTCCCCGCCCCCTCGTTTCGCCCGAATTATATAGGGGACAGTCCCCTTTTCGAGGAGTGGTTCTGGAAAAGGGGACTGTCCCCTTTTGACGTGGGGTGGGGGTGGGGCTAGCGGAACGAGGTGACTGTGTTTGGGTTGCCTGGGGTGCGGGATGTGTTGAGGGAGAGGGTGCCTCGGGAGCTTTCCGAGCACGAGAAGTGGGCGGCAGTGGCGATGTTGCTTCGCGAAGGGGCCATCGGGCCGGAGGTGTTGTTCATTCGGCGCGCCGAGCATCCGTCCGATCCGTGGTCGGGACACATGGCTTTTCCGGGCGGGCGTCAGGAGGCAGTCGACGACACGCTGCTGCACACCGCCATGCGCGAGACGCTAGAAGAGGTCGGCCTCGATCTCCAGCGCGAAGCCGATCACATCGGGCAGCTCGACGACCTTCAGGCGATCGCCCGCGGCAAGCCCCAAGAAACCGTAATTCGCCCCTTCGTCTTCGAGGTCCATCGCCACTCGCCCTTCGAGGTCGACGAGACCGAGGTCGCCGAGGCCCTCTGGACGCCGCTGCTCCCCCTCTACCGAGGCGAGGTCGACACCACCCGTCCTTACCAATGGCACGGCACCCAAATCGACTTCCCCGCCTACGACGTCGACGGCCGCGTCGTCTGGGGCCTCACCTACCAAATGCTTCGATCGTTCTTCCGCATTCTGGGCTAGCCGCCGGCCCCCCGGGTGCTAGATTCTCCGCCACCCATGCCCGAAGCCGATCCCAACCGCCCGGTCCACTGCATCAAGCTCGGCCGCGAGCTCCCCGGCCTCACGAAGCCGCCGTTTCCAAACGAGATCGGCCACTTCGTCTACGAGAAGGTCTCCAAGGAGGCCTGGGACCAGTGGCTTCAGGAGAGCGTCCGCTACATCAACACCTACCGGGTCGACCTCTCCTCGCGCGAGGGGACCGACTTCATGTTGAAACAACTACGGATTTGGCTCGGTCTCGAGGAAGGCGAGCTAGCGGCCACCGCTTGGACCCCCCCTTCGGAATAGGCCCCGCCGCACGCTCTCGCTGGAAAATTGGCCGCCCGCCGCCTTCTAGGCGACCCTGTCAGACGACGACTTTCTGTGGGGGAATAGGCGATGACCGTTCGATCGTGGGGACTTGGCTTGGGCCTGTTGGCTCTCGTGTTTCAGATCAGCTGTAGCGACGAGGGCGCACTGCCGTACACGCGCGGCGACGGGGGGGTCAACCCCGGCGAGGCCTGCGCCGACGAGGACGGGCCTGCCGTGACGGTGCTGCTGCCGGCCGCCGCCGCAGATCCGAACGCCGATCCGATCGTCACCGATCCAAACCTGACGGTCGAGTGTGCGGTTGCGTCCACGGGGACGCAGGTCGACACCGGCTCCGTCTCGATTCGCATCAGCGATGCGGGGGAGAACTCCGTCGCGCCGACGGTCGTCGACAACGGCGACGGAACGTTTTCGGGCACCGCCAATCTGTCGGAGTTTCCCAACGGCCCCCTCGCGATCGTGTGCGAGGCCTCCGACTCCGCGCCCACCGCGCGTTGCGGCAGCGGCACCGTCGATACGTTCCTCGACCTGGGGCCGACCCTGACGATTCTCTCGCCAGGCGACAACTCGCTTCAATCGGGAAGCATGTCGATCCAGTGGACGGACAGCGAGGCGCCGCTGAGCGAAACCGACACCATGGCCGGGGTCGCCGGAAACTCGCTCGTCGTAGCGGGCGCGTCCATCCCGTTCGGCCCCGAGGACGTCTCGCAGGGGGTCGCGACGATCGTCGTCGACTTCAGCGACGCCACCCTATATGAAACGCCGCTCAACGGCGACTACGAGTTCACGGTGAGCGCGACCAATCAGCGAGGCGTGACCCGACGCGTGACGCGGGGCTTCACCGTCGATGCGGGCGGTCCCGAGATCACCATCGTCGAGCCCGTGCTGGCGTCGCTCATCACGGGCGCCACCAACGTCATTGCCGAGATCTCGGACCCATCGAACATCGACCCCACGACGGTGCGTTTTCGAATCAACGCCGAAGAATTCAACATGGACCCGGTCCCCGGAACGAATCGCTTCATCGGCTCGTTCGACGCGAATCAATACCCCGTCACGATCGGCCAAATCACGATCAACGTGACCGCATCGGACCTCGCCGGCAACGACCGAACCAAGTCAGTGTCGGTGCAGCTGGATTCGGTCCCGCCCCTCATCGACATGGATCCGCCCACGGTTCGGGAGGGAGCCGAGGTGGAGGATGGAATCATCTGCTCGGAGGCGTTCGATCCCCTCGGACCGGAAGCGGCCAGCGATGCCTTCGTGCTCGGTCCGAATCCGGATTTCCGCGCACGCATTCAAGATGACACGAACCGCGTGTCCGCGATTTTCGGGGTCGATACGAACGACGTCCAGGTGTACATCCTGGACGATCACAACCAGGCCCTGCTGATCGACACCGACGAAGACGGGATCTGTGACTCGATCAACCCCGAGTTCCTGCCCAACAACGCTGCCGGCAATCCGCCTGCAGTCGTGATCGATCTGACCCCCGTGGCTCCGACCGGCACCGCGTGGTTCAGGCCGAACACCCCGTTCGCTTTTCCCTACACGGCCCTCTGTTTTGGCGGAGACAACGGAAACGGCACGGGCACGGCGACGACGGAGCCGGACGAGCTCTGCCTGGCGACGTCGCTCACGCGCGTGATCCCGGACAGCTGGGATCCCGCGCTGGCGAGACCGTCGGTCTATGGGCGTGCGCCGCTCGGTGAATTCCGCTGCCTCGGCGATCGGACGGACTTCACCGGCGCTGGCCTCGACCCTGGCTTCGCGTGCGTCGCCGCGCGCGCCACGGATAACGGTGGAAACGAAAGCGTCTCATCTCCACTGCGCGTGTGCTTGGACGACTTCTTGGGTCCGCCCGACTGCCCGACCGGCATCGGCGGAACCTTCGCACCGGACTTCAGCTGCACCAGCGGCTGCCTCGTCGACCCGCTCGACTTCCCGTCGGGGGAGCGCATCGGCCCGAGGTAGTGGCCCCGCCGCCCGCTCACTGAAAGTTCTGCACCGACCAGGTTTCGCCGCCCGGGGTTTCGTAAAAGCCGCAGGACACCATGGTGTACTGCGGGTTGCTCATGTTGATGTAATGGCCGTGCTCGGAAAACGGCTCGCCCGGGCCCTCGTCCCACATCGCTTGCAGGCAGCCGGTGATCACGTGGTCGACCGAGGTCCACCCGGGGCATTCGTTTTGCGCCCAGCCGCGCGGTGAGCAGATGTCCTGGCTGAACCCGGCGTGTGCGCCGCGCGTGCTGTCGTACTCCGCGTGCTGGTCGGCACAGGCCTCGCCTTCCGTCCAACGCTGGAGCGGCGGCAAGCACTGACACTCCCAGCGAAGCTGATTGATGCGATTCACGCAGTCCGTGTACGGGTCCCCCGTGGTTTCGAGCGGTCTCGGTTGGCAGTCGGTGAGCGGCGAGGCGAGCGGCCCGTCGGGGCATTCCGCCCCGAAGCCCGGGTTGCCCCCCGTGCCGCCGCGCGTTCCGCCGTTGCCGGCACCACCGAGGGACTGCCCGCATCCCGCGGCAACCAGCCAAATCATCCATAGCGTGCTCTTCATGCGCATCGGCGCCCCCTCAATCGAAGTTCTGCACTCCCCAGACGCTCCCGCCCGGGGTGGTGTAAAAGCCGCAGGCCACCTGCGTATAGGTGGTCGAGGCCATGCTCTCATAGTGGCCGTTCACCGTGTCGGGATTTCCGTCCTCGGGGCCTTCTTCCCACATCGCCTGCAAACATCCCGTGATCACCGACGCGTTCGAGGGCCAGGCGGGGCATTCGTTCTGCGCGCGCGCGCCCGTGCCGCAGGGGATTGCCGTGAAGCTCGCGTGGACACCGTTGACGCTGTCGTATTCCGCGTTGCTGTCGGCGCAGGCCTCGCCGTCGGTCCACCGCTGGAGCGGCGGCAGGCACTGGCATTCCCATCGGAATTGGTTGATTCGCGCCACGCAGTCCGCGTGGGCATCGCCCGTGGATGCCGGAGTCGCCGGCGCGCACCCCGGGATCGGCGCGACCAGCGGACCGTTTGCACACGGATCGGGGCTTCCGCCGGCCCCTGGGCTTCCGCCGGCCCCCGCGCTCCCGCCGGTCGCTGCGCTCCCTCCGGCCCCCGCGCTTCCGCCGGCCCCTGCACCGCCGTCCACACCGCCGGTACCGGCCGTGCCGCCAGCCCCACCAGCCGACGCATCCTGCGTACCGCCGTCGGCCGTGCGTGGGGGCCCGCCAAACTCGCCGATTTCGCCATCGCACCCGAGCGACAACGCCACCAGCGTGGCAAGCCAAGCACGTTTCCCCATACGCTCAGCCTAGCAATCAGCGCCTGACCGTCCCAAACGATGCGGGCACCCACGCCGGTTCCCCGGGGAACTAGGGCAGAAAGCGAGCCCGGTGCTCGGGCGGCGGAAGAGGGCAGTGGTCGTACTTCCCGAAGACCTGGTAACGGGTCCCGGCGATGATCCCGTAGAAGAAGTCGGTCAGCCATGCCGGTAGGAACCGAAACCAGGAAAGGGCCTTCGCCGGGTACGGGAGCTTCCCCATCGCGAGGGCCGCTGCGCGCGATCGAACGAGGACTTCGCCGTCTCTCACGTAGACCACCGTTTCGAGGCCCGTTGGAAACTCGGGGTGCAGCCGCTTTGCGGTGTCGGCGGTCTCGCCCTGAAGCGGTGCGAAGTAAAACACTCCCGCCCGGTCGCGCTGCACCATGAATCGCACGATGCCGTTGCACATCGCGCAGACCCCGTCGTAGAACAGCAAGTGCCGCGGTAGCTCGCTCATCCGGCTCCAGAAGGCGTGCTAGCACGCGGACGCGGCCCCGCGACAGCGCCGAGCCTGTGGCCTGATCGCGCGCAGCGCCTGCTGAGCTATCGCAGGGCGGAGCGGGGTTACGCCCCTCGGGAACTCGGACTACACTCCTTCGTTCACCGACGAAAAGCCGAGAGCGAGGTCAGCATATGCCTGGGTCCTGGGAAAAAACGGCTTGCATCCTGTGCGAGTGCAACTGCGGTCTGGAGGTTCAGCTGGGCGGCGAGGACAACCGGCACTTCACTCGGATTCGCGGCGACAAGGCGCACCCCTCGTCGCAGGGTTACGCCTGCGAAAAGCCGCATCGTCTCGACTTCTACCAAAACGGACCCGACCGAATCACCTCGCCGCTCCGGCGCCGGCCGGACGGCACCTTCGAGGAGATCGATTGGGACACGGCCATCCGAGAGGTCGCCGAGCGGCTCGCCGAGGTTCGGGACGAGCACGGTGGCGCGTCGATCTTCTATTACGGGGGCGGCGGCCAGGGCAATCATTTCCCGGCGGCATACTCCGTCGCGACACGGCGCGTGCTAGGTTCCCGCTACCGCTCGAGCGCGCTCGCACAGGAGAAGACCGGCGAGTTCTGGGTCGCCGGACGCCTCATGGGAGGCGCCACGCGCGCAGACTTCGAGCACTGCGAGGTCGGCCTCTTCATCGGCAAGAACCCCTGGCAGTCACACGGCATCCCTCGCGCGCGCGTCACGCTCCGCGACATCGCGAAGGACCCGAACCGCACCCTCATCGTCATCGATCCCAGGCGGACGGAAAGCGCCGCGTTAGCGGACATTCATCTTCAGGTGACGCCCGGCAACGACGCCTGGCTGCTCGCCGCGCTCGGCGGTGTGGTCGTGCGAGAGGATCTCGTCGATCGCGACTTCATTCGTGACCACGTCGACGGCGCCGAAGACGTGCTGGCCGCTTTTCAGGCGATTCCCATCGCCGAGTTTTGCGCCAAGGCGGGGGTGCCCGAGGACCTCGTGCGCGATGCCGCCCGCCGCATTGGTAGAGCGCAAAGCGTTGCCGTGTACGAGGACCTCGGCATTCAGATGAACCGGTTTTCCACGTTGAACAGCTACCTCAACAAGCTGCTGTGGATCCTGACCGGCAACTTCGCCAAGAAGGGGGCGCAGTACATTCCAGCGCCGATGGTGAGAATCACCGGCAAGCTGGACAAGCTCGGCGCGGGCATCGAGACCAAGCGCTCGCCCGTGGCGAACGAGCGCATCATCGGCGGCCTCACGCCCTGCAATTCCATCCCGGACGAGATCCTGACCGATCATCCCAAACGCTACCGTGCGATGATCGTCGAGACCGCGAATCCAGCGCACTCTCTCGCCGACAGCAAGCGCATGCGCGAGGCCCTGAGCGCCCTCGACACGCTCGTCGTCATCGACATTGCGATGACCGAAACCGCACGGCTTGCCGATTACATCCTCCCGACGCCGACGCAGTACGAAAAAGCCGAGGCCACGTTTTTCAACTTCGAGTTCCCAGCGAACTACTTCCACGTGCGCCATCCCGTCTTCGTGGCGCCCGACGGCGTCTTGCCCGAAGCGGAGATTCACGCGCGCCTGTGCGAGGCGCTGGGGGCTTACACCGACGAGGACCTCGCACCGCTTCATGAAGCCGCGACGCAAGGCCGCCCCAATTTCATTCCCGTGTTCTTCAGCCACGTGCTGTCCAACCCCAAGCTCGCACCGCTGGCCCCGGTGATTCTCTATCGAACCCTCGGTCCGCACCTGCCGCCGGGGCTTCAGTCCGCCGCGGTGGTGTGGGGGCTGTGCCATCAGTTCGCCAACGAGTACCCCGACTCGGTCGCGCGCGCTGGCTTCGATGGCCCGGGCTTCGTCGCAGCGGAAAAGCTCTTCGACGCGATCATTGGAAACCCCTCCGGCGTGATCATCGCGGTCGACGAGCCGGAGGAGTGCTGGAACCGCATCGAAACGCCAAACGGCAAGTTTCAGGCTTCGATCCCCGAGCTCCTCGATGAGCTGGCGAGTCTCCGCGAGACCGATCCCAACGAGCGCGAGAGCGCGTTCCCCTTCGTGCTATCGGCCGGCGAGCGGCGGTCGTTCACGGCGAACACCATTTTCCGAAGCCCCGAGTGGCGCAAAAAGGATCCCGAAGGCTCGCTTCGCATCAGCCCGGGTGACGCCTCCGACCTCGGCGTGAACGACGGCGACCACGTACGGCTGACCACGAAACGCGGCTCGGTCGAGGTTCCCGTGGAAGTGTCCGACATGATGCAGCCAGGCCACGTGTCTCTCCCCAACGGGCTGGGGCTCGATGCGACCTCCGGCAGCGGCGATTCCATTCGCACCGGCGTGGCTCCCAACGAGCTCACTGCCAGCGAGGACCGAGATTGGCTCGCAGGAACGCCCTGGCACAAGCGCGTGGCTGCCCGTGTCGAAGCGGTGCGCTGATCTCCGACGACCGACGAAGGCCCTTGAGGTTGTGGGTGCCCTGGCGCAGAATGATGCGCCTGGGGCAATTCGCCGCCCCCGGCTTGGAGGAGCGACGGTGTACAAGACCCTCACCGCGCAAACGATTCACTATTTTGCGCGCCCGCAGGAGCGCGTTCTTCGCGAGCCGCTCGACACCGCTGCCGCGTGGAAGGGGAGCGAGCTGCAGGACGCGTCGATCTGGCGTGAGGAGCTGACCGACCACGACATCGCCGAGATCGATCGCGCGATCGCGTTTGCGAGAAAAACGACCCGGCCGATGGGCACGCTCACGAAGGACGATTTTCCGCTTCCAACGCTGAGCAAGAAGATCGACCGCTGGCGGCGCGAGGTGAGCGGCGGACGAGGCTTTCAAGTGATCCGCGGCGTCCCGGTCTGGCGATGGCCGCAAAGCGATTCGGAGCTCTTCTTCTGGTGCTTCGGACAGCACTTCGGAATCCCGGGCGCGCAAAACCCACAGGGGGACCTTCTCGGCCACGTGAGGGACACCGGTGAAAGCCCCGATCTGGTCCGGCACTATCGCACCCGGGTCAACATCAACTTCCACTGCGACGCTGCCGATGTCGTCGGGCTTCTTTGCCTTCGACAGGCGAAGGATGGCGGCCTCAGCCGCATCGTCAGCTCGGTCAGCGTCTACAACGAGCTCGTGCGCCGAGAACCGGATCGTATCGCGCGCCTCTACGAGCCCTTCATGATGGATACGAAAGGAGAGGGAGGCGTTCGATATCTCCCGGTCCGGCCGTGCCGGTTCGACGACGGAAGGCTCCGGACGTTCTATCACACCGATTACTTCCGCTCGGCGGTCGGCTTTGGAGGACAGTCACTGCTCGCCGACGAAGATCGCGCGCTCCTCGACCTCTACAACGAGATCGCCGACTCGCCGGAGATGTATCTCGACATGGACCTCGAGCCTGGCGATGTTCAGCTCCTTTCCAATCACACGGTCCTCCACGCGCGCACCGGGTACGACGATCACGACGAGCCGCAGCACAAGCGGCACCTCCTTCGTCTTTGGATCTCGCTTCCATCCAATGCACCGCTTGCGACGCGCCTCCGCACCCAGCGAAGCCGTCTCGAGATGGTGACGGCGGCCGTGGGATTCAAGGTCGGCCACGCGATTCGGCGCGCGGTGCACTGACCGGCGCTAGCGGAACCGGCCAAGCCGGCCCGCCACGACGTATTGGTGAGGAAGCGACTCCTCGAGCACCAATGCGACGAAGCCTGCATCTCGGAGCTCCTGCACGACCGTATCGCGCGTGAGCCTTTTCGCGACTGGGGGCCCGATTGGGCTCTCCATCGTGAAATCGACGATCAGAAGCAGGCCGTTACGGCGAAGAGCTTGCCGAAGCTTCTCTGCGTAGGCGACGCGGTCCGAGATGTGATGCCAGGTATTGACCAGGAGCGCCCGATCGATCGAGCGGGGCGAAAGCGACGGGTCATCCGGCGGCACGATGAGCGGTTTGACGTTTCGAAGGCCCTTCTCCTCGATTCGCCGGTACAGCAGATCGATCGTCGGCTGCTCGAGGTCGAGCGCCAGCACGCGGCCCGTCCGCCCCACGGCTCTCGACAAATGGCCGAGAAAGTAGCCAGTTCCCGCGCCGACATCTGCGACGGTCATCCCGGGCCGGCAGTCGAGGAGGTCGATCACCTCGTCCGGTCGCTGCCATTGCCCGCGCGTCGGGTCGTCGAGCCGATGGGCATAGACATGCATGGCTGGAAGCCCGCGCTCGGCGCCGCTGGTCCGCTCGGGTCCGGGCGGGGCTCCGGTTGGAACGGGTTTCGCGGGCTCGGCGCGACAGCCGATCAGGAGGGAAAGCAGAAGGACGGGAATCGCTCGGGAGGCCATACTCAGCTCTATCCAGAAGGCCTACAATTAGCGACATGTTTGACCCCGGCAAATGACTTCGCGTATTTAGAACCCGAAAAAGTGCGCAATTTAACCCTTCGCAGATACGAGAAAAATTGCGCGCAACTACCCTGCGACTATGCTGCCCATCGTGCTCTCTGAGTTCAGAGGGGGAAGGAAAAGGAACTCCATGAAGAGACATCTCAACTCATTTCTCACCGTCGCGGTGGGCCTCACCCTGGTCGCGACGGCGCTGACCGGCTGCAAGAAGGATGCTGAGGAGCCCGAGCCGGAGGTCACGACCGGCTCCGAGATGCCCGAGCCCGAGCCCGAAATCGCCGTCGAGCCTTCGGAGGAGCCATGCGTCGTCGAGACGGTCTACTTCGCGTTCGACTCGTCCGATCTCGACAGCAGCGCGCGCGCCGCCCTTCAAACCGCAGTCGAGTGCTATCGCGGCCAGCCGGATCCGGGTCTTTCGCTTCTTCTCACCGGCGCCGCGGATCCGCGCGGAACCGAGGAGTACAACATCGCGCTGGGCGAGCGTCGCGCACAAGCGGTTCGCAGCTATCTGATTTCCCTCGGCCTCGACGGCAGCCGTATTTCGACGACGTCGGTCGGCGAGGAGATGGCCACGGGGACGGACGAGGCGGGCTGGGCTCGCGACCGCAACGTCAGCGCGTCTGAAAACTGACGCACCCTGGTGCGCTCTTGGGGGGAGTAACGATCGATGATTTCGGTTGTCTTGAACGCGAGCGCACCAGAGGAGCTCAATCCTTGGCAACTCGTGATCGGCGCTTCGCCGGTCGTGCAGTTCGTCTTGCTGATCCTCGTCTTCATGATGGTGATGTGCCTCTACATCATCGGGGCGAAGGGGATTCGACTGAAGCAGGTGACGGATCAAAGTCGGGGTTTTCTCCAGCTGTTCTGGTCAGAGGAAAAGGCGCGCGTTTGGAACGCCAAGGCCATGAACGACATCCACGGGCAGACCGGGCGGTATTCTAGGTCGCCGATAGCCTCGGTGTTTCGGGCCGGCTACCGCGAGCTGGCCCGAATCGCACGCACCGGGCGGCCGACGAAAGCGGACCTCGACAACGTGGAGCGTGCCCTTCGGCGCGCGCAAAGCGCCGAGATGACTCGCCTCGAAAACAAGGTTTCGTTTCTCGCGACCACGGCCTCGACGGCGCCCTTCGTCGGGCTCTTTGGGACGGTGTGGGGCGTGATGAATTCGTTCATCGCGATCCACGGTGAAAAGAGCGCAGGCCTGGACGTCGTCGCCCCGGGCATCGCCGAGGCGCTCATCGCGACGGCGCTGGGGCTCGCCGCCGCGATCCCGGCCGTCATGGCCTACAACTATTTCGTCCGGCGCATCCGTGTCGTCGACAGCGAAACGTCCGCCTTTGCGAGCGACTATCTGAATATCATCCGCCGCCACCTGTTGGTGGAATAGACGATGTCTTTTTCCAACGGCGACGGCGGACGCGGCGGAGCGCTCAGCGAGATCAACGTCACGCCGCTGGTCGACGTGATGCTGGTGCTCTTGATCATCTTCATGGTGGCAGCCCCCATGCTGACCACCGGCGTCGACGTCGAGCTTCCGAAGGCCGACGCGTCGCGCATGGACATCAACGAGGACCAGCCCCTGATCACGGTGCAGCGCGACCAGCGGATCTTCTTGTTCGACGAAGAAATGTCGCTCGACGTCTTGCGGCAGCGTCTCGCAACCGACCAGCGGATTCGGGACGTCGACGAGGTGTTTGTTCAGGCGGACGAGCAGGTTCCGTACGGGGTGGTCGCGCAGGTGCTCGCTCTCGTGCGTCAAGCTGGCATCGGGAAGATGGGGCTCGTCACCGACCCGCTGACCCGAAGGCCGAGATAGGCGATGGCCGAAGCGAGCGATTGGCGGGTCCTCTCTCTCCTCGAGACCGAGCAGCCGACGATGGCCGAGATCGCGGGCGGCATCGGGTTCACCCTGGCGGCCTTCGTCGCCGTGCCTGCGCTCGCGCTTTTGAGCGCTTTTCTGCTCGGCGGGATGGAGTCGCTGTTCGGAAGCCGGGTCGACGACCTTCCGCCGCCGCCGCTCGAGGTGATCGAGACTCGCTTCGTGCGCCTCGGGAAGCGCCGGGAGCCTCGGCAGCTGCCGAGCCGCGAGGTACCCGAGGCACCCCAAGCGGCGCCGGTGCCGGAAAGCCCGCAATCAGAGCCGGTCGCACCCGTGCCGACCGGCAAGCCGGAGAAGGGCCTCTCGAAGCCAGACAAAAAGCGTCGGCAGCGCGAGGACGATTTGCTGTCGCAGCTCGGGGAGCGCGCCGGTGCGATCTCCGATTTGACCAAAGGGCCGGAGCTCGAAGGCGACCCCGAAGGAATTGCGGAAGGTACGAAGGCGAGCGGCGACGAAGTGGAAATCTACATCGGCAAGCTCTACTCGTACTTCCGCAAGGGTTGGCAGGTGCCGACCCGCATCTCCGACGCCGAGCTCGAGAAGCTCGCGTGCGTGATCGAGCTTTCGATCACGAAAGACGGCCGCGTGGGGGATTTCGAGGTCAAGCGAAAGAGCGGGAATGAAGCGTTTGACGAGTCCGTTCGTCGAAGGCTCGAGCAAGCCGAGGGGGCCGAGCTCCCAACACCACCCGCGTCCGTGGCGAATCGGGTGTTGGGGGAGACGATCTCGCTACGGTTCTTTGGGCGGCATGCCCGTTGAGGTGCACATGACTTGGATGGGAAACCGAGTACGACGATCGTGGGGTGGGCCGCTGCTGGCCGTGGGCGCGCTGATGCTGTTCGCATGGCCTGCCGCTGGGCAGAATGACGAGCCGCCGCTCCCGGAAGACAAGATCGTGGTCGACATCGATGCACCGACCGAGGAAGAGTTCCGCATCGGCATTCCCGATCTGATCGGGGAGTCGACGCGATACGCGCCGAGCGGAAGCCGCGTTCTGCAGAACGATTTCCGCCTCATGCCCGGGTTTCGCGTCATCGGCCCCGAGTCGGTGCGCCACGACTACGCGGCGGCCGGGCTCGACGTCGACCTGGACGCGTGGTCGATGCTGGGTGCGAACGGAGTGATCAAGGGCCAGATGTTCGGCGGTGATGGTGCGCTGAGTGTCGAGCTTCGTTTCTACCAATCGAGCGGGGGCGCTGTGCCCGCGCTTCGGCGAACCTACCGGGGCTCTGAAACGGACCTCCGGAAGTGGATGCACTCGTTTGCGAACGAGGTGATCGGTGTGGTCACCGGGACGTATGGACCGTTCGGCACCGAAATCGCGTTTGCACGAAAACACGGCCCTGGGAGCAAGAGCGTCTACGCGGCCGGCATGGACGGCTTTGGCGTGCGCAAGGTGTCGAGCGGAGGCGGTGTGTCGATGCTGCCCTCGTTTGGAAAGGGCTCGATTTGGTACACCCGCATGACCAAGCAAGGCATGTTCATCACCAACACCCGCGTCGGCGGCCGCCGAATCATCGGTGGTAAAGGCATCACCATGGCGCCGGCGGTGTGTGGTGAGCGCGTCTACTTCGCATCGTCGCGATCGGGGGACTACGAGATTTACAGCTCCAACCTCGACGGCAGCGGGCTTCGGCGGTTGACGCGAAGCCGGGGAATCGACGTGAGCCCGACCTGCGGGCCCGGCGGCAAGCTCGCCTTCGTGTCCAACAGACACGGAAGCCCACAGGTGTTCACGATGACCACGAACGGCACCAACGTGAAGCGCGTGACGTTTCGCGGGTCGCACAACCAAACCCCGGTGTGGTGCTCGGATCCGGACCAGCCGTTGATCGCGTTCAGCGGTCGTGACAGCAACTTCGACATCTTCACGGTCAACCTGCAGACCCAGGAGTACAGGCGGCTCACGCAGGGGCAGGGCGACAACAAAGACCCCGCCTTTTCGCCCGACTGCCGTCTGATTGCGTTTGCGTCCAATCGACGAGGCTCGCCGGGGGTTTACCTCTCCGGGCAAGACGGGTTGGATCAGAACCAAGTCATCTCCGGCGTCGCCGAGACGGTGCGCTGGGCCCGCTGACGGTCGGAAGCAGCTTGGCCTCGAGTTGAAGGCCCACTATCCTCCGGCCCGATGCCCTTTTGGAAGCGAGGCTGTTTGGCCACGGCGCTGCTCCTCGCGCTGATTCTCTTCGCGCTTTGGTTCGTGCTGGGGCGTGGCAAGCTGCAAACCGATGGAGAAGTCCATGCGACCCCGCTCGACCGCGGGCTCCTCGCGCTCCGTGCCGAAAGCCAGAAGAAAACCGTGCCGCGCTCCGAAACCCGCGTGCTTTTCGGCGACCTTCACGTCCATTCGACCCTTTCGGTGGACGCGTTTCAGTGGAGCTTGCCGCTCATGGGAGGCGAGGGGGCGCACCCGCCGGCCGATGCCTGTGACTTCGCGCGGTTCTGCTCGCAGCTCGACTTCTATTCACTCACCGATCACGCCGAAGCGCTGACGCCACGCACGTGGGAGATGGTTCGGGAGTCGGTTCGGCAATGCAACGCCGTCGATGAAGAGAGCGACCAGCCGGACCTCGTGGCGTTCACCGGGTTCGAGTGGACGCAGATCGGGACGACGCCCGAGGTCCACTTCGGGCACCGCAACGTGATCTTCAAAGACACGCCCGACGATCGCCTTCCGGCCCGACCCATCGCCGCCCCCGGCCTCGCTTCGCAGGCGTTCAGCGACTTGAGGACGATTCGACAGAATCTAAAGCTTCCGTTTCTCGCGTTTCCAAACCAGCAGCCATACTCGGACGTCGGCGTCCACGTCCGCGAGATCGCGCAGCTCGAGAATTGTAGCGGGGGAGCCGCGTCTCCCGACCTGCCGGATGACTGCCGAGAGCTCGCCCACACCCCGGCGGAGCTTTTCGAGAAGCTAGACCAGTGGGGGTTCGATGCGATGGTCATCCCGCACGGGACCACGTGGGGGTTCTACACGCCCCAGGGGTACACCTACGACAAGTCGCTCAGGCCCGAGCACGACGATCCGCGATGGCAGCCCCTGATCGAGGTGTTTTCAGGGCATGGAAACTCCGAGGAGTATCGTGCTTTTCGTGCGGCGGAGCCGTCCGATGACGGCTGGCTGTGCCCCGAGCCGACGGACGACTACGAGCCCTGCTGCTGGAGGGCGGGGGCGATCGTTCGGAGCCGGTGCGAGAACCCGCTTTCGGAAACGTGCGATGCACGGGTCGAAGCGGCGCGGCGCAACTATCTCCGGGTCGGCGTCGCGGGTCACCTGACGCTTCCGGGCACCGATCTCGTCGAATGGGGCAACTGCGGGCAGTGTACCGACTGCTTTCAGCCTAGCTTTTCGTATCGGCCGGGCGGCTCGGTGCAATACGCGCTCTCTCGCGGAAGCTTCGACGGGGAGGGCATGCCGCGGCATACGACGCTCGGCTTCATCGCCTCGAGCGACAACCACTCCGCGCGCCCCGGGACGGGCTACAAGGAGCTCGAGCGTCGTAAGATGACCGAGGCCCGCGGCGCGATCAGCGAAAAATGGAAACGCGCGCTTTTCGGAAACCCGCAGAAGACCGACGAGTCGGTGGCGCTCTCCCCGGACGACGTCTTCTCGAGGCCACCGTTCCAGCGCGTCTGGCTAGAGCGCCAAGCTTCGTTCTTCGTGACGGGTGGGTTGGTTGCGGTCCACGCCAAAGAGCGCACGCGCGATGCGATCTGGCAGGCGATGCTCGATCGGCACGTCTATGGGACATCGGGTGATCGAATCTTGCTCTGGTTCGATCTCGTCAACGCCGGCAACGAGCGTCGACCGATGGGAAGTCGCGTGGGCTTCGCTGGCAACCCGAAGTTCGTCGTCCGTGCGGCGGGCGCGCTTCGTCAGCTCGAAGGTTGTCCCGACGCGGTGACCGAGGCGATCGGTCCCGAGCGCGTCGAACGGATCTGTGCGGGCGAATGCTACCATCCGTCCGACGAGCGAAAGCGAATCACGCGCATCGAGGTCGTACGGATTGGCCGCCAGATGAAGACGACCGAATCGATCGACGAGCTGATCGAGGACCCGTGGCTCACGATACCCTGCCCGGAGGACGCCGAGGTGTGCGAGGTGGAGTTCGACGACCCCTGGTACGAATCGGCCGGTCGGGAAGTCCTCTACTATGTGCGCGCGATTCAAGAGCCGACGCCGGCCGTCAATGCGGGGGGGCTTCGCTGCGAGGGCGACGTCTGCAAACCCTGCTATGGCGATTATCGCGTTCCCTTCGACGACGACTGTCTGACGATGGACCAGGAACGCGCCTGGTCTTCGCCGATCTACTTGGCTGCCGGCCGCTAGCGGTCGTCGCAGTCGGCCGGGCCTAGCTCGCGAACCTTGCGCAGGAGCTTCTTGGCCTGTGGCGCCAAACGCGAGCTCTTGTGGTTCTTCAGGAGTGCTTTGAGCGCCGTGCCGGCGTCGTTGCACGATCGCACGTCGAGAAAGGCTTGCGCCATGTCGTAGAGCGTCTGGTCGATTGCATCGCCTCTGCGGTAGGTCGATAGCACCTTCTGGAATTCGCCGAGCGCCGCAGCCGACTGACCCTGTTTCAAGTAGCTCGAGCCGATCATGTACTGCGCGTTGTCGGCGTGGTCATCCTTCGGGTAACGCTCGACATAGGCGCGCGCGAGGCTTCTCGCATAAGAATGTTTGTTGATCCGGTGCGCCTTTTGGAGTGCCTCCCAGTGGGCGCTCTTTCCCTGCGGGATGTCGGTGTTGTCGAGAGGGACATCCATGCCGGCCGCTCGCGCGACTTCGCTCAGCCGACGCTGCAGCTCGAGGCTGCGCTCGGCCTGCTCTTGGGTCGCGCCGATGCTTTCGTTTCGAAGCTCTGCGATCTCACCGTCGATCGCCGCGAGCCGCTCTTGAATGCGCTCTATCTGGAGCCCCTGATCCGCGCTGTTTCGCCGAAGGACCCGGCTGGCCTCGGCCAGCGCTTCCTCGAGCTCTTTTCGTTTGGCCTCGAGGTCTTCTTCGAGCGAGTCGAGTCGTTTCTGATTTGCCGCGATGTCGGCCTGCATCTGGCTGATGCATGCGGGTCCAAACGCGAGGCACATCGCGAGCGCCACCGGTCGAATCATCCCCATCTCTCTCATTTAGTATAGATGGGTTACTCGGGCCATTTTATGCATCGTGCCCGAGGACTCCGTTGCGGTCGACGATGGCCTGCAGGCACACGAGCCCCTTCTGAAGCTTGGCGAAAAACGAAGCCGAGTGGGGGATGAAGTGGAAATCCGGATGGTGCGACCACAGCTCCCGAAGCCTCATGTCGAGCCGGCGGGCTTCCTCGTTGGTTTCGGTTCGTGCGGGGTTGCCGCCCTCGATCGAGATGTCGCCCACCGCTGCGGACTCGAAGAAGATCACGGCGTCGTAGCGCGCAAGCTCCCGTTCGAGGCTGGTTCCGAGGGTTTCGAAGAACCCTTGGGCCGCGGCCTCTGGCCAAAACGCGGCGCCGTCGACCGTGCCCCGGTCGCAAAGAAGCACCCGTCCAGGATAGCGGGCGCCCTGGACGTCTTCGATCGCGACCTGCGCGTGAAAGATCGCCTGCTGCGTCGCAGCGCGTGCGCTCGGTTCGCCGACGCGTGGGAAGCCGCCGGTGAAGAGCATCGTGGCGGTTTCGGGGACGACGACGACCTTCTCGCCGACCTCGCGGCGAAACAGATCCGCGGCGGTGGTCTTGCCGCCTCCGGGGCCCCCGGTGAGCGCGATGCGGTAGTGGTTTCGTGGCGAGTCGGGCACGAGCGCACGATACCCGATCGACGAGGGCCCAGCCGCCATTTTTCAGGGGAAGATGCCGTCGAAGGCGTAGGCGTGCGCGACGCGTTCGATGGCCATCGCGTAGGCCGTGGTGCGGAGGTCGGGGAGCGCGCGTTTCCGCCACGGTTCCCGAATTTTTTCGTAGGAGATCGCCATGGTGTTTTCGAGGGCGGTGCGGACGAAGTCGACCTCGTTGGGGGCTTGCAGGAGCAGTGCGGCGTCCTCGGGCGGGAGAGTTTTACCAGTCAACCGCTCGATGACGCCGAGAAGTCGGTTGTTGGCGATCTGCTGGTATCGGCGGGTCATGCGCTCGAAGCTCACGTGCGAGAGGTTCTTGATCCACTCGAAGTACGAGACGACGACGCCGCCCGCGTTGGCATAGATGTCGGGCAGCAGGGCCACGCCTGCCTTGCGCAGAAGCGCGTCAGCCTCCGGATCGACGGGACCGTTGGCCGCCTCCACGATGACCTTGGCCTGAAGCCGAGCAGCGTTTCCCGCAGTGATCTGATGCTCGAGCGCCGAGGGGATCAGGACGTCACAGGGCTCCTCGAGAATCGCGTCCGGATCCGCGAAGTATCGCGCATCGGGGAAGCCCTTGAGCGACCCGCTCTCCTTGCGATGCAAAACCACCGCGTGAACGTCGAGCCCGGCCTCGTCATAGAGCGCGCCGTCACTGACCGACACGCCGACGACGATCGCGTCCCGATCGATCGCCGCAAGCGCCGCATGAAGACCGACCTTGCCGAGGCCGGGGACGATGATGCGCTTTCCTGCAAGGCCCGTATCGAGCCCAAGTGGCTTCACATCTTCTCCGTTCGAGAGGAAGTGCTCGAGCGCGATGACCGCGCCGAGCCCGGTAGCCTCGCGGCGCCCTGCAACGCCGTGCACGGAGGTCGCCTTTCCGGTGACGCACGCGAGCGCGTTCAGCGTGTCCGGGCCGTGCACCTTGTAGGTGTCGTAGATCCAGCCCATTTCGCGCTCCCCCGTGCCCACGTCGGGCGCAGGCACGTCGACGTCGGGCCCAATGAAGCGTTTTCGGATCAGCTCGCTGGCGTAGCGCCGGGTCACGCGCTCGAGAAACGAAACCGACTCGCTTCTCGGGTCGACGCGCACCCCGCCCTTGGCGCCGCCGAACGGCACGTCGACGACGGCGCACTTGTACGTCATCAATGCCGCCAGAGCCATGACCTCGTCTTGCGACACGTCGAGCGCGTAGCGAATGCCGCCCTTGGTCGGTAGGCGGTGGTGGCTGTGCTCCGCCCGATAGCCCTCCACGACGACGATCTCGCCGTCGTCGCGCCGAACGGGAAACCGCGCGCGGTAGACCGCGTTGCAGGCACGGATCTGAGCCAGCACGTCCGGCTGGATGTCGGTGTGGCGGCAAGCCGCGTCGAAGTAGTGGTTCACGTCGTCGAAGAAGCCAGCGGCCATGGCCCGGGACAATAGCCCGGAAAACGTATCGGCGCGTCGCCAAAATCGATCCGCTGGAGGGCCAGTGTGACGGTGCTAGTGATAAACGCAGTGTCCGCCGCCGCGACGACGAGCTCGACCCGCAGCTTGCCCCGACTTGCCTACCAGGCCTTTGGCGAGCAAGGCCCGCCTCTTCTTTTCGTCATGGGCTTCGGGATGCCGGGTGCCGTGTGGGGGCCGCAGGTCGACGACCTTCAGGCCGATCACCGCTGCTGCCACTACGACCATCTCGGGGTCGGGGATAGCGACCGCGGACCGTTCCTTCGCACCATGCCCGCCATGACCGAGGACGCCGTGCGGATTCTCGACGAGCTCGGCTGGGATCGGGCGCACGTCGTCGGGGTGTCGATGGGCGGAATGATCGCCCAGGAGCTGGCGCTGCGTTTCGCGGATCGCTGTGGGAGCCTCACGCTGATCGCGACGCACGACGGTGCGCCGATCGCCTCGCTTCCGACACCCAAGGGGCTTCGGTATTTCCTGCAGGGGCTTTTCGGGGGCCGGCGCGCGCGGATGAGGTCACTTCCACACCTGCTCTATCCCGACGAGTTCCTCGACGAGATCGGTCCCGAGGCACTCCGCGCTCACCTCAGCGTACGACTCGGTCGCCCGCCCGCGCTTCGAACGGTCCTAGGCCAGCTCTACGCGGTGTGGCGCCACTCCACCGGCTCGCGTCTCTCGCAGATCGCCTTGCCCACGCTGCTCGTCCGCCCGGGGAAGGACATCCTGATCCGGCCGACCCAAACCGATCGCTTGGCGGCGCGCATTCCAAACGCAACCGTTCTTCGGTTCGACGATGCAGGTCACGGCGTGACGTTCCAAAAGGCAAAGGAGCTCAACGCTGCCCTTCGCGCCCACGTTGCAAACGCCGAGCCTGTGCGCGTCCCGACGCACGGGTCGGTTCCGTTAGAATCTGCGCCTCGGTGACAGACGCCGCGAGCGAGTGTAGAGTCGCACACGTGCGACGCGGTCTTCTCCTCGTGTTTTGGGCCGTTGCTTCTTGTAGCAGCAGCGAGAGCGGCGGTGTCCGAACCAAGCATGCACTCGTGATTGGGATCGACGGCGTTCGCGTCGATCTGCTGCAGCAAGCCGCGACGCCGCGGATCGACGACCTGATTGCAAGCGGCGCCGTGAGTTACGACGCGTTTGCTGGCGGCGAGCTCGGGACGCCGACCGAGCAACGAACGCTGAGCGGCCCCGGCTGGAGCAGCATCCTGACCGGAGTATGGGTCGACAAGCACCGCGTCGACGTCAATGCCTTCGACGACGCGCGCTTCGACCTGTTTCCGCACTTTTTCGCACGCATCCGAGAGCTGGATGCAGGGGCCTATCTCTCGTCGTTCGTGACCTGGAGGCCGATCAACGAAGATATTCTGGCTTCGGCCGAAGCGGATGAAGCGTTTGCGCCTGCCGAGGGCACCGATTCGGCCGAGGGCGACCGACAGGTGACGGCCGCGGTCGTCGCCCACCTCGCTCTCGAGGACCCTGACGCGGTGTTCGTCCAGCTCGACGAGGTCGACCACCAAGGGCACTTGGCAGGCTTTTCCCCAGCCGTGCCCGAGTATGTGAGCGCATTGGAAACCGTGGACGCGCAGATCGGCCAGATGCTGGACGCCCTGCGCGCGCGAGACACGTTCGGCGCCGAAGACTGGCTGATCCTGGTCACGACCGACCACGGCGGCATCGGCGTTCTACACGGGCAGCAGAGCGCCGAAGAGCGTACGATCTTCTTGATCGTGAGCGGCGGGTCTGCGCTCCGCGGCCGAACCCTTTCGCCGGGACCCGGGCATACCGCCGTTCCCCCCACCGTGCTGCGACACCTCGACTTGACCATCGATCCCGCGTGGGGGTGGGAGAGCGAGCCGTTTGGGCTCTAACGGATCGCAGCCCGTCCTTGCTTCGCCCGCCCTCCTGGTTTACCGGTCGTCTTGAAAGGTCGAACCGATGTCTGGGCCACGTGAGCTTCCCGTCGCAGCGCTATATCGAAGCTGCGATCCTCGAACGCTCGATTTCGAAACCACCGAGGAGCTTCCGGATCTGGACCATCTCGTGGCTCAGAATCGCGCGACCCAAGCGATTCAGCTCGGCGCGAGCATCGCACAGAAGGGCTACAACCTCTTCGTGTTGGGTCAGGAGGGCACGGGTCGCCACACGCTGGTGAAGCAATACCTCGAGCAAAAAGCAGCGCAGGAAAAGCCGGCGAGCGACTGGTGCTACCTCAACAACTTCGACGAATCGCGAAAGCCTGACGTCATTCCATTGCCTTCGGGCCGAGGGAGGGCGCTCGCCGAGGACATGGCGCAGCTGATCGACGACGCACGGGCGGCGATCCCCGCCGCGTTCGAGAGTGAAGACTACCGAACGCGTCGCGAGTCGATCGAAAGCGAGCTGCAGGAGGAGCAAGAAGCAGCCTTCGAAGAGGTCAGCAAGCGAGCGAAGGAGCGAGGGATCGGAATCATTCAAACTCCCACTGGGATCGCTTTCGCACCGATTCGGGGCGATGAGGCACTCGGCCCCGAGGAATTCAACCAGCTGCCCGACGAGGAGCGCGAGCGCATCGTCAAGGAGACCGAGGAGGTCGGCAAGGAGCTTCAGGCCGTCATGCGACAGGCTCCGAAGCGTGTGCGCGAGGCCCGCCGACGGGTGCGAGAGCTCGACCGCGAAATCGCGCTCTGGGCGGTAGGCAGCTTGATCGAAGAGCTGACGCAAAAGTACGCGGCCCATGAGCCAGTCGTCGCCTACCTACAGCGGGTGAGTGAAGATATCGTCGGGAACATCGGGCTCTTTCGATCGTCACCCGAGGATCGCTCCCCGATGCAAGAGCTGTTCGGGGGGCTGATCCCCGGCGATCAGACCAGGGAGTCACCCGCCACCCAGCGCTACGGGGTCAACGTGTTGGTCGATCACGAAGGGACGACGGGCGCACCGGTGGTCTTCGAAGACAACCCGACCTTTCAACAGCTCCTCGGGCGAATCGAATACGTCTCGCAGATGGGCGCGCTCGTCACCAATTTCCTGCTCGTCAAGGCGGGGGCCTTGCACCAGGCCAACGGCGGCTATCTCGTCGTCGATGCGCGCAAGCTGCTATCCCAACCTTTCGCGTACGATGGGTTGAAGCGAGCCCTTCAATCGCGCGAGCTCAGAATCGAGTCGCTCGGGCAAGCCTACAGCCTCGTGAGCACGGTCTCTCTCGAGCCAGCGCCGATCCCGCTCTCGGTCAAGGTCGTTTTGATAGGCGAGCGTTTATTGTACTACTTGCTGCAGTCTCTCGACCCGGAGTTTTCGACCTTGTTCAAGGTGGCCGCCGACTTCGATGACGAGGTGGATCGAAGCGAGGAGAACACGCAGCTCTACGCACGACTGCTCGGAACCTTGGCCAAGCGAAATTCGCTCCGGCCCCTCGACAGATTCGCCGTGGCGCGGATCATCGAAGAGGGTGCGAGAGAGGCCGGCGACGGTGAAAAGCTCTCGGCACGCATCCGGCCTGTCACGGACGTCATGCGAGAAGCAGACTTTTGGGCTCAAAAAGCCGGCGCTGACGTCATCGGCATCGGTGAGGTCGAAGAGGCGCTTGCCGGCCGCGTCCAGCGCAACAGCCGAATTCGGGATCGCGTACAAGAAGAGATCCTCCGCGAGACGCTCCTCATCGACACCGCGGGCAAGCAGGTCGGGCAGGTCAACGGGCTCGCGGCGTTGCAGATCGGCGAATTCCGCTTTGGTCGCCCGACGCGCATCACGGCACGCGTGTCACTCGGCTCGGGCAAGGTCGTAGACATCGAGCGAGAAGTCGAGCTGGGTGGTCCGATTCATTCTAAAGGCGTATTCATTCTCTCCGCTTATCTTGCGGCCACGTATTCGTCCGATGAGCCGCTGTCGCTCGCGGCGAGCTTGGTCTTCGAGCAGTCCTATGGAGGTATCGAGGGGGACAGCGCGTCGTGCGCCGAGCTGTGTGCGCTGCTCTCGGCTTTGGCGGGCGCACCGATCGACCAATCGTTTGCGATCACCGGCTCGGTCAACCAGCGCGGCGAGGTACAGGCGATCGGCGGCGCCAACGAAAAGATCGAGGGGTTCTTCGACATCTGCCGTGCCCGTGGTCTCTCGGGGTCGCAAGGCGTGCTGATTCCCACTTCGAACGTAAAGCACCTGATGCTTCGCGAAGACGTCCGGGAGGCCGTCGAGCAGGGGCAGTTCCACGTGTACGCCATCGATGACGTCGACCAAGCCATGGAGATACTCACCGGTGTTCCCGCAGGGCGACCAGGGCCCGATGGTGCGTTCCCGGAGGGCACCTACAACCATCGGGTTCGCGCGCGGCTTGCCGACTTCGCAACAAAGCGCCGCGAGCTCGGCAAGGAGCCAGGGGCGGGGCCGTGACCCCGGCGATCGACGAAAAGACGCCACGTCGGATCGTGGTGGTCTTCGGTGGGGGGACGGCCGACGCGAGGATTGCAGGCGTGCTCGCGTCGTTGGTCTCCCGGCGGGAGGACGAGCTGGCTGGTGTGTTCCTCGAAGACCGTGGCCTTTTTCGCCTGGCCGAGCTCCCTTTTGCCCTCGAGCTCTCGCGTGTGACGACCACCAGCCGGCCGCTCATGACGCGCGAGCTCGAGCGCCAGATGAAAGTGCAGGCGCTCCGCGCCGAGCGCGCGCTGCGAGACGTGGCCGAGAGAGCCGGCTCCGCTTGGTCGTTTCAAAGGCATCGAGGCCGGCTAGCGAGCGCTCTGGCCAGTCTTCGAGACGCGGACCTCTTGCTCCTCGGAGCCTTGCGAGGAGCTCTCGCCTCCTCTAGCGAGCGTGGTGCAACCGCGAGCTTGTTTCGTTCGCGAGAGGCCGAGCGAACGCGTCCGGTAGCGGTCCTCTGCGATCCGATCGAATCTTCGGATCGAGCGCTCGGTGCGGGCATTCGTCTTGCCGAAAAGACCGGGCGCGGCTTGATCGTCTTTTTGCCTGTCGACGCAAGCGCGTCGTTTCACGAGATCCAGCGTACGCTTCAATCGGCACAGTTGCCGCGCGCGGCGATCCGCGCTGTCGAACGCGCGGCGCTCCTCGGGTCGGTTCGACGCGCAGCGCCCGCCATTCTCGTCGTCGGAGCCGGCGAAACCGGATTCGAGGAGCCGCGAATTGGTGTGCTTCAAAAAGAGCTCCGCTGTCCCATCGTCGTGGTGCGGTAGTCGAGGTGGCTCTCAGCCTTTGATGCACACCATCGGTTCTAGGCGCGCCACCTTGCGGGCGAGCCCCGCACGGTCCGCCGAGTCGACGACGGCGCGAACGTCCTTGTATGCGCCAGGTGCCTCCTCCGCGATTCCACGCATGCTGACCGAGCGAACGAGGATCCCTCGATGGGCGAGGTTTTTGACTAGCTTGCTCCCTCGCCACTGCTTTTTCGCGCGGTGGCGACTCATCCTGCGTCCAGCGCCGTGGCAGGCGGACCCAAAAGACAGCGCCATGCCTCGTTCGGTGCCGAGCAATACCCAAGACTCCGTGCCCATGCTCCCCCCGATGAGAACGGGTTGCCCGACCTCACCAAGCGGATCGGGCAGCTCGGGATGGCCCGGTCCAAACGCTCGCGTGGCACCCTTTCGATGGATGAACAAGCGCCTCTGCACCCCGTCGACCTCGTGCGTTTCCTCTTTGCAGGTGTTGTGAGAGACGTCGTAGAGGAGCGGGAGCTCTGCTTCGGGCAACACGTCGCTAAACACTTCACGCGTCAGGTGTGTGATGATCTGCCGGTTGGCGAGCGCACAGTTGATTCCGGCACGCATGGCGCCCAGATAACGCTGGCCGACCTCGGAGCGAAGAGGGGCACAAGCCAGCTCGCGGTCGGGCAGATCGATACCGTGCTCGGCTGCTGCAATCGCCATCTCGCGGAGGTACTCCGTCCCGATTTGATGTCCTAGGCCTCTCGACCCGCAGTGAATGCTGACGACGACATCATTTTCGGCGATCGAAAGCAGGTGCGCAGCCGCCGGATCGAAGATCTCCGCGACCCGCTGGACCTCGAGATAGTGGTTGCCCGAGCCGAGGGTGCCCATCTCGTTTTGCTGCCGTCGGCGGGCCTTGGCGGAAACGTGCTCGGGCGCCGCGCCCTCCATGCGTCCGTGCTCCTCGACCCGGTCGAGGTCCTCTCTCGACCCCCAACCCCGGTCGACCGCCCAGCGCGCGCCGCCCTGGAGCATGGCGGTCATTTCGCCGTCATCGAGATGGATGTGACCGGTGCTCCCGACGCCCGCGGGAATCCGACCGAACAGCGCATCTGCGAGAGTTTCCTTCGCACCCTCCACGGCATCCGCCGTCAACCCCGTCAATAGGCAGCGCACCCCGCACGAGATGTCGAAACCGACGCCACCCGCCGAAACGACCCCTCCCTCGTCGGCGTCGAAGGCGGCGACACCCCCGATTGGAAAGCCGTAGCCCCAATGACCATCTGGCATGACGTAACTTGCCTTCACGATCCCTGGGAGGGTCGCCACGTTGGTCGCCTGGTCCCGAACCTTGTCGTCCATCGCCTCGAGGAGCTCTCGGTCCGCGTAAAAGACCACCGGCGCGCGCATCTTGCCCGTTGGCGCGAGCTCCCATTGATCCTCGGATATTCGTCGAAGCGGCGCGATGTCCATGGCGCCTCCTAGCCTGGCCGATCAAACGTCGACCACGCACTGTGCGACCCACTGCCCTTCATCGTCGCTTTCGACTCGAAGCTCGGTAAATGTCGCACCCTTGGGTTCTACCACGGGCTCGTGTTTTTGTAGATCGACCGGTTCCCCTTCCGCGGTGGCGGACAAGCGCAGTCCATCGAGGCTCACCTCGAAGCGGCTAAACAGCATCGAGCGGGTGGTCATTTCGTAGATCAGCGCGTTGAGCCAATCGACGAGCAGGACGTCCAGGCTTGGGGCTTCGCAGGTGATGGCGACTCGATCCTGGGCTCCCACGAGGGCCGGGTCGGTGACGACCGCCGTCAGCCCGAGCGCAGCCTGCTCGAACGCGGCGGCCGCCGAATTTCCAAGGCCTCGCACACCGATGTCGGCCTCGTGAGGGAAGTGCTCCCAGGTCTCCACCTTCGGAGCGTAACCCGAGCTCGACGACCGAGTCAGCGCTGAAACGGATACACCGAGCCGAGCTGCATGAGCTGAGAGAGCTGGTCGAGGGCAGTATTCGACTCTCTGAGCAGAAGCGGATCGGCCAAATCGGCCTCTTGGAGCCGGTCGCGGTAGTGCACGTCGATCCAGGCGTCCAGCTTCTCGAAGAGATCGTCATCGAGCATCACGGCGCGATTCATTCTGCGCATCTCCCGATCGCTCAGGTCGACGCGAAGACGAAGGCATGCCGGGCCGCCGCCGTTTCTCATGCTTTGCCCGAGGTCGACGATCTCGATGCGTTCGAGAAAGCCGAGCTCCTGCAGAAGGCCTTGCAAGCGGGCCCACACCCGCTTCGAGTCCTGGCACTCCCGGGGCGCAATCAGGGCCATGAGGCCGGACGGGAGCGTGACTAGTTGGCTGTTGAAGAGATAGGTGGCGATCGCCTCGTCGAGGGTCACGTCGCTTGCGGCAATCTCGATCCACCGCACTCGACCGCGGGCCTTCGTGTCGATTTCGGCCTTGACGCCGGCCTGGTCCCGAAAAGCCAGCTCGTGAAACAGGAACACGTCTCGGTGCCCCACCGAGACCACGTCGTTGTGGAACGCCCCCGCGTCGATGGAATCGGCCGACTGCTGCGCAAAAACCAGTAGCGCCGGTTCGATGCCATGAAGGCGCGCCACAGCGCGTGAAGCCTCTAGCGACTGGCGCGCGGGGTACCGGGTAGGGACCGAGCTGGCCGGCGCCACGAGGCTTCGACCGTACACGAAGAGCTGAAGGCCGGGTGCCTCTGCGTCGAAGGCAAAACGCGTGTGATTGGCGGCGCCTTCGTCGCCAAAGAGCTCGACCGCGGGCAGCGGCGAGTGGTGGACGAAACACGCGGGGTCGGGAAACACCGCCTGCAAGATACGGGCTGTGGTCGGGGCCTCGATGGCGCGATGGAGGTTGCTCCTGAGATTGGCGGGCGTGAAGTGCACCTTGCCGTCGCGCGAATCGCCGCTCGGACAAACCGTGGCCGCGTTGGCGGCCCACATGCTCGAGGCGGAGCAGCAGGCTGCAAAGAGCGCCGGCTCCCGCTGCCGCGCGCCCTGAAGCACCTCCTCGTCCCGTCCTGAAAATCCGAGCTTCCGCAATACGTCGACGGCCGGGCGCGCATGTGGGGGCAGCACGGCCTGCGGAACGCCGAGGTCGTGAAGCAGCTTCATCTTTCGGAGGCCCTGCTTGGCCGCCTCCTTGGGGTTCGACACCGTATGGGCGCTCTGCTGCGAGGCGAGGTTCCCGACCGAAAGTCCCCCGTAGCTGTGGGTGGGGCCGACGAGGCCATCGAAGTTGACCTCCGTCACAGCGTCATTCCCGGAGGCAGCTCGCTCGGGAGCGCGAGCGTGTCCTGCTCGATGGATGCCACGGGGTAGGCGCAATAGTCGGCCGCATAGTACGCGCTGGGGCGGTGATTCCCGCTCGCGCCGACGCCGCCGAACGGGGCCGCGCTGCTCGCGCCCGTGAGCGGCCGGTTCCAGTTCACGATGCCCGCACGGACTCGGCGAAGAAAGCTCTCCCACTGCGCGCGGCTACCCCCGACCAGGCCGGCGGCCAACCCAAAGCGCGTGGCATTCGCCCGATCGATGGCATCCTCGAAGTCACCGTAGCGTACGAGCTGGAGGAGCGGGCCGAAGTGCTCTTCGTCGGGGAGGTCGCGTACGCCGCTCACGTCGATCAACCCGGGCGATACCAGGCCGGTGCCGGCGCGCAGCTTGCGCATCGTGCAACGCGCGAAGCCCCCGAGGCGGATGAGCCGTTCTTGTGCTGAAACCAGGGCGTCTGCGGCCGCCTCCGAGATCACGGGTCCCATGAAGGGTGGCGCGTCGTCATCGAACCGTCCGACCCGGAGCGCGTCCACGGCCTCGGCCAGACGATCGACGAGGGCGTCACCAGAGCGGCCTTCGGGCACAAAGAGCCTCCGCGCGCACGTACACCGTTGACCTGCCGTCACGTAGGCGGACTGCAGGATGATGTAGACGACCGCAGCGACGTCGGCCGTGTCGGCCACGACGAGAGGGTTGTTGCCTCCCATCTCGAGCGCGAGAACGGTTTCCGGACGGCCGCCGAAGCCCCGGTGGATAGCGTGTCCGGCCGCTGCGCTGCCCGTGAACAAGAGGCCGTCGAGGTGCGGGTGCGCCGCGATCGAGCGCCCGATCTCACTTCCACCTTGGAGCAGATTCAAACAGCCGTGGGGTAGTCCGGCTTCGGTCCAACATCGAGCGAGCTCGGCGGCGCACCAAGGCGTGTGCTCGCTTGGCTTCAGCACGAGGGCATTACCGGCGAGCAGCGCCGGAACGATGTGCCCATTCGGCAGGTGGCAGGGGAAGTTGAAGGGGCCGAGCACGCCGAGAACACCGTGCGGCGCGTGCCGAACGACCGACCGCGCCCCGCCGAGATCGCGTTCGACCGTGCCGGTCCGACGATGGTAGGCCTCGATCGAAATCTCGATCTTACCGACGACCGACGCCACCTCGGACCGCGCTTCCCAGCCGGGTTTCCCGGTCTCGAGCGAGATGACGCGAGCAAGATCGTTCCGGCGGGCGTCGACCCGGCCTGCAAACCGCCTCAAACAGGCCGTTCGCTCCTCGACCGGGGTTGCGGCCCACCGGAGCCGCGCCGCGTGGGCGGCTTGGAACGCTCGGTCGACCTGCGCGTCGGCCGCCTCGTTCCCCGACCAAACGACGTGTCCCGTGGCCGGGTCGATCGATTCGAGCGAAGATCCCTCGCCCTCCGTCCACGCGCCGTCGATGAAGAGGCTCGTCATGCCTTTCTACAAGCTTAGCACCCGGAGCGGCTCGCCCTCCGAGACCTGAAGCGCATCCGCAGTGGCGCGCTCGATCGTGACGACGTCCGCCCCCTCCGACGACACTTCGGCGAGGCAGCACCGAAAGCGCCGAAGCAGCGTGTTACTCAGTAGCGCTCTTCGTCCCCCGGCTTCAATCGCGGCGATGCGAACCCGTCGATGGTGGCTTTGCCGCACCGCGCGAATGTCGGTCCGGCGGCATTCCACCGTAGGCCCCGCGTCGAAGATGTCGATGTAGCTCTCGTAGTGAAACCCTTCGGCCACCAGCAGCTCGAGCGCACGTTCGCTGTTGCCGTGCGGTTTACCGATCGCGTCTTGCGCTTCCTGCGGCAAGAACAGGACGTAGATGGGGTGTTTCGGCATGAGCTCGGCGATGAAGGATTTGTTCCCGGCGCCAACGAGATGGTCTGCGGTGGGGAAATCCATCGCGAAGAAGTGTTGCCCGAGCCCGTCCCAGAAGGGCGAGCGACCCTCGTCATCGGAGACGCCTCGGATTTCCGCGATCACCTTGTCGGCGAAACGCCGAGGGAACTCTGCCATGAAAAGAAACCGAGACTTGGAGAGCAGCGTACCCAAACCCCGACCGCGCTCTCCGGGTCCCAAGAACAGCGAGGTGAGCTCCGAGCAGCCGGTGTAGTCATTCGAGAGGTACAGGGCCGGGAGCCGTCGATGGATGCCGAGCTCCTTCGAAGCGTGTACTTCGGTCCCCACGCGATAGCTGTAGAACGCGTCGACCAGACCGACCGCTGCGCGAATGGCGCACATGCCCGCGATCTCGTAGCGCTCGGGGTCTTCCAGCACGAAGAAATACCGCTCGTCGCCGGGCTCGGATACATGCGCCTCGAACGAGGCCTCCGACTGTTCGAGCCGCCGAAGCAGGGTGTCGCGGTCGATCGCCAGCGAGGTGATGCCCGCGCGCACCTGAGCGATCAGACGCTCGAGCCGCTCGACGTCCGAAACTACAGCGGGCCGAATCACGTACGTCACACCTTTCATGTTCCGCGGCAGCGACGTTGATTGCAACCGTCGACCCGCGCGACAGCCGGAACGACGTCATTCTCGGGTTTTCAGAACGCCGATCAAGTCGAGGCGGTCGAGCTTTCGCCGTACGAGAAGCGCGCTTGCGATGCCGGACGCGAGCACGACGGCAACGGAAAAAGCGTAGGTTTGATCGGAGATGATGAAGGGAATGCGAAAGATCTCGGGGTTCGTCCACGAAGCGATCAGCGCTTTCGCGCCGAGCCTGCCGAGGACGAGGCCGAGCGGAATCGCGAGCGCGATCTGCACTGCCTGCTCCCCGAGGAGGATCGTCGAGATCTCGGCCCGCGTGAATCCAAGCACGCGGAGCGTCGCGAGGTCTCTTCCGCGCATCGAGACGCTCACGCGGGCGTTGTTGTAGACGATGGCGATCGCGATCGCGGTGGCGAACAGCGTCATGATGAGCGTCATGACGCGCATCGTTTCGTCGGTTTGTTTTTCGAAGCTCGCGAGCGTGTCCTTTTTGCGGGACACTGCCTGCACAGCGGGAATTTCGTTCAGACGTGCCTGCACTTCGCTCTCCATGGGGGCGTCGATTCGAAGAAGCGCCGACGAGAACCTCGGCGCCTCGCGCAGGAGCCGGTGGAGATTGGGTTTGGCGATGTATCCCTGAAGCCCAAAGCCCTCTTCGATGAGGCCTGCGACCGTGAGCTCTCGGTCACCTCGGTCGCCTTCCTTGAGCTCGATTTCGATGACGTCGCCGGTCTTCACGCCGAGGATGTCGCCGAGAACGCTCGTCAGCAGAACGCCTTCTTTCGGGACGGTCACCTGGTCGAAGTCCAGGCTGAAGAGCTGCCGAAGCTGCGCGCCGTTCGGGACCCCGATCAGCACCGTGTCACGCCACCGATGCCCGGAGCGCATGCGAACCGGTGTCGTGCGAAGCCCTTCGACCTCCTCTACGCCAGGGACGTGCGAGAGGTAGCCGAGGCCTCGCTCGGGCATCGCCTCCAAGAAGCTCACGGTCAGATCCTCGCGTTGCTGATTCTCGAACTGGACCATCATCATCGGGCCGTAAGCGTCGTAGCCGAATCGACCTAGGATGACGATCGAGAGCGCAAGGGCGATTCCCAGGGACGACAGCGCGGTGCGGCCTGGGCGGCGTCCGATCTCTCGAACGACCATCAGCGTCGTTTGCGTGATCCAGGGTGCCAGCCCCCAGCGCTCGAGAGCGGTCTTCCTGTACTTGGCGGGCGCCGGTGGGCGCATCGCGTCGGCCGGTGGAAGCTGGGCTGCGGCGCGGACGGCAAGCGAGGCTCCGAGGCCACCGGCAAGCAGGCTGAACAGGATCGCGTTGGCGCTGACGGTCAGGTCCACGCGATGCGGCATCTGGGGAAGCCGGAAAAACTCCGAGTACATCGCGAGCATCTCTTTGCCGAGCCACACACCGAGGCCGAGCCCGATCAGCGCTCCGAAGCTGACGATCAGAGCGACCATTTTCAAGTAGTGAAAGGCGATGCTTCGATTCTCGTAGCCGATGGCTTTGAGAACGGCGATTTGCGGCCGCTGCAGCGTGACCAGGCGGCTGAACACGACGTTCAAGAGAAACGCAGCCACTCCGAGAAAGACGCTCGGCAAGAAAATCACGAGCGTTTCTATTCCCTGGATCTCACTGGTCAGGATCGAGTGAGAAAGCTGGCGCTCGCGCGCGATGGCGCCGAGACCACCGTATGGCTTGAGGATGCGATCGATCGCGATGAGCACGGCGTCTTTGTTGGCGCCGGGCTCGAGCTTCACCGCCAAATCGTTGAACGCGCCCTCCATCCGATAGGCCGCCGCGATGGCGTCTTCGAGCATCCACATCGGCGTGAACCGCGCATCGTCGGGCATCAGCAGCCCGGTGTCGACGGCGAAGACGTACTCCGGTGAAAGCGCGTGCCCGACGATCAACAGGTCACGAAGCTTGCCGTTGATCACGGCCGAAAGCCGATCGCCCGGCTCGAGACCGTGCGCCTGCGCAAACGGCTCGTTGATCAGCACCTCGTCGAATCGGCCGGGCTCGAGGTTGCGTCCGGCGCGAAGCACCAAGCCATTGAGAGGGGCTTTGCCCGTCGACGGGATCGAGATCAGGTCGCCGCGCGCGGGGGAGATCAGATCGTCCATGGGCAGACGCACCTGCTCGACGATGCGGGGGTACGCGCGGGCGATGCCTGGAAGCTCGGCGACCTGCCCGGCGACTGATTTCGGCGCCCGGTCGAGGTGTGCGAAGACGTCGGCGAAGCGATTGGTTTCGTAGTAGAGGTCGCGCGACTGATAGAGGGCGTGCCACGCGCTTTGAAGCGAGATGTAGCAGGCGACTCCCGAGGCCACGACGACCGCAATCGTCAGCGCCTGTCCCCGCAGCCGCACCACCTCCCGAACCAACTTCCGATTGAGCGCGTTCAACAGAAACCACCCTGGCTCTCGCCCAAAGGACAAGTCAAGCAGGGCCAATCCGCGGTGCGTGTCAGAGTCAGCGACAGTGTCCGTGCCCGTGCGTGACTGACGTCGTCGTAGTTTACCCTGGTGGACTCTTCATCCCCCCCCCCCCCCCCCCCCCCCGC
>JBFGKE010000020.1:0-59743 GCA_041576815.1 Polyangiales bacterium
CACGGTGCGCGACGACACGGGAAGGGAGGTCGCGGTCCTTTGTGTCAAAGGAAGTGGCTGGGACCTCGGCGGTATCGAGCCTCGAGGGCTCCCTGCGGTCCGTCTCGACAGTCTCGGTGCGCTGCGCGAGCGTGACACCCTCTCAGACGAAGACATGGTCAACGCGCAGCGGACTCGACTGATCGACTCGAGCTCGCCAAACCCCTCTGTCGAAACGCTTCTCCATGCGTTCCTGCCACACAAGTTCATCGACCACTCCCACGCCGATGCCATTCTCGCGCTCGTGGATCAGCCGGACGCAGAGAAGATCTGCCGGGAGGTCTTTGGCAACACGCTGGCGATCGTCCCCTACATCATGCCGGGGTACGCGCTCGCCAAGCTCGCTGCGGAAACCTACGAGCGACATCCGGCGGCTGAAGGTCTGTTGTTGCTTCGTCACGGGCTCTTCACGTTCGGTCAAACCGCGAGGGAGAGCTACGAAAGGCACATTGCCGCCGTCGACAAAGCCGAGCGCTACGCGAAGTCCGCTGCCGCCGCGGCCGAGCCGAGCCAGGTTTCGCGACTCGATCTCGACTATGCCACCCTTGCACCCGTCTTGCGCGGAAAGCTCGGGGAGGGCGAGAGGCGCTACCTCCTGAGCCTCCGCGACGACGACAGGATCCAGAGGTTCCTCGCCCGCAAGGACCTCGGCTCGATCACCCAGCGCGGCCCGGCGACGCCCGACCACGTGATTCGAACCAAGCGCGTGCCTTTGCTCTTGAATCTGGCTTCCGGGATGGATTCGACGACGATGGCTTCGCACATCGAGGAGAGGCTTCAAGCCTATCGGGAAGAGTACCGGGCCTACGTCGCGCGCGAGTCGAAAGCCAAGCAGCGCGAGGTGGCGGAGCTCGACCCCGATCCGAGAGTGGTGTTGGTGCCCGGAGTCGGCCTGATCTCGATCGGTACGACGGAAAAGGCGGCAGCGATCGCGGGCGATATCTACGAGCATACCCTTGGCGTGATCGAAGCTGCCGAAGCCGTAGGCCAATACGAAACGCTTCCCACGGCGGACCTCTTCGACATGGAATACTGGTCGCTCGAGCAGGCGAAGCTCGGAAAAGCGCAGCCCAAGCCGTTGCAGGGTCGGGTGGTGTACGTCTCGGGCGCAGCGCGGGGCATCGGGGCCGCCTGTGCTCGTGCCTTCGCGGACGCCGGTGCATCCTTGTACCTGACCGATCGCGATCGCGAGGCGCTGCTCGAAGTGGCTACGCCGCTCGGAGCCCGCTCGGAGGCCGTCGACGTTTCGAACGAGCGCGCCGTGCGAGAAAGCGTCGAACGCTGCGTTCGCGAATTTGGGGGCCTAGACGGCATCGTGTCGAACGCCGGGATTGCTCCCCAAGGCGCGATCGACGAGATCAGCACCGCCGAGTTGAAGCAGAGCTTCGACGTGAACTTCTTTTCCCATCAGTATCTCGCGTCGTCGGCCATGAAGGTGATGCGCCAACAGGCGATGGGCGGGTTTCTCCTGTTCAACGCCTCGAAAGCAGCGTTCAATCCCGGCAAGCGCTTCGGGCCCTACGCCATTCCCAAGGCGGCGGTGATCGCGTTGATGAAGCAGTACGCGATCGAAGGTGGGAGCATCGGGGTGCGGAGCAATGCCGTGAACGCCGACCGCATTCGGACCGATCTGCTCGCCGAGGAGGACGTCGCGCGCCGGGCCGCCGCCCGCGGTCTCGACCCCGACGCGTACTACCGGTCGAACCTGCTGCACCGCGAGGTCACTGCGGACGACGTGGCCCAAGCATTCGTCAATCTGGCGCTCGCACCCAGCACGACGGGATGCGTCATGACCGTCGACGGTGGCAACATCGCAGCCGCACCCCGCTAATGGACGCGACCTGGTTGCTTCCGTGGATATGCGCCACGTGGGAACAGGGATTTTGGTACCGGTCCTCCGCTCGATCTAACCTGTTTCCGAGCCCGGGTGCTTGCCTCGGTCGAGTTTGGGAAACAGGGAACGAGTCGTGCTCTACAACACACGTCTTGCGATGCTCTTCTTCGTCGCGTCGTGCGCTTTGCCGCAGCGCGGACCGACGACGGCCGAGGAACGCAAACCGCGTCGTCCGGCCCCGGATTCCGCCGAGCAACTGTCGGAGGCCATGGTCCGGTTTTCGACCTCGGTGATTCAAGCGTTGAACGACGAAGCGAGGGAGCCGCCTCCAAGCAATAGCTACAGCCACCAGAGATTGCTCGGCCCGAGAAAGCGGCTGGGTGAGCCGCAGGTCCAACTGGAGCCGACCGAGGCACACTCCATGCTTGCGTCGACCGACTGCTCGGGGTGGCTCACCTTCGTGCTCAACACGGTCTCACCGCTCCATGCCGCCGTGCTCCATTCACAGCAGCGTCGGGACCAGCACAACCACGTCTACTCCGAGGACTTCGCGCTGCGGGAGAGTCGAAGACCATGGCCGCGAGCATTCGTGGTGGCGCAGTACCTCCGCAGTGACCACGTCGAGGAGACCGGCTTCGACCCGGTGACGGACTTCGAGGACCTGCAGCCAGGCGACATCGGCGCGTACGCGATGGGACGCTATGCCAAGCCGGCCGACGAGAGCCGTCCCAAGCCGAGAGACACGGGACACGTCTTTGTCGTAGTGGGCCCGCCAACCGTGGTCGATCCCACGACCAAAGGCTACGATGGCCGTGGAACGCTGCGGGACGACGCGGCGAAGGTCATTGCCGTACCGGTCGTCGACTCGAGCGCGACCATGCACTTCGACCCCGATTCGAGGAAAAACGAGGAAGGGCGTTACGCCTTGCCGAAGTTCCGTCCTCATTCGCGTGCAAGGCCGGGCGGCGTCGGTACAGGCACCGTATGGTTCGCCTTGAGCAAAGAGGGGCACGTTCTTCAGCGACGCTTGGGCCCGCACCAGAAATTTCGCCCCGTGCTGGCGCGTGCGGCTCGCCTGCGCGGGCGGATCGTTTTGGACGAGGCGATTCTCGACGACGCAAGCGCGCTCCTGGTGCGTGTCTTCGACAACTCCCCCTCCGAGTTCGACGGTGCCGCCTACGGAGATGCGCCGGTGCACCTCACTGGACCGGGCGGTCTTCGACTCGACAGCGGACGGCTCGTGCTGAAGGGCGAAAACGACTTCTCCGGGGGCGTGATGGTGCAGTCCGCGGAGTTGATCGCAGCCTCGCCGACCGCGCTCGGCGTCGGCGACGTCGTGGTCCGCGGTGGATCCATCACGCTCGAGAAACCTGCCATCGCGGACTCCGCCACGCTCAGTGTCGCGGACGGTCTCTCTGAGGGGGCGGTTCGGCTCGATTTCAAAGGCCGCGACGTGGTGCGAGCGCTTCAACTCGGAGACACCATGCACCACTGCGGGACCTGGGGAAGCCCCGAGTCCGGTGCCATGTTCGTCGATCCGGTATTCTCGGGACGGGGTATCCTCGAGCTTGGCGCAAAACCCTTGGCGGCGTGCTCGCCAGCGCCGAAAGAACCACCGGGGCGACATTCGAGGTGGCGGAAAAGACGCGCATCGTCAAAGCTTCACACCAGCCACCAAGACCTGAAGCCATGACCTCGAGGCACTTCCCCTACCGGCTCGACAAGCGTTGGGCGCCACTATTCTTGGTGCTTGGCGTGAGTGAGGAGGACGGCGTCGAGATTACCGACGATGGCAAGCTCATCGCGACCTATGGGCGCTTCAGCGTGAACACCACGCTCGACAACGTCGACCACACGCGCGTCACCGGCCCTCACCGCTGGTACACCGCCGTCGGGCTGCGGCTCAGCTTCACCGACGACGGGATCACCTTCGGCACGAACCATCACAAAGGGTTGTGGATTGCATTCGTGAACAAGATCCCGAAAATCATCGGGTTTCGGGACCACTCCCTGCTGTGGGTCAGCGTGGCCGACCCCGAAGGCCTCGCTGCGGCGATCGGTAAGTAGCCAAGAGGCCCAGACGTCGAAGCTCCTCGAAGACCGTGCCGGCGGCGATGGCGTGGCCGATTGGACCCCAGTGGCCGTCCTCACGAAATACGACCGAGCCCTCCTCTCGAACCGCCGAGCGGAAGCGGCCGAGCAAATCGATCATCGGAATCCCGAGCTCAGCGAGCACTGCGCGAAGTCGCACGTGCGCTTGCGCCTGCTCGAAGCACAGCTCGTCCGTGGATTTCGCCTGTCCCCACGCTTCTGCCGCCGCCGCAGGGTCCGTCTCGAGCACGCCGGGTACGTTGAACACGACGAGCTCTGCGCCTTCATTCTCCACCGCAGAAGCGAGGCGGTCCAGGGAGCGGCGCGTCAGTTCCCATCCGCGCGTAAAAGCAGGGTGCTCGTTGCAGCGGTGCACACCGAGGTTGGCTAGCTCTGTGTCGAGAGGGCTCGTCGTCCCCCCCGTGCTTGACGCGAGCTTGCGACGCAGGGTTTCCATGCGCGCCCACGTGAAGCGAAGAAGCGCCGAATTCTCTCGCACGAAGCGCCACTTCCGCCGGGCTTCTCGCGCGGTCTGATAGCGACTCTGGGCCCCGTCGTAGTCGACGCGTGTGACGCGCCATTCTTCGTCCTTCGCCTCGATGTCCAGGAATGGCCTACTCTCGATCTTGATTCCCGAGGTCGAACGTTTCCGTTCGAGCTCGATGCTGTTGTTGGCGACGTCGTTGTTCGGATAAAACGCCAGGAGAACGAGGTCGGGGTCGTAGTGGCGTCCGATCTCCTGGAAGATCAGATACTCCTGAAGCGTTCCGTAGCCGCCCACGCCCATGTTGATCACCTCCAGGTCGACACCTGCCTGTCGAGCCTGCTCGGCAAGGCGGGCATGGAAGGAATCGGAGAAATGAACGGAGTACGCCTCCATGTAGGAGTCGCCGAGGACCAGCACGCGCAGCTTCCCTTCGGGATGGGCCAGGGCGTGCTCGACGTCGTGAAAGCCTTGCGAGTTGTAGCGCACCCTCACGTCCTCTTGAGCGAGGCGATTGGTATAGCTCGCGCCCGGCTGCAGGCTCCAGCCGAGAACAGGATGCGGAATTCGAAACTCGAACGAAGAACCGGCACCCACCGGGTAAAAGCTCCGCACCACCAGCTCGGACGCCACCAAGGCAAACCCGAGGCTCAAGGTGAGGAGCAACAGCTTCGGTAAGAATCTCGCCATGCACGAGGCCGGTGTCGGCCGATAGTTGAAACGCCGGGGTGGCTAGTTCGGGGTCAGCGAGGTCGCCGTGAGGGTGAGGGTTTGGAAGTACGCTGTCGGGGCGACGATGGTCGTGCCTTGATCGGCGGCGACTTGGGTGAGGGCGGTTTGGGGCACGAAGGGGTCGGAGAGGCCTGCCTCGATGTCGGGGGTCAGGCCGTCGAAGTGCTGCGGAACCGCGAACTCCGGGCGAATGATCGAGAAGTAGTCCGCGAGATCGGTCTCCTCGGAGAGGAAACCGACCGGGCTGAGCCACGCGGTCGTCGAGTTGATGTCGGCGAACGCCGCTTCGAGGTTTGCGCGATAGTCTTCTCCCGAGCCGTCGTCTCCGTCGATCGAGGAGATCGAGTTGGTGTAGAACAACGTGAACGGCTCGTCGCCGGGAAACGAGAGCAGGTAGCTGACCGGCCCGCCGGCGGGGGCGGCCCAACTCTCCTCTGGAGTGGGCACCTCCTCGAGCTCGATGAAACGACCAATGAGGTCGGGCAGGGTGTGGATCGTTCGCACCGCGCGCATCCGAGCTTCGCCGAGCTGGATCTCGTCGCCCGTGCCGACGACCGTACAGCGATCCTCGGGAAGTCCGGCTGACTGGGCCACGAAACACGTGGTCTTGGAGCCGATGACCTGTGCGCCGGTCAGCATCGCGACCGAGCCGGCGTCGATCGCATGATCGAAGTGACTGTGACCCACCAAGATGAAGTCGACCGACTCGACGCCGGCCTCGTCGAGAACCCGCTGCATCAAGTCGAGTCCCTCGTCCGTAGATCCACTTACCCGGTCAACCGGCCTGCTGAAGTACGCGTCCAAAAAGATAGTCGTTTCGCCATACCTGAGAAGCCATTGGGTGACGCCCAGAAACGTCAGCTCTGCTTCGGCGACCTGAACGGCACCCGAAGAGCCGTCGTTTTCCGAACATCCCACTCCGAGGCAAATCAAACCGAGCAAGGACCACAACCGCATGACGGCGGAGTCTAGCGGGGGCCGCGTGGGACGTCTATGGAGCAGGAAGCCCTCTTCCTTTCACAGGCTGACCGGTACATCCTCGGGGCCATGACGAAACCCTCGCTCCCTAAGACGGGGATGAGCCCCGACTCGGTTCTCGAGCAGCTCCAGGCGCACCGCGGAAAAGACGTCGATTGGAAAGGCGGCAAGACATTCAGTCTCGTCTACTACGCCGGAGACCAAGTAATGAAGCTGCTGCACGATGCGTACTCGATGTTCATGGCCGAAAACGGTCTCAGCCCCATGGCGTTTCCGAGCCTCAAGCAGATGGAAAACGAAGTCGTCGCGATGACTGCAAGCATGCTGCACGGCGGGGACGCTGCCGCGGGCAGCATGACCTCGGGGGGCACCGAGTCGATCTTCATGGCGATGAAGACAGCGAGGGAATGGTGGCGGAAGAACCGGCCGAACGCAGGAAGACCGAAGATCGTTGCGCCCGTCAGTGCCCATCCGGCTTTCGTGAAGTCCGCGCACTATCTCGACATGCAGATCGAGTTCACGGCGCTAAGGGATGACTGGCGTGCCGACCCGGACGCGATCGAGGCGGCCATCGACGACGACACCGCGATTCTGATCGGGTCTGCGATTTGCTATCCGTACGGTGTCGTGGATCCGATCGAGGAGATCGCCGCTCTCGCGGACGAGCGCGGCATCTTGATGCACGTCGACGGTTGCCTCGGGGGCTTCATGCTCCCGTTCGTGAGCAAGCTCGGATACGACGTCCCGATTTGGGATTTCCGAGCGAAGGGGGTCACGTCGATCTCCGCCGACGTGCACAAGTACGGCTACGCCGCGAAGGGCGCTTCGACGGTCACCTATCGGGACGCATCCCTCCGGAAGCACCAGTTCTACGCGTTTCCGGATTGGCCTGGCGGGCTCTACGTGACGCCGACGCTTGCCGGCGCCCGGCCTGGTGGAGCCGTCGCGGCCGCGTGGGCGGTAATGCACCACCTCGGTGAAGAAGGCTACGTCGAGCTCGCCAAGGTCGCGATGGACGCAACCAATCGAATCAAAGCTGGCGTCGAATCGATCGATGGCTTGCGAATCATGGGAAAGCCGCACATGACGGTGTTTGCGTTCGACTCCGACGAGGTCAACGTGTTCACGCTTGGTGAAAAGATGGACGCGCGTGGCTGGCACCTCGATCGCAATCAGTTCCCCTCGGCTTTGCACATGATGGTGACTCCCGCGCACGCCGGCGTGACCGACCCGCTGATTTCCGACCTACGTGCAGCCATGCAAGAGGCCCGCGAAGCGCCCCCGGGCTCGGCAGAAGGAATGGCGGCGCTCTACGGTGCAGCGGCCGCGATGCCCGATCGCGGCGCAGTCAGCGATTTCGCCATCGGATTCATGGATCAGCTCTACACGGTCTCGTGATCGGAGCGATCCTCGACAGTCTTCTGCTAGCGGAACGTGTTGATCCGTGCGGTGGTGACATGGTAGTCCGCAGTGATGTCTTGCTGGCGAGCTCGTGCCCTCGCGTTCTGTCTGCTCGCCACACCGTTTGGCGGGTGTAATAACGGCACTTCGAGCTCGGCCCCAGCCGTGGACGTCTTCGCGTTCGCGAACCGCTGCGTTTCGATAAGCGCTTCCGGTGGCACGCGTTTCATCGCGCCGTCGGAGTCCGGGGATGCGTTCGAGGCGTCGGCTTCAACACCCGAGCAAGCGTCGCGTTTCCTCATGCGACCAGCCGATCTAGGCGTCTATCTGCTGTTCGACGAAAGCGAGCAGTACCTCGTCTCGGATGGCAATCGTCTTCAACGCAGCTCCGTGCTCGAATCCGATACGACGAAGATCGGGGACGTCATCGAGATCGATGATGACTTTCAATCCGAAGGGGAGTGGGAGCTCGTCTCTCCCGTGGACGGACGGGGACGCGTCTGGCTGCGGCATCTGAAGTCCGGGGGCTACCTGTCAGCTTCCGGGATCTCGATGGAACGCAACGACGCCGACGCGGTCGAGCTGATCGACCAATCGAGCTGCGCGCGCTTTCCGGAGCTATCGGTCGACGCGGAGGGCGAGGTGACCCCGCCGGAATTCGACGATGGCTCGGTATTTGGGTTCGCCGAGACGCATGCGCATCTGTTCACGAACTTCGGGTTTGCGGGGGGCGGTCTGTTTCACGGGTCCGCGTATCATCGGCTCGGCGTCGAGCACGCGCTCTCCGACTGCACTGTTCCGCATGGCGACGAGGGTCGACAGGATCTACTCGGTTTCGCATTCGACAACCGCAACCTTTCCGTCGAGGAGATCCTGCTTCCGCTCGTGGCCGGTATGACGCCCGGCTTCAATCACGCGACCGCGGGCTACCCGGACTTCACCTCGTGGCCGGACGCGCGCCGAAGCGCCACACACCAGACTCAATACTACAAGTGGATCGAGCGTGCGCACCTCGCCGGCATGCGGCTGCTCGTCCAGCACGCGATGACGATCAAGTTTCTGTGCGACATCTTCGTCGCGCTCGGAAGCAAGCCTGCTCGGTTTGAATGCAACGACATGGTTTCGGTCGACCGCATCATCGAGGAGACCTACGGCTTGGAGCGGTACATCGATGCACAGGCGGGAGGCCCGGGAAAGGGCTGGTTTCGAATCGTCAAAAGCCCGGCCGAGGCACGTGAAGTCATTCGCAGCGGAAAGCTCGCCGTCGTCCTCGGGATCGAAACGTCCTTTCTTTTCGACTGTTTTCTCGTGCCCCCGGAGGGCTTTGCGAAGTGCGACGAGACGACCGTGATCGACAAGTTGAACGAATACTACGACAAGGGTGTGCGCGTTCTCTTCCCCAACCACAAGTTCGACAGCGCGTTCTCGGCAGGGGATGGAGACAAACGGTTCATCGACCTCGGGAACTTCGCGTTGACCGGCCATTGGTCGAACTTCAACGAGTGTCCTCCGGAGCTCAGCGACGTGCCCACCGTGTTCGACCGAGGCCGGCTGACGTTTCCGGGAATCAACATGCCCCGGGAGGTCTACGATTCACCGCCTCCCGAGTACGACGGCGTTCGCGGTTTCGCCGACGACCCCATTGGAACGCTCGTCCAATACCTGCCGGAGCTCACCGCCGAGGGCCCACGTGACGGAGACTTCTGCCAGAACGCGGGTCTCACGCCCCTTGGCGAGCTTCTGATCGAGGAGATCATGAAGCGAGGCATGGTGATCGAGGTGGATCACCTTCCGAGGCTTGCGTACCGGCGCGCGTTCGCGATGCTGACTGAAAGCGACTACCCGGCCGTCGGGACCCACGGCAACAACAACGACGGGCTGCTCTACGAGCTCGGCGGCGTCTCCAAAGCGGATTTTCGGCGCTGCCGCTCGGAAACCGAGCCCGCTACGATGGACGACGGCTATCAAGAGCGCATTCAGCTCATGCGCGACCGCGGAGCCTTCCCCGCGGAGGGATTCGGCTTCGACCTCAATGGCTTTGCACGCGCGCCCGGGCCGCGGTTCGGAGACGACAGCAGTTGTGACACGCCGCAGGAAGACCCGATCACATATCCGTTTACGTCGTACGCGGGCGACATCACTTTTCAAGAGCCGAAGGTTGGCAACCGCACCATCGATTTCAATGCGGAAGGCATGGTGCACCTCGGCCTCGTCGCCGAGCTGATCGAAGACGTCCGGCGCGATGGCGTCAGCGACGAAGAGCTCGAGCCCTTGTTCAAATCCGCCGAAGGCTATCTACAAATGTGGGAGAAGGCGGAGCAACGAGGTGCCGCGCGGAGCCGCGGAGCCCGAGAATAAATGCGGGGTTTACCCGACCCGGCGTCCGGAGTTAGCCTCGGCGCTCGTGTGTGTGCTGAGACCATGGTTGTGTGTAGGTGCCGCCCTGCTCGCCGTCGGGTGTAGTGCGCGCTCGTCGTCCGTTCCGTGCGCGTCTCTAGTCGAAATCGAGTTGAGCCTCGCGGTCGCGGGCGAGGACCGGTCGATCGAGATCGACCAAGTGCTTTGGATCATTCGTGGACCAGGCATGGATCCGATGACCGGCGTGATCGACACCAGCGCTCCCGGTTCGACGGCATCAGCCGAGGTGTTCGGCCTGCCGCCGGGAAGCTATGGGATCGAGCTCGAGGCGACCTCTGACGACGGGGAAGTGACTTGTCGGGGTTCGGCTCCGTTTGACGTGGCCGCGGGCGCGGTCACCGAGGTGGGCGTGATGCTTCGGTGCGTGCCCCCTCGCGAGCTCGGTGCGGTTCGGGTCAACGGCAAGCTCAACGTCTGCGCAGATCTGGTCGAGGTGGTCGTCGCCCCGCTTCAAACCTCGCTTCGATTCCCAATCGAGGTTCGTGCAGAAGCCGAGGACGCCGAAGGCGACCCGATCGAGTACCTGTGGATGGGAGACGGGGGCACGTTTGCAAACCCGGCGCTGCCGGAGACGTTTTACACGTGCGAAGAGGTTGGAAACCACACGCTCACGGTGACGGTGAGCGACGACGGTTTCGAGCACTGCGACTGCAGCTGGTCAGTCGACGTTCGCTGTGTCGATGAAGACGGCGCGGGCGGTGCTGGCGGCGCCGGTGGACTCGGTGGAGCGGGTGGTGCCGGCGGAGTCGGCGGTGCAGGGGGGATCGGTGGCTCAGGCGGAGTCGGCGGTGCTGGCGGGATTGCAGGAGCAGGGGGGATCGGTGGCGCAGGCGGAATCGGCGGTGCCGGTGGAATCGGCGGTGCTGGTGGGACCGGCGGCAGCGGAATGGGCGGCGCTGGTGGAACCGGCGGCGCGGGTGGCATCGGGGGGCAAGCTGGGACCGGCGGCGCGGGAGGGGACGCGGGTGCAGGCGGCACCGATGGCGGCGCCTGCGAGATCACGATCACGCTCGATCAGTCCTGATTTCCCTCCGCGGGCGCTGCGCCCTCGGGCTCCGGCTTTTCGATGTGGAACTCGACGCGACGGTTTTGAGCAAGCTCCATCTTGGTCCTGGCGTTCGGTACGAGGGGGCGGGTCTCTCCAAAGCCCTCGGCGACCAAACGTTCTCGGTCGACGCCGCCTTCGGCCACGAGATACTGCACGACCGAGTCGGCCCGCCGCCGCGACAGGTCCATGTTGTAGTCGAAGGGTCCGGTGAAATCCGTGTGCCCCTCGACGCGGATCGTCGAGATTTCCGGGTGGGCGTTCAGAACCGCAGCGACGTCATCCAACACGGCATGAGAGCGCTGCTGAAGCTTCGCGCTGTCCAAGTTGAAGTAGATCTTGTCGAGGATTTCGAGCCGGCTCTCTTCTATCACTACGAGCTGCTCCTCCGGGCAGCCCTGGTTTTCGGGCGGACCCGGCACGTCGGGGCAGTTGTCGATCCGGTCGGGGACACCGTCGCCGTCACGGTCGGGGTCCTCCGGCTCGATGGGGGACTCGTCCTCGGCGTCGACGATTGCATCCGCGTCGGTACCAACCCGGGCCGGCTTCTCGGGCATCGTATAGCCGAGCATTGCAATCATGCGCCAATCGGGGCTGCCGTACGCCGGTGTGACGCCGCCCGTGCCGGCAACGCCCAAAGCGATCCCTTTCGGGTCGACGTACTTGAAGCCGCCGAGGAGCTCGACCGGCGTTTCCTGCTTGCCACCGAACCCGGTACCACTCGCCGCCGCGGTGCGTCCAAAGGTCTCGAACGTCAACATGAAGCGCTCCTGTCCGAGCCAGACCTGCACCGCACCGCCATAGGTGAGCTGGTTGCCGATGCCGAGTGAGGGGACGTCCTGCCTGAACGCGGTCTTGTAGCCCACGTTCAGCGGGATGCGAACGTACCGACCCGCGTTGAAAGTGCCAAGCACTTCGAACCATCCCCCGATGTGGGGCGGCCGTGGCGCTTCGCCCAGATAGTTCTGCCGCGGGCGCGCGGCGGAGGCGGTGTTGCTCGTGAGCGTCGCCTGTGCGGCGAGTTGGAAAACGTTTTCTCGATCACCGTAGAGCACGCCGCGTGCGCCTACGTACAAGTCACCGAGGCCCCGGCCGGCCGGCAGTAGTGCATTCAATGCGAACTGATCGATGAACCCCGCCTGCTCGTCCGATAGGTTCGCATCGAGGATGAAGGTGTACGGGAGGTCCATGAACAGGACCAGTCGCTTCCAAAGGCCTAGGCTCCACGTCAGGTGTCCGGTGAGCTGCGTGTGCACGAGCTGAAGCCGCTGGTCCGGAATCGGCCCGTTCGTCACTGCTAGCTCGAGAGGATCTCGCGCGTAGTCGATGTAGACCTGAACCCCGAATCGCAGATGGCCCTGCCCGTCGGCGTGACTCACCGCAAAGCCGTCGGTCGCGAGCTCGGAGGGACGGAACTGATTGAGGTCGAACTGCCCGACCGCCTGCGCGCCAGCATCGCACGCGAGACCAACCCCGATCGCTCCGGCCACGAGAGCCGCGCAAAGGCGCCCTGACCCAGGCATGGAGCCTTTGGTACCAAATCCTTCGGCAATGCGAAACGGTCAATGCCTACCCGACTTCAAATCAATCGTGGGCGAACTCCGCAGCCTCTCGTACGAGGGCCAAATCGGCCGCGAGGTCCATCGCCGATCGAGCCGCCAGTTGCGCGCGAGCTCGAAACGCGAGAGAAACGCGCCGTTCCGCAACATCCACACGAGTGAGATCCGATCCATGGACGACAAAGACACAAACAATCAAACGGTCGACCTCGACCCTGCCGTCGCCCTCGAGAAACTCGATAGCTGGGTCGATGGCTTCATGGCCTTGCTTCCGAACATCGCCGTTGCGCTCGTGGTCTTCGCGATCTTCTACGCGCTGAGCCTCCTTGCAAAGCGCTTGATCAGCGGGACAGCCTCTCGACGAGGGCGAGCTGACCTCGGCGAAGTTCTCGGCAAGTTCGGAAAATGGGTCTTGCTCGTGGTGGGTGCGTTGTTGGCTGCGACCATCGTCATGCCAACGCTGAACCCCGGTGACCTCATTGCAGGCCTTGGCATCAGCTCGGTGGCGATCGGTTTTGCGTTCAAGGACATCCTGCAGAACTGGCTCGCGGGGTTGCTCCTGCTCCTGCGCCAGCCCTTCGAGGTCGGTGACCAAATCGAGGTCTCTGGATACGAAGGCACCGTCCAACACATCGAGAGTCGCTCGACGATCATCAAGACCTACGATTCGCGGCGCGTCATCATCCCCAACAGCATCATCTATACGAGCGAGATCGTCGTGAAGACCGCGTACGACGAGCGACGCAGCCAGTACGATGTGGGCATCGGCTACGGGGACGATCCCAAAAAGGCTCGAGAAGTCATTCTCGAGGCCCTACGCGGGATCGATGGCATCGAGTCCGATCCTGCGCCTCAAGTCCTACTTTGGGATCTCGCGGCGAGTTGGTTGACGATTCGGGCGAGATGGTGGACCGATACGCGACGAGCGGACATCGTCAGTGTTCGCTCGCAAGTCATCGGGGCCATCAAGAGCGCGCTCGACGAAGCCAGGATCGACATGCCGTATGAAACCCAAGTGCTCCTGCTACACGGTCAAACGGATGAGCTCGATGGGGACCGCTCCAAGCAACGCGAGGGTTGGCCCGCTCCGAAGGAGGGCTCCCCGCGACCTCGTTGGAAGGTCGCCGGGGCACAGGATTAGCGCCGGCGTCACGCTGATTTGCGGAGCATCTCTTCCAACTTCTCTCCTCCGCGTATGCCGAAGTCGAGCGTCCGGATCGGGAAGGGGATCATGATGTCGTTCTCGCCGAAGGCCCGTTTGATCGCCATGATGGCGGCGCTACGCGCGTCCAGGGCGTCGGGGTGGCGTTTGTAGTCGACCCAGAAGCGGCCGACGAAGTTGATCGAGCTGGCGCCGAACTCTTCGAAGAACACTTCCACGTCTTTCGAGCTGTCCCGCATGGAGAGGCCCGAGAGAGCTTCTTCCACGACCTTTTTCACCTTCCCGAGGTCGTCACCGTAGGAGACGCCACAAGAGACATCGATCCTCCGGGTGCCCGACACCGAGTAGTTCACCACGGGGCTCTGGTAGATTTGTTTGTTCGGGATCACCACCATCTTCGCGTCGAGGGTTCGAATGATCGAAGTTCGAAGATGGATCTGGTCGACCACCCCAAATACGTCGTTGGTTTCGATGATGTCGCCGATCTTGAAAGGCCATTTCTGATTTACCGCCAGGCCGATTCCGGAGATGATGTTGCCCGCGAGGTCCTGGAAAGCAAAACCGATGGCCAAGCCAGCGATACCCGCACCGGCCAGAATCGAAGCAAGTGCCTTGTCGAGATTCAACACGCCAAGCGCGACCACCACTCCGGCGATCAAGATACCGACGCGTAGGAAGCTCGAGATCAGCTGCCGGGCCGCTGTGTGGGTATTCACTCGCTGAAGGGCACGATCGGCCGCGCTGCACGCAAAACGCGCGATGACCCAGAAGATGACGATGACGAGAATCGCCACCAACAGGTTCGGGAGCATCTCCGCGAATGTGTTTCCCCAAGACGTGAGCTTACCGAGGACTTCCTCGTAGACCTGATCCAATTCCATCTCGACTCCTTTGCTGAACTTCACCACTGCGCGCGGTTGCGCACGCGAATCCTAACTCGAACTTGGAATGCATGGGATCGCGCTGATCCCCGTGCCCCCGCGCCGATCTAGCGCGACTGGGCCGCGCCCGGGAGGAGCGCACCAAACTCGATCGCTTTGCGGACGTCTCCGGCGACGCGAAGCTTTCCCTGGACGAATGCCATCTGCGGATCGAGCTTGCCCCGGGTGATCAGCGCCAAGTGCTCGTCACGGATGGTGAGGGTGGCATCGGGTTGCTCGACCGTGCCTTCGCTGACCGATCGCTTTGGAAGATCGACGACCCAGGCCTGCGCATCGTCCCCCGTGATCTGGAATTGAAACGTGCCCGCACCCGCGGAGTCGCCGGAGACCTTTTCGAGAGCGGCTCGCACTTGTGCAAAGAAAAGTGCCGTTTCTTCGGGGGAAATCTTGGGTTTGGTCTTTTCGGGCTTTGGCTGCCGAGCCTGGTACGCGAGCACGGCGGCTTCGAGCTCGTTGGCGGATTCCCTGAGGTACCGGGCGAACGTGTCGATGTCCGGCATCACGTCGGGACACGAAGTCGGACTGATCGACAGCACGCCGTTGTAGCTGAGCACAGTAATCAGAAGGCTCATGCCGTCCATGACGGGTGCCATGCCCATGGTGGCCAGCAGGCGGTGCCCTGCCACGTACATCTCGTGCTGTGGTCCGGGCACGTTGGTGATCACGAGGTTGAACGGGGGCTTGTGACGTTCAGCCATGCGAAACCGCGAGTAGAGCCGCGACGCCTGCCCCGCGAGGCCGAACGGCACGAACTCGAAGACGTCGGCCATCGTTTGGGCGCCTACGGCGTTTTGGTAGGCCTTGCCGCCCTTGGTGTGCCGCTTGATCGCTTGCAGGCGCTCGACCGGATCGGCGATGTGTGTCGCGAGCTGTACCGACATGCCGGACACCTGGTTGCCCATGTCGCCGTGCTGATCTTTGCTCCGCGTGGAGATGGGGACGAACGCAACCAAGGGGTCGGCGGGTAGGGCGCCCTTGTCCACGAGGTAGCGACGGAGCGCGCCGGCGCAAATTGCAAGCACGACGTCGTTCAGGGTGCACTCCATCGGCTCTTTGATCGCGCGAACGCGGTCGAACTCGAGGAGCGCCGTGTTCCAACAGCGCTCGTCCGAGACGACCTGGTTGAGCGGTGTGGCGGGTGCGGAAAACGGCGCGGGCGGTAATTCGAGCCCTTTGATGCGTGCTTCCTTGCCTGCGCGAAGCACGTTTCCGAGATCGCGCACCAACGCGGGGATACGGGCAGGTTTGCCGGCGATCTTCTTGGCAACCTGCCGCAAGACTTGGAGCTCGTTCGGGACTGGAGGAACCTCGTGTGGCACGGGCGGTTCGACTTCGCGAGGCTCCTTGGTGACATCGAGCAAAATGCTCATCATGTCGGCACCCGAGACACCGTCGATGGCCGCGTGGTGGACGCGACTGATGAGGGCGACGGACCCGGGGGGAGTCTGCGGCACGTTGTCGAGCCCCTCGACGAACACCATGTCCCACAGCGGGCGCCGCCGATCGAGCGGCACGCTGAACGTGCGGCTCGCGAGCTTTCGGAGCGCCCTCCAGTCGCCCGGCTTCGGAAGCGCGATGTGTTGCAGGTGGCGGTCGAGGTTGAAGTCCGGGTCTTCGATCCAATAAGGCTTGCCGAGCCCGAGAGGTACCATCACCAGCCGCTGCATCATCCGCGGCACCAGATGAATTCGTGACTTGATCATGTCCCGAAATTCATCGAACTCGATCGCACCGTCGAACGTCAATACGCTGCCGACGTGCATCGGCGTGCGCGGATCTTCCATGTACAAGAACGAGGCGTCCATCCCGGAAAGCGGCTGCATCGGGACCTCCTGAAAACGGCTGGGGGAACGGCCAGCGTACACCGCACGCGATGCGCCGCCAAGTGCGCTCGTGTGCGTGCTTACTGTTTCGGGGGAGGTACCGCCTTGCCTCCCTTGGCCTCCGCGCGCTGGAAGGCAGGCCGACTCGCGACCCTTTCGCGCCATGCCGACATGTTCGGACGCTCGCCCGATGCACGGGAGAGGGCAGCCTCGACCGGGTAGATCATTTGAATGTCCGCGATCGAGAAGCTGTCGCCCGCAAAATAGGTGCGACTGGACAGCGTCTTTTCGACGAAGCCGAGGTGCAGGTCGAGTGCTGGGTCCGTGTAGCTCTTGTCGACTTGGTCGGCGATGCCGCGCGCGATGGGCTTTACGAAGAATGGCATGGGCGCGCTTCGTAGTCTGGTGAAGATGAGCTTGACCAGCAGCGGCGGCATGACCGAGCCCTCCGCGTAGTGAAGAAAGAACCTGCACTCTTGCTTCTCCGCGCCGGTGGTGGGTCGCAGCTTCCCCTCCCGATCCGCGAAGTACTCGAGCACTGCGCCCGACTCGGCAAGCACGTGCCCATCGACCTCCACCATTGGAAACCGTCCTAGGGGATGAACCTCCGCGGCTGCGGAGGGAGCGCGGAAGTCCTTGTCCCGCTCCCACGGTTGAATCGTGTAGTCGAGCCCGAGCTCCTCGAGAAGCCACAGAACACGCAGGGAACGCGAGTAGTTGAGATGGTGAACCTTGATGCTCATGCCGGCCACGCTATCACCGTCGGCGGTCGATCGGAACGGCTATCTCCGGCGGCTAAAGCTCGATGAACGAGCGGACGGTGAGCTGGTCATCGTCGAACCGGTACCGGAGCTCGTAGATCGGCGCGCTGGTGTCATCCGCGTCCTGCACCGTCATCGTGATCTCGGTAGGTCCGAAGCGAAACACCTCGGACCAGCGAGAATCGGGATCCGGGTAGTCCTCGCGATTGAGCTCGTCGACGGTGATGGCGACCGTGCCGCTGCTCACGGCGCCGGGCGGAACCGACGCGGAGCCGTCGCCCGACGCGCTGCTGACGACGCCTCCTCTGGACCCGACGGCCGGTGGACCGCCTCCACTGCCGGCGCTGCCCCCGGAGCCACCGGTGCCCGCCGCTCCGCCACCGTCGCTGCTGCATGCCCCGACGAGACAGGCGACGGCGATGACTAGCGCAACCAAGAGGCCGTTGAACGCGTGACGCATTGCGGGTCCTCCTCGCGGCGATGATACTGCTCGAGGAGCGTTTCGGATACGGCAAGGCCACGTTTTCCGATCGCCCTTTGGGGCGGGCGGGACGCCCGCGGATGTGCTCCAGCCGCGGCCACTCGCTATTCTGTTGAGATGGGGAAACGATTGATCTTGGCTTGCTTTCTCTGCGCTTCGGTTTCAGCCGGCTGCGGGGGGGATTCGAGCTCCAACGGGGGGGGCGGCTCGGGTGGCTCGGGCGGTTCCAACGGCTCCGGTGGCACCGGGGGAGGCTCACCGCCCGCATCCGCGGAGCGGCCGGCCGACTACATCCGAAACACCGGCTTTCACACGCTCAACATCGAGCTCGACACCGAAATCGGGATGTCGCCGCGCAGCGGGACTACCGACGATCTCATCGCGGCGCTTTCTCAAGTGGTCGACAAGCCCGGCGGCGTCGTCATCGTCGCGGACGAGAGCGACATCCCGCCGAACGACGATGGGATCTGGACGTCTGCCGAGCTTGAGGCTCTCGCGAGCGAGCGCGTCGGCATCGAGGAGTCCGAAGGCGAGATCTCGCTGCACACGATGTGGCTCGGGGGCGAGTACGAGAACCCGAACGTCTTGGGCGTGGCGTGGAACAATCGGCATCTAGCGATGTTTGGTGACCGCATCGACCGCGCGTGCAGTGGGCTTCTGATCGGCGCGCTGACCTGCAGACTGGCCGAAGCGACGATTTGGACGCACGAGGTCGGTCACGTCATCGGCTTGGTCGATCGCGGCACTCCGATGGTCAACGACCACAAAGATCCCGACCACCCGGCGCACGACGTATCTCGCGAGTCGGTCATGTACTGGGCGTACGACGGCACCGACTTCACGGAGCTCATCGGCGCTCTGACCGGCGATTCGGTCATCCCGTGGGGCGAGGAGTGCGAGCGCGACCTCGCGGCTGTCCGCGACGCCAACTGAAACAGCAGAGTATGTTTTCGGTACCGGCTTGAACCCCTGCGCGACGCGGGTTAGCTCTCGGTGCCTTGCGAATGAACCGAGAGCAGCGGGCGGCGGTCGAGCACGGGGAGGGACCGCTGCTGGTTCTTGCGGGCGCAGGCTCGGGAAAGACGCGAGTCATCACGGCGCGCATCGCTCGATTGATCGAGAGCGGCGTGGCACCCGGCGACATTTTGGCGGTGACCTTCACCAACAGGGCCGCCAACGAGATGCGGGAACGCATCGCGGGGGCCGTCGGGCAAGAGACCGCCGACGCGATCTGGCTATCGACGTTTCATAGCTTCGGTGTGAGATTCATTCGAGAAGAGGCCAAGCTGCTGGGCCTCAGCTCGCGTTTCACGATTTTCGACCAAGGCGACAGCCTCGGCGCCGTGCGAGAGCTGCTCCGAACCGAGCTCGACCTCGGGCGGCAGCTCGACGCGCAGGCGATCTTGTCTCGAATATCGCTCTGGAAAAACGCGCTCCTCGCACCTTCGGAGGTGCGTCTGAAGGACGACGAGTACGATCGTGCAGCCCTCGGCGTCTACGGCCCATACGAATCGACCCTCGAAAGCATGCACGCCGTCGATTTCGACGATCTGGTCGTCAAACCGGTCGCCCTTCTCCGGAAGCGGCCGAAGATCCGAAGCAAGTGGCGCGAGCGATTCGCGCACATTCTGGTAGACGAGTTCCAGGATACCAATTTCGCCCAGCTCGACCTCGTCCGTTTGCTCGCCAACGAACGCGGCAACGTGTGTGTCGTTGGAGATGACGATCAATCGATCTATGGCTGGCGGGGTGCCTGCGTCGACAACATCCTCGACTTCGAGCAGCACTTCCCGGGTGCCATCGTCACCAAGCTCGAGCGAAACTACCGCTCGCGGGCGTCGATTCTGAGTGTCGCCAACGCGGCAATCGAGCAGTCGAGCAAGCGTCCCTATGCGAAAGTGCTGACACCGGCCAAAGAAGGTGGGCGCCCCGTGCGAATGTGCACGCTCCGAGAGCCGCAGGACGAAGCGAAGTTCGTCGCTGCCGAGATTCGAAAGCTCGAGAAGGAGGGCACCGACCCGCGGGAGATCGCGGTTCTCTACCGTTCCAATGCGCAGGCCAAGCTTCTCGAGGAAGAGCTCCGCATCGCCGGGATTCCATATCGCGTATTCGGCGGGACGAAGTTCTTCGATCGCAAAGAGATCAAAGACGGCATTGCGTACTTGCGTATCGCGATGAACCCGCGCGACGAGCTCTCCCTTCGCCGAATCATCAACACGCCGGCGAGAGGCCTCGGCACCCAGTCCCTTCGTCACATCGTCGAGCATGCAGAAACCAGACGAGTCAGCCTCCTTCACTCGCTGAAGGGGGCGAACGACATCGACGCGCTGTCCGCACGCGCACAAGCGTCCGCGTTGCGACTGGCCGATGCGATCGCGCACGCGGGAAAAGGGTTTCGCCGTGGGATCTTCGCGAACACGGCGAGCGCGCTCTTACGAAGCGTTGGCATGTTGGACGATGACGCCAATCAAACCCCCGAGGCCCAGCGGCGAAGCGCCAACGTCGGCTTTCTCTTGCGAAGCATCGAGCGTCTGGAGGCGCGTGGCGGTGCAGATCGCGAAGCGCTGCAACAGCTCCTCCACCAAATCGCGCTCGACCCCAGCGACCCTGAAGAGTCGGACCCAAGCCGCCAAGTCACGCTTTCCTCTCTCCATTCAGCGAAAGGCCTCGAGTTCACCGTCGTCTTCCTCGTCGGCTGCGTCGAAGGGGTGCTCCCCCATGCGCGCACCACGGACCCGAGGATCACCGATGTATCCGTCGCCGACTTGGAAGAAGAGCGACGTTTGTTTTACGTCGGGGTCACGCGGGCGCGGGATCTGCTCTACCTCACGCGGCACCAGGAGCGGGTGACCCGCGGGCGAATCGTGGAAGTTGCGCCGAGCCGATTTCTCGAAGGGCTTCCCGGCGACGATACGGAGCACTATCAGCACACCGTAAGCCGGCAGCTGGAACGTGAGGAAGTAGCCGAGATGGCCAAAGCCCTGCTCGAGCGCTTGAGCTGAGCTCGGAACCCGGCCGGCGGCTCGTTCCTGGCGACTACTTTTGCCGGAAGACGATCATCCGCTCGATCGTCATGTCGCGCATCGAGTGCTCGATGCCGCCGAGGTTCAGCCCAGAATCCCGATGGCCGCCAAACGGCATCCAGTCGACTCGGAACGCGGTGTGGTCGTTCACCATCACCGCCATGCCATGAAGACGGCGCCCGATGTCGAGTGCCCGGTCGAGGCGATTCGTGAAGAGCGCAGCCTGAAAATACGCGTGTTCGAGATTTGCGCGCTGCACGGCGTCGTCGATCTCGTCGTAGCCGTATACGCAGACGACCGGTCCGAAGATTTCATCGCGTGAAACGCGCGCGTCGTCGGGTGGGTCGAGCAGCACGGTCGGCGCGTATGTGGTCTTGCTCAGCGGCTCCCCGCCACAAAGAACCTCGGCACCGCCCGACTTCGCTTCAGTCACCCACTCGTGCACTCGCTCGACCTCGCCCGGGCGAATCAGGGGCCCGACGTCGGTGCCCTCGTGAGTCGGATCGCCGACCTTGAGCGCCTTCGCGGCCTCGACGAGCCGCGTTGCCAGCTCTTCTTTGACCGAGCTGTGCGCGTAGATGCGCTGCACGGAAACGCATACCTGCCCCGCGTGATAGAACCCGCCCTTCGTCAGAAGGGGGATCGCATCATCGAGGTCGGCGGTTTCGTCGACGATAGCGGGGGCGACTCCGCCGTGCTCCAGCGCGCACCGGGCGCCTCTCGCCAGCTTCGAGCGAAGCATCCAGCCCACTTTCGAGGAGCCGATGAACGTCATGAAGGCCACGCGTTCGTCACCAACCAGCTTCGTGGTCAGGTCGTTTTCGGTGAGAACCATTTGGCACCACGGCTCCTCGAGGCCCGAATCGCGAATCATCGACACGAGCGCTTCGCACGACATTGGCGTCGCCGTGGCCGGCTTTACCACCACCGGGCAGCCTGCGGCGATGGCGGTCACGACCTGATGGATGAGCAGATTGAACGGGTGATTGAACGCGCTAATCGCGAACACGACTCCGCGGGGCTCGCGATAGGTGACTGCCCAACGGCCGAGGCTTTTCTCGTTGATCCCCATGGGAACCTCGTGCCCCGTGAGCTTGGCCACGGTGTCCCGTGCGACCTTCACTCCGTTGACGGCCCGGCGAACTTCCACCAGCGAGTCCTGAAGAGGTTTTCCGCCCTCGCGAGCTGCCTGCAACGCGAGCGCTTCGACGTTGGATTCAATCTTGGCTGCAAGCGCGTCGAGAATCTCGATGCGTCGTTTTCCGGAAAGCCATCCGTCGCGGTTCTCGTAGGCAGCATGCGCCTTTGCAAGCACTTCGAGCGCCTGCTGCTCCGTGTGGTACTCGTACTCTTTCAGCGCTGCGCCGTCGTACGGCGCGGTGACTTCGACCTTGCTCATGAGTCATCCCTCTCGTCGCCTCGTCGCTCCTCCGCGAGACCGTTCTTGCGCTGGAGCTCGTCGATGAGCACTCGCTGATTCTCCGAATAGTCGACCGGCACCTCGATGAGGTGCACGCCGCCCGCGCGGCAGCATTCCCGTACGGTCTCCTTGAGCTCGCCCACCTTCTTCACGCGATGCCCGTGAGCGCCGTAGCTCTCGGCGTACCGCACGAAGTCCGGGTTTCCGAAGCTCAGCCCGAAGTCCTCGAAGCCATCCGCCGATTGCTTCCACCGGATCATGCCGTATGCGTCATCTCGAAGAACGAGCACCGTGAGATCGAGATTCAGTCGAACCGCGGTTTCGAGCTCCTGAGAGTTCATCATGAAGCCTCCATCACCACAGACGGCCACGGACTGCCGCCCTGGGTAGACGAGCTTCGCGGAGATGGCAGCCGGCAGGCCTGCTCCCATGGAGGCGAGGGCGTTGTCGAGCAACAGGGTATTGGGGACGTGGGCGGGGTAGCTTCTAGCAAACCAAATCTTGTACATGCCGTTGTCGAGTGAAACGATGGCATCGCTTGGGAGTGCGTCTCGAAGCTCGCGGACGACGCGCTGCGGAACGAGCGGGAACGTTTCTGGTGCGGCGGCTTCGAGCACGTGTGTTCGCCACTCGGTCCGAACGCGCTCGAACGCCCCTCCGTCCCAGGTGCTCACCGGCTTTACGAGCTCGCTCAACGCTTTGGTGTTGGTCGCGGTGCATCCGAGGACCTCGAGCTGCGGGAAGTAGACGTCGTCCATGCCCGCCGCGTCCTCGTTCATGTGGATGACCTTTTTGCCTCCGCGCTCCATGAAAAAGGGCGGCTTCTCACTGAGGTCGTGACCGATCATCAACACCACGTCCGCCGCATCGAGGGCATCGTGGGTGTAGTCACCCGATGAGAGCGCCGTGGTGCCCAAGAACCTCGGATGACGTTCGTCGATCGCGCCCTTGCCCATTTGAGTCGTCACGAAATAGAGGCCCGTGCCATCGATGAAGTCCTGGAGAACGCCGAAGCTCTTGTCGCGGTTTGCGCCAGCCGCGATGCAAACGAGAGGCCGCGTTGCGGTCATCAGCATCTCGGCGGCTGCTTCGAGGACGGCTCGACTTGCGACGGCCGGCTTCACCTGCGTCACCGTAAACGGGAGCCTGTCCACCTCTTCGCCCGCAATGTCCTCGGGAAGCTCGATGTGTACGGGCCCAGGCTTTTCGCGCTTTGCAATTCGAAAGGCGTCCCGCACGAGGTGCGGCAGATTGTTCGCGTCGACGATCTGCTTCGAGAGCTTCGAGATGGGCTCCATCATTCGAACGACGTCGAGAATCTGGAACCGGCCCTGTTTGCTTTTCTTGATCGGCTTCTGACCCGTGATACAGACGACCGGCATCCCACCGAGGAACGCGTAGCTAATCGCCGTCGTCAGATTGGTCGCGCCAGGCCCGAGGGTCGAGAGGCACACCCCCGGCTCGCCGGTCAGCCGACCCCAGGTGGCAGCCATGAAGCCGGCTGCCTGCTCGTGGCGAGTGACCACGAACGTGATCGTCGAGTTTCGAAGGCTCTCGAGCAGGTCGAGGCTCTCCTCGCCGGGAACCCCAAAGACGTATTTCACGCCCTCGGCTTCGAGGGCCCGGACCAACAGATCGCTTGCTTTCACTTTTCGTTCATAGAGAGGCCTGGCGCCTTGGCAATGCCCGGAGGTCGAGCTCTGCAACCAAAGGCAGGTGATCCGACGCCATGCGCGCGACCGTGCTCCTGTGCGCGCGCACGTTACGAAGGACTTGGGCGGGTTTCGCCCAAACCCGGTCCAAGGCCAGCCACGGCCGCCCGGAAGGGAACGTCGGTGGGGCCGGAATTCGACCGAACGTACGCTCGAGAGCTCGCAGGGGCCTGCCCCATCTCAAAAGCTCGTTGAAATCGCCGACGACGATCTGCACGTCCGCCCTCGAGGCATCGACCGACGCGAGCAGACGGCTGATCTGATAGCGCCGCTCGCGCGGCCGCAAGCCCAAATGTGTCGCTAGGACCTGCGCCGTGACGTCTCCGAGGCGGAGATCCAGATCGATCGCGCCTCGCGGCTCGCGCCCGCGGGTGCTGAAGTCGAGTCGATCGATCCGCGCGACGGGAGCGCGACTGAGCACCGCGTTTCCGTAGGGGCCGCGCTCGTCACGGAGGGTCTCGCCGCGGATGACCTCGGCCTCGGTGGCAGCCGCCAGATAGCCAGGAACGTCACCGACCGCGTCGGTTCGATAGGCCACCTCTTGAAGCGCGACCACGTCCGCCTGCACCTCGCGAAGCACCTCGGCGATTCGCTCCGGCGACTGCTGGCCATCGCGTCCAATCGCACGATGGATGTTGTAGCTCGCGACCCGTAAGAGCATTTGGGGCTCTACTGGCCGTCCGTATCGTTGCGCAGAAAGCGCCGCAAGAAAAAGAGCCCGCCTCCGACGACGACGACGACGCCGAGTACGGCGGCAATGGTGCCCACACCGGGATTGCGCAGTGATGCGACGATGCGGTCGGTCAAAAAAGCGATCCCGATGACCCCAGGGAGCACGCCGAGCGCGCTGCCCACGGCGAAATCCCAGAGACGGATGCCGGACACGCCGGCGATGACGTTGATCACCGTGAACGGGGCGACCGGGATCACCCGAAACGTGATGATGGTGAGAAAGCCACGCTCCGAAAGCTTGCGACTGATGCGGTTCACCCGGCTTCCAGCGAGCTGCCGCACGGTATCCCGACCAAGCATCCGGCCGACGGCAAAAGCAGCCAACGCGGCGGCCTCCGACCCCACCAACGCGTACGCCATGCCGATCCAGGGTCCGAACACCATCACCGTCGCCACGAAGAGAAGGGTGATCGGGATGACGGCCAGGCCGGCGACGACGTAGGCAAGGAGCAGATAGAGCGGGGTGAGGGGACGCTGGTCGATCCACTCCCCAACGGCGGCGAGCTTGTCGATCGACAGCCACTCGCCGAGCGGTGTCCAACGCCACATGGCTGCTAGCACCAATACCGTCACCACCATGAAAGCGATCTTGAGCGCGCCGCGAAGCTCCTTTCGCTGGTCTTCGAGGTCGACGAAGGCACCGAGCAGCTCTTGCGGATCGACTGGCTTTTCGGGGTCGAGGACGGAGGAATCCGGTACGAGCCGATCGACCTCGTCCGGAACCTCGCCCGAGAGAGGCTCGAGGGTTCGCTCACCCCCCCGAAGCGACTCGATTGCGTTGACGAGGGAACCGCGCTCGGCCTCCGCGTTGGCGACCGCGCCGACACTCACGCCGAGATGCTCCGCGATGAGACGACGACGGAAGTCCGTGATTGCATGCTTGTGCGCTTCCGATGACCTGGCTTCGATGGCGAGGTCGCATTCCGAATCGAAGCCCATCGATCGGTTGCTCAGGTTCGACGATCCGACGCGCACGAGCACGTCATCGACGACCATCACCTTGGCGTGAATCATGAGAGCGACGTGGGGCTCCGCCGAAAGACGCACGTAATAGACGCGCAGGCGGTCGTGGGTGTCCGCCTCGCGGAGCCGTCCAAGCACCCGTGCCCGGAGCACGTCCATCGTATGCTGCTCGAGCCAGCCACCCGTCTCTTCCGGCCCAACGATCACCACCTCCGGGCCCTCTTCTTTGGCCAGGCGCGCGGCAAGCGCTTCGCACGCGAGATCCGAGCTGAGGTACTGGTTTTCGATGTAGATGAATCGCTCGGCTGTCTCGATGCTATCGATGTAGAGCCGCTCGATCTCCCGTACTTCTTCGCGGTCGCCATACGCGGGCAGTGTGCGGGCGATGGCGACGTCGACTTGCTCGAGAGACGGCGTGACGCTCGGCGGCCAGGGATCGTTTTCATGGTCTTGCTCGCAGCCATGCAGCTCCACCTCGCTCGCGAGATTCCAGCGATCGCGGACCAGTTGTGCGAGAGCGATGGCGGCTTCCCCGTCTACGGCCATCTGCACGTCGTGGAACGGTGGATAGCTCTTCCCGCTGGGGTCCTTTCGTCTGTCGTCGTCGACGCGGTGCTCCGAGGTGTCCCAACGCCATTGACTGAGGTCGAAGCCGCCACAGAAGGCCAGGCAATCGTCGATGACCGCGATCTTCTGGTGCTGCGATGCGCCGACTGGATGCTCGCCGTCGAGACAGAAGTGCACGCGATCGTGGGATTTCCAACGCAGCTTGTATCGTGGAAAAAACTCGCGTTCCAGCGCGTAAATCATCGCGAAGTCCCAGCTCGAGACGTAGACGTGAAGGTCGGGCCGATCCGCCGCGGCCGAGTCGAGTAGCGCCGCAAGGCTCGTGGGCCGGTTCTCGTCGCCCTCGCCGTCTCGAAGGAGCTGAAGCTCGCTGTGGATATCCCAACCCATCAGGAACACGGATCGTTTCGCGCGGCGCACTGCCTCGTAGACGGCGCGGAAGTACGATTCGCCGTCGATGAGGAACGCGGCGCGGTTTGCGCGTGCCACACGCCAGCAATTGCTTCCCTCTTTCACGACGCTTTTCATGTTGCCTGCGCTACCGGTCGGTTCGGGCTTTCGAACTTGGCCCGAGTTATATACGCTTCAGGTCATTTCTGGAGGGAAACATGACGAGACTGATTCTATGCGTGACGTGTATGGCCGCGCTTTCTCTTGGTTGCGGTGACGAAAGCACGGAGCCCGTCGGCGGCGGAGGTGGAAGCGCGGGCGCGGGCGGAATGGGAGGCTCGGGCGGCCCTGGAGGCTCCGGTGGCAGCGCGGGCACCGGCGGCATGGGCGGGGCTGGTGGCGCGCAAACCGTGATCAATGGCTGTACCGAGGCGGACGCACTCGACATGACCGGCATGGCCAACGTGACGATCACCGATGTGTCCGCCTGGATGGTCATTCACAGCGCCTGCATTCGCGTGAGCGAAAACACGGTCGTCACTTGGCAGGGCAACTTCGACAGTCATCCCCTCGCGGGCGGTGTGACCCCCACCAAAGACGAGGCAAGTCCTATTTCGGCGATCAATGCGAGCAGTGGGACGGCTGACGCGTCCGTAACGCTCGACATTGCGGGAGCCTATCCCTATTTCTGCGAGATCCATCTCGGCACGATGGAGGGCGTCATCTACGTCGTCGATTGATGCGAGCCCGATGACGATGAGCGTCGCTTCCACCGCGGGGCACGCCCCGCATCGATTGATCACGCTCGCTTTCTCCCACTACAACGAGAAGGCTCGCTGGGCGCTCGATCGATACGCCATCCCGTATCGCGAGGAGCCCCACATGCCGCTTCTCTGCTCGTTGGCGGTTGCCGTTGCGACGCGGGGTCGGGGTGGACGGGCCGACCGGACTTCGTCCCGATTCTCCACGCCGGTGCTCATCACGGCGGAGGGGCGCGTTCTGTCGGACTCGACCGACATCGTTCGTTTCGCAGCGGACCGTGATGACTCGTTGTTTCCAAACGACGAAGTCTCGGACCTCGTCGACCACTACGGGGACCGGTTGGGCCCGTACACGCGCCTTCTTGCGTATTGGCACGTCCTTCGTCATCCAGGCATGATCGACCGACTCGCAGCCGACAACGTAGGCCGTGGCGAAGCATGGTTTTTCAGGCGACTCGTCGCTGTCATGCGGTCGCGGTTGACCCGTGCCTTGAATCTCACCGAAGCGGGCCGCGACCGCGCCATGGCGCGCGTGCGCGAAGAGCTCGATACGACCGCATCGAGATTGCAGCATGGCAAATACCTCTGGGGCGACCGCTTCACCGCAGCAGACCTCACGTTCGCGGCGCTCATCGCGCCGGTTCTGTGCGTCACTCCCGAAGAGGGCTACGGCGCGCGCCTACCCGACGCCTCCTCGTTCGACGAGGAGGCACGCGCGCTCATCACCGAAATGCGCGCCCACCCTGCAGGCCAATTCGCGCTTCGATTGTACGCCGAGGAGCGCCGGCGCGTCCTGGCCTAGCAATCGGCCTGCGGTTGAAGCGCGCTTTGCACCCTCGGCGCCGATGGGTTGCCGGCAATTGCGGGAAAGCGCATGCTCATCACATGAAGAAGGCCTACGTGACGACTCTCTGCAATGGCGACGGCTACGTTCCCGGCGTGGAAGCATTGGGCAAGTCTCTTCAGGCTCACGGTGCACAGGCGCCCAGGGTCGCACTAGTGACGCCCGACGTGCCCAAGAAAGCGCGGGAGCGCGTGGTTTCGGCTGGCTGGCAAATTCGAGACGTTCAGCCGCTCGAAAATCCGAATCCCGAGACTGCACGCCTCTTCGACCGCTTCCGGGGCGTGTATACCAAGCTGCGGGGATGGGAGCTCGCCGAGTTCGACAAGATCGTTCTCATGGACGCGGACACCATCACGCTTCAAAACATCGACGATTTGTTCGAGAGGCCGGGACTCGCCGCTGGCCCCGACTTCTTCCTGCCCGACCGGTTCAATAGCGGGCTCATGGTCATCGAGCCGTCGATGGATGAATTCGAGGAGATCCTCGAGGCGCTGTGGGACACACCAAGCTACGACGGTGGCGATCAGGGGTTCCTCAACATCTTCTTTTCGGATTGGTATGCGATGCCCGTGGAGCATCGCTTGCCGGCGGGGTACAACCTGCCCCATTTCATCTTTCAGTTCTTGCGTGGCCACCCACATCTCAGGGAAGAGCTCGAGCGGGAGGCAAAGGTCATCCATTACGTGGTCCAAAAGCCTTGGCTTGCGAAGACGACGCTTACGGGTGGCTCCGAAGAGTGGTGGAAGGCTTACCTCGGGAACGACCCCGGCAGGGCTAGCGAGTGGAAGCGCCGCTGGCATGCGATGGAAGACTGGACTTTCGACCACGCCATCGCGGCGCTCATCCGCTGATGCAGGGGGCGAACGGACATCGCGCAGATCTCCCGTGGTGGAAACGCACCACCGTGTACCAGATCTATCCGCGCTCGTTCTATGACGGTAATGGCGACGGCATCGGCGACCTCGAGGGCGTCATCGACCGGCTCGACTATCTGCAGTGGCTCGGCGTCGAGACGATTTGGCTGTCGCCTTTTTTCACGAGTCCTCAGGCCGATTTCGGCTACGACATCAGCGACCACTTCGGCATTGCGCCCGAGTATGGCTCGCTCGAGGAGTGCCACCGGCTGTTCGACGAGGCGCATGCTCGCGGGATGAAGGTGGTGTTGGACATGGTCCTCAACCACACGTCTGAGCAGCACCCGTGGTTCTGCGAATCGCGGAGCTCGCGTGATAACCCCTATCGCGATTTCTACATTTGGCGCGACGGGCGCAAGCCCAACGGTGTCGCGCCGCCCAACAACTGGAGCTCGATGCTCGGCGGCTCGGGATGGAACCACGACCCATGCACGGATCAATGGTACTGGTCGAGCTTTCTTCCTTTTCAGCCGGACCTGAACTACCGAAACCCCATCGTGAAGAGCGCCATGCTCGACGTCGTGCGGCATTGGCTTCGGGCTGGCGCGGACGGCCTCCGCCTAGACATTTTCAACGCGATCTACAAGGACGCCTCCTTCGCAGACAACCCGCGCTCCTTGCGAATCCCGTCCGAAGACAATCCCGCCTTTTTTCAGCGCGTTCTACACACGCAACATCACCCCGACACCTTTGCCTTTGCGCGCGAGCTTCGGACCGTCGTCGACGAATTCGACGACCCTCCTCGCTTCGTCGTTGGCGAGGTGTTCGGCCCTCCGGAGGTGCTTCGCCGATACTGCGGCCCGTCCGGGGACGGTCTCAATCTCGTGTTCTCGTTCGAGAGCCTGCGTACGCGGTTTCGCGCATCCGCCTTTCGGGAATTGATCCGCAACTTCGAAGCGACGTTCGCTGAGCCACTCCACCCCACATACGTCTTCGGGAACCACGATCGACCGCGCCACATGGAACGGCTCAAAGACGATCCCCGGCGGGCACGACTACTTGCTGCCTTTCAGATGACGGTGCGGGGCGTGCCCTTCATCTACTATGGCGACGAGCTCGGCCTCGCACACCATCACGGCATGCAACGCGATGAAGCACGCGATCCGATGGCAGCGCGTTTCCGCTTCATCCCGAAGTTTGTGCTGCCTTTCCTGCGGAAGCGGGGGATCCTCACCAATCGAGACGAATGCCGAAGCCCGATGCCTTGGCACGATGGGGCCCACGCTGGCTTCGCGCCGCCGGAAGCTCCGCGAACTTGGCTTCCCCTTCATCCGCAAAGCGCCACCAAGAACGTGGCTCTTCAGACCGAGGATTCGAGATCGGTGCTCTCGACGTATCGCCGGATGTTGCATCTTCGTAGGAGCAGCCGCGCGCTCTCTGCGGGAAGCCTCGAGCTCGTGGATGCGCCCGCTGAGCGAAGTACGGTGCTCGCCTATCGACGCGTGTACGAGGATGCGAAAGTGCGCGAGACCGCGGAAGTGTTTCTCAACTTCTCGAATCGCGAGGTGGGGCTGGACTTCCGCGATCACCTTGGTCGCGCCAGCGTGCGCGTCCATTCCAACCTGCACGACGAGCCCACGTCGCCAAAACGACGCCATACCCTCCGCGCATGGGAAGGCGCCGTCGTCCTGGCCGAAGACCGCGCATGAACGCCGCCATCCGCAGCGCATCGCTGTCGCTGGCTATTGCACTGCTCGTCGGCGGCTGGATGGCGACGCCGGTCGCCGGCGCCGAGCCCGAGTCCGCGCTGCTCCGCTTTGCCGGCACCTATCGCTACGTGGGCGGAGAAACCGAGATCAAAGAGCTCGACCGGGCCATCGAAGAGGTGGTCCAAAAAATGAATTTCTTCATCCGGGGTATCGCTCGACGACGCCTACGCGCTCCCAACCTGCCTTCATCGGAAGTCGGGATCCACATCGAGCATGGTCGGATCCGAATCACCCGACCCGGCCGTCCCGAGGTGTCTGCGCCCGCAGATGGCACGACCATTCGCTGGCGGCATCCCACCGATGGTGACGTTTTTCGCGTGAGTCACGGTCTCGACGAACGCGGAGCCATGTACCAGCGGTTCGAGGAAGACCGGAGCCTTTCGCTCAACCACTTCACGCTCAGGAGCGACGGCAAGCACTTGACGATCAAGACTGAAATCACCGCCGATCGGCTCCCGGCACCGCTGCGCTTCAAGACCACCTACGAGCGCAAGTGACCCAAGCACGACGCGCTGCGAACGAGTTGAAAGATCGAGGACGGGTCTATTCGAGGACCGGCGTGGCCTCCCAGTTGCCGCTACAGCCTGGCCCGGCATTCGAGAAGGTTCCAGACGCCATGGTCGGGCTATCGAACGTGCCGGTAATCGTATTGTTCCCGTCGCTGATCTCGAACGCGCCACCCTCGATGGGAAGGTCGGGACGACTCCAGAGTGAACCGCAGCCGGCGACACCGACCTGAATGGCGAAGTTCTGACAGTCGACCCCATTTGCAATGAGCGCCGTGCCGCCCTCGTTGACCACGAAACACGCCGTCCAAGCTCCCTCGGCTCCTTCACCCATCCAAAGCCCCGACTGCGGCGGCGTGACGCCACCGCTTCCGCCCGAGCCACCTTCGCCCGCGGAGCCTCCAGCACCGGCCGAGCCGCCCGTTCCTGCCGAGCCGCCGGCCCCAGCCGATCCTCCGGAACCACCTCCACCGTTGCCATTCGAGCTGCTGCACCCGAGCCCGGGCAGCACCATCAACGAAAGCGCGCACACTCCCAACAGTAACCTACGCCTCACGAAAACCTCCCTGCAGCGCTTTGAGCATACCATATCGTCACGGTTTCTGCGGTCTGATTTCCCGCGCCGGGGCGATGCGAAGGGCGCGTAGGCCGCGCGGAGCCCATTGGGCAATGAGACCCGGTGTACCTGGAGAGCGGCTCACCAAGCGCCCATGTCGGGGCTCAGCCGCCACATGCTCTCACGTCGTTTGCACTCACGGAAGCGCGTCTGCCGGTTCTTCGCGAGCTTGACGCTCGAATAGATGAACGCTGCTACCCCGACGGGAAGGATGACGGACCCGGCGATGCCGGCCGCCCGCGAATCGGGCAGGGAGGGGTCGGTGAACGGGACGGACGCAACGAACACCAACGCGGAACCCAAGCCGGCCGCTCCGAGGCCGAGCGGAATGCCGACCGCGGGCCCTGCCATGTAGCGAGGCGTGCATTCCCTACGCGGGGGCGGCGAATCCTTCGGAGTATGGCCCTCGTTCTCGAGATCCGAGTAGCGAATTTCGAGCCTCGGCACGTCCTCCGCATGGGCAGGCAGCGACCACGCCAGCTCGACCGCGATGCCGACAACCAGAACGACGACATGAGCACGAGGCATGCCCAGACACTACGCAAGACCCGTGCCGTACGAATTGAGTGGGATCAGGCTTGATTTCTTGCAGCGCCGACGCCCTCGTGTGGTCAGCGCGCACAGTCGCCGTGAAGGAGCTTCACGCTCGCAGAACACCGCCACCGAGGTTGAGCCGTTGGGCGAATTCAACTGTTTGCGGGAGCACGATGGGCGGATATCGTCGAACCCGATGACGGACGCCAACCTGGGTGAGCTTGCTCGCTGAACGGCAACCGACACATACGTGAATCCCAAAGGCCAAGCCCGCTCCGCAGGCGTCGTCTACGTTCCGATCGACCGGGTTCTCTACGTTCGTGCGGCCAAGAACTCGTGGAAGGCCAAGCATAGCCGGCTCAACCCTCACGTCGCGCTCAACGTGACGATTTCAAAAACAACCGAGGTTGACGGTGGTCTCGCCATCAGGCCAACATCCCTGCATGCGACTACGACACATTGCCATCCTTGGGACAGCGGGCACGCTCATGGCCGGCTGCTCTGGCGACGCCGACGCAAGCGTTGCGCAGGACCCGACTTCAACCCGATCTCCGGCCCCGCGGAGTGCGTTTCCGAGCTGATCAGGCCCTAAGGCGGTTGGTCTAGACCCGCTCTTCGCATGGCGTATTCCCGCTCACCGACTCCGCTTGGCTCGAGACGCCGCATCCAGCTCGTCGTGGCGCGGATCCTCATGGCCCTGGTGCTCCTTCTCGACAAGCTCCGGCCCTCACCAAATCCGCCCGGCAAAGTCTCCCTTCATCGCTACGGCGCGGATCCCGCGGAAACACTTCAGTACATCGCGCCCAGGGAAGGCCGCCCCGAGCGCTCGCCGCTCGTCTTCATCCATGGCGGCGGTTGGATCATCGGGAAGAAGGGCCTCTACACCCGCGAGCTGATTCGCTTCGCCGAAGCCGGTCATCCGATCTTCAACCTCGAGTATCCGGTGGCTCCGGAGCATCCTCACCCTGTCATTCTGCTCTCGCTGCTCGATGCGCTGCGCTGGATTCGCCGCGAGCATCGTGAAATCGACGGCGTCCACCTCATGGGGGATTCGGCTGGCGGCAATCTTGCGATGATGCTCGGAATCCTCAGCACCAATCCGCATTTCATCCGAAATCTCGACGATCGAACCGTTGCCGTCGCCCCGGTGAAATGCCACAGCGTCGTGTCGCTTTATGGCGTTCTCGATCGCTCGAGCTGGCTTCGAACCGGCTTTCCAGGCGCGCACCTCATGCTCGAATGCTACGCGGGCAAGGCTGCCTTCGAAGAGCGGGTTGCTCCCGAGCTTTCAATCACCCCGATGGACCTGGAGTTCGACAAGCATCCTCCATGCTTCCTCGTCGCCGGCTCGAAAGACCGCCTCTGCGAGTCGACTCGAATCCTCGCAAAACGGCTCGAATCTGGTTCCGGCGTCGTGTCGAGCAAGATCTATGAAGGCGAGATCCACGGCTTCTTCAACATGCCTTGGCGGCCTCGTCATGCGGAGCTCCAGGCCGACGTGCTAGCGTTTCTCCGAGCTCACGATCCGCTCGGCGATGCCGACACGACCGAGAGCACTCCGAGGGCAACCGCGTGAGCTTTCAAGATCCACGAATCGGCATCATCGGCGCCGGCCCGTCTGGCATCGCGTGCGGACGCGAGCTGCTCGAGCAGGGCTTCACCAACTTCACGATCCTCGAAGCGCTCGACGCACCTGGCGGTACCTGGCGCGTGCAGTCTTATCCCGGGCTTGCCTGCGATGTCTGGGCGCACTCCTATTCGTTTTCTTACGCGCTCAATCCCAACTGGTCCGCGAACTTCGTGGAGCGGGCCGAGATCCAGGCTTACCTCGCCAAGTGCTGGGCCGAGCTCGGCCTCGCGCCGCACACGCGTTTCGACACATGCATCGAATCGGCCCACTGGCAGGACGAATCGTTTTGGCGGCTGCACGCGGAAAACGGGGAGACCTTCGATTTCGACATTCTCGTGAATGCCATGGGCAACCAGCACACGCCGCTTTTTCCCGATGTGCCCGGCCGCGACGGGTTCGGAGGCGAGAGTTGGCATGCAGCGCGCTGGAATCATGAGGTCGATCTCGCTGGCAAACGCGTCGTCGTCGTGGGATCCGCGGCGAGCGCGGTGCAAATCGTGCCCGAGGTCGCCAAAATCGCCGAGCACCTCACCGTCCTCCAGCGCTCCCCCAACTGGATCATGCCGCGCAACCGGCGGTTCTATACGGATTTGGAGAAGAGCCAGATGCGGCGCTTCCCGTCGCTGATTCGGCTCATGCGCCGCGTCCAAGGCTTCTTGATGGGCCAGGTGGTGCACGCGGCGACCCTCGGGCACCCGCGCATGGGCCAGTTCGAATGGGTCGCACGCAAGTATCTCGAGCGAACCATCGAAGACCCCGTGCTCCGCGCGCACCTCACACCGGACACCCGCTACCAGTGCAAGCGCGGCCTGATCTCCGACGACTTCTACCCGGCGCTCAACCGAGACAACGTCGAGCTCGTCCCCTTCGGCTTGAAGGAAGTCACCGCGAGCGGCTTGGTGACCGCAGACGGCCGACACATCGAGGCGGACGTCATCATCTACTGCACGGGGTACAGAATCCTCGATTTCGATCGCATCGATGTCATCGGAGCGGGCGGACGGTCCCTCGCAGAAGCGATGGGCAGCACGCCGAAGGCGTACCGAGGTATCGCGACACCAGGGTTCCCCAACTATTTCTTCGCGATGGGCCCCAACGGTCTCGTGCTCAACGCGCCGTACTTCAAGACGGCTGAGCTCAACGTGAAGACCATCGTCCGGCTGCTGAGTCGGATGCGCGAAGCACAGGTCACGGCCATCGACGTCCGCGAGGACCTCACCGAGGCGCACTTCCGCTGGATGAAGACTCAGTTCGGCAAGTTCTCCTGGGGGTCGCCCGACTGCAACAGCTACTACACCAACGACGAGGGCTATGCGCCCTTTCTATTTCCGGGTGACTTCAAGCAATGGGTCGAGCTGCATGGCGAAATCGGCCTCGATGATTTCAACGTGACCGGTGGGAGTAGCACCAGGGCTCACGAACCGAGGGAGAGCAAGTCATGGATACCTTTTCTGGTAAAACAGCGGTAGTCACCGGCGCTGCCAGCGGCATCGGGTTCGCACTGGCAGAGCGCTTTGCGCGAGAGGGCATGCGCGTCGTCCTTGCGGACGTCGAACAGGGCGCGCTCGAAGAGGCCGTGAGCCGGATTACCGCGACCGGGGCCGAGGCCATCGGTGTCGCGACGGACGTGTCGAAAGCCGGCGACGTTGCGGCGCTCGCCAAGCGCGCCCAAACCGAGTTTGGTGGCATCCACGTGGCGTGCAACAACGCCGGTGTCTTCACGGGCGGCCTTCTTTGGGAAGAGAGCTTGGCCGACTACCAATGGTTGGTGGACGTGAACGTTTGGGGCGTCATACACGGCATCCGGACGTTCGTTCCCATCATGCTCGAGCAGGACACCGAGTGTCATCTGGTCAATACCGCTTCGATGGCCGCGCTCTGCGCCATGCCTTTTGCCGGCATCTATCACATGACCAAGCACGCCGTGCTTGCACTGAGCGAATCGCTCTATCACGAGCTCGACGTGACCTCGGACAAAGTGAAAGTGTCCGTGCTTTGCCCGGAGCTCATCAAGACCCGTATTGCCACCTGCGACCGCAATCGGCCGGCGGAGTACTCGAAGCCTGGTGACATCATCGAGTCCGACGCTCGACAGCTCGTCATGGACAGCATTCACGAGAACATGGAACACGGCGTGGATCCCGCGGTGATGGCAGAGCGCGTCATCGACGCGATCCGCTCGGGCACGTTCTACATCCTGTCGAAAGACGGCTGGCGGGACACCGCCTATCAGCGGATGGAGGACATCCGCACCGAAGGCAACCCGGTCCTCGCGCCGCCCGTGTAGCGCGCGGAGGCCTTCATCGTCACGCTCACCTCCGCGCGGGGCTTTTCAATCCGAATCAGGTCTTCCATGGAGTCTCGAAAAACTCAGGGCACGATGCGGTAGGCCATGTTGCCTTCCGCGAGGAGCTTGCCCGACGCGCTCTTTACCTCGGCGGCCACGAACGCCGTGCTCCGACCGCGGCGCTTCACCCAACCTTCGGCGACGAGGTCCTCTTCGATGGCCGCGTCGAAGTAGTGGATGTGGAGATCGATCGTGAGCAGCTTTCGCGGCGGGGCGTCGAGGGCTGACAGCAAAGGCAGCACGACCACCGTGTCGATGAGGGACGCGATCACACCCCCGTGGATCATGCCGGCGGGCTGATTGAGCTCCGGCCGGTATGGCAACGTCGCCCGCCCGTACTCCAGCCGCACCTCTTCGAAGCGAATCCCGAGGAAGTTCGGAAAAGGCGCATGACCCGACATCCCTTCCATGATGCCTCGCGCTTTGTCGGCGGGTAGCTCCTCGAAATCGTGCGCGCGTGACATCCTCTTGCCGGCTACTTCACCTCGAGCTCGATGGCGGGCTCGGTGTTCGCAAACGTCGTCGTGAGATACGAGCCGTAGCCCGTTTGGTCCCGAAGATGTCGGGCAAAGAACGAAACCACGTAGATGTCGACGAGTCGGTTCACCTCGTCGATCGGGAACACGTCGCCGGTGCACGTAGTTTCGTACGGCTCGAGGAGCGCTTCGGCACCGAGAGCCGGCCACTGGCTTTGGTCGATGCCCAGATCGAGCAGCAGATTGCCAATGTCGCAGACGTTCGCGAAGTGCGTGTGATTCGCACCGAGGATGTCGAGCTTGTAGACCCTCGGCGATGCGGTGATCTGCTGGAACGCGATCGTATTGTTGGCTGGCAGCACGTCAACGTCCTCGCTCCCCGCGACCAGCATGGCAGGCACGGTGATGCTCGAAAGCTGCTCCGCCGTGAAGCCTGCGTTCGGCCCGGCGCGCTCGTCGCTTTGCATCTCGGCATCGATGACCGCTGATATAGGTACGATCGCCGCGACGCGAGGATCGGCGTCCGCCCCGGCCCAGCCCGCAGCCATGCCGATTGCAGTCATCCCACCGAACGAGTGTCCGACGACGCCCACCCCGCTCGCATCGACCAGCTGGGAAAGCAGGTCGGAGGGGTCTTCGCTTCGCGCGAACATGGTGTCGATCACGAACGACACGTCGGGGACACGGTTGCTTGCCGCGACGTCGAACTCGTCCGGCGGGTCGGACGACTGCGCATTGCCCGTGTGCTCTGGTGACGCGACCACGAAGCCGTGGCTCGCCAACTTCTCCATGAGCCCCAGCGAAGCCGTGTTGATGCCGCCGTAGCCGTGCGAGAAGATGATCAGCTTGCGCAGCTCGCCCGTCGCGGCCGGCGCTTCCTCCACGGCAACCTCGGACTCGAGCGCGATCGGACCGGCCAACGGATACGTCGCGGCGTCGAAGCCGATCGCTTCTTCGGGGTCGACCGGGTACCACACGTCGACCAGAAGCGGTCGGTCGCCACGTGACGCGTCAACCGGGGTGAATGAAGTGTGCCCGACCGCGAACACGCCGAGCTCGTCGGGTCGGTCGACCAGCTCCGTGGACCCGCTGTCGCTGCTGCAGGCCGCGACCGCGATCATCGACAATAGACCCGAAAAGATACGAAAAGAGAATCTCATGACGGACGAGGCATGAACCACGCCAGGGGTCGAATCAAGGGCCGCTCCTACGACGCTCCGCCGCCGTTGAACTTGGCGACGAGCTCTTCCGCCACTCGCGTGGGGACCGGGTCGTAGTGGCTGAACTCCATCGTGAAGCTACCGCGGCCCTTCGTCATGCTCTTGAGGGCTGGCTCGTACTCCATCATTTCAGCGAGCGGGACCGACGCCTTCACGAGGGCGTTGCCACTCCCCATCGTATCCGTCCCGAAAACCTTTCCGCGGCGGCTCGACAGGTCGCCGGTGATCGACCCGAGCGTGCTTCCCGGCGTCGTCACTTCGACGTTGACCACAGGCTCGAGGATCGCAGGCTTGGCCTTGAGGAACGCATCTTTGAACGCGAATTTCCCAGCCGTCTTGAAAGCGATCTCCTTGCTGTCCACGGAGTGTGTCTTGCCGTCGTACACCGTGACGCGGACATCCTCGACCGGATAGCCCGCGGCGATCCCCTGTCGCATGATGTCTTTGATGCCTTTTTCGATCGCCGGCATGAACCCCTTCGGAATGACGCCGCCTACGATTTTGTCGACGAACTCGAATCCAGCCCCTCGCTCGAGCGGCTCGATGCGAAGATACACCTCGCCAAACTGCCCTGCGCCGCCGCTTTGCTTCTTGTGACGGTAGTGCCCCTCCGCCCGTCCCAGGATCGTTTCCCGATAGGCGATCTTTGGCGGCTTGGCCTCGACTTCGACGCCGAGGTTTCGAATTCGCTCGAGCACCAGCGTCAAATGCAGTTGGCCCAAGCCTTGAATTACGAGCTCGTGGGTTTCGGTGTCGAAGTGAGCCTCGAACGTCGGGTCCTCTTCTCGAATGCGATGAAGGACCTCCGCAATTTTGCTTTCGTCGCCTCTCGTTTTTGGAACGACCGCGAGTGCATGAAGCGGAACGGGGTAGGGTAGGGACTTGTGATGGACGTGGTCGAGCGAGTGATCGTCGTGAATCACATCCCCGAGGTGCAGGTCGTCGATTTTGGCGACCGCGCCCATGTCCCCCGCGATGATCTCCGTCGTTTCGGTGCGCTCTTTGCCTTGAAGCTGAAACACGTGGCTGAGCCGAACTGCCTTTCGGCCTGCGCCGACGAGAAGCTGATCTCCGCTCCTGACCGTGCCCTGGTAGACGCGGAAGAAGCAGAGCTTGCCGAGGTACGAATCGGTCGTGACGTGAAAGACGTGCGCAAGCAGTGACCCGCTCGGGTCGTCGTCATAGTGAAAGGGTTTCTCGTCCTCGCCTTCGCCTATGAAGAACGGGCGCGGGTTGCCCTCGGGCGGGCTCGGGAAGTGGCGCACGATGACGTCCAACAGCGCCTCGACGCCTGCCCCCGTCAGCGCGTCGGTGAAGCAGACCGGCACCACGTGTGCCCGGTCCATGGCTCGCTCGAACGGCTCGTGGAGCGCTTCGTAGTTCGGCTCCTCGCCCTCGAGGTATCGCTCCATCAAGGCATCGTCGATCTCCACGACCTGATCGAGAAGCTCCGTATGAAAGCCGGCGACCGGGCCGAGGTCGCTCTCGCCTTCGCCGTTTAGCAGGCAATCGACGACGGCCTTGCCACCGTTCGCCGGCAGGTTGATCGGGAGGCAGCCCCGGCCGAAGGTTTCCTTGAGCTCGGAAAGAAACCCGGCGAGCAGGCCGACGTTGCCATCGATCTTGTTCGCGACGACGGCGACGGGCAGGTCGAGGTCGTGTGCGAGCTTCACGAGGCGTCGGCTCATGCTGTCGACGCCCGCCTCCGGGTCCATCACGAGAACCATCGTTTCGGCCGCTGGGAAACACGCGATGGCCTGACCGATCAAGTCCGATGCGCCCGGCAGATCGAGGAGGTTGATGCGCTTCCCCTGATGCGTCGCATACAGTAACGCCGAGTACACCGAGTGATGATGCTCGCGCTCCTCTTTTTCGAAGTCGCTCGCGCAGGTTGCAGCCTCCACGGTGCCTTGGCGATTGATCTCGCCCGCGTGAAAGAGGAGCGCCTCGGCTAGGCTGGTCTTTCCGCTGGAACGCGGGCCGGCGAGGAGGACGTTGTGAATGTCCGCTGTCCCATAGCCGGCCATTCCGGGATTCAAACCAAATTCCCCTCCAATCCGCAACCCCCAATCGGCGATAGGTGTCGATGATGGGCCGAGGGGCCGCCTCTCGCCGGTTTCGGGCTGATCGGGCTTGTATTCGCGATTCACCTTTTGTACAGAAAAGGGTCCTTTTTCGGCCAAGGAGTCATTCCATGAAGTTCGTCTTGATCGTCCCGGCGCTTGTTTTCTTTTCGTCCGTCGCGGTCGCGCAGGACGTTTGTCCGGAGTTCGCCAACGTGGTCAACGTCCTCGTCAAGAACGGCACCGCAGGCAAGGAGCTCGCGCTCGAAAGAGCCATTGCCAAACAAAAGAAGAAGGGGCTCTATCGAGGATGGGACCAAAGCATTCGGTTGGAGGGCCCCACGGCGAAGTACGCGGTGAAGCCGACTCACTCGTTCGCCTTCAAGCCTCTGCACGAGAACATCCATCCCCGTCAGCAGATCAAGCTCTACGCGTTCACGTCCGCGAAGAAGTATCGAGAGCTGACGGTCGGCGGGACCACCCAGTTCGGTGGAAGCAAGGACCGCAAGACGCAAGACGATTCGATCCCACTGAAGTTCGAGAAGATCCGTGACGGCTGCTACAAGGTGAAGCCTGGAGTCACGCTGCCCAAGGGCGAGTACGCCTTCAGTCTCGGCTCGGTTTCGGACGTGCAGGGAGCCAACGCCGGTTGGGGTGCCAGCGTCGAAGGCCAAACCTGGTTTGGTTTCGCCATCAAGTAGCGCGGCGGGTGAAGCGAGCACGCCTGCGGTCGGGGGTGCAAAAAAGTCGAAAAACGTAGTACAACGCGAGGCGTCGAGGCAGTGGCGAGGTGGCGATGTCCAAGCACTACAAAAAGAGCAGTCGGTTCGATTGGGACAAGGTGAAGCCCCAGCTTCCCATCAACTTCGGGGTCGACTCGAACGGCGAGCACTATCATCCGCCCACCGATCGCGATCGTCTCATCGAGAAGATCACGCTCGAGAAGGCCGAAGAGAACGCAAAGCGGGTCGGCATGGACCGGCGGTCGTTCCTAGCCACGTCCGCCGGGCTGGCGACCACGATCTCCGCCATCAACGTGGTGTCTGGCTGCAGCAGCAACAGCGGCGCGATGCAAGAGATCGAGTGCGATTTGGACGGCGCCCGCGAGGTTCTCGATCCCTCGAAGATGTTCTTGATGGACGTACAGACGCATCACGTCGACGCCGACAGCGAGTACGACGAGATGTGGCAAGAGACGAACGTCGCGTATGCCACCGCCTTCAACCTGTTCTTCGGCGGCTCCTGCCCAGACGACCCCGGGCCGAAAATCCCTTGTCTCGGCCGCGACGACTTCGTCGACTTGATCTTCCGGCAAAGCGACCTGGCCGTTGGCGTCCTCTCCACTTTCCCTGCGCTGACCTGCGAGCAGGCCGAGCAGATCGGCTACCCTGTGCCGTCCGGTATTTGCGGCGATTTCCTTCCCAATCGTGCGATCGCGGACACGCGCGACATCATCAACGAGGCCGCCGGCTCGCAGCGCATGCTGGCCCATGCCGCGGTCCTGCCCAACCCCGAGGCCAGCCTGAGCGCCGACGAGAAGGACCGCTGGGTTCAGGAAACGCTCCGCGGCATGGAAACGGCGGTGAACGAGTTCGGTATCCGGGCATGGAAGTGCTACACGCCGTTCGGGCCGCTCCCGGTCAGCCAGATCGCCAACCTCGACCAAGGCGACATTTTGGCAGGGCTCCTCGACAGCAGCATCATCTCGCAGGGCTGGTGGCTCGACGACGAGTTCGGGCAAGCGATGATCGAGCAAGCCATTGCGCTCGGCGCGCCGCTCATCAACGTGCACAAGGGCGCGCCGCTGCTGTCGTTCGATCCGGAGTTCGGTAGCGCAAAGGACGTCGGTCGGGTTGCAGTCCGGTATCCCGAGGTGCAGTTCCTCATCTATCACTCGGCGATCAATTTCGACATGGCGAATACCTCGGGCTTCACCGAGGGGCCGTACAACCCTGAAGATTGGGGGCCAAACGACGATCCGTCGGGGATCAACAGCTTGATCCATTCCGTGGTCGTCAACGGTCTTTCCGCCGAGGGCCGCGGGTCCGACTACGTCGGCAACGTAGTGGCCGAGCTCGGCGGGCCGGGTCGCCGTGCCGTGACCAACCCCGACCAGGGGACGCACATCTTCGGCAAGCTGTTGAAGTACATCGGCGAAAACAACATCGTATGGGGCACCGACGCAATCTGGGGCGGCAGCCCGCAGGCGTTGATGGAAGGGTTCATGGCGTTCGAGATGGATGAAGCGATCGCCGAAGCCAACGACTACCCGATGCTGACGATGGAGATCAAAGCGAAGATCATGGGCCTGAACGCAGCTCGCATTTACGGCGTCGACGTCGAGGCGAAGCGGTGCGAGCTCACGGACGACGCTTTTGCAACCGTCCGGAGCGATTACAAAGACATGATGGCCCGCTCTCCGGAGCCCCTTCGCCCAGGCCAGGTTTACAAAGGCCCTCGCTCCCGCCGCGAGTTCTTCAATCTCTGGTCGACCAGCCCGCGCCCGTTCTACCCCGGCTAGCGCCGGAGGCGTGAGATTCACCAAACGACGAAGTTGCCCCGCGTTTGGCGTCGAGCGCATAGTGGCCGTGTCCTCATGTCGGTTGCCGTTGCATGACTCGAACCAGGTTGCGGACGGTCGGGGCAGGAGTGCTGTTGGTCTGCCTGTCACTCGTGCCTCATGCCGGCACGCTGCAGTATGGGTACGTCAACATCGACGATCCCTACACGATCGTCGACTACCCGCTGCTTCGTGATCTGAGCTGGAGCACACTCCCTCGCTTCTTCACGCTGGCGGAGCGACCCCGCGTTACCGAGTACATGCCGCTGAAAGACGTGTCGTACGGCATCGACATGGCGCTGATCGGGACCGACGGACCGTCTCTCCGCCCCCAGCAGCTCCTTTGGTATGCGCTTTGCGTCCTTCTCTTTTGGCTTTGGCTCCGCGGGGTCGTGCGGCGTGGCGAGCTCGCCTGGCTCGCCGCGCTCTTGTTCGGGCTCCACCCGGTTCACGTCGAGTCCGTCACGTGGCTTTCGGGGCGGAAGGATCTCTTGAGCGCCGCGTTCATGCTGGGGGCGATGATCGCAGCATGGGCGGGACAGGCTAAAAACGGTCCGGCCCCGCCGGCGAAGAAGGCGGGCAGCTTCGTCGCGGTGCTTGTTTTTCAACTCCTCGCGCTTCTCTCGAAACCGATGGCGGTGATGACGCCCGCGCTGATCGTTCTGCAGGACCTCTGCGGCACCCCGAGAGTCGCCTGGCGCACCATGCTTCGGACCCGCGCACCCCTCTACGCAGCCCTCGTGTCGATGGTGGCGGCTTACGTCACCGTCTACGTGAAGCTCGTCGGCTCGGTGAGCACCTCGCTCGTCGATAGCGAAGCCTATCGCGTCTTCGATGGGCCCGCCTTCATTCGTTGGGGCCAGCAGCTCGGCGCATTCATGTGGTTGACGGTTCAGCCCGCGGCGTTGGCGCCGACGCTACCGCCGCTCCTCGATCCATCGGTGCTGTCGGTAAAGGCCGTCGCCGGGGCGGTCTTGCTCGTCTCTTACATCGCGCTTCTGCTCGTGTTGCTTTGGAAGTCACCGCATTGGGCCCTTGCCCTCGGGCTGTTTGCCATTCCGTTGACACCGATCCTGCTGTTTCCGCCATGGGCCCAGTACGTGGCCGGCCGCTATCTCTTTCTTTCGGTTGGCGGAGTCTGTATCGCGATTGCGCTCGCTGTTGCTGCAGCGGAGCGCGCTTCGGGGATGGACTGGCTTCGCTATCCGCTTTTCGGGATCATCGCGCTGGCGTGGGCCGGGTCGACCTTGGTCTACAACGACTCCTGGGAGAACAGTCTCACCCTCTGGTCCAGGGTGAGCGAACGCTACCCGGACTTTGCGCACTCGCACCGTCTTGCGGGCGGTGGCGCCATGGAGCTCGGAGATGAAGACGCGGCTCGCTATTGGTTCACCCGCTGTGTCGAAGTGCGCGCGGAGGACGTCGAATGTGCGTCGCTGCTCGCGCGGTTCATCGCGGTTCGAAACCCGGCCGGCGCTCGACGCTTGCTTCGTGGCATCCTTTCGAACGACGACGACGGGCACGCGCATCGGGAGCTCGCGCGCCTCTTGATGCGCGAGGGACGAAGCCGAGAGGCTCTGGCGCTCTACGAAGGTTGGCTCGCGGGACGCGCCGTCACCCCGGAGCTCGTCGCCCCAGTGGTCGATCTCGCGCTTGCCGCCGGAGAGCCAGAGCGCGCGTTTCACCACGCGCGACAGCTGTTGAACGCACAGACGGCGCAGTTCCCTGCATTCGCCCCGCCCACCGAGACCTTCCTGCGCGTTGCCGAGGCTCTCGGCGACCCGGAGCTCCGGCGCCGCGTCCAAGAAGCCGCGCAGGGCTGCGCGCGGTCCGACTGCTTCAAGTCGGCGATGGGCTGGTGATGCACGCTTACTCCCCGCAGCGCGCTTGAATGTCCGGCCGATTGGCTTGGACATCGCAGAGAAAGACCGTTCGCGGCCCCACGTATCTGGTCTGCGAATAGGCGGGCTCGCGAAACGCTTCCAACACTTCGTAGGAAAACGCGGATGCCAGACCGCCCATGAGCTCGTCAGGCAACAGCAGGTGCGTGGGTCGCAGCCCGTAGATGTGACAGATCCGCTCGAAGTTGCCTCGGCTGTGCGCGATCACGTGGTCGTTGAGCCCGAGAGCATCGACGATCCGCATGCCCCGAGGCGCGAAGAAACGGCTTGCGCCTGCGCCTTCGACCAGCACGACGGAATCCGCTGGAAGCGTGCGCGCGACCGTGAGGGCGGGCTCGGTGTGGAGAAGGCGAATGTTGCGCTCTTGTGCGGCGACGAGCCGATGGCGGGACGGAAGCAACGCGACGGTGGCGAGCAGGACCGCGGCGGCGGCGGCGTGAGGCCACCGCTTGGACCCGACCGCGAGCGGGACGCCGATGAGCAACAGTGGGACCGCGGTGAAGATCCCGAAGTATCGCCAATGAAAAAACAAGATCCCCGGCCGCACGTATCGGCTGCCGGCGGTGGCCAGGAGAGCCATCAACCATGCCAGCACCAGCACTGAAACCGTGCGCTTTCCGCTTTCGCGATCGAGGCGCAGCGCATTCATCAGCAGGAGCACGCCAAACACGGACCAGATCCACGGCTCGCTCAAGACGACGTCGACCGCGAGATACTGAAAGCTCGACAGGCCGGCGACGGCCGACTTCACGTAGTGCGAGTTGGGTAGAGGGTACCCGGAAACCACGAGGCAGTAGACAACCCAGAGACCCATGCCCGCAGCCCCGCCCAACGCCGGCGCCAGCGCGCGAAGCGATCGCTGATGCGTAAACCACAGAACGCCGAGGGCGACCGTGAAGTACAGATGCTCCGGGCGCGCGAGCACGCATCCTCCCGCGAGGAGCCCCACCCACCACGCCGACCCCATACCGCGGTCCGACCGGATCACCCGCCAGACGAGCGCGATGACCAACACGGTCGCGAGGGTGACTTCCATACCACTGACCGCCGCTTGGAGCAGACCGGGATGAAGCGCGATGAAGAGACCCGACGAGAGCCCTGCGATCTCGGGTCGCCCCGGCGCGTCTCCGCGAACCTGCTCCGCCACTGCGGTCGCACATACCGCCGCGAGCCCGGCGGCCGCCCCATGCAGCAGGACCCCGAGCGTCTTGACCGCGATGACAGGCTTGCCGAGCCAGGGCACGATCGCCAGGATCCACACCCAGAGTGGGCTCGAGAACCCGGTCTCCCAGTCGTGGGGGTTGTAGCTCAGGCCCTCCCCGAGCTTGAGCGAGCGGGCGTAGGCCATGTGAATCCACGCGTCGTCGAGAGAGAAGTCGGTCCCTGCCCGGGCGAAAACGAAGCCCGCGGTCCAGGCCACGACGACCGGGATCAGGCGCGCGACGAGCCTCGAATCCACCTTTTCCCCACGTGAGGGTTCTATCTTGGGGACCCCGGCAGAGCCAAATGCCCTGCGATGCCGGCTTCTCCAGCCCGAATGGGCGGTTGCAAAACCGGTCGAACGAGTGGAAAACTCCGGCGTTCAACCCCGTATCCCCGCGCGAGCGCTCGCCTATCGCCTCGCGACAGGAGAACCATCATGACGTTTCACAAGCTTGGCCTCACTTCACTCCTCGGCGCGCTTGCCCTGTGTGCACTGCTATCGGGATGCAGCAGCTCCGACGACACTGGCGGCACCGTGGCCGCCTCGTGCAGCGAAGCAGCGTCGGATGGCGTGCGCGCATGCATCGGTGCCGTGAGCGCGGCCTGGGCGAGCTGCTATGCGGACGACGGCGCGCCCTGTGCGTCGGACAACGCCGCAATCGCTTCCGCATTGGGCGCGCTTCAGGATGGGCTCGAGGCGTCCTGCACCGATCAGGAGCTCGGCTTGCTGTCGGTCGATGCGCTCGTCGGTCGGCTTCAGAACTCGTGCCGCTCCGAGGCTGATTCCATCGCGTGGCGTACTTTCGGAGGGCCCCATGGCGCCATCTGGCCGACCGCCACCGGCGGCGAGCGAAGCTGTTTGATGGCTGCTCACCAAGCGGTCACGACGATGGTCGACAGCACGCTTGCCGTCATCGGTGACTGCCTCACCGGGGACTCCTGCGACGCCAGCCAGGTCGACGCCGAACGGGAGTCGCTCGCCAGCACGGCGCTCGGGGACATCGAGAGCGCTTGCGCCAACGTCACGCTCGACCAGGTGATCGCGGTCAACCCACAGATCTACGTCGACCGAGCGGTGCACCAGATCGACTGCGTCACGGCGACATCCCACGCCGATACGAGCCCGCTGACCCTCGGCTGCGGGCCGACCAATACCGACTTCGAGCCGACCCGTGGCGAGTGGGTGCAGATCGTCGTGGACGGCGACAAGTGGGGCACGATGTGCGGAGACGGAAGCCCGTACGCATTCCAGGTCAAGTTGGCGCCCGAGGGCGCGCCGCTCGACCGGGTGCTCGTCGGTTTGCAGGGCGGAGGGGTCTGCGCGCTCGCCGCAGACTGTGTCCCGCGATACGAAAGCCGGCTCGACGGAAACAACAACCTCTTCAACGCGATGGACGACGAGCCGCTCGGTGCGGGGATCGCGTCGAGCGATCCCATGATCAGCCCGTTCCACGATTGGACGCAGGTCTATCTCCCGTACTGCAACCAGGACGTGTTCGCGGGCGGTGGCGTCGTGGAGGACCTGGGCTCGCTGCAGCTTCCGCGCTATGGCGCCCAGAATCTCCGAGCCGCCGTCCAAATGGTTCGCGACGTGATCTGGAAAGAAATGGACGCCCAGCAGGGCCCTGGCTTTCGCCCGGACGAGCTCATCGCGCTGTTCGGCGGGTGGTCCGCCGGTGGCTACGGCACGCTGTACAACTACCACTGGTTCCTAGACGACCTGCTCTGGCCGCGGACGGCCGCCTTTCCGGACGCCGGCGGCGCGTTGGACAACGAGGAGACGTTTGGCGTCGCGCTGCTGGGCGAGCTCAAGATCCCCGAGACCGGTTGGGCCGCGCTTCACAATCTTCCCCCGTACTGCTTCGTCGGCGAGTGCGCGATCGGCCCCATCCTCTACAACGCGATCTCCCCGAGACTCAAGCAGGTTCCGGAGCAGCAGATGCTCATCGTGAGCAATCCGTTCGACGATACGCAGCGCAGAGACGCCTTCTTCCGCGACCTCACGCCTCCCGGACAGGGCGACGAGTTCTGGCGCGCCAAGTGGATGAACACGATGCGTCAGGAGTACTGCAACACCAAGGATCTCAACGGGATCAACTACTACTACACCAGCGTCTCGAGCGAGAGCCTTCACGTCGTCACGCTGCGTGAGGAGCTTTGGACTGGCGCCGTGGACGGTGAGGTGATGAGCGACTGGTTCCTGCGGGCGGTCACGGACCCCGACTCGATCCAAAGCCGCGTCGAGGAGGGTGACTTCACGGAGGTCTTCCCGGGCGTCGAGCCCTATCCCTGCGAAGTCGCGCCCTGAGCGCTCCTCAATCGGTGTGAAAGCGGTAGCGGGCGCCCATTCGGACCGAGGCGAACGTCGGAAAGCGCACGTCCTCCAGGTAGTCCTCGATGCACTTCTTGAAACGGCGGCGTCCTGGCTCGATCGTAGTCCCGAGCACCATGCCGTCTTTGCCCCGAATTGCGAGATCGATCGTGACCGTACCGAGCTCGTTTCCGCGTCGAAGCTCCTTCTTGATGCATTCGTCGTACATGTCGTCCAGATGGGCATCCATGAATCGCGCGATCTCCTCCCCGGTGAGCTGAGCCTCGCCACCATCGATGCTGGCATCCCCGATTTCGACCGGCAGGGCCATCGCATCTTCGTAGGACATCATCTTCACGTCACGCCGTTCGCGCTCTTCGCGACTCTCGTCGAGCTCGTCGTCTCCACTATCCTCGTCGGGCTTCAGCGTGACGGGCGCGCTTTCCGACACGGCGATGGTGGCAGGCTCCTCCGGCAGCTCCCCCTCCGGAGTACCCGCCGGCATCGTGCCAGTCGACTGTTTCGATCCGCATGCTGCCATGAGCAGCGCGGCCCCCAGAACGACCGTCCGGATCCCCATCTCCCCCATCTCGGTCAGCCTATCCCCTACAGGCGCCAACCCCCAAACTGGGCGAGCTACGCGGCCCATGCGCGCTGGATTCGGCGCAGGATCGAGGGGTAGACGACCCAGCGGCGAAACGGGTCGATCAGGGCCATGTAGATCGGTCATCCCGCCGGCCGAGCTCGACCCGCCACACGTCGTGGACCGGGACCTCGTCGAGGAAAGTGTGCACGCGCAGATCGAGCTCACGAAACGCAGCAGGATCGATGCGCACGACTAGGCCTCTCGAATCGCGGCCTTTACGCGCGCGGGTGTCATGGGCATGCGCTTCGGACGTGCTCCGGTAGCGTCGTGAATGGCGTTTGCAATGACGCCGCCCATCACCACGATCGCAGGCTCGCCACCGCCTTGGGGCGGGATGTCGTTGGCTTCGACGAGCACCGTTTCGATCTCGGGGAGACCCGAGAAACGCGGGATTTCGTAACGATGGAAGTTGGTGTCGAGGATGGCTCCGCCCTGGAAGTGCACCTCTTCCGAGAGGGCGTAGCCGAGGCCCATCGTGACGCAGCCCTCCATTTGAATCGTGGCGCCCTGCGGGTTGATGACGATGCCCATGTCCTGTGCGCTCAGCACTCGCTTGACGTCCACCTCGCCCGTCGTCGGGTCGACGTCGACCTCGGCGATCGCCGCCACGTAAGTCCCTGCGTCGATGCCGCAGGCCACCCCGAGGCCGCGTTGGCTCGGGGTTGGCGCGGGCTTCCAATCAAAGCGCCTGGCTGCGGCCTTCAGTACGCGAATCATTCTCGGATCTTTCAGGTGCTTCAAGCGAAACGCGATTGGGTCGGCGCCGGCGGCAGCGGCCATCGCATTGATCTGAGATTCGCGTGCGAAGGTGTTCGTATTGTTGGCCGGTGCGCGCCAGGCGCCCGTGCCAAAGAGGTGTGCGCGCTCGCCCGGAGCCTGCGATCGCACGGCCGTGCGATGATGGGGGATGTCGTAGAAGTGTGCAGCACCCCTCTTGCCTGCAAACAGCACCTCGTAGTCCCAAAATGCAATCCGCCCGGCACCGTCGATCCCCGAGCGTATGTGGACGACCGCTGCAGGTCGAAACGTGTCGTAGAAGAACTCTTCTTCCCTGCTGCGCATGACCTGTACCGGCAGGCCGGCGGCCTTGGCGAGGCGCGCGGCCTCGACCGCCTGGACGTTGCCGGTCTTTCCGCCGAACCCGCCCCCGACGAACGGCGTGATGACGCGCACCTGACGTTCTGAAAAACCAATCGCCCGAGCGACTTTCTCGCGGGCGCCGAACGGGTTCTGCGTCGACGCCCATACCGTGCATTTGCCGTTTTCAATCTGCGCGAGGGCCGCGTGTGTCTCCATCGGCGCGTGCGCAACGTAGCCGTCGAAATAAGTCGTCTCGATCGCGCGCTTCGCAAGCGCGCGACCCCGGTCGAGATTACCTCCTCGATCGGTGATCCTCCCGTTCGACGCGATGCGCATCAGGTGCTCGTGGATGTTTGCATCGCTCAGGCGCACCTGCGGCTCGTCGAACTCTGCCGCGATACGCCCCAATGCCTCCTCGGCCACGTCGGGAAGCTCGTGAAGCACCGCGATCAGGTCCCCGTCTTCGACGACCCGAACACCGTCCACTTTTCGTGCGCGGGAGGTGTCTGCTTTTTTCAATCTCGCACCGTGTGCGGGTGGCCGGAGGATCTTGGCGTAGAGCATGCCGGGCACGCGGATGTCCGCTGCGTATTCGGCCTGCCCGGTCACTTTCGCGAGCGAGTCACGCCGTAGCTTTGGCTGCCCCATGATGCGAAACTGCGAAACGTCTTTGAGCTTCGGATCGACCTTCAGGTGTCGTGCGATCGACTTCCCTCGGGCAAGCTCGCCGTAGGTGACGCGCATCCGTTGATTCTTGCGATCGAACACCACCCCATTTTCTACGTGCAGCCGCGAAATCGGCACGTCGAGCCGCTCGGATGCGAGCGCGACCAACACCTGCCGAGCCTCCGCAGCCGCGGTCCGGAGCAGCGGACCAAACCTTCGTGTCGTCAACGAGCCCCACGTGCCCTGGTCCCACGGACAGCGATCCGTGTCGCCCATGATGATGTCCACGCGCTCGTACGGCACCTCGAGCTCGTCGGCCATCATTTGAACCAGCGAGGTGATGGGCCCTTGTCCCATTTCTATCTTGCCGGTGAAGCAGGTGACGCCGCCGTCGGGTGCGATCCGCAGGAAGGCGTTGAAATCGGTTGGCACGTTGGAGGCCGTCGCGCTCTCGAGCAGCCCGAGCGGGTCGCTGAACGTGACGACCACGGCAATGCCACCGCCGACTTGCTTCAGAAACGCGCGCCGCGACTGGGGCGTCGAAAACAGGGTTGCTGGGTCAGTCGTGCTCATGTCGTCGGCTTCCCGCTTGCGAGCTCGTGGGACGCTGCTTCGATCGCGGTGATGATGCGCTTTTGCGCGCCGCACCGGCAGAGATTTCGATCCATTCCCTCGACGATGTCTGCCCTCGTGGGCCGAGGCTTGGATCGAAGGAGTCCTACGGCAGTCAAGATCATGCCGGGGGTGCAGAAGCCGCACTGAAGCGCGTCGTGCTCGATGAAGGCTTTTTGTACGGGATGCAGCGTCTCACCCTTCGCCAGGCCCTCGATAGTGACGACTTCTTTGCCCCGCACGCTGCCGATGTCGGCCATGCAGGAACGCCTCGGCTCCCCGTCCACGAGGACGACGCACGCGCCACACGAGCCGCGCCCACAGCCGTACTTCGTTCCGGTCTGCCCGAGCTCCGTTCGAAGCACCCACAACAGCTTTCGACTGTCGTCGGCTTTTAGGCGAACGCGTTCCCCGTTGAGCCGGAACGAAATGGTTGCGGCCATGTTATCCTCGCCGCGACTATAGCGCAGACGGGAGGAGGGGCGATGCGAATCGAGACGCCGGCGCGCCAGGGCACAGAGTGAGCCGGCCTGCTAGACATCAGATCGTTCTGGTGCCCGGCTTGTTCGGCTTCGCGCGCCTCGGCGGCTTCGACTACTTCATGCACGTCGAGGAAGCCCTCGAGACACGCTTTCTCGAACGGGGGCTGGCATGCGACTTCGTTCTCGTGTCGTCGCCGCCGACAGCCTCGATCGTCTATCGGACGGAGGTGCTGCGCGATACGATCGAGCAAGCCTGCCGCGACGCGCACGGCCCAATCCATCTCATCGGGCACTCTACCGGTGGCTTGGACATTCGGCTCCTCGCATCTCCCACGACTTGGCCGGAGATCCCCGACTGGTTCGAGCGGGTTCAAACGGCGACCACGATTGCCACGCCTCATTACGGCACGCCGCTCGCGTACTTCTTCACGACGCTGGCCGGCACGCGCGTCCTGGAGGCGCTTTCCTTTCTCACCTACATGACGCTCCGCGCCGGTGGTCCACCGCTGACCATCCTCACGCCCCTCGTTGCGATGCTCGGCTCCATCGACCTCGGATTCGAAATCAGAGCCCTCGAAAGAATGAGCGACCTGCTGCTCGCGTTCCTCGGCGAGGAGGGCCAGGAAGAGGTTCGCGAGTGGTTCGCGGGGATTCACCGCGACCAGGGCGCGATCATTCAGCTCACCCCAGAAGCGATGGACATCTTCAACGCGGCCGCGGAAGACAATCCAAACCTTCGCTACGGTTGTGTGGTCGCCCAGTCGCCCCGGCCGCCTCCGCTCAATACGGCGCGAAACCTCTTTTCCCCGGCGCGAGCCCTCTCGGCCGCGGTGTTTCGGCCGATGCATATCGGCGCCTCTCGCGTCTCTAGGGTCTACCCGCCGCCGAACCCATCGCCCGAGGCCCACACCATTCTCGAGGAGTCGTTCGGCCGTCGCCTGGAAAACACGATGAATGATGGATTCGTCCCGACGACCAGCATGATTTGGGGCGACATCCTATGGGCGGGCGAGGCAGACCATTTGGACATGCTTGGACACTTCGATGGCGACCGTGACGCTGCGCACACCGACTGGTTGGTCAGCGGGGTGGGATTTCGCGAGCCCGACTTCGACGAAGTCATGGACGCCGTTGCCGATTTCCTACTCCCCTCCGGATAATCCCGAGACGACTAGCAACCGGGGATTCGTGGTACTCTGATTCGCCGTGGGCGCAGATCGCCAAGGTTCCGCCGGCTACGAGATCCGCGTACGTGGGACCGTGCAAGGCGTTGGTTTTCGGCCTTGTGTTTGGCGGCTTGCAAGCCAGGAAGGGCTGCGCGGTGACGTTCGCAACGATCCGAGCGGCGTGCGTATCCGCGTCGTGGCCTCGAAGACGGAAGTCGAGCGTTTCGTCCGTCGCCTGCGACAAGACGCGCCGCCGCTCTCGCGTATCGACGATATCGAAGTCGAGCCTCTCCGCGAGTATCCGCGCGGGACTGGCTTTCACATCGTCGACAGCGCACACGGCCAGGCTCGAACTCAGGTGACGCCCGACGCTGCGGTCTGCGAGGCGTGTCGCGGCGAGACCCTGAGCCCATCCGAGCGACGCTTTCGTTACCCGTTCACGAATTGCACCCACTGCGGCCCGCGATTTTCCATCGTGCGCGGGGTGCCCTACGACCGGGCAAACACCTCCATGGCGTCGTTTCAGATGTGCGAGTCATGCGCGGCAGAGTACAGCGCGCCCGCGGACCGGCGCTTTCATGCGCAGCCCATTGCCTGTCCCGAGTGCGGGCCGAAGGCGTGGCTGGCTCACATCGTAGAGGGCGAAACGACTCCGTATGCGCACGAGTCGCTCGACGATCTCGATGCCGTGGGGGCGCTCGTTCTGGAAGGGAGGATCGTCGCCATCCGCGGGCTCGGCGGGTTCCATCTCGCCTGCGACGCGACCCGAGATCGGGTGGTGCAGACTCTTCGACGCCGCAAGAGGCGGGATACGAAGCCGTTTGCGCTGATGGCGAGAGACATCGACATCATTCGGGAGTACTGCGAGGTCGACGACGAAGAGCTCTCGCTTTTGCAGAGCCCCGAGGCCCCGATCGTGTTGCTGCGCCGCAAAGCGGGCGGAGTGCTACCCGACGCAATCGCTCCCGGGCTCGACACGCTCGGCTTCATGCTTCCTTACACGCCGCTTCATCTCTTGGTGCTTGGCGCGGTGGACCGGCCCGTCGTCATGACGAGCGCCAATCTGTCCGACGCGCCGCAGGTCACGCAGAACGACGAGGCCACGACCAAGCTCTCGGGTATCGCCGACTACGGGCTTTTTCACGACCGTGAAATCGTCAATCGAATCGACGACTCGGTGGTGCGCGTGGTGGGGGGCCGCCCGAGAATCATTCGCCGCGCGCGCGGCTATGCGCCGGCGGCGATCTCGCTTCCGCCCGGCTTCGAAAATGCACCGGACCTTCTCGCCTTCGGAGGTGAGCTCAAAGCCACGTTTTGCATGGTCAAAGACGGGAGCGCAGTGCTCTCCCAGCACCAGGGCGACCTCGAAGATCTCGAGACCTACGAGGACTACGAAAAGAATCTCGGGCTTTATCGGGCGCTCTACGATCACACGCCGCGCCTTCTCGTCGCGGATCGGCATCCAGGCTACCTGTCGACGAAGTTGGCGCGGCGCCGCGCTTCGGAAGACGGTATTCCGTTGCTCGAGGTTCAGCATCACCACGCGCACGTCGCCGCCTGCATGGCCGAAAACCGGGTGCCGCTCGGCGCGCCTCCGGTTCTAGGCGTGGCGCTCGACGGTCTCGGCTACGGCGAGGACGGCACGATCTGGGGCGGCGAGTTTTTGCTGGCGACGTACACCACCTGCGAGCGCCTCGGAAGCTTCAAGCCGGTGCGCATGATCGGTGGCGCACAAGCGATTCACGAGCCGTGGCGGAGCCTCTATGCGCATTTGGTCTCGACGCTAGGCTGGAGCGTTTTCCAAACGCGCTATCGCTCACTCAAGCTCTACGCGTGGCTCGACGGCAAACCGCGGAAGACGCTCGATCGCATGCTCGACACCGAGCTCAACTCGCCCCTTGCTAGCTCCTGCGGTCGCCTGTTTGACGCCGTGGCAGCAGCGGTTGGGCTTTGCAGCGAGCGTGCGGGGCACGAAGCCGAAGGCGCGATGATGCTCGAGGCGGCCGCAAGTCAGGAAGCCCTTGCATCCGAACATGGCGAGGCCGCGTATCCGTTTCAGCTTTCGGAGATTCCGGAGTCGAGGCTTCCCTACGTCGACCCGGCGACGATGTGGGACGCGCTGCTCAGCGACCTCGCCCGTGACACCCCGATCGGGGTCATCGCCGCCCGCTTCCACAAAGGGCTGGCCCGTGGAATCGCTGACATGGTCGTGGCGCGCGCCCGCGAGCTCGGCGAGAGCCAGTTCACCCAGGTCGCGCTAACCGGCGGCTGTTTCCAAAACGCGATCCTGCTCGAGCTCACCGCCGAAACCCTGACGTCCCACGGCTTCGAGGTCCTCACCCATGCACGCGTCCCAACCAACGATGGCGGTCTCGCGCTCGGTCAGGCCGCCCTTGCAGCGGCAAAGCGGGCGTGCTGAAGGGCGCAAAGTTTGCGCCCCAAAGCGTGCTTTGACGCTAGGCGAGGAGGGCGCGGCCGCGATACTGTCGAGCCGTGTTTGCGGTTCTCGCACTCGGCTTTCTAATCGGCATGCAGCACGCGCTCGAGGCCGACCACGTCGCGGCGGTGACCAGCCTCGTCAGTGGAGAACGGGACGTCAAGCACATGGTGTCGCAGGGCGTGGTATGGGGGCTCGGGCACACGCTGATTCTCATGACCGTGGGCGGAGGGGCGGTGTTGCTCGGCCTGTCACTCGAGCCGACCTTCTCGGAAGCGCTCGAGCTCTGCGTCGGCATGATGCTCGTGTTCCTCGGCGGCCACGTGCTCTTTCGATTGTTTAGAGACCGGGTGCACTTTCACCGGCACCAGCACGGGGACCGGCCGCCGCACTTTCACGCGCACAGCCACAAGGGGGAGCAAGGGCACGACCACAGCCGCCACCACCATGCGCATCCCGACGCGAGCTGGATTCGGCCGCTCGCGGTCGGCGTGATGCACGGACTCGCCGGCACGGCTGCGGTCGTGGTCCTCACCGCCGCCGCGCAGACCACACCCGCGATGGGCCTCGCGTACATCGGCGTCTTCGGAATCGGCTCGATGGTCGGGATGGCCGCCGTCACGGCCGTCATCGCAGTGCCGCTTGCGTTCAGCGCCGGGCTGTTGACCCGGGCCAACCGCGCCGTGCAAGTACTGATCGGCATGATTACCGTCGGCGTCGGCTGCGTGATTTTGGCGCGCGCTACGGTTTAGCCGACGCCGCGGACGAGTCGCCGTCTTTCGCGAGCGCAATCATCGGCCCTCGTGCGCCGTGTATCTCGAGCGCGATGCCGTCGCTTTCGGCGTGAGTTGCGAAATCCTCGATCACCTCGCGCACGTCGTGGTCCAAAATGCGCGTGCCCGTCATGTCGATGGCGAGCGTGCAGTTCGGGGGGATCTCGCGAAGAATGCGCTTGAGCGCGGCCTTGTTGAGGAAGGTCATGTGCTCGGTGAGCCGAATCGTGAAGCAGCCGGGCGACACTTGCTCGCGGTAGAAGTTGAGCTGGTAGTTGTAAATGAGGATCTCGAAGAACGCGACGGCCATCCCCAGCATGATTCCCGTCAAAAGATCGGTGAGCACGAGCCCAACCACGGTGACCATGAAGGGCAAGAACTGCCAAATGCCTTCTTTCCACATTTTCTGGAAGAGAGGAATCCGGGCGAGCCGGTAGCCGATCAAGATCAGGATCGCCGCAAGGCTCGCGAGCGGGATCTCGTTCAGTAGACCTGGAATTGTGGCGACGCAAACCAAGAGAAGGACACCATGGATGAAGGAAGCCAGGCGTGTCTTTCCGCCGGAATCGATGTTCGCGGAGCTTCGCACGATGACCTGCGTGAGGGGAATGCCGCCCAAAAGCCCCGAAACGATGTTGCCGACGCCCTGCGCCTTCAGCTCGTCGTTAGTGGGCGTGACCCGCTTTTCGGGGTCGAGGTTGTCGGTGGCCTCGACCGTGAGAAGGGTTTCGATGCTTGCGATGAGCGCGAGGGTCAGGCCGGTGACGTAAACCTCGGGGTTCGTGATTTGCGAGAAATCGGGGCGGATGAAGTGCGAGAAGAACTCGCCGACCGAAGACGACTCGGGAACCGCCACGAGATGCTCGGGCGCTATGGTTAGAGCTGGTGCGAACGCGTGAAATGCGCGATTGAGGAGCACGCCGACGACCACGACGAGTAATGGGGCGGGCACGGCCTTGGCGAAACGGTTCTTTCCGAACGCGGAGCTTTGCCAAGCAAGCAGGATCGCGAGCGACGCGACCGTGACGATGACTGCGCCTGGGCTGAGCGCACCCAAGGCCGAGCCGATTTCGCTGAACGTGTTCTGACCGTCTTGCTGAAAGAACTCGAGCTCGCCTTCCCAGGAGTTGTCATACCCGAGCGCGTGCGGGATCTGCTTCAGGATCAGCACGATGCCGATCCCGGCGAGCATGCCTTTGATGACGCTCGACGGGAAATAGTGCGCAATCACGCCAGCCTTGAGAAACCCCGCGGCGATCTGCGTGATGCCGCAGACTACGACGGCAAGCAGATAGGCTTCGAATCCGAGCTGTTCGATGCCGACGGCGACCATGACGGCGAGGCCGGCTGCGGGTCCGCTGACGCCGTGCCGCGATCGGCTGAAGAGGGTCACGACGATACCGCCCGAGATGCCGGCGATGAGCCCGCTGAAGAGAGGTGCACCCGATGCGAGCGCGATGCCGAGACACAGCGGGAGGGCGACCAGGAATACGACGACGCCCGCGCGAAAATCGTCGGCGGCATGTTTGAGGTCGAACATATGGCGACGGTATATGGGGCGAAGCGTCCCGGCCCGCCAGCGGCACGGCACCACTAATTTCCTGTTCGAGGGCCGCCGTCCTCCAGGGTGGTGGCCCGCCCGCCTACCGTAGTAGACTCGGCGCTTCCCTCATTCCTGGAGGATCAAGTCGATGAAACGGTGTTTGGTCATTCACCTCGGCGACGAAAACGAGAACTTCATCGCCTCTTTGGGCGACCGTCGAGTGGAGGTGCTTTGGCGAGGATGTGATCGCGATCTCGATAGGGCCAGGTCGCTCATTCGCGAGCACGACGGGAAAGTCGATGCGATTGGGCTCGACGGCATTCCGCTCGACCTCGAGCTCGGGCGTGCGCATCGCCCCTACCAGATCGGCCGAGAGCTGGCGGCCGCAGCGAGCCAATCCAAGGTCGTCGACGGCGGAGGTGTGCGCGGCGGCCTCGAGCGGTGGAGCGTCGTGCTCGCCAATCGCGCCGAGCCCGGGATCTTCAGTCAGAAGCGTGTGCTCATGGTGCCCGGCGTCAATCACGTCGGTCTTGCCAATGCGCTCGGCCGTCTCACCCCAGACGTCGACTACTACGACCCCGAGGTCTTCTTCGGTCTGCCCGACGTGCCGGGGGTTGGTAGCCCGCAGACGCTTGGGACCGCGGATGCCCCCACGCTCGAGGCGCTCAAAGACGCACCGCTAGGCAAGGTTTCGCCGCCCGCGCTCGGAAGGACGCGGCGCGCCACCCGGCGTTTCAAATGGGCGGACGTGATTGCCGGCGACCCCGCCACGATTCGCCACTTCGCTCCGAGCAACCTGCGAAAGAAGACCGTGGTCGTTCCCCATGCGACCAGAGAAGACGTCGCCGACCTCCGCGATCGCGGCACCTCGATCTTGGTCACCCTGCTCCCGTCTTTGGAAGAGGGCCTGCCCCTGGCGCGGCGCTCCGCGGCGGTGATCGAGGCCGTATTGGTTGCGCTGCGGGACGACCCGCGCGCGCCGCTCACCGAGGATTCGTACCTGAATCTCATGGCCGAGATCTCGTGGCGCCCATACATCAGCTACCTTCAAGCCGAGGAAGAGGGGATCAACCGGTTCGCCTTCGTGATTCATCCGCTCGACGTCCGGTTCGTGCACAAGCATCCCGACTTCCGCTGGACCCGGCGCCTTCCGGACCGCGTCGTCGAGGAGGTCGCGGCGTACCTGAAGCCGATGTACGTGGGGCGTATCGACGGCGGTAAGTCGCCGACCACGGGTCAGCGCATCGAGGGTCATCTCTTTGCGCTCGGGTCGACGCCGCGACAGATGATGCGGCATTCATCGCGCTTTACGTACGACCGCCTCCACGAAGCCGCGAAGATGGCCGAGCGCCGCGGGTGCCGGCTGATGGGCCTCGGCGCTTTCACCAGCGTCGTCGGCGATGCGGGCGAGACCGTCGCGCACGAGGCGTCGATCGCGATCACGAGCGGGAACAGCCTCACCGTCGCCGCGACGCTCGAGGCCGCCAAGCAGGCGGTCGTCAAGATGGGCGCAACGCAGCTCAAAGAGGGGCGTGCCATGATCATCGGCGCGACCGGATCGATCGGCGCCGTGTGTTCGAGGCTGTTAGCCCAGGCGATTCAGGACGTGGTGCTCGTGTCGATCGAGCCCGAAAAGCTGATCGACCTCAAGCGCACGATAGAGAGGGAAACGCCCGGCACGAAGGTCACCATTGCGCTTCGCCCACGGGACCTTGCCGCCGACTGCGACCTCGTCGTGACCGCCACGTCGGCCTTCGGCCAACGCATCCTAGACATCGCGACCTGCAAGCCCGGCGCGGTGATTTGCGACGTTGCTCGTCCGCCCGACATTGGTGAGAAGGAAGCGGCCCTTCGCCCCGACGTGGCTGTGATCGAAAGCGGCGAAGTGCTGATCCCGGGTGAGATCGACATCGGTTACGACATCGGGTTGCCCAAAGGGACCGCCTACGCGTGCTTGGCCGAAACCGCGCTCCTCGCGATGGAGGGGCGGTTCGAGAGCTTCACCCTCGGCCGCGACATCGAAATGGATCGAGTCAAGGAGATCTATCGGCTGTTCAAGAAACACGACTTCAAGATCGCCGGCCTTCGGTCCTTCGGGAAGGTGCTCTCTGAGCAGGATTTCGCCGAGAAGCGGCGGCTTGCAGCGGAGCTCGAAGCCGATCCGGAGCGCCTCGCACGAGCGCGCGC
>JBFGKE010000021.1:0-59584 GCA_041576815.1 Polyangiales bacterium
GGTCGCCGAGATTGCCTCGCCAGACGTGAAGGCCAACGCTCGTGCCGAGGCCGGCGACGCCGGCGCCGAAAAGCGACCAGCCCGCGATGCGATGATTCCGAGGCTGCGGCACACCACGCGCCCCGGTGCCACGCGCCCGAGCGCCACGCCCCCGTACGCCGTCCGCCTCCGCCTCGACCGGCGCTGCCGTCACCGCCTCCACGGCCCCACCGACCGGCGACTCTTCCGCCCAGCTTGCCCGCGCGATCGGATGCGGGCCCGAGAAATCGACCGACCGCCCCTCGAGCAGCGCGTCGACCCCGCGCCGCACGTCGTCGGTGCCGGGCGCTTCGTCCCCCGCCGCGAGCCACACCGATGCCGCTTCGTACCCCGCGCCGTCGAGGTCGACGCGAAGCGCCCCGGCGCTCGCCGCGCTCACCGCGAGCACGCGCCTCCCACCGAGCACGCGCGCCACTTCGCGGGCATGCGCCAACCGCGATGCCCACCCGGCCTCGGGCCCGTACTGCAAATGAAGCACCGGCCGCGTCCGCACCGCACGCTCGAACCTCGCATCGAGCGCCACCCGGTTGAGCCCGCTCTCGACCTCCACGCGGTGAATGCGCCCGCGCTCGTCTTCCTCGCACTCGACTTGGAGCCGATACGTGCCCACCGGCAGCTCGATGCCAGAAAGCGGCGTGCGCCCGAACTCGACCCCGTTGATGCGTACCAAGCAATCGCTCGGCGTGCTCGTCACCTCGAGCGTGCCGGGCGCCTCGGACGCCATCTCGGCATCGACCTCGGCCAATAAATCGCGCACCTCGGGCGTGTGCCGAAACGCGCTCGGCTCCACGCGCGGCACGAGCCGCCTGCACTCGCGCGCCTGCCGCCGGGCCTCCGCGCTGTTTTTCGTTTCGACGTAGGCCCGCACCATGAACAAGCACGTGTCGAGCACTTGCTGAGCCCGCGCCGCCTCGCGATTGAGCTCGGCCGCCGCCCGGTCTGCGAGCCGCTGTGCCGCCTTGAGCTCCCGCCGCGCCGCTTTGTAATCGGCCCGCGCCAAATACCGCACCGCCGCCCGCGACCGCTCGACCCAGAGGTCGATGTCGCTCTGGCTCACCTTGGGCGCCGGCGCCGAGCCCACCACCTCGAACCGCTCGGACGCACGGTCGGCCGGCCACACCCCCTTGCCGCGCACCGAGAGCTCGTGCCGAAGTGCTTCGGCCGCCGGGTGCAAGGCCTCGATGCCCGCCTTGCCGCCGGCCCCCGCATCGCCCCCCGCCGCGCCCACGGCCAAGACAGGCACGACCAGCCACCGCGCCTCGTCCTCTTGCGCGCACGCAGACGACGCCACGCACATCGCGCACAGGACCGGAGCAACGACCGCGACCCACCGCATGAAGCGCCTTAGAAACACCCCATGAACGTCAGCACCGAATCGTCGTTGCCGGCGGTTTGCACGAACGCTGCCACGCCCCCGCTGACCGCGGCGTCGACACGCACGGGCGGCTCGCCGTTAACGCGTTGCGCCTCGGCTTGAAGCACGACGGGCTCGCCCTCGACGCGTCCGATCCGCAAGAGCTGAGACCCCGCCGCCACGAACCACTCGTCGGCCTCCGGGTCATTCGCCAAGGCCGTCGGACCCTCCGCCGCCTCGCCCTCGGGCGCGTCGATCGCATCGTTGCAGAACCCCGCCTGCAGGCATTGCAGCGTGAGCCCCCCGAGCTCGCTCACCCGAAGCGAGCCGTTTTGCACGTATACCAAGCCCGGGCCGTCACCCCCGATCGCAATCCCGGGCGCCTCGCCGCGCGCCACATCGATGTCGAGCAGGAGCGACCCGTCGTCGAGCACCCATCCAGCGCGAAGGTTTTCCTGCTGCTCCCACACCACGAACGGCCCGGCGGCGTCGAACGGCGTTTGAAAGGGGATTTCCACGGCTTCGGTAGGCGGCTGCCCGAGGCCCACCAGATCGGTGTCGGAAAACGGGCTCAGCGTGAAGGTGATGAAATCGCGGTAGCCGACGAAGCGCGCGGGCGATGCGGCGACCCGCGGATGGAAGGGCGGGTCGAAGACGCCGAAGTCGATGCCCTGGTCCCAATCGCTGTGAAGCTCCTGCGCGCCGACGATGACCGGAATCAAGCCCGAATCGACCTGCACGTCGAGCACGTGATAGGCGTGCTGCCCGAGCGCCACGAGGACGCGCCGGTCGAACGCATCGGACTCGAGAAAGGCGATCTCCTGGGTGGGACGATCGACGTCGTCGTGGTGCCCCGTCTTTTGGCCGAGCACGTCGTACGTTTCGACGCGCACCTGGTCGGCCACGACCCGCGTGACGACGAAACCGCCCTCGACCGCCGTCACCGTCGTGTGATCGCCGAACGCCTGACTCACGAGCGACATCGCCCCCTCGTCGACGAGCCCGTCGCAATCGTTGTCTTCGCCATCGCACACCTCGGCGGGGCCGTTGTCGGGCGTGCCGTCGCAGTCGTTGTCTTTGCCGTCGCACACCTCGGGCGTAGGCCCGACCGCACCGGCGCACACCACGCCGCGGCCCCCGGCGGCGCAGGCGTACGTGCCCTCGACGCACTCCCCGACGCTGCCCCCTTCGCCGCAGGCCCCACCGAGCTCGGGCCAATCTTCATCGATGGCGTCGTCCCCGTCGTTGTCGATGCCGTCGCACACTTCGACGCCCGGCTCGGGCACCACGTCGACCGGATCGAGCTTCTCGCACGTGCCGTCGACGTTGCTCAACGCCTCCGGGCACGTCACCGCCCCACACCCGCCGAGGACGAGCACCAGCACGCAAACCCACGCCGCAGGAAGAAACAACAAGCGCCGCCGCCGGCGCCAACCCAATTGCTGACCAGGTACCATGTCGATGAACTGGTTATCGACCGAATCGCCCAAAGGTTGCGTGCTCGGAGCGAACCGCGAGCCTACCTCGCTCAGACGGGGCTTGGGGCGCGAATCTGCGCGGCGCATGAAGGCAACCGGAAACGGTCGTCCCGGACGGCCGATGATCGAGCAACGCCGACCCGATCTATCCACACATTGAATCACACATTTTGTAGTGTAAACTACGCCTATGCCGACCAATCTCGCGCTCGACGACAAGCTCATCCGCGAGGCCCAGAAGGCTGGTGGCCATCGGACCAAGAAGGCCGCGGTGACCGCGGCGCTCGAGGAGTACGTGCGCCGGCGGAAACAGCTCGAGCTGCGCGAGCTGTTTGGCACAGTCGACTACGACGAGGGGTACGACCACAAGAAGGGACGCCATCGTTGAGAGTTCTCGTCGACACGTCGGTTTGGTCCGTCGCCCTTCGGCGCCGGTCCTCCGCCCGACGTGCCGCAGCGGAGCAAAGCGTGGTCCGCGAGCTTTCGACGCTGATCGACGAAGCGCGCGCGTGCATGGCAGGCTGCGTTCGGCAAGAGGTCCTCAGCGGGATTCCCTCCGACACGCAGTTCAATCGACTGCGGCTCAAGCTCCGTGCGTTCGAAGACCTACCGGCCGACGCCTCCACGTACGAGCACGCGGCTCGCTTCTACGACGCGTGCCGGGATAACGGCGTCCAAGGCTCGCACATCGATTTCTTGATCTGCGCCCTCGCTCACGGGCACCGCGCACCGATCTTCACGCTCGACGAGGATTTCGATCGCTATGCGGATCTATGTGGGATCAAGCTTCACGCCCTACGCGTATAGGGACGCGCTTCCCTACCCTACGGCGTCGGGCAGCCCTGCTCGGTCTTCTTCGAGTCGCTCAACCGCTCGCACACCGCGTCGCGGCAGCCGATTTCGTCGTCCATGCCCGGGGCGCACGCCATGTAGTGGCCTTCCGGCGTCTCTTCGAAGCGGCTCTCCAACGGTGTGCTGTCGTCGAGGAGGTGGTCGACGAAGTCGCGGAGGGTCATCGTGCCGGTGTCGGTGTCCATGTCGCTGCCGTCCCAGGCGAGCGGCGCAAACGCGCCCATCTCGCCGTCGGTGCTGATGTAATTGATCGCATCGAGCAGGACGGGAGCCGGCGCATCTTCGAGGCCTGGGATCGTCACGCAGTGGCTGTCGTTCGTGTCGCGATAGAACGGCAGGTAGTACGCCAGGTTGTCCGAGGCGTCGTATTGGGCGCGAAGCAGCGCGATGTCATCCCACCAAAGCGAGTAGAAATCCGCGCGGTCGAGCCAGGCGTCCTCGTCGAGGCCGGGAGCCGAGCCGAACTCGATCGGCATGAGGGTCCCCGAGTCGTTGTCGTAGAAGCGCTCGTACGAGTAGAGCGAGTAGTTGTAGTCGAAGCGGAAGAAGGTGGCCGCGAGCCGGTCGTCCGGGTACTCGGCGGCGAGCACTTCGCTGATGTTCCCGAAGTCGTCGAAGATGTCGTCGGCGCGAGGTGCGCTCATGATGAGCTGATCCACGTTCCAAACGCTCCTGATCCGGTCGTGCACGGGCAGCGACCGGGAGGTGGGCTCCGAGCTCGGGTAGATGGGTCCCGAGTCGTCGAGCAAGTAGCCCCGGCCGACTTCGTTGAGGCCCGATCGAAGGAAGTGGTAATTGACGATCGAGCCCGCGCCGCCAGCGCTACAGCCGCTGACGAACAGGCGCGGGACGCTTGCGAACATGCCGTTGAGCTCGTCGATCATGGCGAGCACGTTGGTGTGGCCGAAGTGGCGGAACTCGTTGTCGGGCTCTACGCCGTCGGGGTCCATGTAGGTCGTCGTCGTCTGTCCCGCGTACACGTCGCCGGTGCAGTACGGCACGAACACCTTGTTCCAGTCGGCCATCGGTGAAACGTCCGGGTCGTCGTTCAAGAGCGGGTAGACGAACTTCGCGTCGACCGGCAGGCCTTCGAACTCGACGAGCGAGGTCGCGTGATCGTCGGGAAGACCGTTCGGGTTGGCCGCGCCTCGGATACCGCCCCGACCGCTGCAGCTCTCGTAGTCCCAGCACGCGCCGCCGCCCTCGAAGAAGATGATGACGTCGTCGGACGTTTCCGAGAACTGAACGAAGAACTTGTAGGGCGAGCCGTCGCTGCAGCTCGCACCCGCGGGCTCGAACTTCAGCCACTCGCCGAATGCCTCGGGGACGAAGCCGCCGCCCGCGCCCGCGGAGCCTCCGGTCCCGGGCGTGCCGCCTGTGCCCGCGATCGCGGGGTCGTCGCTGCCGCAGCCACCGAGGGCGAGAAGAAGAAAGCCGGTCGTGAAACCAAGAAAAACGGGATTGCGCATGGCGGCGAGGCTAGCACCGAATCCGGGCCTTGACGATTGGGCCTACCGGCCACCGGTCTTGACCGCCAGTTCGAAAAATCCCTCGGCTTTCGCTGGGATCCAGCCCAGGGCCGGTTCGTCTTCGGAGTTGGAGGGCGGGGCGTTTGCCACCATAGTGAAGGCATGCGCGTTCTCGCCGTGCTCTTGTCCATCTCGGTGCTCGCGGCATGCGGGGGTGACGGCGCACCGGCCCGCACCGACCTCCCGTACGAGCTCTACTGCAACATCGGCAAGGGTGACTGCCAGCGGACGATCTACGAATCCGTGGCAGCCATGCTCGGCGAAGACGGCGGCCTGCCCCCGATTCGCACCATTTCGGTCGAGCAGCACGCAGACGAGGTGCGCGCCGGCCTCGACCTGGACCAGCTCAGCGGGGAAGACGCGCGAAGCCGCGGGCTTCGGCTGCTCGGCTTCATTCCCGAGGTCTCCGAGAGCGTCACCGCGACCCAAGCGGAATATTGGATCAACCAGATCGCCGCCTACTACAGCCGGGGCAACGGCGGCATCACGGTCATCGACCGCAACTACGACGAGATCAATGCGCAGGTGCTCCTCGCGCACGAGCTCACGCACGCCATTCAGGATCGGCAGTTCGATCTGAACGCGGTGGGGCGTGATGCCAATACCGAGGACGGCGTGATGGGCGTGCGCGGGGTCATCGAGGGCGACGCGATGCACAGCTCGCTCGCGTGGGCCTACGAGCAGCTCGGGTTTGCGGCCGACGAGATCGACTGGGACGAGATTCACGGCGAACGCAAAGACCGGTCGAGACGCTCGGCCAGCAACCCCGAGGTCGCGCTGATCGATTCCGCCGCGGGCTTCCCGTATTCGTACGGCTTCGATTACATGACGGCGGCGACGTTGACCGGCGGCTTGGCGGGGCGGGCCGCCGCATTCGAGTCGCCGCCGGCGACGGCGCTCGAGGTGATGGCAGGGTTCGAAGCGCTGCTCCCGCCACTTGATTTCCCCGCGGCTGCGCACCCGGCGCCGATCGACGGCAACGAAGTCCAAGTGGCAAACCGTTTCGGTGCCTGGTACCTGTACGGCTTCTTGCGGCGTCGCGGCATGTCGGACTACGCGGCATGGACGACGGCCCTGAGCTGGCTCGGCGACGAGCTCGCGATCTACGAAAACGACACCGAGGTGGCGGCCGTGTGGCGCGTACGCTTCGACCATCCGCTGAACGCGACGGTGCTCACCGACGAGGTCAACGAGGACGGGCGCGAGGTGGCGTGGTCGGCCGTTCGAAGCGAGCGCGACGTCTACGTCTTTGCCGCCGAGAGCGAGCCTTCGCTCGTGGCCTGGGCGGCGCAGCCGCTCGATGAGATGGACGCCTCGGTGGTGCTCAAGGCCAGCCGGCGTGGCGGCGGGGCCGTCTCCCCGGGTAACTGCGTGTTTTCCAAACGCTTTTCGGTTCCATATCCCCCTCCGTTGTTGCACGAGCAATAATTTGTGGATATTCTTGCTTCTGAAAGGAGCCGGACATGTCGGTCGCAGCCACTTCCGCACCGGACGATGCCGCTATCGTTAGCAAGGCGCTGTTCCGCGCAGCGGAGGCGCTTGGGCTTTCGGCCGCCGACCTCGCCGACATCGTCGGGGCCAGCGAGTCGACGCTGTCGCGCATTCGCAATCGCAAGCGGGGACCGATTCCGCTCGGCAGCAAAGAAGGCGAGCTCGCGCTGCTGTTCCTGCGGGCGTTTCGGAGTCTCGATGCGCTGGTCGGGGGGAACGAAGCGCATGCAAAGGCGTGGCTTCGCGCGGACAACCGTCACGTCGGGGGCATTCCGCTTCGGCGCATGAAGACGATCGAGGGGCTGGTCGATGTCGCCGAGTATCTGGACGCAATGCGCGGAGCGATTTGAGCCGAGCCGCCTCGGTGGGTCGGCCTGGCGTGCGGTCGAATCGCAGCACGTGACGTCGACGCGCAAGCTCGTCGACTCCGATGACGAGCAGCAGGTGCTCGAAGCGCTGATCGATACCGCCAAGCCGCCGTGGCCTTCGGGGCGTCGCTTCGTCGGGCTTCACTATCTTCTTGCCACCCCGTTTCGGCACCCGCCGCTTCGGTACGGCTCGCGGTTTGGCACGCGGCGCGAGCGCGGCATCTTTTATTGCGCCGAGACGCAGGCCGCCGTGTTTGCCGAAAAGGCCTATTACGTGCTTCTGTTTTTGGAGGGGACCGCGGCCGACATCGAGCCGCTGACTCGGCCGCTGACGGTCTTTCAGGTGCGCATCTCGACCGCCAAGGGCGCCGACCTGACGCGCCCCCCCTTCGATGAATTCGTAGACCGCATTTCGTCGCCCGTCTCTTATCGCGACTCGCAGCGGCTCGGTGCCGCCATGCGTGAGGCCCGTATCACGGCCTTTCGGTTCACCTCGGCGCGGGATCCGGAGCGCGGCGCGAACCTCGGGCTCTTCGAGCCGGTGTTCAGTCAAAAGAAGCCGCTTCGGCCGGAGCAATGGATTTGCACCGCCACGCGGGCGCGCGTCGAGCTCGTGCCGGGGCCGGCCGTGATGAAATCGCGTACTCGCTTTTCGCGCTCGGGATTCGAGGTCGATGGCGTGCTGCCGACCCCGGGCGTCGAGGCGTGACCCATCCGCAGCGCCGGCCGGCGGCTCCCCGCGGCTCGCTGTTGACGTTGGAAAGGCAGCGGACTAGGAACAGCCGGCGGCGGGCCCCGCCGATACGGTAATCACGGAGGATTGGATGCGAGTTCGTTTGATGGCTTGGGTTGTGGGCGCGTCGGTCGCGCTCTCGGGATGTGGCGACGAAGCTCAGAGCACCGGCGGCACCGAGGGCGCCTTTCAAGAGCTCTACGACCAGGGGCTGACCAAGTACGTCGGCATGTTCGCCCCGGCGAGCGAGTCCGCGGCCGAGGGCGTGACGACCCACCGGTTCGACGTGCCGAGCGATCTGTCGGCCGAGCCGCGCGGTCCGCTTTGCCTGCGAGGCACCGAATACACGATCGACACGCGCGAGGGCTCGTCGGACGAGCTGATGATTTTTCTTCAGGGCGGCGGCGCGTGCTGGGGAGACTTCTGCTCAGCGTTCGAGGTAACGAACTCGCTGCCGGCATCGGGGATTTTGAACCCCGGTCTTGCGGGCAACCCGGTCGCCGATTGGGACGTCGTCTACCTTCCGTACTGTGACGGGTCGCTCTTTGCGGGCGACGTCGACCGCGTGTTGCCGAACAGCATCCTCAACGGTGGAGGTGAGCCCGAGAGCATGGGCTATCAGCGCGGCCTCCAAAACCTCACCGGAGCGCTGGACATTGCGGCAGCGCGGTTCCCCGATCCACCGCGCATCCTGCTCACCGGCGTCAGCGGCGGCGCGTTCGGCACGATTGCCGCACTTCCTCTCGTGCGCTTCTACTACCCCAACACCGAGATCCTCGTGTTCAACGATTCGGGGATCGGAATTGCGAAAGAGGGCGACACGCAGTTCATCGACGAGACGCTGCTCGCCGGCTGGAACGCGAGCTCGCTCGTGCCTGCGTCCTGCACGGACTGCACGAGCAACGGGCACGCGACGCGGCTCATCGAGTGGCAGCTCGCCGCCGATGACAACTTTCGGATGAGCGCGCTCAGCTTTAGTGCGGACTTCGTCATTGCGGTGACCTTCCTGATGATCAGCCCCGACGACTTCACGGGGTCGCTCCTCGCCGAAACCGGCCGCACGACCGACCTCTTCCCGGACCGCTACAAGCGATTCATTCCGGCCGGCACCGCGCACACCACGCTCCTCCGCGAGACATCGGGCGACGGCGGCGGCGTCATTCAAATCGGCAGCCTCGAAACCGAGATCGGCGGCGTCGACGTGCTCGACTGGTTCACCGCCATGATCGACGACACGGAAGCCTGGACCGACCAGGTCGACGACACTCTCTAGCCCAACCCAGCGTGCCCAAAACCCCCGGTTGACCCCGGCCCCCCCGTCCCCCAAACTAGAACACGTTCTACTTCGTGAGGTGGTTGGATGAGGACTGAGATTTGCGAGCGGCTTGGGATGGAGTTTCCGATTTTCGCGTTCAGCCACTGTCGCGACGTCGTGGCGGCGGTGAGCCGGGCCGGGGGGCTCGGGGTGCTAGGGGCGGTGGCCTACAGTCCGGAGCAGCTCGAGCTCGAGCTCAAATGGATCGACGAGCACGTCGATGGAAAGCCATACGGCGTCGATACCGTCATCCCCGCGAAGTACATCGGCAAGGACCAGGGCGACATCGACAAGGCGCAGCTCGAGCAGATGATCACGCCCGCGCACCGCAAGTGGATCAACGATTTGCTCGACCGTCACGGCGTGCCCCCGCTTCCGGACGACGTCGAGCATATCGACGGTTTACTCGGCTGGTCAGCCTCGGGCGGCCGCGCTCATTTCGAGGTCGCGATGAGGCACCCGATCGCGCTGATTGCCAACGCCCTCGGCCCACCCCCGGAAGACATCATCAGCCAGGCGCACGACCAAGGCGTGATGGTGGCGGCCCTCTGCGGCACTGTGAAGCAGGCCATCAAACAAAAGACCGCCGGCGTCGACATCGTGATCGCGTCGGGCTTCGAGGCGGGCGGCCACACCGGAGAAATCGGCACGATGGTGCTGCTCCCGCAAGTCGTCGATGCGGTCGCGCCAACGCCGGTGCTCGGTGCGGGCGGTATCGGCTCGGGTCGCCAGATGGCCGCCGCGATGGCGCTTGGCGCCGCCGGTGTGTGGACGGGCTCCATCTGGCTCACCACCGAGGAAAGTGATTCGATCCCGTCGCTCGTCGACAAGCTCCTCGTCGCGGACTCGACCGAAACCGTGCGCTCGCGCTGCATCAGCGGGAAGCCCGCCCGCCAGCTCAAGACTGCGTACACCCGCGCCTGGGACGACGATCCGGAGTGCCCGGGGTACCTACCGATGCCGCTTCAGTTCATGGCGACTGCCGAAGCCACGCACCGCATCACCCGCTTTGCGCAAAGCGGCGCCGAGGGCTCCGACGCGCTGCTCGGCACGCCGGTGGGGCAGGTCGTCGGCCAGATGAACACCCGCAAGCCCGCGCGCCAGGTCATCGAAGAGATGGTCAGCGAATACATCGATGCGGTCGAGCGCGTCTCCAAGCTCCTCGACGACGCCGACTGAGGGCTGGCGCTCGCACCGCGCGCCCTACTTGCACTGCCGACGCACGTCACGAGCCCGCGCCGCATATCGACCGCCTCGATTGGCTTTCAGATAGCGCGTAGCCATCTCGCAGCCTTCCTCGGTGGGGCCAAGCAGGACCGCGAGGCGGCCCGCTGCGACCGGCATCGGCACGGGCGCGTTGGCGGCTTTGCGAAGCGCTGCCTCGGGCGACCGCTCGCGATCCTCTTCGATGTCGGCTTCGAGCAAGTGCACGTCGGGGTCGTCCGGCCGCATCTCGCCCGCTTCTTGGGCGTAGCGCGCAGCAAGCCCGCGCTTTTCATCCGCAAGCGCAATCCGCGCCTTCACGATCAGCTCCCACACCTTCGTCTGCGCGGTCGACCTCAGCTGATTGCCGGCTTCGTCTACGGCTTCGAGCGCACGCTCGAGCGTCTTTTCCGCACCGAGCTTTCGCCTCGCATAGATCTGCGCGAGCGCCAAGGCAGTGTCGGCCATCCTCGCGTCGGCCCCGTTGCGTTTCGCCTGCTGGAAGTAGCTCGCCGCCCGATTGGGGTCTTCCGCTTGGAGATAGACGCGCCCGCCCGCCAGCCGAAGCCCGACGTCTTTGGGGTGCCGCATCACCGCGTTGCGCATCGCCGTCGTTCCGCTTTGCCCGGCGCCGGTTCGCATCAGGTAGCGCACGCGCTGCTCGTCGGCCCGGAGGTCACGCACCTTCGCGCTGTCCATCTGCGCGATCACCTCACCTGCGCGCGCGAAGTCGCCCGTGTCGATCAACAGCGTGACGAACCCAGACAACGCCCGCGGCTGCCCCGCGTCGAGCGCGAGCGCCTTTTCGTAGCTTGCCTTCGCCTCGCTAGCCGAGTCTCGCTGGCGTGCCGCATCGCCCTGAAGCGCCACCAGGCTCGCATCCTCGGGGCTAAGCTCGACCGCGCGCGCAAGCTCGCTCGATGCCCCCTCGGAGTCGCCCTTCGCCAAGAGCACGCGCGCATGGCTTCCATGCGCCCAGCCTTCCTCATCGAACGCCGCAAGCGCCGCGGACGTGATCTTCTCTGCGTCCTCGAGCCGGCCCGCGTCGACCAGCGCACGAGCGGCCGCATCGACCAAGGTCAGATGATTCGGGTGCGCCGCAAGACCCGCCTGCAGCACCGCGATCGCGTCGTCGGCTTCGCCATCTTCCCCGAGCGCCTCCGCGAGGGCCTCCGACGCCGCGACGCCCCACGTGGCATCCGTCGTGGTCTCCCGATAAAGCCCAAGCGCTCGCTCGCGTTCGCGTTCGCGCGTCGAGGCCCCGAGCAGCTCGGCCATCACCAGCGCCCGAAACGCCGGTTTCGCTTCTTTTTCGGGCCCGAAGCCTGCCCCGCTCAGCGTCGCGAGGCCAGCGCGCATGTCGCCCGTCTGCGCGTACCACCACGCGATCACGTGCGCGCGCGTAAACAGATCCGCCGAGGGCCCGCTCGACAGCCGCTCGAGCACGCGACGCGCATCGCCGGCCTTCCCGAGCGCCAACAAGAGCTGCGCCGTGCCGACGACCAGCTCCTCGTCCACGCGAAGCTCGGGGTCTGCGGCTGCACGCGCATGAGCATACGCCTCCCCGATGGCACCTCGCCGATACGCAAGCACGCCGCCGATCAGGTCCGCCCAGGCCTTGTGCACGACCGCTGCGTCGTCGTCGTTGCGCACCTCCTCGGCCAGCGAAAGCGCCTGGTCGGCGTCGCCCTGCAGGAGCCCGGCGATACGCGCACGCTCGATCTGCGTGGCCGAGGTCTCGTCACTTTCGCCGAGGACCGCAAGCGCCGCTTCCGGGCCCTCGGTGCGCGCCTTGATTCGCGCGAGCAGCGCCGCCGGCTCGGGCGCCCCCGGCCGTGACGCGACGACTTCTTGCGCGTCTGGAAGCGCCTGCGCCCACTGCCCCCGCGCCGCCGCCGTCCGCGCGCGCCCGAGAAGGAACGCATCGGCCTGGTTGCCGTACTTGGAAGGCCGACCGACCTCGGCGTGCGCCTCCCGCGCATCGCCCTCGGCAAGAAACGCGTAGACCCGGGCGATTCGCTGGTCGGGGTCGTTTTGCTCGGCTGATTCGGCAAGAAGCGCCTCGGCCTCGCGAAGCTTGTCTGCATCGCCGCCAAGCGCCCCCGTCGCGAGCAGCCGCGCCCGCACCGAATCGTCCGGGTCGTCGCGCAAAAGCGCAAGCGCGTGATCGACCGTGCTCGGGCTCGCGTCGCTGATCACCTCGTCGAGCGCCGCCGACAAACGCCGCGCATGAATCCACCCGAGCACCATGTGTGCGATCAGAAAAAACACCAGCGCGGCAATGCCCGCGAGGATCAGCCGCCGGATGCGTCGCTTCATCGCTTCGCGCTGCGGCAACACGATCCGATCGACCGGTGCGAGCGAAGGCGTCGCGTTCTCGACCTGAAACAGATCGGGCGATTGCTGGCGTGAGCTCGAGTCCTTGTCGGCCACCGTTCATCCCTCCCCGACGACGTGCACCCTGGTCGCACATTGTCGCGTCAATCGGCCGGCGGAGGCAAGTCTCCGGTCAGAGCAGATACGGGATGATGGCGCGCCGCTTTTCGGGATAGTCGCTGAATTCCTCGTGGTACCAGCGGTGGTTCGACAGCGCGCGGGGGATGAGGTTCATCGCCGTGAACCAGGCGAAAACCCACGCGGGCACGGTCCAGGCCGCCAGGGCAAAGCCCGTCCACTCGACGATCTCGCCGAAGTAGTTCGGGCTCGACAGCCAGCGATAAAAGCCGCCGTACGGGATTTTATAGCCGCTTTCGCCGGGTTTTCGGAGGTTTCGGAGGACGGCATCGGAGTGCTGGTTGATCGCAAATCCCGCCGCAAACACCGCGAGGCCCACGATGAATCGCGGGTCGGCGAGCCAGCTCGTGCCGAGCAGGTGGGGCGAAAGCTCGGTGATGGCGAACGCGTTGGTCGAGCCGTTCGCGATGTTGAAGCTGATCGCCAAAAGCCCGGTCAGAATCGGCTTCTGCTTGTGGCCCCCCCGCATCCGAAACGGATAGATGAACGACCGGTAGACGTAGTGAAGCATGTACATCCCGAGCAGGATCAGCGGCACGGTCTCGAACGCGCGGTCCGACATGAAGTAGACGACTGCGAAAGAGATCGGAGACGGCGCCTCCATGATCACCCAGAGCGCGGTGGCGTTGAGCGTCGGCCCCCACCCGGGCCGCAGGTGCCGCCCGTACGGCGCGGTGATGAACAGGAGCACGAAGAAGCTGGCGGTCCCCATCACGATGATGCCGAGAACCGCCCACGTGTACACCGGATGCGCCTGGAGGGATTCGCTGAGGGCTTCGGTGATCGACATTGGCTCTCGCGATTGCTTGGCCCCCGGCCTATCCTCGCGGTGTGTCGCCTAATTGGTTCATTGCATTTCCGATGCAAGTCGAAGGCATGCAGCTCGGCGCGAGCCTTCCGCCCCGGGTGCGGCTTTTTACGGCGCCGGACCTGCATGTCACCTTGGCGTTCTTCGGCGCGGTGGAGGGGTCGGCGGCTCGGGCAGCCTGGGCGCGCACGCGCGACTTCGAGTCGTTTCGCACGGTGCAAGGGTCGTTCTCGGGCGTCGAGCCGCTCGGGAATCCGCGAAAGCCCTCCGCGCTTTCTGCCATTGTCCAGGACGGCAAAGCGCAGCTCAGCGCAATGATCGCCGAGGCGCGTGGCCCCCTGCTCGAGGCTGCGGGCGCCCGCGAGGACACCCGGCCGCCGCTGCCCCACATGACCCTCGCGCGGATTCAACGACGGGCCTCCGGCACGGAGCGACGCGAAGCGCTCCGATGGGCAAGCGCGATCGATCTGTCCGAGGTCACCTTCCGCGCCGAGTCGATCGCGCTCTACACGTGGGCCGACGATCGCCGAGAGCGGCTCTTCCGAATCGTCGAGCGAGGCGACCTGTCCCCAACAGAGGCTGTCTGAGCACCCGATCGGGCGAACGACCCCGCCGAATTGTGCGCTGCCTCGCGCGCGCGCGCGGCGGTCTTTGTCAGAACGTGGCTTTTTCACAGCGAATCGAGTTCAATGCGGTTCGTAGGCAGACCCCGCAATGTGGAAGAAGGCAGTCTTTGGCACGGTGTCGGCAGGCTTCCTCGGCTATGTCGCTTGGGTTTCGTGTCTCAGCGATGCCCGCCACCACGTCGAGTGGGACGTCGCCACGCGCGTCACCGCGGTGCTCGACCGCACGGGGTTCGCCGACGTGATTCCGATCGTCGACGGGCGTGATGTAGAGCTTCGCGGCGAGGTCGACTCCGCGTCGGAAGCGGAGCGCGTCGAGCGAATCGTAGGCATGGTCCGGGGGGTACGGGTCGTCCACGCACGCATCCTCGTTGCGGGCGACGAGGGCCTTGGGGGAGGTGCAGAGTGACTTATCTCGTCATGCAGATGATCGGCGCTTTGCTGATCGCTGCGCTGTTCGGTGCCGGGCTGCTGTGGCTGGTGCAGTCGTTTTGGGGGCGATTGGTGGCGCCAGTGCGCATCAAGACGCTCGAATACGAGCTCGAAGAGGCACGGGCCGACCTGATCACCCAGGGCGACCGCATTCAGTCGCTGCATCAAGCCCTCAGCGATGCGAGCCAGAAGGTGGAGTCGCTGCAGCGGGCGAGACGACAGCTCACCGCCACGCTCGACGCACGCAACCGGTCCTTACAAGAAACCCATCAGCAGCGTTCGACAGCCGACGCCGACGAGCGCCCGACTTCACGCGAGTCGGCCGAGGATCTGCGGCGCGAGCTCCGCCTTGCCGTCCAAGAGCGTGACGACGCACAGGCGGCGCTTCGTCAGGCCGAGACACGGGGCGAGCGTCTGCGCGCCGAGCTCGAGGTGCTCCACGGGATTCACGAACGGATGCTCGACGACATCGAGCGGCTCAAGGGCCGCATTCGCGAGGCCGAGCTCGAGGTCAAGACGACTGGCGAGTCGCGGCCGCCGGCGTGGGTGATGGTGCAGCCCTTTGGTCCGCGCGACGATCTGCAGCGGCTCGAAGGGGTGGACCCGGGGCTCGAGCGGACGTTGAACCGGCTCGGTATCTATCACTTCCATCAGATCGCGCGCTTCGAAGCGTCCGACGTCGAGTGGCTGATCGAGCACGTCGAAGGCGTGCCCGAGCAAACGATTCGGGATAGCTGGATCGTGGATGCGTCGCGGCTGGCCGGCGTGCCCGGCAACTGATCCTCTAGGACGCGGCGTCGAGCGCGCGTTCGGCGAGGTCGGTGAGCGCCTCGCGCGCGCCTTCGAGGTCTCGCTCCAAGTCGTCGACCAGGCCGGGGGCGTCCTCCAGGGTTGCCTTTTCGAGCTTGCGACAGGTCGCCGAGAAACGACGCGCGCCGAGCTGCTGGCCGCTCCCACGGACCCTGTGCGCCGCGGCATGCACGGCGCCGGGGTCGCCGCTCTCGACGCCCGCTCGCATTTCGGCGATCGCCTCGAGGGCGGTTTCGAAAAAACTGTCGATGACGGTGCAGATGAAGCCGGGCTCCTCTTCTTCGAGCTCCAAGAGCTGAGAGGTGACCGACGTGTCGAGCGAGTCCGCCGGAAACATCGACATGCTTTTCGATGGCCGCGCCGCCCACCGAATCAACGCTTTTTGAAGCTGCTTTTGGGTGAAGGGCTTCGAGAGGTAGTCGTCCATCCCGGCGGCAAACGCAGTCGTACGGTCGCCCATCATCGCGTGTGCAGTGAGCGCGATGATCGGAACGCGGAGCTGACCGGTCCGTGCCTCGCGTGCTCGCTGTGCGCGCGTGGCTTCGTAGCCATCCATGTTCGGCATCTGTCCGTCCATGATCACCGCGGCGTACGCGTGTTTGCCCTCGAGCGCCTCCAGCGCGGCGAGACCGTCGTCGACGGTGTCGACCTCGTAGCCGAGGGCCCGGAGGTGTGCCTCGACGACCATCTGGTTCATGGGGTTGTCCTCGGCCACCAGCACCTTCATCCCCGTGGCTGGGGCTTCGATGGATGCCATGGCGGGCAGAGAAGGCCGATCGACCTCGTCGCGGACGAGACCAGGCGAGCTCGGCCGGTTGAACGTCTCGAGGAGCGCGGCGACGATCTTGGCGCGGCGAATCGGCTTTTCGACGTAGACGTGAATCCCGAGCTCGTCGAGCTCGCTGACCTCGTGCCGGTGCGAGCAGATCGCGATCACTGCGCTTCCGTGTTTACGCGCCGCCTGGCTGATCCGGAGCGCGCGTCCTCGCCAGTCGTTGCCCAGGCTCGGGAGGTCGACCAGCGCGACGTCGGGGTGCGGAGCGACGCGGAGGGCCCGGAGCGCGCCGTCGTAGTTGGTGGTGCCATTCGCTTCCATGTCCCACGATGCGAGCTGGGCGCACATCGTTTCACGCGCACGGTTGTTGCTTTCGAGAACCAAGACGCGCATGCCGGCCAGCGCCTCGGTGACCGCCACGAGCTCTTCGCTGAGGCGCTCCTCGAGCTGAAAACGCGTCTCGAAGAAAAACGTGCTGCCGCGGCCGACCGCGCTCCGAAGTCGCAGCTCGCCGCCCATGAGCTCGACGAGCTGCCTGCAGATCGGAAGGCCGAGCCCGGTGCCGCCGTATCTGCGGGTCGTCGATGCGTCCGCCTGTGAAAAGGGCCGAAAGATGGCTTCGATGCGGTCGTCGGGAATGCCGACGCCGGTGTCGGACACACGGACCTCCAAATCGACGTGCACGCCGCCGTGGTGCCGCAGCTCGACGCCGACGACGACCTCGCCCTCACCGGTGAACTTGAGGGCGTTGTTGACGAGGTTCGAGATGACCTGGCGCAGACGAAGCGGGTCGCCGCAGACCTCGGTGGGGACATCGGTGCCGATCTGCGTGATGAGCTCGATCCCTTTGGCCTGCGCGGCGGAGGCATAGTTGACGGCGACGTCCTCGACCATCGCGACGATGTCGAAGGGCACGGATTCCAGCCGCATTTCGCCGGATTCGATCTTCGAGAGGTCGAGCAGGTCGTTCACGATGGCGAGGAGGGAGCGCCCCGACTTGTGGACCTCGCGGAGGTAGTCGTCCTGGGGCTTCGGAAGCTTCGACGGGTCGATCAATTGAAGCAGGCCGAGGATGCCGTTGAGCGGCGTGCGCACTTCGTGGCTCACGTTGGCGAGGAACTGGCCCTTGGCTTGCGCAGAGGCGAGTGCCGCATCGCGTGCGCGGAGGAGGGTGTGCGCTTGGTCGGTCGCCAGGGCGCGCATTTCGTTGGCCTGTTTCGCTTCGATGTACAGTCGAAACATCAGGCGGCGCCGTGACCAAAGCACCAGCACGCCGACCATGGTCGCCGCCCAGAGGTGAAACAGGCCGAGGCTCAACTGGGCCTGCGTCGAGCCCCACGCGAGCGGGATCCAGCCGACGAATACGACGGCGACCATCAGCGCGAACATCGATAGGCGATAGAGGAGGGCGCCTGCGGCGACGACAGCAATGGCAAGGGTCGTCGTGTTGCTGATGTCGCCGCTGACGGCAAACATCGTGAGGCCCATCCCGGCGGCGATGGAAATCGTCGCCACCGACACCGGGGTGTCGAAGCGCGGGTCGTCGGTGCGCATGCTCGCCCAGATCAAGAGCACGAACGCCGACGAAAGCGCACAGATGACCACGTGCGGCGTGTTGGGCATGAACGGCGGCGAAATCAGACATACGGCCGCGCCCGCCGCGTAAATCAGGGCGAGCAGCGGCAGCATGTGCGCCAGCGCCGCCAACGAGCGCAGCCGGGTCTGCTCGTCGCGCTCCCGCCGAATTGCGGCCTTCGATTCCTTCGACTCCTCCCTCATCCCCCACTAAACAGGCTGCCCGAGCCGCCCTCCAATGTCACAACCCACCCCAAAAAAAGGGGACTGTCCCCTTTTTCGAGGGGTTAATTCTGGCAAGGTTTGGCGATGGGCGGGCGCCGTGAGGACGAGGCCGAGCTCGAGCAGCTCACTCAGCAGATTCGATATCACGAGGCGGCGTATCGGGCTGGGTCGCCTGAGATTACCGATTCGGCGTTCGACGACCTCGTCGATCGATATCAGGAGCTCGCCGATCGATTGGGGATCGATCCGTCGGAGCGGCTCGATACGACGCCGGGCGAGGAACACACCGCCGGCTTCGAAACGGTGGAGCATCGCGAGCCGATGCTCTCCCTCGAAAAGCTTTCGCCGAACCGGCGGGACAGCACCGGAGCGCCGATGCCGCTTTCCGATCAGCTATCGGCTTGGTTTCGGCGCCGCAAAAAAGAGCTCGAGGTCGAGGAGCTCGACGTGGTGATCGAGCCCAAGGTCGATGGGATTTCGGTGTCGCTGCTCTACGCGGACGGCGCGCTGCAACGGGCGGTGACGCGAGGCGACGGCCGAAAAGGCGACGTGATCACCAAGCAGGTCGCGCAGCTCGGCACGGTGCCGACGAAGCTGAAACGTGCTGGTAAGGGCGAGCTCGAAATCCGGGGAGAGCTCTATTGGCCACTCACCGAGTTCGCGCGCTTCAACGCGACGCTCGAAAAACCCCTGATCAACCCGCGGAACGGCTGCGCCGGCATGATGAAGCGCAAAGACCCGACAGGGCTCGAGGAGACGGGCATCCGATCGTTTTTCTACCAAATCGCATGGAACGACGGGGTGAAGCTCCCGTCGACACAGTGCGAGGTGTTGAAGTGGCTCGCCGATCGAGGTGCCGAGGTCTACTCGAGCGAGGTATTCCAAACGAGCTCGGAGGACGAGGCGCTCGCGTACTGCGAACGCTACGAAGAACGCCGCGGCGCGCTCGACTACGACATCGACGGGATGGTGATCAAGATCGACGACCTCGACTTCTATCCCCGGCTCGGGGCGACCGGGCATCATCCCCACTGGGGCATCGCGTACAAGTTCCCGCCAGAGCGCAAAGCGACCAAGCTGCTCGACATCCAGGTGTCGGTCGGGAAGTCGGGCAAGCTGACCCCGGTGGCGATCTTGGAGCCGGTGTTCGTGTCGGGGACGACGGTGAGCCGGGCGTCGCTTCACAACTTCGTGGAGCTCGAGCGCAAAGACGTGCGTGTCGGCGACACGGTGCTGGTCGAAAAGGCCGGCGAGATCATTCCTCAGGTCGTCGAGGTCGACAAGAGCAAGCGCAAGCGTGGGGCGAGACGATTCGTGCCACCGAAGGCATGCCCGACGTGCGGCACGGATGCGGTCTCCGAAGAGATCTTCATCTACTGTCCGAACCCGGCATGCCCGGACCAGGTGCGCGAGCGGCTGCGGCACTTTGCAAGCCGCAGCGCGATGGAGATCGACGGCATGGGCGAGGTGCTCGTGGACCAGGTGGTCGACAAGCTCCGCGTGCGCTCTCCGGATGATCTGTTCCGGCTCGACGTCGATGCGCTCGCGGGCCTCGACCGCATGGGAAAGAAGAGCGCCGAGCGCGTCAAAGCGGGGCTCGAGACGGCGAAGACGCGGGGGCTTGCGCGCGTGTTGAACGGGCTTGCGATTCGGCACGTCGGGGAAACGATGGCCGAGGACCTCGCGAATTACTTCAAGACGGCTGATGCGCTGCTTGCGTTTGCCGAGCGCTACGCCGCCGGGGACGACGATGCAATCGAGACGGTGGCGCCGTCGAAGTCGTCCGAGCGCGGGGCGATCGAGGGCCTCGCACGCAAGAGCGCCGATAGCATCTTCGCGGAGCTCGACTCGCCCGCCGTGCGCAAGGTGTTCGAAGGGCTTGCCGACGTGGGAGTCCATCTCGGCGTGCAGGCCGCCGAGGTGCGCGAGGTGGCCGAGGTGAGCGGCAAGACGTTCGTGCTGACGGGCACCCTTCCGACCCTCAAGCGAACCGAAGCGACGAAGCGCATCAAGGCCGCCGGCGGAAAGGTGTCGAGCTCGGTATCGAAGAAGACGGACTACGTCGTGGCCGGGGACGATCCGGGAAGCAAGCTCGACAAGGCGCAGTCGCTTGGGGTCGAGGTGATCGACGAAGCGGCATTGCTCGTGCTGCTCGGCCACGGCGACGGCGGGTAGCGCCTGCGGCTAGAGCTCGGGGATGACCCGTCCGAGGCGGCGGAGCGCCTCTTCGATCTCTTCGCGTGCCGTCGCAAAGCTGAACCGCACGAACCCCTCGGCGGCTTCGCCGAAGTCGCGCCCGGGGCCGAGCGCCACGTGCGCCCTGTCGAGAATCTCGAACGCGAGCGTCAGCGAGTCACGGCCGAGGTGCCGCATGTCGACCAGCACGTAAAACGCGCCCGGCGGGTCGATGGGAATCGAAAGCCCCATGTCACGAAGACCGTCGATCAGGATTCGGCGTCGCGCAGCGTACTCGTCGCGCATCAGGGCGACGTGCTCGGCGCCGTGTGCCAGGGCCGCGACCCCGGCCTGCTGCACGAACTGCGAGGTCGAGATGAAAAAGCTCTGCATCAGGCTTTGCAGCGGCCGCATCGCTGGTTCGGGCGCGATCAGGTATCCGAGGCGAAAACCAGTCATCGCGTACCGCTTCGAAAAGCCGTCGAGGACGTAGCAGCTCTCCGTGAAGCCGAGCGGCGACGTCACCTCGGCGCCGTCATAGGTGAGGCCGTCGTAGATTTCGTCCGAGAGGATCGGAACGCCGAGGTCGCTCAGGCCCTCCACGACTTCCTTTGGCTGCACGGCGCCGGTCGGGTTTGCGGGCGATGCAAGCAGGATGGCGCGGGTCCTCGGCGTGATCGCGGCGCGCACCTTTGCGACGTCGATCACGAACCCATCCTCGGGGCCGGTTGGGACTAGCACCGGCGTGCCGCCGCACACCGCGATCATGTTGGGGTAGCAGGGGTAGTGCGGCGTGGCGAGAACCACCTCGTCGCCCGAGTCGACCAGAAGGTTCAAGCACAAGAGAATTGCGGGCGAGGTGCCGCTGGTGACGATCACCTGATTCGGGCTCACCGAGACGCCGCGGCGCGCGCGACACTCGTCGGCGATTGCGTCGCGCAGCACGAACAGTCCGCGGCTGTCGGTGTAGTGCGTTTCACCGGATTGAAGCGATTCGATGGCGGCCTGCACCGCGGCGGGTGGCGCGTCGAAATCCGGCTCTCCGACGCCGAGCTGGACGATCGACGTTCCCTCGCGCGCCATCGCCATCCCGCGCTCCATCACTTCCATTGCGAGGAACGGCTCGACCTGCTTGGTGCGCTTCGCGAACATCCGGACAGGCTCTACGGCCCTAACTCCGCGAGATCTAGCCGGTTCTGAGCGGGCCCAGTGCGGGTGCCGAAGAGGCGCTGCGATCTTTGCCTGAAAAGCCTTTGAATCTCGGGTGATTACGGGTAGGAGAGTGTCCCCTATGGAGTCGCTTGTCGTCACGGTGATTGGGAAGGATCGACCTGGGCTGGTCGAGTCGGTGTCGGCCGTCGTCGAGGCGCAAGGGGGGAGCTGGGTCGAGAGCCGGATGTCGCGGCTGGCCGGCGAGTTTGCGGGGATTCTTCGGGTGAGCGTGCCGGCGGCCAAGGCCGATGCGCTCACCCGCGAGCTCGAGGGGCTCGAGGCGCGCGGGCTTCGCGTGGTGGTGGAGCGCGGGGTCGAGGAGGAGGTCGAGGAGGGGCATGCGATCGTGCTCGAGCTCATTGGAAGCGACCGTCCCGGCATCGTGCATAAGATCTCGGAAGCCCTCGCCGCGCGCGGCGTCAACGTCGACGAGCTCAACACCGAGTGCGACGGTGCGCCCTGGTCAGGCGGCGCCCTGTTCAAGGCGATGGCCCGGCTCCGGGCGCCGAAGTCGCTCGACCTCGACGTGCTCCGCGAGAGCCTCGAGGAGATCGCCAGCGACCTCATGGTCGACATTCGTATTGCTGAAGCCGACTAGCGCGTCGGCAGTTGCTTCCACCCCGTGGCGGCGGAGCACCCGTCGCGCGACGCGTGCCTTTTCATCCACGTTCATCCACATCCGGAGCGTGGCGTATCGGTAGATCGCCCGGAGGTTCGGGAAGAGCGCGAGATAGATCCGCCAGGCGCCGTCGTAGGCGCTCGCATCGAGCGCATAGGCAAGCTGCGCATCATCCGGGGTCGCCGAGGCGGTTTCACGGCGGTTGCGAAGCGCCAAAAGGGCCAACCGGAGGCGCTCTCCGACGTGCGGAGGGGCCTTCGCCATCGCCGTTCCTTCGGGATTGAACGAACGCCGGCGCCGCGTCCAGCTCTTCTTCCAGCGTTGATCCCACGCATAGAGAAGCGCGTTGTCGAAGTGCGCAAGCGCGATCAGCCTGCTCCACTGCATACATCCCTGGACCGTTCCGCTTGCATTCAAAGTCACCTCGCGGACGTCGTCGCGCGTGAGCGGGCGGCGCGAGCCCGAAAAACGTGCCTTCAGCCACGCGAGCTCGCTCGGGTGCTCTTGGGCTGCGATCTGCAGCGGGTAGCTCGGCTGCTTGCCGAGGTCGAGCGCGATGTCTTTGAGGTCGTCGAAGATTTGAAAAGACGCCAAGAGGTAGCCCCAGCGTCGGATGGCCGCTTCGTGCTCGCTTGGCTGCAGACCGAGCAGGCGCGCGCGAAGATCGAGCCAAAGCATCATCACCAGGTTGTTCTTCCGGTAGAAGTGCCAGGCGGTGCTCGAGAGCGGTTGCTGGTCGACGCGTCCAGCCGGCGATTCGCGCGTGAGCGCGCCTTCGTCGAGGTAGGTTTGAAAACAGTGGTGCAGGAAGAGGTGGGCGGCTTCGCGCACGTCCGCGCGGGCCTTGCTGAGAAGCAGGTCGATGACGGCCGCGATCGCGGCGAGCGCCTCGAAAAGCACGGTGAGCGTGATTCCAAACTTGGTCGTGTGCGCGTCGGGATCGATGCCGAGGCCCCGAAGGTCTGCGATGGCGAAATCCGAAAGAGGCCGTGCCGATAAGTCTCTTCGGTAGAATGCTTGGACGAGCGCGCAGACCGCGTCGTGCCCGCCCGAGGCTGCCGCGAGCTCGTCGAGAAGCTCGTCGGCGAGCTGCATGTAGAAAAACGCAAAGTCCGCAACGGCCACCGACGCCGACCAGGGCACCCCTGCGGCGCCCCCAAACGCAAAGTTGTCGACGAGCGGCCCGATTTGCTCGATGGCGAAAAACGTATCGGCCAGCGTGGGCTCACCAAGAATGCGACAGGGTAGAAGCTTCCGAATCCGCCGCCGGCGAAGCCAGTAAAAGGGCAGCATCGCGCCGTGCCGAAAAAACGCCCGGTTCTGCGCGAGCTTCTCTCGTACGATGGCGCCGGCTGGACGTTGTCTTCGCGCCTGCTCCCACGCGGTCGTCAGCTCGGCCATCCGCGCCGGAGTGCACGGCAGCTCGTCGGGCGCAGGGTGCAGGAGCCGGAGCGTCTGGTAGCGAAGCCAGGCGTCGCCGGATCCTCGCTCGAACGGCAAAAAGGCTGCGAGCTCGGCTTCCCATGCGCGCAGCTTGGCAAGCAGCGTCGCTTTCGCAGACCCGGGCGCAGCCGGACCTTCGCCGTGCAGCGCGCCGAGCCGCAGGCTGACCGCGCGCTCGAGCATGCTCGCCACGGGACCACCGCCACCGAGCTCGGCGCGCATGTAAGGGTGCGCGGCGAGGGCACGTTCGACACGTCGGAGGACCGCACGCTCGCTTTCGTCGACCGGGGGTCTGGTGATGGACATGGCCGGAGGTGCTAGGGTCACCGCGACAACCATGCCAGGCAACCGGCGAAAACCAAGCTGGCGCGCCCCTTTTCGCCGCGTCGCGATGGCGACGGAAAACGCCCTCGAGCTCGCGAGGCTCGGCCATTTCACCGACCCTCAGCACGCGCCGTACAAGATCGCCCATCAAACGCGCATCGCTCGCCTTCGCCGCTACGGCGGAGACGACCACCGGCCGCGCGTGGAGGCGCCGCTTTTGCTGATTCCGCCTCTGATGGTGACCGCGGAGATCTACGACGTCGCGCCCGACATCAGCGGCGTCACGGCGCTCACCGCGGAGGGCCTCGACGTCTGGGTCGTCGATTTCGGCTCTCCCGAAGACGAAGAAGGCGGAATGACCCGCACGCTCGACGACCACATCAAAGCGGTCAGCGAGTCGATCGATTTCATCCGCGCGGCGACCGGCCGTGACGTGCACCTGCTCGGTTACTCGCAGGGCGGCATGTTCGCGTATCAAACCGCTGCCTATCGTCGATCGGACGGCGTCGCCTCGCTGGTCACGTTCGGTAGCCCGGTCGACATCCATCGAAACCTGCCAAAGATCGACGACACCATTGCCGGCCGTGTGTTCGAGCTCGCGCAAGGCGCGCTCGAAAAGCCGCTCGACAAGCTGGAGGGGTTGCCCGGGTTTCTCACGAGCACCGGCTTCAAAGTCCTCGCCGCCCACAAAGAGGTCGGACAGCTCGTGGATTTCGTCCGCAAGCTTCACGATCGGCAGGCGCTCGAAAAGCGAGAGGCGCGCCGGCGCTTTCTCGGCGGGGAAGGATTCGTGGCATGGCCCGGACCCGCGCTCCGAAAGTTCATCGACGAGTTCGTGGTCCACAATCGCATGCTTTCGGGGGGCTTCGTCGTCGACGGCCGCACGGTGACGCTCGCGGACATCACGTGCCCGGTGCTCTACTTCGTCGGCGAGCGCGACACCATCGCCAACGATTCCGCGATTCGCGCGATTCGCGGCGCTGCCCCGCACGCCGAGGCCTTCGAGGTCTCGATGCGCGCGGGGCACTTCGGCCTCGTCGTCGGCAAGCACGCGATGCTGTTCACCTGGCCGACTGTGGCGAGCTGGATCGAATGGCGCGAAGGGATCGGGCCGAAGCCATCGGCCCTCGCCGCACCGCCGCCGCTCCAAGAGCCGGAGGAGGCGAGCTTCGACGACGTCGATTTCGACGTCGAGCTCTTCTATCGAACGATCGTCGGAACCCTCGGTGCGTGGTGGGAAAAGCTCGGCCGCTCGGCGTCGGACCTCGGCAACCAGCTCGACAGCCTGCGCTGGCAGGTGCCGCGGCTGAGCGTGCTCCAGCAGCTCGAGCCCGAAACACGCATCAGCCTCGGGGCTGCCCTTTCCGAAAAAGCGCACGCGGATCCGGACGGCACGTTCTTCCTCTGGGAAGGGCGCGCGTTTTCCTATTCGGAGGCCGACCGCCGGGTGGATGCCGTCGTGCGTGGGCTGATTCGCTGCGGCGTGCATCGCGGTCAAACCGTCGCGGTCTTGATGGGGGCACGCCCAAGCTATCTTTCGGTGATCGCTGCGCTGAGCCGTCTCGGCGCCGTTCCGCTCTTGCTCAGCCCGACGCGGCCTCGCGAGATCCTCGAAGATGCCATGCGCGGTGCGGGCGTGCGCTTTTTGGTCGCGGATCCGGAAAGCGCTTCGCTTGGCACCGCGCTGTCCGACCAGGTGCTCGCTCTCGGCGGCGCCAACGAAGAGCGCGCGCTCCCGAAAGGCGTGATCGACATGGAGCTCATCGACCCGGCCGATGTCGAGCTCCCCGGCTGGTACGAGCCAAATCCCGGCTGCGCGCGCGACCTCGCGATGATCATGCTAACCGCCGGCCGCGGACAAAAGCCGCGCGCTGCGAAGATCACCAATCAGCGCTGGGCGTTTTCGGCGTACGGCACTGCGGCCGCCTGCACACTCTCTCCGCGCGACACGGTGTACTGCTGTCTTCCGCTCCACCACCCGGCGGGGATGCTGGTCGCGGTCGGCGGCGGCCTCGTCGGGGGCTCGCGGCTCGCGCTCGCCACCGGCTTGAGCGTGCAGCGCTTCTGGGCCGACGTGCGGCGCTACGGCGCAACGGTCGTTTTCTATGCCGGGGAGATGCTCCGTGAGTTGCTGCGTGCGGATCCGTCGGCGGCCGACAATGAAAACCCGATTCGCCTCTTTGCCGGGAGCGGCCTTCGACGGGACGTGTGGCAGCAGGTCGCGGATCGATTCGGTCCGGTCGGCATCCTCGAGTTCTACGCGTCCACCGAGGGCAACGCGGTGCTCGCCAATGCATCGGGCGAAAAGGTAGGGTCGCTCGGCCGGCGGCTTCCCGGCAGCGCGGAGGTCGCGCTCGTCCGATACGATTTCATTCGCGACGAGTTCGTGCGCGACGAAGCGGGGCTCCTCGCGCGGTGCGACGACGAGGAGCCCGGGGTGCTTCTCGCAAAGCTCGATCCGAGCCACCCCTTGGCGAGCGTCACCGGTGGCGAGGAATCGGGCCGGCGCCTTCTCCAGGGTGTGTTTGGTCCGGACGACACGTGGTTCATCACGTGGGACGTGCTCGTTCGCGACGCCGACGGTGACTTCTGGTTCGTCGACCGCGCGAGCCGCATGCTTCGCACCGAGCGCGGCGTCGTGGCCACGCGGACGATCGAGGACGGGCTCTATCGCTTCGGCGGCTTTCGGCAGGTCGTCGTCTATGGCGTGGAGCACCAGGGGGCGCAGCACGCTGCGGCAGTCGTCGCGACGCACGGCGACCAGGCCGTCGATCTACGGGCATGGAACGAATTCGCATCGACGCTCGAGCCGACCGAGAGGCCGACCTGGGTCAAACGCGTCGAGACCATCCCGATGACCGACGGCTTCCGGCCGGACAAATCGGTGCTCGAGCGCGAGCCCCTCGACGCGGGCGCCGAGCTCTTGGTCTACGACGATCACGCCCAGCGCTACCGCGAGGCGCCCCTCCGTGGGTCGGCCGTGCACGTCTAGGGCGCCTGCCTGTACAAAAATCGCCCCGCGGGGGGGTCTTTGCTACATACCGACTCGATGACGCTTCGAGCCGCAGCACTTTGCCTAGCCATGTCGACGCTCGCGTTCGGATGCGTGAAGCCGATCAACGACGGCAATGCCTGCTTCCAAACGACCGAGTGCCGGAGCAACTCGATCTGCGCCGAGACCGTCTACGGGAAGTTCTGCATGCGACAATGCTCTGCGGACACGGTCCAGTGCGACAGCGGCGAATCTTGCCTGCGCGCACAGGAGGCGTCGAGCGACGGGGGGGCGGACGCTGGCGCCGACGCTGGCGCTGACACGGACGCTGGCGTGGGTACGGACGCTGGCACGGACGAAGAGGTGTGGGCCTGCTTACCGGGGAGCCTCGAGATCCCCGGCTTCATTCCGCGAATCCTCGGCCAGGTCTGCGACGTGAGCCTCGACTGCGAGCTCGGGGCGATCTGCGTGTGCATCCCCGGCGCGACCTGCGAAGGCGAGGGCAAGAACGGACCGACATGCCAGCGGCTGTGCGACCCGACGATTCTCAATCAGTGCCCGCAGGTCAACAACTTCCAGCCTCTGTGCACGGACCTCGGCGATGGGCGGGGCTTCTGCGACCCGACGACGCTGCCCCTGCCGTAGCCGTGGGCACCTCCGAATTCGGCGTTTACGCGAGGCCGTCGGAACATTAGACTCCTCCGGTCATGCCCACACCCCAAGAAACAGTCGACGCCGTCCGCGCGTACCTGCGAAACCACCCCGAGGAGCTTGGGCGCGCGGTTCGCAGCGCGCTTGGCCTTCGTGTCGGCGTTCCCGTCGCGGCGCTTCGCTGGCTTGGCGAGCAGGCTGAGCGGAGCGGCAAAGTCGAGGACTTCCAAATCGACTCCGTCCCCCCAGGCATCCGCATCGGGGGCAACGTCGACCTCATGAATACCCCAATCCGCGCGGGCGCGATCGTCTTCGTCGAGCGGGTCGTCTTCAACGATGAGGAGCTCACCCTCGCGCTTCGGCTCGAAGACGTGACGCTCAAGCTCAACGGCGACTCCGATTCGCCGGTGGCCGCGTTGATCAAGTCCGGGGCGCTCGACCTCTCGAATCCCGGCACGCTCGTCAACTTCATGCCGGGCCGCTCGCCAATCCTCGCCGAGGCCAACGGCAACCGCGTCGTGCTCGACCTCATGCGCGACCCGAAGATCGGCAAAAACCCGCTCGTGCGCCGCGCGGTTTCGCTGCTCACGTCCTTCGTCACGCTTCACGGGGTCGAGGCGGATTCAAAGCACGTCGACATCGCGTTTCGCGCTCTCCCCACCGGTCTCGGCGGCGCGGTGCGCTCGGTCCGACAAAACATCGTGCTCCCCTCGATGAGCCGATTTCTTCCGCGGGCCAGGTGAGCGGATGCCGGTCTGCAGGTCGTGCAAAGACGAGGTCGACGAGCTTGTGTCGGTGAAAGCCGACGGCCGCAGCATCAAGGTCTGCGAGGACTGCGCCGAGCGCATCGCCGAAGAAGCGGAGATCGCCGAGATGAGCGAGTCGGTCGTGCAGGACATGATGGGCTACAAAGGCCGCCGGTAACGCCGCCAGAGCAGCACGGCGATCCCCGCGACGCCGTAGCATGCGGAAAACAGCAGGAGCGCGAACTTCAACGCAGCAAACGAGGCGGCCAGTTGGGGATACGGCGCCGGTGAGGTGAACCGGAGCAGCTCGTAGAGGAGCACGACGTTTTCGAGCACGTCGAACCCTGCGGCAAGCCCCGCGGCCCAGGCCGCACGCGTGCTCCAAACCGCCTCGTCGAGCCCGCGGCCCACCCAGACCGCGAGGCCGCTGAAGAAGAGGCCGTAGATCAGCAGGTACACGAAGTCGACGATTTGAAGGAGCTTCGCGTACCCGAGCGCGCCGCGGCTCTTCCACTCGAGCATGATTCGAAGCGCCTGCTGTGGCGTGCCCGCGAGCTCGAACGACACGATCCCGAAGGGCGACGACTCACCGCGGAGCGGAACGTCGACGAAGAGGATCAGCGCGGTCGAGAACACCAGCAGCACGAACAGCCGCAGCGTCAGGGCGCCCAGTAGGCCGGGCTGGATCGATTGCAGCGGGTGCGCCACCTCAGCTATCGGGCGACTTGGGATCGGTCGTGGGCTTGCGATCCGGCTCAGGCGCGTGCGGGCGGGAGCGGCTTCGCACCGCCTCGAGCTCTTCTTCCGCAAACTCGAGCTCGAGCTCGGCTCGGCTCTGCGCGGCCACGGCGCGCGCCACTGCATCCTGAAGCTCGTCGGTTTTCGACGCCTCGGCTTTCAGGCGCGCGTCGAGCGCTGCGATTTGCCCTTGGAGCTCGAGGCGCCGCTGGCCTTCGCGTTCGAGCTTCCGCTCCAGGCGCCGTGCCCGGTCTTCCTCGGCGACCAAAGCGTCGTGGAGAGAGGCGAGCTTCTGATTGGTGGCGGCAAGCGCGCGCTCGGTTGCCGACAGGTCGCGCTCGGTATCGGTGAGGTGCTGCTCGATCGTGACTTTCTCTTGCCGGTTCTGCGCGAGCTTCTCTCGCGTGCGCACGAGACGGCGCTCCTCGTCCCTGAGCTCCTGCTTGAGGGCGGCGACCCTGCCGTCCGTGCGCGCAAGGCGCTTCGCAAGCTCGGTTCGGGTCAGGCGGCTCTGCTCGTAGCGAAGCTCGAGCTGCTCTGCGATCTCCCGGGTGTCCGCGAGGTCTTGGCGAAGGTCGGACGCGGCGAGCTGCGCCTGCTGCGCGACCTCGCGCTGCGTTTCAGCCTGCTGATAGAAGACCGTGACCGCCGCGCCGGACGCGCCGAGCAGCGCAAGCGCCATCGGAATCGTCCAGCGAAGGATCGTCTTCACGCGCTCGCGACGCTCTTCCGGGAGCGCGAGCGCCGACAGCTCTTCCGCCAGCTCGTCGGCCGTCGGACGAAGCTCGGCGTCCCAGCTCATCCAGCGCTCGAAGAAGGGGGTGAGGTACTTCAGCCCGCGCTTGGTGGGGGCTTCAGGCGTCGCCTTCGCGCGATACTCGATGAAGGAATCGACGGCGCCGGCCGCTACGTCTTCTTGCGTCTCCGGCTCGAGGGCGTTTCGAAGCGAGAGCGACAACGCAAACACGTCCGCTTTGTGCGTGACTGCAGGCTTACGCTCGACCGAGGCGAACTGCGCCGCCACCTCCGGCGCGAAATACGTCGGCGTCCCCGCGACGACCATCTCGGCTTCGGTCGCCGCCACGCCGAGGTCGAGGAGCACGGGTGTGACATCGTCTTCACCGAACCCGGGGATGCGTGCGAGAAAGATGTTTTCGGGCTTCACGTCTTGGTGACGCACACCGGCAGCGTGCATGGCCGCAAGCGCGCGAGCGAGCGGCTGAAAGATCTTGAGCGCTTCCTCGCGGCCGAGCGGCTCGCGCTGAAGCCGCGACTCGAGCGTTTCGCCGTCGTACCACGGCATGACGAACCACAGGCGCTCTTCGAACCAGCCGTGGTCTTTGAACTGCACGATCGACGGATGGAAGACCGAGGCGATCAAACGCAGCTCCCGGAGGGCAGACTGCTTTGCAGACTTCGAATGGGCCGGCTGGTGCAGCAGCTTCAGGGCCACGACGTGGCCCGGCACCTCTGTGTCTTTGGCCCTGTAGACGTCTCCAAACGCGCCGAGGCCCACGCGCGCTTGAACCGAATATCGCCCGCCGACGATCGTGCCGTTTCGAAGCGGCTCGATCCCTTCGTGCTCGTCGCTTCGACCCCGGGGGGCCGGTTCGAGCGCAAAAGCTTCGATGATGATGCGTCCGAAGCGCTCGGCGTCCTGCGTGCCGTTTTCATCGATGATGAGGAGGGCCTGCGTGGTCGCCTGCTCGACGCGCTCTTCAATCGCGAGCGGTGAGGTGCCGTAGACGAACGCCAGCTCTTCGATGCTGAGCTCGCGCGCGTGCCGAAGCTCGAGAAGCTCCGAGTGCTCCGTGCTCAGATCGAATCGAAGCGCGTTGAGCGGGCTCGCTGAGAGGTGCGCGGAGGGAAGGGCGCGCCATGGAAGTGCTTCGATGTCCGCTTGGGTCGGGGCGCGATGCGGCTTGCTTTGGTTGTGAAGGTAGCCGCGCGCAGCACGGTAGAGGCGCGCGCGAATGCCGGGCGCACGCACGAGATCTTGGCTGTCGGCGCTCGCCACGTAAGCGCGAAGCTTCGAGACGTAGTGGTCGGCACGCTCGGTCGACCCAGTGCGAATCGCGAAGTACTGGCGCAGGCCCTCGGCGTAGTAGCGAAACGCGCGCCCGTGCAGAACGTCGACGATCGTTTGCGGTTGACCGTGCGAAAGGGCGATTGACGCGACCGCTTGCGTCAACGCGGCACCGCCCTTGCCGGGCGGCCTCAACTGGTTAAGCAGAAAGGGTGCGGTTCCGGTTCCCATGATGGCCTCTCACGACGTGTGGAAATGTAAGAATGGTTCACCCTTGCGGGGGCTCTCAACAAAACGGCAAGGCTAAGTCCAGCCATACAAAGTGCTCAAGGCAAACAGCACTGCGAGAAGGCTCAGCACGGCAACGATGTTCAGCACGAAACCGACGCGCATCATGTGTGGGAGCTCGATCAATCCCGTCCCGTAGGCGACCGCATTGGGCCCCGTCGCGATGGGAAGCATGAACGCACAGCTCGCCGCGAGGCCGACGCCGAGCGCGGGTGCAATCGGCGACACGCCGAGCTCGGACGCCGCGGCGATTGCGAGCGGCACGATCATGTTCGACGAGGCAGTGTTCGAGCACGCCTCGGTGAAAAAGACCGTGAACACGATCAGCGCCGCGGTGAGCCCCCACAGGGAGTCGATCCCGGTCACGCCGAGGAACCACTGACTGATCTCCCCGGCAAGCCCCGTCTCGAACATCTGCGCGCCGAGCGAGAGCCCGCCGCCAAACAAGAGGATCAACCCCCAGTCGATCTGCACGGCGTCGTGCCACGGCAGGACGGGCGTCGCCTCGTCGTCGTCGAGGATCAGGAACAGCGGCGCCGCTGCGAGAATGGCCACACCGCCGATCGGGAGCGCGCTTGCGACGGCTTCGGCATTGGGTGCGCCGACTGCACGCATGATGCCGGGTACGGTCCACCCGGTCACCGCCAGCCCAAAGCAAAACGCGGTGACTTTTTCGCCGCGGGTCCAGGGCGTTTCGACGAGGGCAACGGTCGACTCCGCCGGCGGCGGCGGCGCCAACCACTGAAGGACGAAGCCGATGATCACCACCAGCACGAGCGCCGCCGGGGCGCCGATGCCCATCCACTGCAAAAAGTCGATTTGGGCGCCGGTTTGCTGCTCGAGAAAGCGGACCGTGATGAAGTTCGGTGGGCTGCCGATGAGGGTCCCCATCCCGCCGACCGAGGCGGCGTAGGCGATGGCGAGCACGCTTCCGGGGTTGTGGTCGTCGTCCTCGGGGAGGGTGCCAATCAAGATCGGAATCAAGATCGCCGAGGTGGCAGTGTTGCTGATCCACATCGAGAGCACCACGGCCGTCAGCATGAAGGCCATGCGCATCCGGACGGGTGAGCCGTGCACGAAGCGAAGCTGCATGATGGTCCGGGCAATCCGGCGATCGAGGCCGTGTCGCATCATCGCGCGCGCGATGAAGAAGCCGCCGATGAAGAGAAAGATGAGCGGGTCGGCGTAGGGCGCGAACGCGGCGTGGCTGTCGGTGACGCCGACGAGGATCATCGCCGGTCCGATCAGCAGCGCCGTCACCGAGATTGGCACCACTTCGGTGACCCACGCGACGATGACCGCCGAAAAGATGGCCGCGAGCCGCTGCGCCCGGGGCTCGAGCCCGAGCGGCGCAAACCAGGCCAACAGAAACAGTGCGGGCGTGAGGACGAGACCCACCCGGCGCCGCTCGAAAACACGCATCCCCGCGCCATCTAGCACGTTCCCCCGTGGGTCCGTCCAGCCCCCGAAACTTGCGTCGTATCGCGTTCCGCCCCAAGGTGATTGAGTCGTGCAAAACGTGCGTCTGGGGTTAATCACGATTCTGGCGTTGGCCGCGGTGTATGGGTGCGCGCCGAAGCAGGATCCGGTGGCCGCGCCGCTCGAAAGCGATGCCAAGCCGGACCCCACCTCGGCCCCCGCGGTGAAGGCCCCGCCGGCCGCGCTCGACCAGCCCGTCGCCCTCTGGGACGCCGGCAAGAACAAGCGCCAGGTCGACGCGGCCAAGGCAGGCGAAGAGGGCCATTTGATCCTCGACCTCGGCGAGGACTGGACCCCGTACATCTTGACCGAGTCGTCGTCGCCCGGCGAAGAACCGCTGCCAAACCAGTATCGCGAGACCTACTTGGCACTCGCCCGCGGGGAGTTTCCCAAAGATCGGCACGGCTATCGCGCAAAGCGCGACCAGTACCTCGAGCTCTACGGCATCCTGCCGACGCTTTCGAACCTGCGAAGCCGCTTTGCGGCCGTACGCGCGCTCGAATGTGCCAAGACGCTCGACCTCGAGCCGCTTCGGACCTTCGACGGGTTTCTCGCGTACGAAAAGGGGCGGCGTCCGGCGCGACGGCTTCGGCGCTACGAGGCGCTACAGCCTCAAATGAGGGCGCTGGTTGCACGCCTCGGGGTCGCGAGCCTCGATGACGTGACGCGCGCGCACGTCAAGGACGCCGAGGCGTGGGAAGCCGTCGAGGACTACCGCGCGCTCCATCCGCAAATCCAAGCGATCAAGGCGGCCCAAGCGCGATTGGAGTGCGAGGGCTTTTTCGCCGACCGCGAGCCGTACACGCCCGGCCTCTTCGACTGGTCCACGCACGAGGCGCTTGCCGAGTTCGAGCGGCGGCATCGGGTCTACGGCTGGGGCTTCATCGGCAAAGACACCCTCGACGTGCTTCGAAAGACGCCCGAGGAAACCGAGCAAGAAGCGGTCATTCGGATGCTGACCGAGCGCGCCATGCACGCCGCGCAGGTCATCGAAGATGGAAGCACGTCGACCCTGCGCGACGACACGCCGCGCACGTTTGAAACCGAAGACGGGCGCACGCTCCAAGTGCCGAACTTCGAAGCAGATCTTCGCGAGCGCGTGATCGCGGCGTTTGGGCTCGAGACTCCCGAATCGACCTATGCGTGGCTCGACTCGCTCGGCGACATCGGAGCGGTGCGCTTCGTCGCAGTGAAAGGAATCGAGCTTCCTCCTTATTACAGCGACGCGATGGACCTCAGCGTGTCGATCGACCGAGGCGACGTCTGGTTCGAGTTTCCCTTCGATGAAAACGGCCGGAAGCGTTCGCAGCCGGTCGGACGGCGCCCGCGGCTCACGATCTTCGTCAACTACAACGACCAGAAGATCCCGCTTGCACGCTTCGGCACGACGATTGGCGGTTGGCGGGGCGAGTTCATCGACGGCGCGGTCATGCTCAAGTACAAGGGCTCGCCAACGGGCCGCCGCGTCTGGAGCCGCATTGCCGCCGCGCCGATTTGGGTGCCGCCCGAGAGCACGCCTCCGCGGGTCATGCTCACCCGACAGCGCAGGAAGCTCGTGGTCGACTATCATACCACCGGGCCGAGCTACGCGTCGGCGTATGGGCTGGTCGCTGCTTATCACCGCAAGTACTACCGGGGGCCCGACGGCTCGATTCAAGTCGGCGGAGACGAGGGCATTCGGACCCATGGCTCGGTCGACTACATGAGCATCATGCGGCGGCACTCGCACGGATGTCACCGCATGCACAACCACATCGCCGTCCGGCTGATGTCGTTCGTGCTCGAGCATCGGCCGCACACCCGCTACGGCTCGCAGCCCATGGTGTACCAGCGCGAGTTCGAATACGAAGACGAGACGTACCTGATGGAGTTCGACAAAGGCGGCTACAACTTCGTGTTGAACGAGCCGATTTTCGTCGAGGTGTTGCCGGGGCGCATTCGCGGCCAGGTCAAAGAGCCGATCGAGTGGGCGCTTCCCCGGTACGACCGAGAGGTCGAAGCCTACGTCATGCCCGATGGCGCATGGGTCAGCGTCGATCGCTTTGGGACCCTGACCCCGCGCGTCAAGCCGTTCGATTTCGATGCGCCGCTCGAAGCGCCGGAGCTCACGGACGATACGCTCAACGCCGAGGGCGATCCGACATTGGTTCCATCCGCCGATCCGACGGCGCCGTCGCCCGTGTCCGAGCCCGACATGCCCGCGCCCCCGCCCGCAGCGATTCCGTTGAACACCGCGGCGGTTCCGGTGTCGCCCACAGTCCACACGACACCCTGATCACAGCGCGCGTTCTCGTGCCTGTGGATTGCTGTGGATCGCCAGGGGGAAAAGTGCGTTGGGTGTGGAAAAACAATCGTCTTTTCCACAAGCGAATTTCGTTGATCTCGATGCAGGGATGCGAGACAAAAGGGGTCGGAAGTTTGCGAAAGCGAGCTCGGCGTTCTTTGAATCAACCCAACTGACGACAGCAGCGCAAGCTGTTGTTTCTCACTCTCACGGGGGCGAGGGGCGAGGCCGCAAGGCCCCGCAGTCGGGAGGCGCATCGAGCGCTGAACGTGTCCGTGGGTCGTGAAGATTGCACAAGCCGTTGGTCTGATGCGTGGGTCCGAGTCGAGCGAAAGCTCGAGGAGGGCCGTCGACGCGAGGAGCATCGGTGGAAGGCGCGCTAGAATCGGGACGCCGCTCTGTTTCACCACACGGTGGCCGCGAAGATTCTAGACGGAGTCGGAGGCACCTGGCACTAGGGCCGGCCGATGACCGTGACGGCGCGTCAGCGGTTCGGTGCTCGCCCGTTACGACGGCGCGAGCATCCGCCAAAGCGAGTGCGACGGGGTGAAACCGTCGACTCACCGTCGGCAAGCCGGTTCGGAACCGGTGGCGGTAATCTCACGAGGTGCGGGTGCCCATCTTTGAAAACTAAAATCTGGATTGCACGCGTCGGCCTGAACATGCTGGGCCAGGCCGCTGCACACGGGGCGAAAGCCACCGGCAGCGGACCGAAGTGCGGCATGAGCCATCGGATCCACAAGAAGCGCATCCCAATACGCGCCTTTGGTGAGCCGAAAACCAAGGGCTCAGGCACGACGAGAGTCGTCGCGAGGTCCAATCACGGCGGTTTGCTAAACCCAAATCGTCGCTGGGGCTTCGTCCGGAGCGAGCGTGTAGGGCGACCTACACGAGCCTTCGGTATCTCGAGACCCACAAGTCGAGAGGTACGACGACAGCGCCCGGGACGTCCCGGTCAAGGCTCTTCCAGTGAGTCCAAAAGCTCACGCGGAGGGTTAGCGGCTTCCTGACGGGGAAGCACAGCGCCGAGACGTGTCGCGCAAAGCCGGACGGGCTGAATAATCCCACCATCGAGCCTCGGCTCGAAATCCAGACAAAGTCGGTCGTGGTGTACGCAACGTATGCGCGTGCACACAGCCAAGCGACGAGCCTAGCTCGCCGCAAGGTCAGCGAGCTTCCAGAGGGGCGATCCGTGCCGGATCGCCCCTTTTTTAATTCTGGTTCGTCGTACGAGACGTGTGCAGTCGCCATGTGCCACCGGGGCCCAGAAAATCACGAGACGGGGCTGCGCCTGACGCCAATCGGCGGTGGTTGCACGCATGGCCGCTTGTCACTCGCGACGCCGACTCCGCCCCATCTCGCGATTTTCCGCGCCCCTCCGCGCGTCGACATCGCGAAAAAGGGGTCAGGCACCTTTTTGAAAGGGTTAATTCTGCCAGTGCCAGTGCCAGTGCCAGTGCCAGTGCAACGAGCGGACCTTGGTTGGGCTTCCCGCCAAGCGTCGACGGCCGCCAGGTTTGATTTTGTTTGAGAAACGGCGCGCACGTGCACCTGGCCGCCAACCTGGGTGAGGTCGTCGCCTGGGGACGGATGCGATCCGAAGAACGATGATCGGGCGTGGCCACGTCCTGCTCGGGCTTCTCGTCCTATCGGCAATCACAGATTGCTCGGACGACTCCTTCGACATCCCGCTCAGCTGCTACGAGGCGTGTGACGCGTGTTACGAGGAGCGCTACTCCGAACAGGTGGAGGAGTGCAAAGACGCCTGCGGGATATCGCCTGTTATCCCGGAGGGTTTCGTTAGCTGCTGGGCTCTTGGGGAGTGTCCGATGAATGACCTTTCGGAGGGGTGTCACGTACGGTCGATGTGATGGGCATACACGATGCCATCCGCTGCCCGAAGTGCGGCTCACGATGGCTCTGGACAGCAACAAGAGATCAAGGTGACCCGACCCGGGTTGGCTTTGCGCCCGCCAACCGCCGCCGGCCGCCATCGTTCGTTTTGTTGGAGAGATGGTCCGAGCGATGTCTAACCGCCAACCCGGGTGAGGTCGCGCCGGCGCCCGCTGTTGGTCGCCGCTATTGGTTTCGCTGGAGAGATGGCTTGAGTCGTGCCTGACCGCCAACCCGGGTGAGCCCTGCGGTGACCGAGCCGATGGCCGCCAACCTTGCGCAGCACGACAATTCAAGGCGGTACAGGCACAGGGCTCCAGTACCACGCGCCCGCTGGTCGTACGCCTGGATCGCTGACCTGGCGGTTCTGTGAGCCGTCGGGCGCCGCCGAGTAGATGTGTTCGTTTACCGAGTAGACGACGAGTGCACCGTCCGGGCTCCAGGCGAAGCCCCTCAAACCGGCGCCGTCGGGGAGCTCGTGGCTTACCTTGTGGTTGTTCGATCCGTCGGGTGCGCTGGTGTAGATCTCTTCGACATGGGGCGTGTCCTGGTCTGCGATGTATGCGATTCGCGTTCCGTCTGGGCTCCAGCCGTAAGCGCCTAAGGCGCTTACGGTCGGCGGGTGCACGATGTGAGCGTCCGTCCCATCGGGGCGGCTCGAGATCAACAACGGATAACCGTCTTGTCCGCTCGACGGTGAGGCTCGAGCAGCGAGAAGAACTCGGGATCCATCTGGGGACCATTGAAGGCCTTGAAGATTCACTCCGTCGTCAGGCGGCCACGGGTACTCCTGACGCTCGGAACCATCCGGATCGGTGAAAAAGAGCCCGCGCTCGCCGTCCTCGTAACCGAAAAACGCAATCCGAGAGCCGTCTGGGCTCCATTGATAGTCCTGGGCGTAGGCATACCTGTCGGACTGGCCGATCCGTTGATTGTCCGAGCCGTCCGGGCGGCTCGTGTACAAGTGGCGAACGTGAGGGTCGTCTTGCTCGGCGCGATACATGATCCGCGAGCTGCTGGGGCTCCACTTGTAGTAACCCCCCCGAATTCCCTCCGACCCTTCTACGAGCGGCCCATTCAACCTGTGGTACCCGGAGCCATCCGCTGCTCCGGAGAACAGCTCCGCGACGGTCTTGCCCGGATCGCTTTCGATATAGGCGAGCCACTTCGAGTCCGGGCTCCACACCATCACCTGGGCGCGCACCTCCGGCTCTCGGCGACTAACGAGGCGGCGGTCCGTCCCGTCGGCCGAGTTGGTGTAGATTACTTTGGAGCTCTCGGGTGTACTTCCGAAGGCGTAGGCGATCCGTTTGCCGTCCGGACTCCAATAGAATTCGTTGATGTACTCACCGAATCCCAATGGTCCGTGGGCGCTCGCGGTCTCCGAACCATCGGGCCTCACGAGAAGGAGCTCCTGCAAGCTGTTGCGGTCGGGTTTGAAGCGATACGCGATGCGCTCACCGGCAGGCGCGTAGAGGAAACTCTCGACCCGGCCGCCCTCTCCAAGCGGGAGGCTGACCTTGGTTTGCCCCGTTCCGTCGGGGCGCGCGGTGAACAACTCTCTCGGGCAGTGGCCACAAATGTGGAAAATGTCATAGGGGTTGGGGTCGTACAGCACCGAATACGCGATGTCTGACCCGCTCGGGCTCCACTGCGCGAAAAACACACGTGCATCCTCGAGCGGCTGGTTCACGCGAGTTGCGCCGAGCATTCCTGGTCGGCTCGCGAAGAGTTCGATATCGCCCCCTGTCCTTGTTCCGAGGTACATGAAGAGGTAGGGAGACGGCGGCGCGTCCCGACCCCCCGCGATAAGCACGCGCTGGCCTCGGGCTGCTGCACGGCACTCGCTTTCGTACTCGAATCCGTTGCAGCCGAGGACGGGGCCGTCGCCCGGCTCGCAGCTCTCGGGCCGAGCGACGCAATGCCCTGGGCCGTGGCAGCTTCGCGCGCTGCAGTATTCGTCGTTCGCGCAGTCGGCATTCGAGGAGCATGCGCATTCCCCATCATGAGCAAGCACAATATTGGAGCGCAAGAGATCGCACCGTGATGGGTAGGTGTTTCCGTCACAACCGCAGACGGGCGAAGCGTTTCCCTCGCAATCTTGATCCATGTCGATGCAGCCACCGAGACCGCCGACGAAACAGCCGACCGGATGGACATAGCTGCATGCCTTCCCCTCTTCGCAGTCCGTGTTGTCGATACATGCTCGTTCATCATCCACGTAGTTGAGCTCGACCGAGTATGACCCCTCGCGGCCCGCGGCGCGGACCGTGAGAAAGAGCATTTGCCTCCCCGGCTCCAGCTCCAACTCCAGCTCCAGTCGCATGCCGCTGCCGACGACACCGGTCGCCTCCGCCACCGACCATTCGATTGTCGCATCCGTATCCCTTCCCGTCGCCTTGATGGTCACGACGCGATTGAGCACGGGCACGTCGTAGCCCCGAACCACGGGATCGAACCCGAACGCCCGGGGCTCCCCTCCCGCAGCAATCGTCAGCTCGGACAGAGTCGCTCCCTGAGTGGGCGCGCACGTAATGCCAGTCTGAAGCGCGCTGAAAGCAAGCATACCAACCAGCAGAGCGTGGGATCGGCGCCGTGCGATCAGTCTTGCCACAGGGGCCACGCGTCGATCGTCACCCAGCGCGCCGAAAACATCAAGCGACGGTCGCCCGCACTTCGACTCTTGCCGGATGGTTCCCCACGTCAACGCTGTATGTGCCCCTTTCCTCAGCACGTCGTGTTACCCGCTGTCGATGGCCGCATCGCCACCATGCGTACGCGGAACTAGCGGTCCGGACGCTTTGTCTTTCAAATCGACCAAACCGACAACTCTCGTTGGACGTGGACGTAGCGAGACGACCCGACCCCGGTTGGCGTTTCGCCAGGGACCGGCGACCGCCGCCATCATCGGTTTTGCTCGAGAAACGGCGCCGGAGGGCTCCTTGCGCGTTCGTTGCGGCCGTGGTCCCATGAGCATTCGTTCTGATTTCCGCACTCGAAAGACCTCGACACTTCTCCATGTCTCCCGGTTCCGTCACATCCCCGCTGCTGGTCTGCATATCCATACTCGTGTCATGCGGGTCCGGTGACGGTGAAGCCCTCGGTGCCAGAGAGAGCATCAAGCTCCGAGCGATCATTCAGAGCACTGGGCCCTCGCCGGTCGTGGCTGTCGAATACACCATCAGCTGTCTCGTCGAAGACGAATTGGGCCTGCCCGAGGCGACGAGGCTCGAAGGCACGCTAGCTCCGCCCCACGGCGCAGCCGCCAAGATCGGCATGTTGGACATGTACCGCGCAACGTGGGCCGCGTTGGTGGATCTTCCTCGCGGGTCGTGTTCGATTCAGCTACGCGGCCGCGACGACGATGGCGAGGTCGTCTGCACCGTTGATGTGCCGTTTTCGGTGGTCGCGAACACGGTGACACAAGTGATCGTCCCGCTCGAATGCCCGTCAGCAGGTTTCCCATCCACTCGCGAATTCAACGTCTGTCCCGACCTGCTTGCATTTCGTTGCGACGAGCTCGACCCTTCCACAGAACGTGCGATTTGCGTCGTGAGCTTCCGCGACGAGGATCAGACCTGCCGCCGAAGCTGCGACCCGCAGGCCTGCGTGGCGAGCCCCGAAGGTCTCACTTGCACGCCAGGCCCGGACCCAGGCGTCTCGACCACCATCGCGTGCACCGAGGGCGTGCTCGACTGCACCGGTGACGGCATCTCGGACTCCTCTTGCACGATTAGCGCGGACACTCCCGGCACGAGCGCCGAGGGCTCCGACTCGCTCGTCGCGAGCTTTTACGTCGCATGTGTCTCGCCGCCATCCCCCGAAACGCCGGCCCCGACCATCACGTGCACCGCGATCATCACGGATGGAGATATCGACTGCAACGAGACCAAGCTCGTCACGGTCCGCTGCCCGGAGCCGACCCAGTGAAATACGAGGCACGAGGCGCGAATCGCTACTCGCGGGTTTGCAAGGGAGCTTCGGTGGGCCAGGGCTTGCTGCGGAGGAGCGCCAGTGCCGTGGGCTCGTCTCGTAGGTAGGCGGCGAAGAGAGCGGTCACGAATGTGGCGGTGTAGTGGTTGCCTCTTTCGACCGGGATGTACGTGAAAGACTCACCGTTGGTCTGCCGAAGATCGTCGCCGCAGCCCGGCGCAAAGACCTCGTCGAGCCCTGCGATGTTGGTCACCGACCAATGGCCTGCGTCGACGATGTCGAGCTTGTAGGCCGGGGTGTTGGCTTTCGAAAAGTTCTCCTCGATGAATACGTTGCCCGGTTCGCCGATGCTGTTGTCTTCGGTGGCTTCGACGAGGCCCAAGGGCATCGTGATGTTTGCCATCAACACTTCGCCGTAGAGGATGTTCTCCATCGGCGCGGCTAGACCGGCAACCGCAGCGATGCGTGCGTCGTTCTGGGCGACTCGCCCTGCGGTGACCGAGCCAATGCTGTGCCCTAGCATGCCGATCTGGGACGGGTTCGCGGACAGCCCCTCGGGAAGCGCGCTTCCACCGAGCACTTGATCGAGCACGAAACGGATGTCGGCCTCCCGCACGTCGACCAACGCGTTGGATAGTGGCGATGCGTTGCCGTCGAGGCGGTCGAAGAGGGTATCGCCTTCGTGGTCGGGAGAGACGACCACGAATCCGTGCGAGGCGAGCCTCTCCATCACCGCGTGCGCCGACCATCGCGTGCAAGTGTAGCAATGCGAGTAGAGGATCACCGGGTACTCACCCGCAGTCGCGGCGGCGTCTCGGGTCGCGCCGGTGGTCGTGGCGACGCATTCCCGCGGGGCTGCGTCGAGCAAAGGTGAGAGAGCCGCGCGCCGATCGGGGTCGGTCTCGAAGTCGATGACTTCCGACGCGGCGCCCGCTGCGTCAGTGGGATACCAGAGCTCGACGGGAAGGGTACGCCCGCGGCTGCCATCGGTCACGCTGGTGGTGGCCACACCCACCGCCGTGGGGCCGGGCATCGTGTAGTCGGGGGTATCGCCCGCACCGCCCGCACCTCCATTGCCGCCACCGCTGCCGCCGGTGCTCCCTGCGCTTCCACACGCGCTCAGCGCGAGCACCAATACGGCCAATCCAACACAATCGACGGGTGGTCTACGCATCGCAGAGCGTTGTACGCATGAACTCGAGAGAAAGCCACTCCCCGGCCCTCACGACAGCGGGTTTTCCCAGCGAAGCTCTTCGAATCGCGAGAAGTCGCCGTCGGTCGTGCACAGGGTCAGACCGTGCTCGATGGCGAGCGCGGCAAGGTGTGCGTCTGGCACCAGGTTCGGGCGGGTGATGCTGGGCACGAGGGAGCCAAAGATGTCTGCGTGGGTGGCTCCAGGCGTTGGCGTCCAACTCGCGGGCGCGCCCAGCCACGACTCGACCTGCGACCACGCTTTCTGAACGCTGAGGGGACGTTCGAAGATGCGCGGGTTGGTCGTGATGCGGATGAACGCGAGAAGCGACGACCAAGCGAAGCCGACCCTTGGTTGGGCGTTGATCTGCTCGTCGAGCCATTCCCGGGCGCCCGTGTGCTCGGCGAAATCCTTGACGTGTGCGTAGATCAACAAGTTCGCATCGACCAGAATCACCGGAAATCGTCACCTTCGGCCAGCGCCAGAACCTCCGCGATGTCGTCTACGTTGCTCACGCGTGGCTTCAGACCGACCGCCTTGGTGCGAAAGACCGTTCGACGCGGGGGACGAGAAAGCTGTGCCAATCCCAAACGAAGCGCCTCGTTGACGAGCGACTTCATGCTCGTCCCGCGCCGCTTCATGAGCCGTTCGAGCGCTTCGGCGACGTCGCGTTCGAGCGTGAGGGTGGTTCGCATGCCAATCAAGATAGCCTTTGTGATGTTTTGATGCAACATTGGAAACATCATGATGTCAAAAGGCCGATTGCCATCGTCCGGTTATCGGTCGCCCCCGGCAAAGATTGCGGGAGGTCGTCGGCTACACTGACTGCATGATCGCTCGCGGCCTGATCGCTTCCTCCCTCGCGCTCCAACTCCTCGGGTGCGCGAGCTCAGGTGGGGAGGGAGCCGCCGGGGGCGAGGGTGGACGAGGCGGCGACCCGGTCTCGATTTGTGGCTTGGAGCGACCTTGCGTTCCCACGGGGATTTGGACGGTCACTTACGAGGAGGTGCCGACCAACGTCTATTTTAGCGACAACACGATCCACATCGAATCCGATGGCCGTCCGGAAGTGGTAGGTGAGACCGTGCCCGACAACGACTGTCCACCGCAGTTCGTGGGCCCCGGCGTTGTCACCACGACCGCACAGCTTTCCGCCGATGGGTGCACACTCGCGGCAACAATCGAAAAGGACTACTGCACGAGTGGTGAAGAGAACTGCGAGGAACGCGCCATCACGCTCGATTTCTGTTCCAACGGCAGCACGACAGTTGCCACTGGTTCCATGCGGGCCTGCATCTGCTGGACCACCGGTTCGCCGTTTTGCAGCAGCGGCGATTCGTTCGTGGTCGTCTCGGCGACAGCCACGCGTCCGGACTGAGGGCAGCCGGTGAAGTGGCGGGTTCTCGCGCGGAGCGACACTTTAGCCGGAAGACGGTTTGACCCATGCTTGGCCGCCGAAACCGGCTGAGGTCGCACCACTATCAGATCCTTTTCGCCGCCTCGTTCGTCTCCACGAACATGGCCCACAAACTCCACCTTCAAATAGCCAGCCCCTGCCGGGCTCCTTGGGAGAACATGGATGGCGATGAGCGTGTTCGGTTCTGCAGGGAGTGCAATCGTAATGTGTACAACCTTTCGGCGATGACGGAGCCGGAGGCGCGGCGTGTGATCGCGGAGCGGGAGGGGCGCGTCTGCGTGCGCTTCTATCAGCGGCGCGACGGCACCGTGTTGACCACGGACTGTCCTGTGGGGCGTAAGCGCCGGTTCTTATCCAAGGTGGCGGGTACCGCAGTGGCCCTCGCGGGCATGGCGGCAGGGCTCACGAAGCTGTCGGCCTGCGGCCCGGAGGGAGACCATCCGGAGCTCGTCGGAGAGACACTGATGGGAACGCCGCCAGTCGAGCACGATTGGGATGGCGGAGTGGAGGAACCAGAGCAGGTACTGATGGGTGACGTCGCAGAGCCGCCACTGATGGGGAGGATTGCGGCGCCGGCCGCGGACGACTAGGTGGGCCCCGCGCTCCGTCGATAGATCCGCAGGCCTCGTTCGATTTCGATGAGCCCTGGCACGTCGGCCGGCCACGATTCGTGCTTGCCGAGGACGACGTAACCCTCCGGCACAACACGCTCCCGGATCCCAAGCGCGATCTCCGTCTGCAGGTCTGCCGCGAAGTACATGAAGGGAAGGTACCTGCACAACACGAGGTGAAAGGGTCCGTCGGGCATCGTCTGCCGGATGTCCTGTTTTTGAAGCTCGATGTGGCTTCGGAACGCCGGCCGCAAACAGAACCGATCGTCCCGCGGCTCGAAGGCGACGTCGCGCCATTTCTCGGGAAGCTCCTTCAGGCTTCCGGCCGAGAAGCAGGCGACGCGCGCTCGCTCGAGCTGGCCCGCGTCGAGATCGGTTCCGAGGATCCGGACTGGAACGCGCGCTCGCTCTGCGCAAATCCGGAGCGTGTACACCTCTTCGCCGCCCGCGCAGCCGGCGCACCAGATGCGAACGGGCCCGGGCGCCGCCACCGCACGAAGCTCGGGGAGCACGACGCCGCAGAGCTGATCGAAGACGCGCCGTTCCCGGTAGAAGCGCGAGATCGTGATGCGCGTCAGGCCGTCTAGGACTTCCCACTCGGCCTCGTGCTGCGCGAGGTGGCTACGGTAGGCGTCGACGTCGGGAAGCCCGAGGGCACGGAGACGACGCTCGATGCGATTGCAGACTTGCCGCCGGACTTTGCGATAGCCGGCCCAGCGAAGACCGAGGCGCGGAAGCGCCCACTGAAGAAACGCGACGCACTCGGAGTCCCTCATCGTGCGGGGATTCGATAGGCCGCGACGAAGAATGCGGCAAGCGGACTGCCACCGTGAACCGGTCGTCACGGCACAGGTACGCGCTACGCTTCCCGCATGGGGAGCAACCACGACAGAAGTCGCTTACGCTGGGTCCGACGGGCGTATGGATCGATTGTCGCTGCGGTCGGCTGGCTTCTTTCGCCGGTCTCGTGGTGGAACGACCTCGTGGTGAACGTGCCGCTGGCGTATTTCTTCTCCGTACCGTTCTCACTGCTGGACGAACGACTCTACGTTCCTGCGTTCGCACTTGGCTACTGGCTCACCAATGTGCTCGGATTCGTTCTCCTCCACAAAGGCGTTGCGGGGATGGTCAGCGAGAGGCGCCCCAGCTTGAAGAGCGATCTTCTCATCGCGAGTGTGTACACGGCCGTCGTTGGCTTGGTAGCCGCGCTCGGTTGGTTGCCGTCCCCTGCCTCGCTGCTGGAAACATGGCATGCACGCTAGAACCGAGCTCACTGAGCTCGCGGAGAGCGGCTGGCAGTACGCGTCAAAAAAGCACGGGCGAGTAGACGTTGATTCCGACGGTGATCGTCCAGATCTCGGTCGTGATTTCCGATTGCCCGCTGCCAAACGCGGCAAAAAGCGGCAACCGAAAGTTCACGAACGGGTCGAGCATGACAGGGCCCGCCGCAATCGAGCCGCCGACTGTGAACCCGAGCGGTAGCACGGTGACGACGGGACCGGTCGTGACGTCTGGAAGGCTGACGCCGGTCTGCAGCTCCAAAAACACGTTGTCGGAAAGATTGCCGACGATTTGAAACGGCACGCCGACGCTGACAACGTCGAGATCACCAGGATCGTCGTACGTAAGGTCGACACCGGTGTCGATTGCCACGGAGTCACCCGCGTGGATTCTGACTGGAACGCCGAACGCAAGGCCGAGCTCGGAGAACGTTGGGATGCGAAGACGAAACTCCAGCGCAACGTCCGCGGTCCCGCTCACCGCCTGGTATCGAATGTAAAATGGAATGTCGCCGAAATCGCCTTCCGGTGAAACGAAGACGGAGATGAGACCTGATCCTCCGAAATTGACCAGATCGACGAAGTTGATGCCCGGGAATGAGCCCATGCGGTAGCGTGAGAAACCGATCTCGAGATCGTCCACGGGCGAAATGGCTGCCCCAAAGTTGAGCGAGACGACGTTCTCACCGCCGAAGAAGGGGACGTCGATGTGAAAAACGCTCACGTCGAACGTGCCTCGAACCATACCGCGGGGCATCGTGAGCTCACGCCCAGCGTAGGCGAGCCCGTAGGTGTCGGCCGCGTCCTTGCTCGGCGCTTCGATTGAAGGCGGCGTTTCGCCCACCTCTTCGTCGGCAAAAGCGAAGCCTGGAGCCACGAAGCCGACCATGATGCTCGCAACCTGAAGCAGCGTCGTCCACTTGCTCATCTCAACCCCCCTGGCGGAACGCATCGTCCCCCAAGCGCCAGGCTACCGGTCGGCGCCGGTGACGGCAATAATCCGCCGCTGAGCTTGCTCACCGAAACCTAGCAACGAATTCGGTGATCGCAGACCAAGCCTCGCGGCTTTCCGCGAGCCATGGCATCGTCAACGGCCAATCGTGTTGCATGCGTTCGCCGACGTGAAGCACGGAGTCGACGCCAGCCTCCGACGCGCGGTGATGCACCCGCCGAGCGTCGTCGACCAGCACTTCCCGATCGCCGGCCAACAGCAGCATCGGGGGAAGCCCCTCGAACGCTCCGAAGACCGGCGAAACCCGCGGATCGCGTGGATCGAAGTCCGCGAGGTAGTGCGCTGCCCAAGCTCGACAATGCGCACGGCTCAGCCAGACATCACGGGCGTCGTTGTCTTTCATCGAAGCGCCCGACAGGGTCAAGTCGGTCCAGGGCGAGAACAACACAGCCCCATTCGGCAGTGGTAGACCTTGGTCGCGAAGCGTCATCATCAGCGAGATCGCCAAGCCCCCGCCCGCCGAGTCGCCGGAAACGAACGTTGGCAGGCCGGGCCGAAGTCTCTGAAGCTCGCACCACGCATCGACCGCATCCTCGAGCGCTGCCGGCGCAGGGTCCTCGGGCGCGAGCCGATAGTCGGGTGCAAACACCTCGGCGTGGCAGCGATGGCTGAGGCGCATCGTGCGGCTCCGGTACGACGCCGGCGTCCCCATGAAATACGCGCCACCATGCAAGTGCATCAGCGCACAGGATGGCGATACCGCTGCGCGGACCGATTCCATCATGCGATCGCCGAGCACGTGATCCGTGAAGACGAGGTTTGGGTACTTCCTCTGCAGCTTCTCACGCGGCGTGTGGGCGAATCGCTCGAACCGTGCGCGCATGTCGTAGGGAGATGCATGAGGAGGGAACAAGGTGCGTGTCACCAGCCCATACGCCTGGACGGACAACCACCGTTTCCACGCAGGCGAACGAAAGGGTGACTTATCGGACTTTGTCGTCTGGATCGTCTCTGCTGTCGTCATCTGAACCTCCCGGGCAAACCCATTGAAGGTCAGGCTAACGACCTGGACGCGTGAGAAACTTTGGCGGGTCTGAGGCTTTCCTGAAAGGTTTCTGAAAGGCGTCAGCGAAGCTCGTGGGCGTGAAGGAAATCGTGAATCTCGCGCTCCATGCGGGGCCAAGCCGGGTCGTCGGCGAGCGGAATGTGGTTCTTCGTGTCGAGTGGAAGGAAGCGTGAACCCGGGATCGAAGCGGCAAGCTCTTTGCCGTCGCCAAACGGAAAGACCATGTCGGCGCGCCCGTGGATCACCAGGGCTGGAGCCCGTACGCGGCCGGCTTCGGCGCGGAGGTCGATATCGCCGATGGCCGAGAGCATCTTTGCAGCGTTCCCCGGCGTGGCTGAGAGTCGCTGCAGCTCGTTGAAGCTGTCGATACGCTCCTTCGGGGCGTCCGGAAAGAAAGCCGTGCTGAAGATCTGCCGAAACGCGGGGTGGTCCCGTCCCCAGCCGCTCTCCATCAACGAAAGAAGCGCCTCGAAGTGCCGCGTGACCCGCGCGTGGTTCTTGACGCGCCAGCCGCGCGTGAAACCGCATATCAGGACCAACGCGGAGACGCGTTCCGGGTGCCTTGCCGCGTACGCGGCGGACACGGCAGCACCCTGAGAGATCCCCAACAAAGGAAACCGGCCGACGCCGGCCGCCTCCACGACCGCCTCCAGGTCGTCGACCCAGCGCTCGAAGCTTATTTCCGGGACATCGTGATCCGAGAGCCCGTTCGCTCGCGCATCATAGCGAACGAGGCAGCGTGCGCGGCTCAGCGATCCGAGAAGGTGATGAAAGAGCAGGCTCGTCCGATCGAGCTGCAGGTGGCTGCACCAGTTGCCGGCCTTGACGATGGGGGGACCGTTCCCGACGACCGCCCAGGCGAGGCGCACCCCGTCAGCGCTCTGACAAAATCGAATCTCTTCATCCGCCGGCGGCTCGATCGCGCTCGACCGATACGCGTTCGAGGAGTCCTCGTTGGACAGGCGGGTTACCTCGGCGTGAAGCCTGTAGCCGCGGCCACGAACGGTTTCGATTCGTACCGAGGAGTCAGCCAAGACTTTCCGCAAGATCGACACGTTGTGTTGGAGGTTGTTGGGTTCGACGCTCACGTCTGGCCAAAGCCTATCGATGAGCTCCTGCTGGGGCTGCAGACGCCCCGCTCCCTCGACGAGCAACACCAACGTATCGAACACCTTGTCCCGAAGCGGTACGAGCTCGTCGCCCCGCCAGAAGCGTCGCTCCGGAACGTCCAACCGAAACGCATCGAAGACATACACGTCGCTGCGCATCCCTCGGAACAGTACGACACGCTTCGTGCGGTTGGAAAGGCCGCAATCATCGAAGGAAATGTGAGGTAGCTAGATGGCTTGCTGAAGCATCCGTGTCTCGGGTGCCTCAGTCGGGCCTTGCGACCGCGACGGCGCAAGGGGCGATGCGTGCGGTGTACTCGGCCACGCTTCCGAGAAGCCAGCGCCTCAGCTTGGAGCGCCCGTAGCTTCCCACCACGACGAGATCGTAGTCGCCTTCGGACAGCTTCTCCCTGATGCCCCGCTCAGGAGAGGTCTGTGCCGCGGTGAATGTCGCGGTCGGCACATCCTTCCGAAACGACTCGAGCAGCTTGTGGCCACGCTCCTTCACAGAATCTCCGACCGTCTTGATCACGAGCTCCGAGTGCTCGTCCCCGCGCGTCGCCTCGGGGACCCGCCAGAAGTGAATCAAGTCGACTCGTGCGTCCGTCGCGCTCAGCGCTCTCGCAAGCTGGAGGGCCTTCTGAGCGGACGGTGAGAAGTCAGTGGGTACGAGAACACGCTGGTACCCCTCGGGCGACGGACTGTCGCCACGAGCAACGAGCACGTGCGCGTCGACCGTCCGGAGGACTTTGCCAGCCGTGCTACCGAGGAGCGCTTGCTTTATCCCGGAGAGCCCCGTGCTACCCACCACGACCAGGTCGGCCCCGTGCTCGTCGATCACCCGCTGCAGCCCCTCGGCGGTCGAGGTGGCGTCCACGGTCTCCGGGATCAACTCCACGTCCGGCCCCGCGCAGGCCTCGATCTCGCTGGCAAGCCGTCCTTCGTCGCTGACCCGCCACCGCTTCACTGCCTCCCGCGCGGCGGCCAGCCCTTCCTCGTCGGCCGGGGTTTCCACGACGTGCACGACCCGGATGCTCGCCCCCGAATGGCGGGCAATGGCGCAACCATGCCGAATGGCACCGTCGGATTGAGGTGAGAAATCTGTCGCAACGATGATGTTTTCAAGCCGCATGGGCGCAATTTCTCGAGAGTCGCTGTCTTGTACAACGATTTCTCTTCGACGGGAAGCTCCAACGCGCCCGGCGTTTCTGCCCTGGCAACCGAGTCCTTGCTGCTCCCCAAACGGCGTTGGCTGCGAGTAGGCGCAGAGTCTGCGCTGCGCCTCTCGCTCGGGGGGCAGATCCACGGATCCTGCCTCGTGCCCTTCTGAGTCTTCGGACTCGCCTTGTTGGACCGACTACCGGAAGTCCTATTCAGAGTGCGACATCGGTTCTCAAGAACGTGAGCGCACTCGTTGCCAGCGTGGACCTCAGCGGCCCGGCGTGGCGAGTGCCGTACGCTGGTTGAGTCGTTTGGCTATTGGCGATCGCGATAAGGCAGCACGCCTGTGTATTGCACCGCGGTTTGGAGGCGGCTCATCGCCCAGCGCTCGGCCTCGCTCGCGTTGGAAAAGAGCTCTGTGGGGTACTTCGGGGGCGAAACCCAGAACACCGCGGTCACCAGGCCGCGCAGCCATGCGTTCGGTACGACCAGCGCCGAGCCCGCGTTCCACCGGGCGCTGAACGCTTCGCAGCTCTTCAGGTGCTCCGCCACAGCCCTGCGCTGCGTGGCGGGCGCGCGTGTCACGTTCGAGAGATCGATGACCCATGCGAATCGGTAGCGCGCACGACTCACCCAATCGTTTCTCGCCCGAATGCAGGCGGCGAGGTCTTCGTCGGTCGCTTCGGTCGGAAACGTCCACCGATAGACGGGCTTGCGTTCATTCGAGATCCACGGATGCTCGATGTCGAGGTACTCGCTAGGCGCGTCGGTCGGGTCCCCACCCATGGCTGGAGAATAACCCGCGGACCGGGGGGTGCCATAGAGAGCAGCGCTACTCCAGCAGGTGGCTCGTCTGCCGGGTTCGAGTGGCAAAGTCGAGCGTCAGGGATCGGTTCTCGTACCCTTCGGACTCACCCTCGTAGACGAACGAGATCACGTCGTCGCGAAAAGGCGACGTGCCGTAGGGGCTCGCTCCCTAGGAGGCGAGGCTATCGCGGAAACGACCGGGCCGCGCGAGCCAGACCCGCGACGAGACGCTCGGGGTCCGAGTCTCCTCGGTCGAGGCGCGCTACTCGTCCGCGTTGGGATTGCCAGAAAGGGTGCTCACCGCGAATCTCCGGTGGGAGCTCGATCTGCACGCCGCCGAGCGTCGGGATGTTGGCCGGGTTTTCAGGACGGACGCCGCGAATCGATTCCGGGATCTTGTCGAGCTCGTCCTCGACCACGTACCCGGGCAGCGCTGCCCGCAGGCAGGACGCGATGTGGCGTGCGAATTTCCGGTTCCGGCCGCCGAGCAGAAGATGGCGCGGCAACTTCTTGCGCCGGTATCCATGAACTGTGACGACGACCTCGACGGCAGCGAAGAACGATCGCAGCTTCGACGACTCTTCGGGACGGAAACGCGTGGAGGGAATGTGCCAGCGGAGATCTGGAGGTTGCCGAACCACGTAAAGCGAAGCCCCGGCGCGCTTGGCCGCGGCGGCTGCGATGGCGTCGGTGTGCGCTTCGAGACTGCCGCCGTGAAATGCCATGAAACCGACGGCCGACCGCACGATCACCTCTTCTTCGACGCCGGGACAAGCGAGCAATTCCGCGAGGTAGCGTCGGGCGGGCGGGCTGCTGTCGTCCTTGGTCGTCATCCGTGAGTGTCGAATACCCTAAACGAGGCGGCTGTCGATCGACCACCGGCCGCCGCCGGCGAGGACGAGCGCCGCCGCGATTCCAATGGCGAGCAAGTGGTATTCGAACCCTTCGCCTGCCTTCGTGCCGGCCCAGTTCATCAAGAAGCCGTGCTCGGCGTGCACTCCGGCGATGGTGCGCCTGTTCGCTAGCGAACAGGATAGCGACAGCGCCGTCTGGATCGTCGTCCACCGCGATCTGCGCCACACGGCGCGAATCCGCACGTTCGTCGACTTCATCACCGAATGCATCGCAAGCGACCGCGACCTACTCGAAGGACGCAATTAACCCCTCGAAAAAGGGGACAGTCCCCTTTTTCCGTCCGCTGTTTGCGAAATCTTCGGGGATGCCGGATAGTCCTTTCCACGTGCCCCGCGCGGAGGTCGGCGGCACGCGCTGTCGCGCGATTCAGGGCGAAGCCTGTTCGATGAGCTCGAACCCGGTCCCGCGCCGGGTCGGTGCCGAGGCCTGCTCGTGAATTCCGTTGCCGTTGCGCAGGAGCTCGACTCTCGCAAAGAGTCGTACTCCGACATGAACGACTGGCTGAACGTGCTCGTCCGGAAGCGCATCGCGAAGGCGTCGGTGGATGGGGAGACGCTTCCGCCGGAGATGGCGTGGGTCGCCGAGAACGACCACGAGGTCTACGTCAAGCGGTTCAAGCCGATGGTCTGGGTGGTTCTCGCGCTCTGTGTCTACGGCATCGCACAGACGACGCAGCCTCTGGCACTCGCTGCGACCGTCGTCTTCTTCTATTTCTACATCGATTTCTACAGCGGCGTGCTGCACGTGGTTCTCGACAACCCCAACTTCGTGAGGCTTCCTCTCATCGGTGTTCCTTGCGTCGAGTTTCAGTGGCATCACACGTTCCCCTACGACATCTCGACGCGTCGTATCTTCGACGTTTGGGGCGACCTCAACGTGCTCTTGATCGCGAAATCCGTTTTCCTCTTTGGGATTTGCGGTTTTACGACGACGGCCTTCATGGTCGCGGGTGTCGGGTATGCGTATGGATACGCGAACCAGCTCTCCCACCGGCTCACACACACGGCGCCGCGCCAACGTCCGAAGCTCGGCACTTGGATGCAGGACAAGGGCGTGCTTCTACAGCCTGCGGTTCACCACGCGCACCATAACGACCACACGGTGTCGTTCCCGGTCCTGAGTGGCCGGAGCCGCGGGCTCATTCAGCGCATGCTCGGGGTGGTCCCCAATGGCTACCCGTGGCTCGTGTTGTTTCTGCTGCTCACCGCCTTCGATCTCGTCGTGGTCGTGTGGTGCGTCGAGCGGCTCTGGGGATAGCTCGTCGAGTTAAGCGGCTCTAGGGCAGCAGGAGCCGTGCGTCGGCGGCGACGTTGGCGAGGAGCTGCACACGGGGAAGCTGTGCGTGTAGGCGGTCTGCCTCCTGCGCGACCGCGCGGATCAGCCGGAGGTCGCGCTTGGCGGGCGGAAGCTTGCTCTGATAGGTGACCGTGCCTTTCATTCCCGCGTATCGAGAATAGGCGTAGGCGATGTCTTTTGCGTCGATCGGCTCCGACGGCGATGCGTCGCCCGTCTCCTCGCGCACGTACCCGAGCGCAAGCAGCATTTCGCGCGTTTGCGCATCGAGCGCCGTGTCGGACGGTGCGCTCATGGCCTCTAGGATTCCAGCCTCGTGTAACGCGGCGGCGAGCGCCCTGGCGTCCTCCGGGCGATCGCCGTGCAAGTTCCGTGTCTCGTTCGAATCGGCGCGGACGTCGTAGAGCTCCGGGCGAACGCCGTGGATGAATTTGAGCGGGTCGCGGTATGCGACGGCAGCCGGTGTTGCCCCCCACTTCAAGGCGAGGCGGCTTTCGGCCCAGAGCGTCCTCGGTTCGGACGGGGGCGGCGCGAGCAGGTCGATGCCATCCATCGGCTCCGCGCCTTCGAGCCGGGCGGCGGCCAACACCGTCGGCGCGATGTCGACCAGGCTCGCGAAGCGATCGTCGACGCTGCTTTCGGTCGACCCGGCCGGCTTGATCAGCAGCGGCACGTGCTGCGTGCTTTCGTAGGTCAACAGACCGTGCGTCATTTCGTCGTGCTCGCCGAGGCCCTCGCCGTGGTCGGAGGTGACGATCACGAGGGCCTCGTGAAGCAAGTCCCGTTCGGCGAGCACCCCGAGCAATGCGCCTGCGCAGTGATCCGCGTACGCGACCTCGCCGCGATACGGGTCGCCTTCGAATCGCTCGGCAAACGGGGAAGGGGGCACGTAGTCGCGGTGGGGCTCGAAGTAGTGCACGAAGAGAAACGTCGGCGCGTCGTCTCTTGCGCGCAGCCAACGCACGGCGGACCCGTTGACCTCCTCGCAGCTCCGCTGCCGAACGCCCTGCATCGATTCGCCGGAGAGCCAGCCATCGTCGTACGTGTCGAATCCGCGCGCGATGCCGAAGCGGCCCTCGAGGACCGCGGCGGCGACGAAGCCCGCGGTTCGCCAACCTGCCGCGCGCAGGATGTCGGGGAGCGACGGCCCTTCTTCGAGCGGCTCGCCGTTGTCGTGGCTCCCGTGATGCACGGGGTAAAGCCCCGTCAGCATCGAGCCGTGCGCGGGCAGCGTGAGCGGAATCGGAGAGCGCGCTTGGGTGAATCGGCGCGAGACGGTCGCGAGCTTGTCGAGCTCGGGCGTGGCGCTCGTCCCGTCGGCCTGCGGACCCACGCGATCGGCCCGCAGGGTGTCGATGCTGAGTAGGAGGATCAGCTTTGGAACGCCGGACGTCCGCTCATCTCGACCGGTTCGCGACCCTGCAAAAAACAAGACGAGCGCCAGGCCCGCGAGCGCCAGCACCAATCCAAAGACATTTCTGCGGCTGAAGAGACGCGCTCCCATGCGTCGACCAGACTAGCGCGCCCAGCATTCCCGCGGAAGTTCTCCGCGGGCACTTCGGCGATTGCGGAGCCGCACTATTCGGCGAGCTGGTAGACGCGGAGGCCGCCTTCGGCACCGGGGGCGCCACCGGTGATGCCCAAGAACGAGAATCCGTGAGTGACGAACAGGCGGCCGTTGGAGATCACCTGCCCGCTGGCGAGGGTGGCGCCGACTCGATCTTCCCAAAGCACGTCGCCCGTGTCGGCGTCGTACGCGCGAAGCAATCCGAGCGCGTGCCCGCTGAACACGAGACCGTTCGAATAGAGGAGGCCACCGCCCACGGTGGGGCTCGCAACGGGTGTGCGCCACAGGACGTCGCCCGTCTGCGCGTCGAGCGAGATCACCTCGGAGGTGTTTTCCGGATCTTCGAACTCGGGGAAGAACACGTCCTGGGTGTCGAAGCCCTTGGGCCAGGAGTTTTGCGCCACGTAGATGCGGCCGGCGTTGTAGGCGGCCGCGTTCATGACGCCACCGAGGTGGCTGCCGGGCCCGAGCCGAGTCGCCCAGACCACTTCGCCCGTGTCCCGGTCGAGCGCCGCGTACACGCCGCCCTTGTCGCCGACTCCCACCACGTCGCGCCCGCCGATGCGAAACAGATTGGGTGCCGCACCGATGTCGGCATCGGGTCCCTGGGGAGGCGGTTGAAGGATCGTGTAGACGTCGTTTTCGGTGAACTGCGTGGCCCATGGGACGTCGCCAGTGCGGTAGTCGACGGCTACGACCGAGTCGGACATCGGGCTTGCCGGCGGCTCGTAGGTGTTGCCAGTGCCGATGAACATCCGCTCGCGTGACAGGTCCACCGCGGCCGACGACCAAACGCTCACCCCCGCACCCGAGGTTTCGTCGTCCTCGGTGACGTAGACGCGCCAACGCTCTTCACCGTCGCTCTGCGCGAGCGCCACGATGCTGCCGCGAAACGTATAGTCCTCTTTGGCATCACCGAGCTCGCCGGACGCGACACCCAACAACAGCATGTCATCGACGGGGATGGCGGAGCTCGTGACGTTGGCGTCCGGGTGGTCGTCCAGCAGCTTGGACCAGAGCACTGCCCCCGTTGCGCGATCCACCGCGTAAAAGAACGCTTGGAAGTCGCCGACGAAGAGTCGATCGTCGGTGACCGCCAGGCTCGGGGTCATGCCGGACGGCGACACCTGCTCGGTCCACACTTCGGATCCGTCCGCGACGTTCTTTGCGTAGACGAGCCCGGTCCAGTCCGCGAAGTACACGATCCCGTCGACCACGGCGGGCGTGCTCGTCACCTGGGCGCCTACGTGCTCCCAGGCGAGCTCGAGGTTGGCGACGGTGTCGACACCGATCTCGGTTTCGACCGTGTTGCTCCGGGTGTTGTGAAGGTCGTGGCCGAACATGCGCCAATCGGGATCGGCGCCGGGGTCGGCCTCGGGCTCGGCCTCGGCCTCGCTGCCGTTCGTGCACGCCGCGGCGGTTGCAAGCAAGCCCACCAGGGCCCAGGCGCGTCCGTGTCTCATCGGAGGCGAGAATATCCGTTCTAACGAGGCGTTGCAGCTGGATTCTCCATCCAGCGGGGCGCCTCGAATTCATCGCAAATCTTTGGTTCTTGCCGAGGAATGCGGTCGGTGGGAGACTTCTATGCAACGGCAAAGAGAGGAGCCGGGGCCATGCGGAGCACCATCCTGTTGACTTGCCTCGCGCTGTTAGCTTCAGCTTGCGGGGATTCTCAAGCACCCACCGACGTCGAAGGCAGTAGCTTCAATGCGAGTTGGTCGCATACGTTCCCGCCCGTGTTCGTCGAGGCAGGCACCGAGCGCGACTTCGACTGTCAGGCCGTGACGCTCGACAACGATGAGCCTCTGTACGTTTCTGCCGTGCGCCAATACAACGACGGCGCCTGGCATCACTCGAACTGGTTCCACGTGCCAGAAAACGAGTTCGGCGCCGATGGCACGTTCGATTGCCGCGATGTCGAGTTCGACATGGTCTCCGCGGCGTTACGCGGGGGCGTCGTGTTCGCGCAGTCGACGCAGACGTTCGAAGAGGTGACGCGCTTTCCGCAGGGCGCTGCGGTGGTGATTCCGCCGCGAAGCAAGATCCTCGGCGCGCTTCACTTGGTGAACTTCGCCGCTGCCGACATCGACACGACCCTCACCCTCGAGCTCGAAACCGTGCCGGCCGAAACCATCGAAACACAGCTCCAACCGCTCAGCTTCTTGATCTACTCGCTTCAGATCCCCCCACAGATGGAGTCGCGCTGGGAGATGAATTGCGACATGTCCGACGTCTACTCGCGGCTTCCCGCCGATTCGCGTTTCGGCATCTACTACGTGATGGGGCACTATCACTCGTGGGGTAACTACTTCAACCTCAGCTACGTCGAAGAAGACGGCACCGAGCGCGCGATCGTCGAGCACGAGAACCAGGCCGGCGAGAGCCTCGGCGAAATTGTCGACCCGCCCGTCTTTGCCGACGGCGCACCGGGGCTGAAGGTCACCTGCGGCTACAACAACAACACCGACAACACACTGATCTGGGGCAACGACGGCGACAAAGAGATGTGCATGTTCCTGGCCTACATCGGCGTGCCCATGCGCGTCGTCTCCTGGGGCGCCGGCGAGGCCGTCTCCAAAGGCATGATCGACGGCCGCGAAACCTTCGAAGCCGCCTGCGAAGACCTCATCGGCTTCGAAGTCTCCGACTAAAAAAGGGGACTGTCCCCTATATAATTCGCGAGCGAAAAAAGGGGACTGTCCCCTATATAATTCGGGGGACGCACTTTGGGGGGGTGGTGGTCGATATCTGGCCGTGGAGGATTGGGTTGCGCGCGCGGGTGTCGTGACCGCGATTGGCGGTGACTATCCTGCGCGGCTTCGTGATTTGTCCGATGCGCCAGAGGCGTTTCGAGTCGCGGGGGTGCTGCCCGACTTCGCGCGTGCGATCGCGATTGTGGGGACGCGGCGGGCCGACGACGAGGCGCTCGATTTTGCCTACTCACTTGCCCGCGAGGCGGCATTGCACGGCGTGGTCGTGGTGTCGGGTGGGGCGATCGGGGTCGACCGGGCGGCGCATGAAGGCGCGATCGACGGGGGAGGGCAGACCGTGGTCGTGCTGCCGACGGGGCTCGATGCGCCGTATCCTAAGGCCAATCACGATCTGTTTGCGCGCGCGATCGACGCAGGGTGTCTGCTCACCGAGGTCGAAGATGGCGCCGATGCACAGCGCGGGCGATTCATCCAACGCAACCGTCTGATTGCCGCGCTCGGGCGTTCCACCGTGGTCGTGCAGGCGCCATCGCGCTCGGGGGCGCTCTCGACCGCTGCCGCGGCCCGGCGGCTCGGCCGTCCGGTTTTTGCCGTGCCCGCTTCCCCTTGGGATCCGCGAGGTTCGGGCAATCTTCGGCTGCTTCTCGGCGGGGCGAGGATTTGCACGCGGCCTGGCGATGTCCTATCCGAGACGGCGCTTCGAGGGGGCCACCGGGTGGGCAGCTCCCCCGAGGAAAACGAAAACCCCATCGATTTCAGCGATTTGACTCAAGCAGAGCAAACGATTCTCGAGTCCCTCGGCGCGCGGGCGCGGCATACGGACGACCTCTGTCGGCGCACCGGAATTCCGGCCTTCGACGTACAGCGGTCTATCCTGAAGCTTCTGGTCCGGGGGTTGGTCGAGGAGCGGCCGGGGGGCCGGGTCCAACGTTGCAGCGGTGGCGGCAAGCCTTACTAAAGAAGATCGATGTCCAAAATCCTCCTGATTGTGGAGTCCCCTGCCAAGGCGAAGACCATCAAGAAGTACGTCGGTGACAGCTATGAGGTCCTTGCGTCCAAGGGCCACATCAAAGACCTCCCCAAACGCGGAGGCGTGGACATCGAGAACGGTTTTCAGGAGACGTACGAGCTCCTCGAGGAAAAGGGCAAGCCCGAGGTCGTGAAGGCGATTCGCGCAGCAGCGAAGAAGGCCGACAAGGTGCTGCTCGCGACCGACCCCGACCGCGAGGGCGAGGCGATCGCCTATCATTTGATGGAGGTCGCGAAGAAGGCGAACAAGAACGTTGAAATCCAGCGGGTGCTCTTCGAGGAGATCACCCAGCGCGGCGTGAAAGAAGGCCTCGAGCATCCGCGCGACCTCGACTCGAACCTCTATGAAGCGCAGCGCACCCGCCGGGTGCTCGACCGCATCGGCGGCTATCCCCTATCGAGCCTGCTTTGGAAGAAGCTCGCGTTTGGGCTGTCGGCGGGCCGCGTGCAGACGCCCGCCCTTCGCATCATCGTCGACCGCCAGCACGAGCGCGATGCGTTCGTCCCCGTCGACTACTGGCTGGTCGATGCCCGCCTCAAGGGTGCCAAGCCGCATTCGTTCATGGCGGCCCTGCAAAGCGTCGACGGGAAAAAGCTCGACAAGGTCGGGTCCCGGCTCGCGGTCCTCGACGCAAAGCACGCCGACCGCTACGTCGCCGAGCTCAAGAAGGCCGACTTCCAGGTCAAGGCCATCACCAAGCGCAAGGCCTCCCGAAAGGCGCCCGCGCCGTACACCACGTCGAAGCTTCAGCAGGACGCGGCCAACCGCCTGAGCCTTCAGCCCAAGCGCACCATGCGGATCGCGCAGCAGCTCTACGAGGGCATCACCCTCGGCCGCGGCAAGAACGCCGAGACGGTTGGTCTCATCACGTACATGCGTACCGACAGCGTTCGGCTTTCACCCGACGCCGTGAACGAGTGCCGCGCGTACATCGAAAAGAAGTACGGCAAAGACTCGGTGCCCGAGAAGCCGAACATCTTCAAAACCAAAAAGCAAAACGTGCAGGATGCCCACGAGGCGATCCGCCCGACCCGCCTCGACCTGCCACCCGAAGCGGTCAGCAAGTACCTGAAAGACCCGCAGCGTAAGCTCTACAAGCTGATTTGGGATCGGTTCGTGGCGTCGCAAATGACGCCCGCGGTCTTCGACCAGACCGGCGTCGAGATCGAAGCCAAGGCCGACAAACACACCTACGGCCTTCGCGCGAGCGGCAGCGTCCTCAAGGTCGCCGGCTGGCGCGCGGTCTATGGCGTCACCACCGAGCTTGCGGGCGAGGAACCCAGCCCGGAGGATCGTACCGACGATGACGACAGCCTCCCGGTACTCGAGGAGGGCGAAGCGCTTCACCTGGTGATTCCGCCGGGCGCGCAGTCTCATGCCAAGCAAACCGAGCCGCCCCCGCTCTTCACCGAGGCGACGCTCGTGAAGAAGCTCGAAGAGGAGGGTATCGGCCGCCCGAGCACCTACGCCGAGATCATCAGCAAGGTCGAGCAGCGCGCCTACGTCCAAAAAGACGGGAACAAGCTCGTGCCCACGCCCCTCGGCA
>JBFGKE010000022.1:0-57105 GCA_041576815.1 Polyangiales bacterium
GAGCTTGATTAGCCTTTCACTCCGATCCTCAGGTCATCCCCCGAATTTTCAACTTCGGTGGGTTCGGTCCTCCACGCAGTTTTACCCACGCTTCAACCTGCCCAAGGATAGATCGCTCGGTTTCGGGTCTACGCCCTGCTACTAAATCGCCCTATTTGGACTCGGTTTCCCTACGGCTCCACCTCTCGGCTTAACCTTGCAACAAAGCGTAACTCGCAGGCCCATTATGCAAAAGGTACGCCGTCGCACATTCCCCGAAGGGCATAGTGCTTCGACTGCTTGTAGACACACGGTTTCAGGTACTATTTCACTCCCCTTGCCGGGGTTCTTTTCACCTTTCCCTCACGGTACTGGTTCACTATCGGTCGTCGAGTAGTACTTAGCCTTGGAAGATGGTCCTCCCAGATTCCCACAGGATTCCACGTGCCCCGTGGTACTCGGGTGCCAGTCCGGAGACCAAACGCTTTCGACTACAGGGCTGTCACCTCGTATCGCCGACCTTTCCAGATCGTTCATCTAACGTTTGGTTTGGTAACTCCGTGAGAGCATTAGGGCACTCTCAAACTGGTCCCACGACCCCACATCAACAACGCCCCTAAGCTTGACATTGATGTGGTTTAGGCTGGACCCCGTTCGCTCGCCGCTACTAGGGGTGTCTCGGTTGATGTCCTTTCCTCCAGGTACTTAGATGTTTCAGTTCCCTGGGTTGTCCGCACTAGCACCTATGAATTCAGCGCTAGGCTTCTGGGTATGACCCCAGACGGTTTCCCGATTCGGAAATCCCCGGATCAAAGTGTGTTAGCCACTCCCCGGGGCTTTTCGCAGCTGCCCACGTCCTTCATCGACTCTCGACGCCAAGGCATCCACCGTGTGCCCTTCCTAGCTTGACCTTTTCCTAAGACGCATTTCGTCCTCGAGCTCGACGGCAAGTCGTGCTCGAGGGTGGTGGCGGAACCAAACGCGAATATTTGGAATACCACCGCGGTGCTTTGCCATGACGGAAAGTCTTTATGGCGAAGCACCCTCGTAACTCGAGACCAGGGTTCGAAAGAAGAGCCTGGTCACGGTCACGGCTAGAAAGAGAATTTTCTACGTATTCAGTTGTCAAAGAGCTGCGAGAAATCGAGCATTGAATCTTGATCGCTCGGGCTGACCGCGCGCTATGGCGCACCCAGCCGAAGAAATCAAGAGTGTGTCCCCGGGGCATTTTTGGCAAGTACCCTCGGTGGAGCTGAGGGGGATCGAACCCCTGACTTCCGGCTTGCAAAGCCGGCGCTCTCCCATCTGAGCTACAGCCCCGAAGTCCTAGAAGTGGGGCAAGAGCCAACCCGTCCGGACACCGGCGCAGACAAGCCGGTGGGGCACGCTAGACTCGAACTAGCGACCTCACCCTTATCAGGGGTGCGCTCTAACCACCTGAGCTAGTGCCCCGTGTATTCTCGCAAGCTGTCAAAGATCGCTCGGCCGACGCGCCTAAGCCTCGAAAACTACTTCGTTTTGTTGGCTCGTCCCCGACCCCGTCCGAAAACGGACGCCTTGTTTAGCGGCCTTCGATAACCCGGTCAAGGGACTTTCGGAACCAGGCCTGCAACCTGGGACCAGGGGCAACCAACCCCTCGGAAACGTTTGACAATTTGCCCGGCGAGCGGCGTCAATCCACCACGTAGTACGCCCCGAGAATGCCGAACATCTCCTCCTCGGTGGTCACCCCTCCCCAAACCGGGCAGGCGTCGCAGACCCCGCCGTCGCCACAGACCGCGTCGTCGCCATTGCAGATCATGCCCTGGTTGGGTCCGCCGAAACAGGCGCGCTCTTCGGGCGCGCATCCGCAGGAGCCGATGAAGTCGGTGAAGTCTCCGAACGCACAGGTGGCCGCGTCCGGGCGCTCCGAGTGTTTGCGGACCTCTTGCGGATTGGTCGCACCGTTGTCCCAAATCGCGCAGTAGCGAAACGTCCGGTCCTGCTCGTCGGGACTGTCGAGCTCGAGCGCATTGCTCTCGTCAAAGCGCTGATAGAGCGGGTCTTGGTACGTGAAGCTGCGGTAGTCGGGTTCGCGGTCGGGCGGGGCGCAATTCGGCCCAGCCATGCACGTGTCGTTTGGCGGATACCAAATGCGGAAGTCGCGCCCGAACTTGTGCGTATGCGAGGACAGCGTCACGAGGCGCGAGCCGACCGGGAGCGTGAACGTCGCGCACGCCTCTTGCCTCGTGAAAGGCTCGATCGTTCCCATCGCGAATATGTCGGTGAGCACCGTCAAGTCTTGGCGCTGGTACAGCCGGTCGTTCGCCGACATGTAAGTGAAGTTCATGTACTGCGCGACGGTCGTGTCCTCTTTGGTGAGGTTGAACGAGTGGCTGTTCCAAATCGTGAAGCCCTCCACGGGCATCACGCCGTACACACCGGGCTCGTAGTCTTCGACGAAGGTGGACTCCTGCGCGATGGCGATGTTCAGGCGCGTGGTGGCGAGCCCGAAGAAGCCGGCGAGCGTGCCGAGCGACTCGGGCGCGTTGCGATAGACCACGCAGCCGATCGAGGTGAGGGGCTCCGTGGCGCAAGCGCCGCGGTCACCGCAGACATCCGGCACTTTCGGGTCGCACCGCTGCCCGTCCTTGGGGCCATCGAGACACGTCCAGTCCTTCCACGCCTCGTCATAGGGGTCCCATTCCTGCGGGTTTTCCGGCGGCGGGATGTACGACTCGACGATCGCGTGGTGCGACTGCGGGTCTTGGGCAAGAAGGAAGTTCGAATAGCCGAAGCACTCGCGCGTGGGTCCGCCGTAGGCATCGGGGCACGGGAGCTTGAACTCCTCCGGCACGCGGTCGCTGTAGTCGTAGTAGGTGACGAAACAGACTTCGTTCTCCGATTCGGCAGGGAGAGTCCATCCGCCGGAGTAGAACTGAATGCCCTCGTCGGCTGCCGGGGCAGGAAGCGGAGGGATCTTGTTGGGCGATGCCTCGACGCTCTCGCCGCAGCCCAGCACGTCGGGTGCCCCTTTCACGACACCAACGCGCGGGGCGCCGCCACGGATCCAGGCGCGTACGACCTCGAGCTCGTCCTCGGTGAGCACGTCTGCGTTGGTCGGCATCGAACCACCGGACACGCCGAAGTCGGAAAGCGCGGTGCCGAGCGTCTTCGCCGCGAGCTTGAGGTAGAGCACGCTTCGCTCCTCGTCGCCGGGGAACACGCGCGGGAGCTCGCCGCTTTGCGCCGCCACGTTGACCACGCTTTCGTAGAGGCTCTCGGCACGGAGATCGAGCGCCCCCGCTGCGCCGGACGCCTCGACGCCGTGGCAGGTGCTCGCCGTGCAGCCGCGCGATTCGAACACGGCTTGCACGGTGCCGAGCGTGCTGTCGACGCCGCAGTCCCGGGTCGATGCGCTGTCACTGCCGCACGTGGCGACCAGGATGAGGCACGAGAGATGGAACGAGGCGATGAGGCGCACGGGTCGTCTCCTTCGTCGGGGAACGGGGTGCCTGGAAATACCGTCATCGGCGGGGAAGGTCAATCAGCGGCCGCTCCGGGGCTTGACGCTGTATGTAACGTTCGTTATACCGAAACAAGCGGCGAGGGAGACCAGCATGGCAGAGCCTCATTTTCTCTACGAAAAGCGCGATCACCTGGCGATCTGCACCTTCAATAGACCCGAGAAGAAGAACGCCTTCACCATGGAGATGCTCGTGCGCATGGCGGACGCCTGGGACGAAGCCGATGGCGACGACGACGTTCGTGCGATCATTCTCACCGGCGCGGGCGACGTCTTTTGTGCCGGCAGCGACCTCGGGTCCATGAAGTCCGGGAAGTGGGACGCGGACGACGCATGGATGAATCGGATGAAGGAAAGCCCGGACCTTCATTGGAAGGCCCTGCTTCGACACTACCTCACGAAGAAACCCCTGATCGCCGCCGTCGAGGGATACGTGCTCGCGGGCGGCACCGAGATCTTGCAAGGGACCGACATTCGAGTCGCCGGTGAGAGCGCCGTGTTCGGTGTGACCGAGGCGATGCTCGGGTTGTTTCCGCTCGGCGGGTCGAGCGTTCGGCTCCGCCGGCAGATTCCCTACACGATTGCCGCTGAGATGCTGCTCGCAGGGCGACGGCTCACGGCTGACGAAGCGCTGCACTACGGGCTGATCGGCCACGTCGTGCCCGATGGGCAGGCGCTCGAAAAAGCCATCGAGATTGGAGAGCGCGTGGCCGCCAACGGCCCCGTCGCGGTCCAGGCGATCAAGCAGTCGCTCATCGAAAACGACGGGGTGCCCGCAAGACAGGCGCTCGCGCGGTCGCTCGAAATCGGCCAGCCCGTTTTCAAGACCAAGGATGCCGTCGAAGGCCCGACGGCGTTCATGGAGAAGCGAAAGCCGGTTTTTCGAGGCGAGTGATGGCGCGAAACGAAGCAGCCCAGCGAACGACGGGCACGCGAGAGCTCCTCATGCAAACCGCCGAGCGTCTTTTCGCGGAGCGCGGGTTCGCCGCCACGAGCGTGCGTGACATCGTGGGCGAGGCCGATGTTTCGGCGCCGAGCCTGTATCATTTCTTCGGTAGCAAAGAAAACCTCGTCATCGAGCTGATCGAGAATCGCCACGCCGCGTACTGCGACCAGCTCGACAGGGCGCTCGAGGGGGCCACCACGCCGTTCGAGGTGTGCCAGCGATTCGCGAAGTTCGTGCTCGCGAGCATGACGAAGAATCCGACGACGGCGAAGTTCCTGCTAGCGATCGTGTTCGGTCCTCGCCAGAACATACGGGGCGACTTGGTCGGCGAGACGCTGATGCGCTCGCAGGAGATCCTGCAAGCGCGGCTTCGCGCGGTGACCCACGGCGTATCCGAATCGCGCATCGTCTTTGCACGGATGATGCTGCTCGGTATGGTCACGCCGGCCGTACTTCTTTTTCTGACTGCGGGCGTGCATTCGTTTTCGCCCAAGCTGCCGGGGTGTATCGCGCATCGAGTCGTCGAGATGTTGGAGGATTCGCATCCCACCTGCGCGTGGCCTGCCGTGGGGGTCGGCACGTGACGGTTTCTGACTCATTCGCGCCTCCGCCACCGATGATGCGGTTCGAGGTTCCAACCGGCATGTCGATCGCCGCCGACGCGCAGGGCGATCCGAGCGATCAGCCGGTGTTGTTTCTGCACGGCGGCGGCCAGACCCGACACGCGTGGGGCGCCACGGCTGCGGCGGTCGCCGAGCATGGTTTTTACGCGATCTGCATGGATCATCGCGGGCACGGAGAGAGCAGCTGGGCTGCCCTCGGCGAATACCGGGTCAAACACTTCGTCGAGGACCTTCGCGGCGTGCTGGCGCAGCTTCGAGACAAGCCGGTCCTGGTCGGTGCCTCGCTCGGGGGCATCACCTCGTTGCTCGCTGAAACGCAGCAGGAGGAATCCGTTGCCAGGGGCTTGATCTTGGTCGACGTCACGCCCCGCATGGAGACGGACGGCGTCGACCGAATCCTCGGGTTCATGCGTGGCGGGAGCGGGGGGTTCGACACGCTCGATGAGGCCGCGGATTCGATCGCGAGGTACCTTCCCCACCGTAAGCGGCCCAAAGACCTCTCGGGCCTGGCCAAGAACCTCCGGCGCTTGGAAGACGGGCGCTATTACTGGCACTGGGATCCGAACATGCTGAGGACGTGGGAGCCGGGTCTCTACACGATGCAGGACGACGCCGAGCTCAAGGAGCAGCTCAAAGCAAGTGCGACGCTCTCGATCCCGACGCTGCTGGTCCGCGGGCGGCTGAGCGATCTGGTCTCGACGGAAACCGCCCAGGAGTTCTTGCAAATGGTGCCGCACGCCGAGTATGTGGACCTCGCGGGCGCCCATCACATGGTCGCCGGCGACCAAAACGACGCTTTCACCGAAACCGTCAAGGATTTCCTTCTACGGCATTTTGGCGGCGGGGACGCGGCGCACGAAGATCGTGTAAAAAGGACCTCGTGATGACCCACGACCGCCTCTTCGACATGCCGCTCTTGCCGCACCTCGTCATCGATGGGCTCAACCGCTACGACGACCGACCTTTCCTCTTCTTGGGCGACGCGACGATCACGTATGCAGAGGTTCGCGCGCACGCGAGCCGATTCGCTCGAGCGCTCGAGTCGAAAGGGATCGGAAAGGGGTCACGCACGGCGGTGCTTTCAGCCAATCGGCCGGAGGTATTGTACAACCTGTGCGGGAACCTGTTGTTGGGTGCCTGCAACACGCCGCTTCATCCGCTCGGCTCCGCGGACGATCAGGCGTACGTCCTCGAAGACGCAGAGATCGAGACACTCGTTTTCGATCCAACGGTCTTCGAGCCGCGCGCCGCCGAGCTGAAAGAGCGCGTTGCCGGGCTCAAGAACCTGTTGTCGTTTGGACCATCCGGCGCGGGCGAGGATCTGAATGCGCTTGCCGCGACGTTCGATCCAGAGCCGCTCGCCGCACCGGACATCGGCGCGAACGATCTCAACACGATCGTGTACACGGGTGGAACGACCGGCCGGCCTAAAGGCGTTCGAATGCCCTACCGCTCCGCGGCCTACATGACGATGGTGCAGATGGCCGAGTGGGAATGGCCGGAGGAGGTGCGGTTCTTGATCGCGACACCGCTTTCGCATGCGGCGGCTGCGTTCATCGTGCCGACTCTTCAAAGCGGGGGGTCGTTCGTCGCGCTGCAAGGGTTCACCCCCGACCTCTTCTTCGATGCCATCGAAAAGTACGCGATCACGTCGACCTTCCTCGTGCCCGTGATGATCTACCCGTTGCTCGACCACCCGCGGGCTACGACGGCGAACCTTTCGAGCCTCGAAACCTTGTTCTATGGCGCATCGGCGATGAGCCCGGCGCGTCTCAAAGACGGCGTCGAAAAGTGGGGGCAGATCTTTTTTCAATGTTTTGGGCAATCCGAGGCCCCCATGGCGCTCACGCACATGAAGAAGCGCGAGCACGACTTGTCGAGGCCTGCACGCTTCGCGTCGTGCGGGCGTCCGAGCCCGTGGGTTCATTTGGCGTTGCTCGATGACGACAACCAGCCGGCCGCCCCGGGTGAGGCCGGTGAAATCTGCGTGCGCGCACCGCTGGTGATGGAGGGGTACAACGGGTTGCCGGAACACACCGAGCAAGCGTTTTCGGGCGGATGGCTTCACACGGGCGACATCGGCCGATACGACGACGAGGGCTACCTCTACATCGTCGACCGCAAGAAGGACATGATCGTCACGGGCGGTTTCAATGTGTTCCCGCGCGAAATCGAAGACGTGATTTCGGCGCACCCTGCGGTGGCACAGGTGGCCGTCGTAGGGGTTCCGGACGATCGGTGGGGTGAAGCCGTCAAAGCCGTGGTGATCCTGCGGCCGGGCCACGAAGGCAGCGATGCGCTCGCAGAGGAGCTCAAGGCCGCGGTGAAAGACGCCAAGGGCTCGGTGCAGGCGCCCAAGTCCGTCGACTTCGTCGGCTCGATCCCGCTCTCGCCCCTAGGGAAGCCCGACAAGAAAACTCTCCGCGCGCAGTTTTGGGGCGACCGCGAACGCGGGGTCAACTGATTCATGCACGCGGGGTCGATGGAGCACCCATGACGAAGCGGAATGCCCTCGTCACCGGCGCAGGGGGCGGCCTCGGTCATGCCACGGTCGAGAGGCTCGTCGCGAACGGCTGGCGCGTTTTCGAGGCAGACGTCGATCGGGACCTGCTTCGCTCGTCGACGCATGACCCGGACGTGGTGCCGATCCTGATGGACGTCACCGATCCCGCGAGCATCGGAAGCGCTTACGAGGCGGTGAACAGCCTCACCGACCGCCTCGATGGAATCGTCAACTTCGCGGGCGTGATGGGCGTCGGCTCGCTCCTCGACATCTCCGAGGAACGGCTCTCGAGGATCCTCGACATCAACCTGATGGGCACGTACCGGGTGAACAAGGCTTTCTTTCCTCTCGTCGAAGCGGCGAAGGGCCGGATCCTGAACATCAGCTCCGAGATGGGCTGGCAGAGCGCGCCGCCGTTCACGGGACCCTATGCGATGAGCAAGCATGCGCTCGAAGCCTATTCGACCGCGCTCCGCCGTGAGCTCGCGCTGCTCAACGTCAAGGTGGTCACCGTGCAGCCCGGGCCGTTCCGAACGAACATGGTGGAGGGGATCGAGCGGGCATTCACGGAGGCCGAAGCCGAGACGCCTCGGTTTGCCCAGCTCATCCGCAAGCTCAAGGGCCTCGCCGCCAAGCAGATCCACTCCGCGCACGACCCCGACATCCTCGCCCAGGCGGTGTACGCCGCGCTGACGGTCAAACGGCCAAAACCGATCTACTCCGTCAAGCCCGACCGTCTGCGGTCGTCGCTCGAAAGGCTCCCCCTCCGGAGCATCGATCAGGTCTACCTCACCATCATGCGCCGCGCGAGCAAACCCCAAATAGACTGAAAAGGGGACTGTCCCCTATATAACTTCGCGCGACGCAAAAAGGGGACTGTCCCCTATATAATTTTGAGGTGGGGGTTGGGCGCCTTTTTTTAGTCGTCGCAGACTTTGAGGGTGACTTTGGGGCTTGGGGCGTCGGTGAGCTTGGCTTGGCAGCAGAGGCGAACCTTGTCGGGGGTGTCGCCGAAGATCTCGAGGACCTCGAGCTCGTAGGCGTCGGGCTTCGAGAGGGCTTCGGCGCCCTCGAGGACTTCGACGCGGCACGTACCGCACGTTGCGGCACGGCACGAGTATGGAACTTCGGCAGCGGGGTTTGCGTCCGTGATGTCCATGATTGCTTCGCCAGGCCGGGCGTCGACCTCGAACCCCGACGGCTCGAATCGCACTCGAATCATGTTCACGCTCGAATGCGGATCGGGATCTTGGTGAAGCCACGTGTGAACGCTGAATGACGGCGTGTGGCGTTGTTCCAATCGATTTCAAAACGCTCGCCCACGCGCGCCCCCATCTCCTCGAAGTAGATGCGGATCATCATGCGCGCAACGTGGGCCCCGATACAGAAGTGCGGCCCTTGGGCAAACGAAAGATGGCGGTCGACCTCGCGGTGAATGTCGAGCTCGTCGGCCGTCGCACCCCAGTGCCGCGGATCGCGGTTGCCGGAGGCGTACAGGTTGTGCACCTTGCTGCCGGCCGGAATCGCGGTGCCGTAGTACTCGACGTCCCGGGTAGTCGTCCGCGAAAGCCCTTGCACCACCGACTCGATGCGCAGGAGCTCCTCGATGGCGTTTGGAATCAGCGCAGGGTCCTGGAGCAACTCTCGATGCTGGTCCGGGTACTCGTGAAGCCATTTCATCGAGTTGCCGATCAGGTTCGTGGTGGTGTCGTTCCCGCCGGCGATCATCACAAAGCAAAAACCCAGGATGTCCCAGTCGCTGAGGGTTTCCCCCTCCACCTCGGCCTGCGTGAGCTTGGTGATCATATCATCCGTCGGGTTTGCGCGCCGCGCTCGACACATGCCCCCGAAGTACTCGACCAAACCCTGAACGGCGCCGATCGCTTGCTGCACGTCGAGCGCAAAATCCGCGGAGGCCGAGGTGATCGCATCCGACCACGGATCGAACTTCGGTCGGTCCTCGGGCGGCACGCCGAGGATGTTCGCTACCACCATCGTCGGCAACGGCGATGCGATTCCGGCGATCAAGTCGACCTCTTCACCGTCGGCCGACTTCTGCTTCATCGCCTCGACATGCTCGACGACGAAACGGCGAATCGTGGGCTCGAGCTGCTTCACGGTGTCCGGCGTGAAGGCTTTCGTGATGAGTCGCCGAAGGCGCGTGTGGTCTGGCGGGTCCATCATGATGAACGTCGGAGGGATCCCTAGCTGGCTGATCTCGTCCTTGATCGGCGTCAGCCCTTGCGCCGACGAAAAAATTTGCGGCTTCCGCAGCGCTGCAAAGATGTCGTCGTAGCGAGACAGAACATAGAAACCCATCCTCTCGTTGTAATAGACGGGATGCTCGTCCCGCAGACGCGCGTAGAAAGGATAAGGGTCGGCGATCAGCTCGGGGTTGAAGGGATCGTAGATGGGGTCGTATTCGACGATTTCTTCTGGCTGGGCGGTCGGGCTCATGGCTTGATCCTCTGGAGGCCGAAGACCGTACGGTAATGGATGTAGCTATCTTCGGCGACCATCACGCGGAATTCGGATGCTGATCTGCCGAACGATCGCGGGCCAATAGGCGGTCTCGAGCGCGAAGAGCGGCTTTCCGGAGTTCAGTAGCGCAACCGAGATATCCCGCTCCGGGTCGGCCCAGGCGAGAATGTTGCTGAGCCCGACGTGACCAAACGCTCTTCCACAACGGACGCCGTAGAGGCCGACCGGCTCCGTGCCCAGCATGAACCCCATCGAGTACTCGATCGGCAGCAGGATCATTCGGTCGATCTGGCCGGGTGTTTGTGGCGCCACTGCGCGACGCACGGTCGATTCGGAGAACACGCGCGTCCCCTGGTAGGCCCCGCCGGCAAGAAGCAGCTCGAAGAAGCGGCAGATGTCGTCAGGCGTACCGAAGAGATTGCCCGAAGGAATGATGCCCATTCGAAATCGAGGATCGTTGGAAAGCTCGATCAGCTCTTCCACGGAAACGCCGAGCGCCTTCTTGAAGATGTCTTTGAGAGGCCAGATCAGCCTCGGGCCGGTGCACGCGTCGATGGCGGCATCGTTCAGTCTGTCTTCCGGCAGACCGTAGTTGAAGTGGCTCATCCGTAGCGGCTCCGCGATTTCGATCCGCAGAAACTCGCGAATGTTCTTTTTGGTGATGCGCTCGATGAGCTCAGCGAACAGAAACCCGCTCGTGACGGCGTGATACGCAGGGACCGTTCCGGGTCGGTGCGTTGGTCTCAAACCATAAATGAGCTCCAGGATTCGGCCGGGTTCTTGCAGAAAATCGAGATCGGCTACTTCGCGGGGCGCCGCGGGGATGCCGCCCCGATGCGTGAGGAGGTCGCGGATCGTGATCCGGTCCTTTTGATGGCGGCCAAACTCGGGGATGAACGTCGCGACCGGCTCGTCGACGTGAAGCTCACCGCGCTCCGCGAGCAGGTGAATCAGCATGGCGGTGACGGCCTTGGAGCCGGAGAAGAAGTTGAAAAGCGTTTTCGGTGTCGCGAGGACGCGCTCGGCGTCCCACGATTCGCCGGGCGCGTTCCCGCGCGCGTGCCCGATCGTTCGGTCGAGAATGACCTCTCCGCGCCTGCGAATCGTGAGGCCGAGCGCGGGGTGGAAGCCGGTTCTGTAATAGTCGACCACCGCGGCCCAGATCGATTCGATGGACTCTGGGTGGAGCCCGACGGAAACGGGATCAACCTCGGGCGCGCCCGTGACGGTGACGCGATGGGGATCGAAGACGCGAACGCGCCTCGACGTCAGGCCGCGGATTTGCCAGCGCCTCACCGACCCTCCCCCGGGTCAACCCGACCGATCCTGTTGCGCTTCAGGATCGAGGAAATGCACGTCGGCGGGCATCCCGCGCTTTCCGGGGTGCATCGAGAGCTCGACGACGAAATCCGGCTCGAACTCTTCTGGAACGGTGACGTCGACCCGGCGCACGAGGGTCGCCAGAATCGACCGCATCTCCATCATGGCGAACTGCTTGCCGAGACAGACACGCGGCCCGCCAGCAAACGGTGTGTAGGCGCCGCGCGGCAGGGTGCGCTCGAAATCGCGTGTCCATCGCTCGGGGCGAAACTCGAGTGGCTCGTCGTAGACCTCGGTGTTTCGCCCCATCGCGATGTGACTGATCGTGACGGTCGTTCCTTTCTTGATCTGGTAGCCTTCGATGACGACGTCGCGCTGCGCTTGACGTGCGTAGGCCCAGACCGACGGCAGGAGCCGAAGCGACTCCTTCACGACCATCTCGAGGTAGGGCAGGTTCGGGAGATCGTCGACATTCACCTGGCGACTCCCGAGCACTCGCGAAAGCTCGTCGCGGAGCTTGGCGAGCTTGTCGGGGTTTTTTGCGAGGAGGTACCAGGTCCAGGTCAACGCGTGCGCCGTGGTTTCGTGCCCGGCGAAGATCAGCGTCATCGCTTCGTCGCGAAGCTGCTCGTCGGACATGCGTCCCTGCTCGTCCTCGACGAACACCATGTGCGAAAACAGATCGCCCCGGTCTTTTCGGCTCTGCATTCGCTCGTGGTGCACGCGCGCGATGATTTCCTCGATTTGCGCGATCGCACGCCTTTTCCTTCGGTTTTCGGCGGTAGGCCACCAGCTGGGGCGCGGGATCATCTTGTCGGCGTCGGTGACGAGGATCTCGCTCACCTCACCGATCGCTTCGCGGATCGTCTTCGAATCCTCTTTGCCGATGTCGATGTCGAACAACGTGCTGGCCACGACTTCGAGAGCGAGCGCGTTCATTTCGAGCCGGATGTCCCGTCGCTCGCCTTCTTTCCACCGGTCGAGCATGCGTTCGGTGAAGTCGACCATGGTCTGGGCATAGACATCGACGCGTTTCTTGTGGAAGCCGGGCATGATCAGCTTGTGCTGGCGCCTCCACGACTCGCCGTCGTTCGGAACGAGACCGTTTCCGAGAAACGGCTTCCACATCATTTTGATGTAGTCGGGTTTGTAGAAGTCTGCCCAGTGCGTGACGTTGATGGCGTACACCACTGCAGGATCGCGGACGAACATCATCTCACGGGTAAGCGCGCGCCCGACGAAGACGTCGCCGTACCGCTCGTGCCCCTCGATCAGAAAGCCGGTCCGATCGCCCGCGAGGTCGAGAAGACATCCCCAAAACCAATGCCCCTCCCAACGAAGTGGCACCTTTGCCGGAATCGCGCTCGCCCCAACCTCCGCCGCCGCATCCACGGTAAAGACCCCAATTAACCCTTTCAAAAAGGAGTCTGACCCCTTTTTCTCTTTCGCGTTTGTAGAGGTCGGGATGGGTGGAGGCAAGGTATCAAGCGGCGAGCTCGGGGCGGGTCTTTGGGAATGCACGTCACGGCGACGAGGGCAGCGCTGGCAAATCCGAGAACTCCAATCGTCTTTTTGTCCATGAGGTGCTCCTTTTGTGAGTCGGTTCTCGACGGTAACATGCTGCTGCGCCCCCTCGGCGTTAGCGCGGAGTGCAAAGCGGCCGTGGCGTCCGCTACCCACGCTTCGCCTCTGACGCTGCACACGTGCAGCCGCGCCTGCATCGCGTTTTCGGCACCCGCGCCGTATGTAGTTTCCATGGGCGAAGAACACATCCGATACACGAAACAGGGCCCCATCGCCTTCGTGAAATTCGATCGGGCCGACAAACGAAACGCATTCACCATGGCGATGTTTCAAAGGGTCGCAGAGGCCTTCACGGAGGCCGATGACGATTCGGACATCCGCTGCATCGTCGTTCACGCGGAAGGGCCGGACACGACCACGGGTCTCGATCTCATGGACGTCGCCCCGAGCTTTCGCTCCGGGGAAGTGCCGATCTCGAGCGCGCTGATCGATCCTTGGCACGTGGTGGGGCGCCTTCGGACGAAACCGATGGTCACGGCAGTGCATGGGCGTTGCTTCACCCTCGGGACCGAGATCGTCCTTTGCTCCGATCTGTGTGTCGCAGCAAAGGACACGCGCTTCGGGCTGAAGGAAGTGCGCGTCGGCATCATGCCGGCAGGCGGAGGAACTTTTCGTTTCGTCCAGGCTGCCGGCTACTCCAACGCCATGCGCTACGTGCTGACGGGTGACGAGTTCGACGCCGAGGAGGCCTATCGCATCGGTATCGTCCAGGAGCTGGTCGAGCCGGGCCGGCAGCTCGAACGCGCCGAGGAGCTCGCGCGCACGATTGCGGCACAGGCGCCGCTCGCCGTGCGTGCTTCTCTTGCGCACGCGCAAACCGCGCTGCTGGACGGCTGGCGGAAAGCCATTGGCGAGGTCGTTCCGCGTAGCGTCGAGCTCATCAACTCCGAGGACGCCATGGAAGCTGCCATGGCCATGATGCAAAAGCGGCCACCCTCCTTTAAAGGGCGGTAGGGCCCGGGCGCCGCGAGGAATGCCCGAACGGGGGCACGGCCCCTTTACGGAGCCGAGGCAGGAAACTATACGGGGTCGATGAAGAAATCGTCTCTTGGGTTGTCCTTGCTTGCAAGCATGGGCTTGGTCATGGCGGCATGCGGCGAGAGCAGCGGCAGCGGCGGTTGTGAAAGCGGCGAAGTCGAGTGCGATGGCGTGTGCATCAACGAGATCGCACGCACGCTCGATGGCGTGAACGGAATTCAAGCGAGCGTGTTCGACGGAAGCTGTACCTTCTCGAGCTGTCACGGGTCGGAAGGTCTTCCAGGCGGGGGCCTCGAGCTGAGCTCCGTCGCGATGTCCGAAATGAATCTGATCGACGTCGACTCGACGCAGGTCGCAAAGGTTCGAGTTGCTCCAGGCGACGTCGCCGCGTCCTATCTCGTCGACAAGCTCCTCGGGCAAAACCTCGCACAAGGAACTCAGCGGATGCCCTTCGGCACGGACTCGCTCTGCAGCGCCAAAGTCACGGCGGTGCAGGAATGGGTCGCCGCAGGCGCTCCGACCTCTGAGCAGTAGCGGTGGACATGGAATACCGGCGGCTCGGGAGCTCGGGGCTCAAGGTCAGCGTGTTGTCGTTCGGGTCGTGGGTGACATTTCACAACCAACTGGGCCGCGAAACCGCGCTCGAGTGCATGCAGGCGGCCTGGGAAGCCGGCGTGAACTTCTTCGACAACGCCGAGGTCTATGCCGGCGGCAAATCGGAGACGATCATGGGTGAGGTCGCGCGGGAGCTCGGTTGGCCCCGCCAATCGTACGTGCTGTCCACCAAGCTGTACTGGGGGCTCACCGATGGGCCGAACACCAAAAACACGCTCAACCGCAAGTACCTCATGCACGCGATCGACGGGTCGCTCGAGCGGCTAGGCCTCGACTTCGTCGACGTGTTGTACTGCCACCGGCACGACGAGGAGACGCCGGTCGAGGAAGTCGTTTGGGCGATGAGCGACATCATCGCATCGGGGAAAGCGCACTATTGGGGCACGTCGGAGTGGCCCGCGGAGGCCATTTCAGAAGCCTACGAGATCGCCGATCGGTTTCGGTTGAGGAAACCGATCACCGAGCAGCCGCAATACAACCTTCTGTCGCGCGAGCGCGTCGAAGACGAGTACGCAGGCCTTTACGAGAAGTACGGGCTCGGCACCACCGTCTGGAGCCCGCTGGCGTCGGGCGCGCTGACGGGGAAGTACCTCGAAGGGGTCCCGTCCGAAAGCCGTGCCGCGCTACCCGGCTACGAATGGCTGCGCGAATACATCGTCGCCCCCGACAATCACGACAAGATCCGGCGCGTGCTCGAGGTGGCCAAGACGCTCGACTGCACACCGGCACAGCTCGCCATCGCCTGGTGTGCGAAGAACCCGCACGTGTCGACGGTCATCACCGGCGCCAGCCGAATCGAGCAGGTCCACGAGAACATGGGCGCGCTCGAGGTGATTCCGCGGCTGACCGACGATGTGATGGCCCGCCTCGAGAGCGCGTAGGAACATGCGCGCTGGCCAAAGCGCGTTATGCTCCCCCCATGGCTGCAACCGACGAGCTGAGTGACGCGCGCTACGTCAATCTCGAAACCTTTCGCAAGAACGGCACGGGGGTGCAGACACCCGTGTGGGTCGCGCGCGACGGCGTAGACCTCGTGATCTTCACCAACGGGGATTCGTACAAGGTCAAGCGACTGCGCCGCAATCCGAGGATTCGGATTGCAAAGTGCGGGGTGCGGGGTGCGCTCAAAGGGCCCTGGCACGATGGCACGGCCCGTATCGTCGTCGATGAATCGGAAAAGAAGTCCGCGATTCGGGCGCTCCACGACAAGTACGGTTGGCAGATGAAGCTCGCGGACTGGGGCGCTCGTCTCAGCGGGTCGATCAAGAAGTGGACCGTGATTGCGGTCCGTTTGGACGAGACCGTCTAGGCGCACGAGTCAATCCGTCCGAACGAGCACGCCGATGACGGGCGCGAGCCACCAACCGGATTCGGAAAAGTAGTTCCCCTTGCCGGTGAACGAGTATTGGAACGCGACGTCGATGTGCACGCCGCTCTCCTGGACGTCGAACGCGAGCCCGGCTTTGCCGGTGTAGCCGGGGGTGAAGCGATAAACGGAAAAGGTGCTGCAATACCAGTAGGTGCAACCAACAGTGGTCTCCCGTAAGTTCCAGAAGTTGATGTCGAATGCGCCTGAAACGTAAGGCAGCACGACCGGGAGGTTCGGCACTTGAAAGCGTATCTCGGGCACGCTGAGGTAGATGCGCGTGAGCGGCGCGCGGCCGTTGATGATGGAGCCGCCCGGCCCTTGCGCGTTGTCGAGGTCGATCGGGTTCCACTGAAGGCCCAAGTCTCCGCCGATGACCAAGAAGCCGAAGTCGGCGCCGCCGAAAAAGAACAGGCTGGCACCGGGACGAACCGTGTCCCTGGGGACGTCGAGAACGATCGGGACCCCGATTCCGAGTGACCAGGTGAAGCTCGCCGGCTCGAGGACCTTTTTTGGTTCCTCCGATTGCTGTGCGGCGGCGTAAGGAGTGTCTGATACCATCTGATCAGGTGGCGCAGGCGGCGTGGCAGCGGCGAAGCTAGCCAGCGACCACACCGCGAAAATGATTGCCAAGAGCGTCTTTCGTCCCATCGTCGTCGTATCCTCCCCGGCGAAACCTATCGGTATGAAAGCGATCCTTCAATCCTGCTCCTGCCTTGAGCAAGCGCTGGATGTCGAGTAGCACTGGAGCCCGGGACGGTGAAACCGAGACCGTTCGGCGACAGGACTCGAACATGAACACCGAACCAACCTTTTCGCCGCTTTGGCGGACTGTGGCTCTCTTCGCCGCGCTGGCGCTTTGCGTTTTCGCATCGCCTCTCGCATCGGCACAACAGCCGGCAGCTCAAACGCCCGAGTCGACCGCACGGCAGATCACCGAGCTGGTCGCGGACCTCCAGAAACGGGCGAAAAGGCTCGAAGAGCTGCAGCGGACGATCGAAGAAAGCCCCGACGTCGCATCCAACGTCATCACGGAACGCGAGCTGTCCGAGCGTCGCGCACGGTATCGGCGTGATGTCGCAAAGCTCGTCGACTTGGTCGCCGGAGGGGCCGACGGAGCGCCTGGAGTCGCCGCGGGGCGCGAGGCCGCAACGGCAATCTTGAACAAAGACGCCAGAGGACTGTTCGAGAGTTGGGAAAAACGTGCGGCGCGGGCCATCGAGCTCTTCGAGGTGGCCGAGAGAGCAAGTGGGCCGGAGTCTTGGAAGGCGCGCCGCGAGCTCAACGACGAAATCCCTCGGACCGATCGCATCGTGGGCTACCTCGATGCCAACCTCAATCAGCGACGGAAGCTCGGCCTCGACGTGACCGCGGACGAGGCGGAGCTGGTGAGGCGAATTCAGTCCCGAGCGGATGTGATCGCGGGTGTCTTGCAGAACACGAAGGAGCAGATCGACGAAATCGCCGGGCGTCCGGGCTCAGACAAGGATACGGACGCTCAAAGAGAGCTCTCTGCTCTTAGGCGCCAGCGAGACGTGCTTGCAGACGCTCAGCGATTGAACGTTCGGCTCATGGACAAGCACGGGCTCGAAACCGCCGAGCTGCGGCGCAGGATCATCACTGCGACCGGCAAAGTCTCCGAGGACATTCTCGACGGAGACGTCGCGCGGGGCCTATTTACGGATTGGCTCGACGGGGTGTCGGATTGGCTGCGCAGCAACGCCGCCTCCCTGTTCTTTCAATTCCTGGTTTTCGTTTTGATTCTCATGGCGTTTTGGGTCTTGGGACGAATCGGTCGAGCCGCGGTGCGTCGTGGGCTCGACCGCTCGAACCTCGACGTATCCACTCTCGCCCGCAACTTCTTCATCAAGATGACCAGCAGGCTCATTCTGCTCTTGGGCTTCATCATTGCGCTTGCTCAACTGGGAATCGAAGTCGGGCCTCTGCTGGCGGGCCTCGGAATCGCGGGCTTCATCATCGGTTTCGCGCTCCAAGACACGTTGTCGAACTTCGCGTCAGGCATGATGATTTTGGTCTACCGACCTTTCGACATCGGAGACGTCATCGAAGCAGGCGGCGTCACGGGCAAAGTCGACAAGATGAATCTGGTGTCGACTAGAATTCTGACGTTCGACAATCAGCTGCTGATCGTCCCGAACAAAGAGGTCTGGGGCGGCATCATTCGAAACGTGACGCATCAAGACAAGCGGCGCGTCGACATGACTTTTGGCATTGGGTACTCGGATGACATTCCGAAGGCCGAAAAGCTGCTCGCTGACATCGTCTTCAGCCACGATAAAGTCTTGGAGGACCCCGAGCCGGTCATCCGGCTCCACGAGCTGGGCGATTCATCCGTGAACTTCATCGTGCGGCCCTGGGCGAAGACCGGCGAGTACTGGGACGTTTACTGGGACGTCACCCGGGAGGTCAAGCGGCGTTTCGACCAAGAGGGAATCTCGATTCCGTTTCCGCAGCGAGATGTCCACGTGCACCAGGCGAAAGACCGCGACGACGCCTGACCCTCACGAATCGCATGTCGATCACTCGCCGTTGAGCCTGCGCCTTTGGCGCTCCCCGTACCATTCGAACGGCTTGGCGAGACCGCGGGAAAAAGACGGAAACGGCCGAATGGCGTGCGCGAGCAATGCGCGTGAGCGCGGCACGCTCACCGCGAGGCGGGGGCGATCGACGAGGTCGAGAACGACACCGGCCACTTTCTCGACCGTTAGCAGCTTCGTGGAGGCAAAGACGAGGCTCGCTTCCTTGGAGCCGCGCACGTCGCGGACCATGTCGGTGTCAATCGCGTCAGGACAGACGGCGCTCACCTCGATGGGCAGCGAGGCGCGTTCGAGGTCACCCGCGAGCGCAACGGAGAAGCCCAGCACCGCGTGTTTGGTGCCCGCGTACACGGCGAGCCCAGGCACGGGAGCGATCGACGACATGGACGCGATGTTGATCAAATGGCCGCCCCTGGCGCGCATGGCTTGGATGGCGGCGCGCGACCCCCACGTCATACCGAGCACGTTCACATCGACCATCTGTTGAACGATCTCGTCGCTGTGATCCCAAGCGCTTCCGGCATGGAGCACGCCCGCGTTGTTGACCCAGAGCTCTAGCGAGCCGCGCTCGTTGGCCGCGCGCGCCACGCGGTGATGCGACTCCGGGTCTCTAACGTCTTGGCGCATCGACCATGCGCGCTCGCCGATCTCCCTGGCCGTCGTTGCGGCGGCGCCTTCGTCGATGTCCGTGACCAGGACGCCAAAGCCCTTGCCAGCAAGCCCCTTGGCGATCTCCCGGCCTAGGCCCTTCCCCGCTCCCGTGACGACTGCGATTTTCATGCCCCGGTCATGCGTGGAGGCGCGCGCGAGTTCAAGTGGTCGCGATGCGGGCGCGCTGCCCCTGGTAAAAGAGCACCGTTGCATCTAGCATCAGCGGGATGAGGCCCGTTTGGTGGTTGGTCGCCGCGACGCTGTGCGCGGTATCGTTGACTTCGAGCTGCGGAACGGACAGCGGCAGCGGCACGTCGGGCTCCGGAGGGGTCGCAGGCACGGGTGGTGTCGGCGGCAGCGGCGGAATGATTCCCGCGCCTCCGCTTGGGTGCGACCCGATCACACCGAGCTATTGCGGCTTTCCGTTTCCCAACGACTACTGGACCCTCGAAGACCAGACGGCGGTCACGGGCACGCGGCTGGCGCTTCCCGAGATTGTCATGCCTGCGACGACCAACGGCACCCGATCGAATCCGGATGCATTCAACGAAATGGACGGCTTCTCGCTCGGCGTGGCAGCCATGACACATCTGCCCGGTGCGACGGTCGCTGGGCTTGCGACACCGGACACCATTCCGAGCTCGCTCGAACCGGACTCGCCCACGGTGATCATCGACGCCGAGACGGGGGAGCGGCTTCCGCATTGGGTCGACCTCGACGAATACGTCGTGCAGGCGAAGATCCGCGTCGATGCCATGGAGCCCCGGCCCCGGCCGGAGACGTTCGTGATCGACCGAACCCTCGAAGAGCTTCGGGGCGAGCAGGCGCTGATGCTACGGCCTGCGGTGCGTCCCGACGACGCCACCCGCTACATCGTTGCGATTCGAAACGTACGGGACGGCGATGGCGCTGTGATTGCGCCTTCTTCGGGCTTTGCGGCGCTACGGGACGACACGCCTTCCAACGACGATGTGATCGAGTCGCGGCGGGCACATTTCGAGGAAATTTTTGCGGCGCTCGAGAACGTTGGAATCGCGCGCGAAGAGCTCCAAATCGCATGGGACTACACCACGGCAAGCCGTGAAAACAACACGAGCGCGATGGTCCACATTCGCGACGACGCGCTGATGCGTTTTCCGAACGGCGTGCCCTACTCGATCGCGCTGAAGAACGAGGACTTGATCGCAGGCATCGCCTGTCGCCTCGAGATCACGTTCGACATGCCGCTCTACATGACGCAGGGCGAAACCGGCGGTCTGCTCAACCTCGGCGTAGACGGATTGCCGGAGCAGAACGGCACCTTCCAGTATGCCGCCGCGATGATCGTGCCGGAGAGCGCCCAGAGCAACGCGGCGCCGCTGGTGGAGTTCGGGCACGGACAGCTCGGCGCGAAAGAGCAGGTGCTCGGCTTTCAGGAGATCGCCGCGCAGGCGAACTTCGCCGCGTTTGGCCTCGACTGGAAGGGGTTCTCGAACGACGACGTTCCGACCATCATCAATGCGATCGTCGGCGGCGATTTCTCGGAGTTTAGAAGAGTCCCCGAGCGCATGCACCAGGGCTTCTTGAACTTCTTGATGGCGATGCGCACGCTTTCCGTCGAGGCGCAGGGCGAGCCGACCACGGTGCTCAACCAAGCGCTGACGAACGATTGCGGCGGCGCGATGATCGACGGCACGCGCCGGTACTACTTCGGTGGAAGCCAAGGTGGCATCTTGGGCGCAAGCCTGATGGCGCTGACCACCGACATCGAACGCGGCCTCATCGCGGTGCCGGGTCAGTCTTACAACCTCCTGCTGAACCGAAGCGTCAACTTCGACGAGTTCGCGCCGGCGTTCTACGGCAGCTACGATTGGAATGCGCTCGACGTCCAGATGAATCTCGCGTTGATCCAAGGGCTTTGGGACCGAGCCGAGCCGACGGGCTACTCCAAGCACATTCGCACCGACCGGCTGCCGGGCACGCCACCGCACGAAGTGCTGATCCAGGTGTCGAAGTCTGATCACCAAGTCACCAACCTCGGGGCACACGTCATGGCGCGCACGATCGGCGGTGTCGTGAACCTCGCGCCCACGATTCGCGACGTCTGGGGCATCGAGGTCAAAGAAGGCGAGCACGTGGGCTCCGCCATGATCGAGATCGATTTCGGCAACCCGGACGCCCCGATCACGAACATCCCCCCGTGGGCAGACACGATGCGCGACCCGCATGGCCGCGCCACCGAGCTGCAGGCGTTGGGCACGACCCTCGTCGACTTCTACGAAACCGGCCGAGTCCAAAACCCCTGCAACGGCCCCTGCAATCAAGACGACCTCACCCCTTTTTGAAGGCTTTCGTCGTGGGAGGCTCCAGCAGCAGCAGAGCTATCAGCGCGGTATCGGCGAATAGACGCTTTGGACAACCGCCCGCGATCCGCTAGGAATGATGCCTAGGGGGGTCACTTGATTCGACGAGGTTGTTTGCCCTTGCTGGCGATGTTGTCGGTTTCATTCGCCGCTCACACCCATGCCGAGCCGTCCACCAAACGCCTGCCGATGCTCGAGGGCGAAGTCGGGTTCGTTTGCGAGGGCGAGGACATCGCCGTGCCGGCCTGGGGTCGATTCAGCACCGTCGAAAGCGCGTTGAGGCTCGACCCGCACGACTTGAGCAAAGCGTCCGGTCACATCGACATCTACATGGTGTCGATTCGAACGGACGACGCGGCATGGGACACGATGTTTCGGCGCGCGGCATTCCTCGAGATCGACGAACACCCGAAGAGCCGCTTCGTGCTCGAAAAGGTGCGCGGCGCATCCAAGCTCGAGCCAGGCGAGTGGACGTCGATGACGCTGGTCGGCAGCTTCGAGCTGCACGGCGTGACCCGCAAGGTCACTGTCCCGGCCACCGCGAAGTGGCTCCCCGCGGACGAAGAGCGGAAGGGACGGGTTCGCGTTCGCGCGAGCTTTCATGTCACCTGGGACGAATACGAAATCGCCGTCCCCACCGGCGGGACGCGAACGTTTGCAGGCGACGGCGCGCTCATCTACGCGGACCTTCAGTACGCGGTGGGCCCGGCGAAGCGCGGTCGGGCGAAGCGAGCAAAGTGAGCGTCTTGCCGCCGAAATCAGGCTGAATTCCACCTCGGCGCCGATCTTTTGAATCCGCGGGAAGTGGCGCTATCCTCGAGGGGCTCCGCGCGGAGGGTCGGGCGCGAGCGGTCTGAGCACGACGCGTCATGCAGCGATTTACATCGAATCGATGGTCCCTCTTGTTCCTCGCAGCGCTGGTCGCCGTGATTAGCGGTGGGGCGGTTGCCTTGGGCGAGCGCGCATCGACCGAAGCAAGCGACGGCACGGACGGAAGTGAAGGTCGGCTCGCGCTTCGTGCTCCCGGCCTCGACGGTTGGAACGACCGCCATCGAAGCCCTCGGAACAACCCCGGACGCGCCGCGCGTTTTGGGTCTGCTTTTCACTACGATGCCTTCGTCTATGACGCCGTCGCCAGCAAGCCCCAAGTCGCAGGCATCATTCGCCGCGGCACCGTGCTAGCGCTCGGAGACGAGGTCAGTGGCGACGGGTGCAAAGGCGGAAGCTGGTACAAGGCCTCGCCGTTCGGTTATATCTGCACGTCGCACGGCTTCCACGTCAGCGATACACCCGACGCCAACCGCTACGGCGTCCCGCCCGCCGAGGTCTCGAGCCACCTTCCCTACCAATATTCGCGGGTCATCACCAAGCGTGCGCCTCGCTACTACCGGATTCCGTCGGTCACCGAGGAGAAGCAGGCGCGCCGAGCGATGGAAAAGAAAGGGCCGACGCCGGAAGTGGTGTCGTCATTGATGGAGGGCGACTACTTCCTGGCCCTCGCGACAAAAGTGACCCGTAAAGCGGACGGCGCGGTGTTCTATCGAACCGTGCGCGGCCGTTTCGTGCGCGAATCCGACGTCGAGCTGCGCAACCCAGAACCGATTCGCGGAGAAGAGCTCGGGCGCGATGGCTGGCGCCTTCCGATGGCGTTCGTCTACGGCGAAGACCGGGACCTCTTCGATCTCGGTCAAGGTAGGCCCAAGGCCACGGGCAAAGCCCAAAAGCATGCCCGGTTCGTCGTCGTCGACGAGGCGACGCTCGACGGGGTGCGCTACGTGTCCGGAAAGCCAGGCGCCGTTCGCCGAGACGAGGTGCGCGTGGCTCACAGGGCCAAGCGGCCGAGCGGTGTACCGGCAAACGCGAAGTGGGTTCACGTGGACCTTTCGGAACAGACGCTGGTGGCCTATCGCGGCGACGAGCCCGTCTACGCGACGGTGATCTCGAGCGGCAAGGAGGGCTATGAACCCCCGACCGGTCTATTCAAAGTCCAGCAGAAGTACATCTCGACCACGATGAACGCGACCGACCCCATCGACGGCTTCTACGAGGTCGAAGAGGTACCCTGGACGCTCTACTACCACCGCGGCTACGCGCTCCACGGCGCGTACTGGCACACCGACTTCGGCAAAGTTCGGAGCCACGGTTGCACCAACATCGCTCCGGTCGACGCGCGCTGGCTCTATTACTGGACGGACCCCGAGGTGCCGCCTGCATGGCACGGCGTGCGATTCCAGCCGGACACCACCTGGGTTCACTTCACCAGCTGAGGAGCCCGCGTCCGAGCAGCATCAACGCCGCGGCGCAGGCGATGATGACGATCGCGTTGCGCAGGCGTCGACCCTCGACGCGCGGAATCAAACCTTTGCTCGCACGCAGCCCGAGGAGCACCGCCGGAAGCAGCGCGAACCCAACGACGACCTCCGCCCAACTGACCTCGCCCGCGGCGGCTCGCACGCTGATCGTGATCGAAAGCCCCACTGCGAACACCAACCCGAGGTTGGCCCGCACGGTCGGCCCCGAGTCGTTTCGGTAGAGGAGCGCGATCGGTGGACCGCCAATCGCCGAGACCATCGCCATGGTTCCCGAAGCAACGCCGGCGGCCACTTCTCGCGTCGGCGTCCGCCGAAAAGAGCCCCGACTGACGACCAAGTAGACCCCGGCGATCACCATCAGGGACATCAAGACGTCGAGCGCAGCCGTCGACAGCAACTTGAGAAGGGCCACCCCGATGATCGCGCCGGGCACTCGTCCGGCGAAGATCCAGAGCGTGCTTCGCACTTCCACGGCGTGACGTTCGCGAAACACGATCGCAACCGTCAGAGGCAACACGACGAGCAGCTGCGGCACCGGCGCGAAAAGCGGATTCAGGAGGGACAGGAGGGGCACCGTGAGCAGCGAAAACCCGAACCCGACGGTGCTGTGGACCGCTGCCGCGAGGAAGCTGACCGCAAACGCGACCGCGAACTCCGGGGTCGCGAGATGTGCCACGGCCTCCATCGACGGTGCTAGGGTAGTCACCGGCGAATCATGCGGCCAATCAAGAACCCATCTCTTCAAAAGACCGCAGGGCGTGCGCTCGGATTGGCGAGTCGGGCGATCGACGTCGCGGTGACCGGCCTCGACAACGCACGGCGAATCACCAACTTTTTACGGGGCCGAATGGAGCTTCGGGTCCGGCCGACCGACGTGTTCATTTCGAGCTATCCACGCTCCGGCACGACCCTGACACAGTGGATCCTCTATCTTCTTTCGCACGAAGGTGAAGCCGACCCTCCTCACCTCACCCAAGTCTCCCCCTGGTTCGAGCGCTCTCTCGCCATCGGCGAGCTCACCGCAGGCGACCTCGAGCGGCTGCCTTCACCACGCGTCTTCAAGAGCCACCTTCCGCGCCATTGGCTCCCCGATGGGGCGCGCTACGTCTACGTCGAGCGCGAGGGGCTCGACGTGCTGGTGTCTTATTTTCACTTCTACCGGGCGTACCTGGGTTTCTCGGGCACGCTCGACGAGTTCTACGAGCGGTTCATGAGCGGCCGCCTCCAGTATGGCTCTTGGTTCGAGCACGTCGCCGAATGGCGGGAGCACGCCTCCGACCCCGACGTGCTGATCGTGCGCTACGAGGACCTGCTCGGGGACCGCAAGAAATCGATCCAGCAGATTGCTGCGTTTCTCGGGTGGGAGCCCAGCGAACGCATGATCGATCGCGCCGTCATCGAAAGCAGCTTCGACGCGATGAAGCGGCGCGAGTCGGTGTTCGATCACGCAACGGCGCTTCTCTTGGAACGTGGGGTGAGCCCGCAGGCGTTCTTGCGCACGGGACAGCGCGGCGGCGGGAAGGCCGAGCTCAGCCAGGAGCAGATCCGCGGAGTCAGGGAGCGAAGCTCGAGGGTGCGCCCGCTCGCGATTCGCGGGCTTGCCGCTTACCTGCAGTGACCTGGCTCGACGACGTGTCGACGATGAACTGCAAGAAAGTCTCCGGGGTGCCCGGGTGCGCGCCCGTCAAGTGATGGTACGCACGCGCGAGCTTTCCAATGAGCCGGCGATACCCACGCGTGGCGGGGGAAGCGGCATCCGCGTAGAGCTTTCGAACCGCGTTTTCGCTGGTGCCCAAGAGCAGGCGATCGCGCGGATTTCGGCAAAGGTAGGGACACGCCCGCGGCCGTTGGGTGTTCAACGTGCGTCCGCCGATCGTGTAGACGAAGGCCACGCGATCACCAAACCGGTTTCGGTAGAGGCGATCGAAGTACGTTTCGTCGTATGTGCAGGCCGATAGAGCCCATCCGACTTTCACGGTGGCGCCACGGGCGCGCATGATTTCAGTTTGGACGAGCTGCTGAGCGACGTAGCCGTTGTCGATGTCGAGGGCGCGCTGCTTGCGCTCGACTTCGGAGGCAGGCGCCATCGAGGATGCGCGCTGCACGTCCACGGGGAAGCCAAAACGGTCGATCAGCGCCTCGAGGGGCGCTTGCGCAAGCGACGCGGCACGATGCACGTCGAGCCGCGGGACGCCGGCGTCACACGCGTTGCTGTCGGCGATCAGAATCGAGCTCTTCGCGAGGCCGAGCTCGCGGCGGACCATCTCCTGCGCAAACACCAGCACCAACACGTCGATCGGCAGCCCGCAGCTTGCGTCGTCGGCCGCCACGCCGACACCGAACCAAACGGAAGTCGGCGACTCGAGCGCCGCTTTCGAGATCACGGGCTCGTATTGCCGGCGAGCGAAAAGCTCCTGGCGATTGGCAAGCGAAACGAGACGCTCCCCCATTATTCGTGTCCCAACCTGGCTACTCATCCCGCGTTTCGCCGCACGACCTGATTGGCACCCTAGCGGACATGAGCCGACGCCGCAAAACCTTTGAAGAAGCGAAACACTCCGGACACTTACGCCGATAAGTTGGAAGGATTCTTGCTGGGCGTCATCCTGAAAGCTCCCGGAGAAATCCTTGAGAACGCTCCTTCGCCTGCTGCCCTTGACCCTGGTCGCCGCCCTGACCGCCAGCCTCGCCCCGAGCCACGCGCAAGAGACCCCTTGGAAACGGCGGTTCCGCAAAGGCGTGATCCTGACCGATGCGCCCGCAGCGAGACGCGCGGGTGCGAAAGGACCTCTGACCGCTGACGAGATGCGACGGCTCGCGCTGCGGCCACGGGGCGCGGGCCTGCTCGATTTGTCGCATTGGCCCACCGAGCCGGCTGCGCCTGCTGGGGTGACGGCGTCCGACCTCGCGCGTGCGATGGCGCGTGTCTGTCCGGCGTCGGTCCAGGCGGCCAAGCTCGAGGGCTACGCAGTTTCCATCGTTCGCTACGGTGCAGAGTTCGAGATCGACCCCTGGCTTCTCGCGGCGCTCGTCTATTCACAGAGCGACTGCACGCCTGATCTCGACAACAGCTATGGCACCGGCCTGACTTTGATCAATCGTGGCATGCATGCACGCAACGTCCACGAGGGGGTCTATCGGTTTGCGAGACCGACACGCCGCGGGTGGGTACGCACGGAGCTCGAAATCGGCGCGTTTCCGTTCACCCGGGAAGCGCTTCGCGAGCCCGAGGCAAATCTCTATTTCGCCGCGGCTCTACTCCACGTTTTTGGAAAGCAGTGTCCGGCGTTGGATGACGCCTTCGACTCGGCCCCTCACCGCCACGCGATCTCACACTTCGTGTGGGGCGATCGCGTGGGAGATGCCGGGCCGGAGGACCGAATCCTGACCGCGAGGCGCCGCCTGCTCGACACGCATGCCGATCTGACCGGACGCGACGCAGGGCTGGGCGGCATCAAGTTCGTCAGTCCGCTCGACGGGTATCCGCGCATTGCAATCAGCGGCCTCGGAGAGCCTCGCGATCGTGGTCGTCGCCCGCACCGGGGCATCGACTTCGCGTCGGAGCGCGGCGAGCCAGTCCGCTCGGTCGCGGCTGGAACCGTGACGTTTGCCGGCGTCGACTGGGAGCGGCGGGCACACATTGCGCTCGCGCCGTGGGGTGCCGCGATCGTGCATCGTCGCCACATGGGCCCGCGCGGGCTGTTCGTGGAGGTCGATCATGGAAACGGCCTGGTCTCCCTCTACGCACACCTCGATGGATACGAAGTCGAGGTCGGCCAGGACATCGCGGCCGGCGAAAAGCTCGGCGAGGTCGGCAGCACCGGCGTCAGGGACTCGGGCCCTCATCTGCACTTTGGCATGTTCGTCGATGGCAAAGTGCTGAACCCGCTCGATCATCTCGCGGCGTACGTGTTCCCACCGCAGCTGACGGAGCGCGGACACGCAGAGCTTTCGAAAAAGCAGCACCGCGAGAGACGGCGCCGGCGTCCCTGAGGTCAAGTCCGCCGGTCGAGCCTCAGTGCGGCGGGGGGTCCGTTGCGCTGCCGTTCCCGTCTCGCGTCTCGGTCTGCGCCGCAAACCCGCTAGCCGGTCTCGGGGCGGGTGGCATGATGCTCTCCGGAGGGATGGTCGTACGCAGCATGCGCGTACCCCACGGAGCTCGAGCGATCACGAAGAGCGCCAAGAGGATCAGCGCGAGCACGATGCCGGCCAACCAGCGGTTCGGTTGGCGTTTTTGAAAGACATCGCCGGTGCCGACCTCGGGCGTCACGCGAGGCGCGATCTCGAGACCGAACTCCTCGGCGAGGTCGATGATTCGCGTGATGTGGATCCCCGGCACCCCGGACTCGAGGAACGCACCGAGCACCGATGGGGGCATGTCCTCGATGCCTTTCGGCGGACGTGCGTTGACGCCTGGAACGAACTTGCGCTTGCCGACCTTCGTGCCGACCGACACCGTGCCGCCGCCGACGTTCACGTAGGCCTTGATCGCGCGGTCGCCAGCCATTTCGTAGTACACGCGCATGCGCTCTCGAACGCGGTCTTCGTCGACGAGCGCAAAGCTCGGGGACGGCTGCTCCGCGTCGGCATCGCTTTCGGCCGGAGGCCTCTTCTCTGCTTCGATCTCGGCTAACGCTGGAATCTTGTTCCGTTCTATCGCACGTTCGAGCATCACGCGACCGCGTTTGCTCAGGCCGATCGCGTCGTCCCCCACGCCCCCGAGCGAGGCGGCAGCCGACTTGTACGCAAACACGTCGTTCTTTCGAAGCGTCGCTTCCATGTCGAGCCAGGTGAAGTTCGGATCGTTGGCGCCCCACTGAGAGGCCGCTGTGCTGGAGATGATGATCGGCTCGACTCCGAGCTCGTGAAGCGCCGCGTACACCGCGATGTTCATGGCCGGAAACGACCCCGACAGGCCGACCGCGACCACATCTCCGCTCTTGATGCGAAGGTCTTTGAGCCACTGCACGATGACCGCGGCGAAGTTCGGATTCACGGACGTCTGCTTCGAGACGAGGCTACCGCTACCGCTCGTGATCGGCGACAGAACCTCACCGACCAGCCGCGACCCGGCTGGATCGGTCTTCGGTCGAAGGCGGAGACCTCGCCGCGCAGAGGTGTCGTGAATCACACTGAGCGCCTCTTGTGCCTTGCGCGCCGCAAGCATTTTTGCGGCATAGTGCGGCTGCTGCTCCTCCGAGGGAAACACCTCGACCGCGAGCAGACCCACGACGGCGAGAGCAGCGACCAGCGCTCGCTGAACCTGCGACGCCCCTTCGGGCTTCCAGTACATCCCTCTCATATCGCGACGTCTCCGATGAACACGACGAGCACCATGCGAACGATGACGGCGGCGGTGAGAAGGCTCAGGGTGGTTTCGAGAACGCCTTGGCGCTGATACCAGATCGCGATGAGCCCCGGAATGATGAAGCCGATGATCGCCCCCTCGGCAAACGGCATGATCGTGCTGTCGAGCCACATCCGGAAACCGAGGCCGACGATGTAGCCCACGAGGATCGTCAGCGCGGTTCGGCGGCGGCCGTACACGATCGCGATTTGGGAGAGCCCCTTCAAAAACCCGAACGTGAGGAGCGCAGCCACTAGCGTCAGCCCGACGTCGATTGGTTTGTTCGCGTACAGGGCCACGTAGCCTGGGACGACCATTCCGCCCGCCGCGAGGCCAAAGAGCTCACCGTACAAGAGACTCGCGGCCAGCCCGAGGCCGATCGACAGCGTCAACAACTCAACTTCTGGCATAATCCTTCCCTCGGTTGGCGAAGTACTCTGCCAACGCCAGCCCCGGTCCCGCGATGTTTCCAAGGCCCATCACGAGGGCCGAAGATTCCGCGAGGCCGAGCAAAATCTCGAAAATGTCGGCCGGGTGGGTGCGATCGACGAAAACCAGCCGAGTCGGGTCGAGCCCGCTCTTCACGGCGGCTCGCGCAAAAATGTACTGGCCCGTGCCGAGCAGGACGACCTCGTCCGCCTGCGTCCAGCCCGAATAGGATCGACCCAGCTGCTCGGAGCGGTCCGCCCGATCCGATCGGCAGTTGAACACGGCGATGCGCCGCGAAAGCTCACGGTGCCGCCGAATGGACTGCTCCCAGATGTAGCGCGTGGAGGTCGGGTCATTGGCCGCGAACCCGTTGACGAACACGATGTGGCGGCCGAAGAACTCGACCTCCGCTTCCGTCATCGCGCCGGGATCGGGCCTGGCCCGCCACATCCCTCGCAGTGCTGTCTCGTTGTCGATGCCGAGCTCCTCGCACACCGCGAGCGCGAGCTCGATGTTGTCACGATGCTCCAGGTACGGGAACGCAGCAACGTCTTCTTCGGTGAGCTGCCGGCTGATGTCCTCGGACCCGCGAAACCGCGAGCGTCGATCTTCGCACACCTCTGTGAAGAACTCGCGATGCGTGCGTTCGGCGGTCAGAAAGACCCCGCCCATGGGTACGGTGCCTGCGAGCGCCCGGGCCACGTCCTCTTCAGACGGGCCCATGACATCGAGGTGATCCGGACGAGCGTTCGTGATGACGCCATGCGTAGCGCGAACGAGCTTCGATTCGGATAGCCACTGCAGGTGAGGCTGAAGCGCCATGCACTCGACGACGAGGGCCTCGGCACGCTGCGCTGACGCCATCGTCACCGACTGCTTCTGCTCGATGACGTTGGGACCGCCCGGCCGATACACAGGAACCTCGCGGCCGTTTGGCAGGATGAACCGGGGGACCGTTCCGGTGGTCTTGGCGACGCAGCGGACGCCGGCCTCACGAAGTCCTGCGGCGATCAAGCGAGTCACGCTCGTCTTGCCGCGCGTTCCGTTCACGTGAACGCGGATCGGGATCCGCCTCAGGCGCCTGCGGTGCAAAAGCAACTCCATGACGCCGAGGAGGGCGAGGAGGCCACTTGCGGCGAGCAGGATCCCAATCTCGATAGACACGCGACTTCACCCCAATCGGATCGAAAGTCCCCAGAATGCGACGCCTCTTACCAGCTCGCGACCCCTCAGCAACCCCGTTCATGTTATGCGGCCATGCGGGGAAAGAGCGACTTTCGCAGTAAATCAGTGGTGCACAGCCGCGGAGCAAACTCAACCCTAGGGATGAGGAAAATTGTAATCAACTGTATCGACCTCTGGATGATTCATCCGAAAGGGTTCATACCGTGAGTAGTAGGTTGATCCGCAAGAGATCTACGAGAGCCCTCGGTGGCTCGACCCTGTAGTGCGCAGCGGGCAAGCGCAGGGGGCCGGGGGGCGGGCCGCATTTCGGGGGAACGGCGGCCCGTCCACCCAACCCGGCCGTTTGGAGCCGCGCGCGCCGCGGTTCAGCCGGCAGCGGCAACCTGCCCGGTAGACTCGAGGTGCCGACAGGTTCGCTCGATGCCCTCCTCCACGCTCACCGCTGGATCGTAGCCGAGCTCGCGCCGCGCTTTGTCGATGCTGAAGTAGTGGTGGGTGCACATGTACCGAATCGCGAAACGCGTCAGCCCGTCTTCGGCGTTTAGCGTGCCGCCCTTGAGTGTGTCGACACCCTCCTTCACGGCGGCGATCGCGTACACCAGTGATTTTGGCGCCCGATACTTGATTGGAGGGAAACCGAGCCGCGCGGCCACTTTGCGGACGAAGTCCCAGAACGGCATCGGCTCCCCGTTGGTGATGAAATACGCCTGACCCGCGGCGACGCTTTGAAGCCCGTCCTTGGCAAGCGCTTCGTCGGCGAGCAGGACGGCGTCGGTCAGATTGCTCACGTAGGTGTAGTCGGAGAGCCAGACCCCCCGGCCGACCTGGAAGCGAAGCTGACCGTTTCGGCCCTTCTCGAGGAGCGTCGGCATGAAGCGATTGTCGCCGGGGCCGAAGACGACGTGGGGACGGAGCGCGCACGTGACCACCCCGTCCGCGCCATTTTGCCGAAGCACCAATTGCTCCGCGGCGATCTTGCTGTCCGCGTACGGCGCCTGCGACACCGACGCGTAGGGCAGGCTCTCGTCGCCGTTTTCGATGTCTCGGCCCTCGTAGACGACGCTCCCGGAGCTGATGTAGATGAACCGGGACACGCCCTGACGCCGTGCCGCTTCGAGCACGTTTTCCGTGCCGCCAAGGTTCACTGCCCAAACGACGTCTTTCTTGTTCTGCTTGGTGTGGACGATCGACGCGTTGTGGATGATGACGTCGACACCGACACACGCCTCCAACACCGCAGCTTCGTCCGTGATGTCGACGCGTCGATAGTCGACGCCTTCGACGGGGCAGGTCGGCGCCACGTCGAGCACGATGACCTCGTCGCCGCGCCTCCTGAGCGCCTCGGCTATGGCTGCTCCGATGAAACCGCAGCCGCCGGTGACCAAGCTGACTGTCATCGCCTACTCGACGGTCCCGAACACGATGTCAGGCAGGGGCGTGATCGATGCGTAGTTGCCCGACAGCATGCTGTGATGGTGCCGGTCGTGCTTCGCGGCCAGAATGCCGAGGATCTTGAATGGAAACCGGGGAGCGTCGATGCCGGCATGATTGAGGATGTTCAGCGCGGTGTACGTCGTGAAGAGGACCCCCAGCGTGTAGATGTGTACACCGCCGACCAGGGCGACCGACCCGAAGAACAGGCTCAGCCCGAGGATGGTTTCGACGGGATGCAGCAAGAGGCTGTCGATCTGCCGCGGATTTCTCGCTGCATGATGGACCGAGTGCACGCCACGAAGGATTTTCCACTCGTGGAAGAGGTAGCGGTGCATGAAGTAATACCCGAAGTCGTAGATCAAGATCACCGTGACGGCTTCGAGAACGTAGACCCAGAAAGGGTTCGGGTGATCGTAATAGAGATGGTCCCCGAGGCCGAACATCACCGAGAAGATCAGCGTGATCGACACGGTGGCGTTCAGCACGACACGCCAGTAAAGCTCGCGGTTGCTCTTCGAGCGGTGCGGATCGTCGCTGATCATGTACTTCTGCGCCCCCGGCGACCGGTACGCGTACAGAAGAACGGCTTGGGCGAGACCGGCAGACGCGTAGCTCGCGAGAATGACGAACAGCACCTTCATGTCGTTTTCCAAGTCATCTTACCACCTAGTGCACCATTCTCAGAACGATCGTCCCGGCGACCATGAACGCGAACGCGGCGACCGCCATGAGCTGAGAGACCCGCCTGCTGTAGGAGGACTTCACGGCCGACGCCGCGCGAAACGACGTAGAGTCACCGTCGAGCTCGAGGGGCTCGCTGCTCGCAGGCACGCTCTGACAAAGAAGCGCGACGCCTCGAGCGATGTCGCGGTCCGATAGCGCTTCGTGGGTCCGCATCGCGACCTCGCCCGTCTTGACGTGCGCCATGCATGAGCCGCAGTAACCCGACTCGCAAGAATGCGCCGGGCTCAACCCGGCCGCCTGTGCGCACTGCAGAAGCGTCTTGCCGCGGACGTACTGCACCGTGCGGGAGCGTCCGCCGAGCCAGAGGCTGAACGTCGCTGGAACGTCCGACGGCTCGACCTCGATCGGCAGCGATTCGAGCGACCGCCGATCGGGATCGATCGGCGACACGAACCGCTCGGTATAGACGAGCTCCTCGTGGACGCCCGCGTCGGCAAGCGTTTGCTCGATCATCGTCATGAAAGGTTCTGGGCCGCAGATGTAGAACTCGGCGATCTCGGTGTGATGAAGAAGCGTGCGGACGGTGTCGCCCGTGGCGAAGCCGGCTCCATCGTCGAAATGGTGGTGGATGCGCAGTCGGTCGGGGTACCGCCGAGCGAAATCGTCCAGCTCGTCCGCATAAATCACGGACGAGCGGTCCTGGTTGGCGTAGAGCAAGGTGACGGGGCGTTTCGTGCTGACGAGGGCGCTCTTGAGCAACGAGACGATCGGGGTGATACCGCTCCCCCCGGCGAACAAGAAGAGCGGAGAGGTCGAGCGAGTGCTTGGATCGAGCACGAAACGGCCTTCCGGCACGCTTGCGCGGATCGAGTCCCCGGCACGGACGCTGTCGTTCAGCCAATTGGAAACGCGCCCGCCTTCGACTCGTTTCACCGCGATTCGAAGGGGTTCGTCGACATCCGGTGAGCTCGAAAGGGAATAGCAGCGCGTGATCGCATAGCCGTCCCAAGGGATCTCGAACGTCAGGTGCTGCCCGGCGCGATAACTGTAGGCGTCCTCCATGCCGTGCGGAACGGCCAGCTCGAACGAGCAGCAGTCGGGCGTCTCGCGAATGACTTTGGAAACCCGTAGACGATGAAACGCGACGCTCATGATGGTTGCTTCAGACCTGCCGCCGAGATGGCGGCCTCGAAGTGCTCACGCTTGCAGTAGCTCCTGAGCATGTGGAGGAGCGCCGCGTCCGCGACTCTGCGCGGATTTTCTTTGCAGCCGCGATCCATCCACATGGCGAGCCGCACCTGCTGGCCTGCGATCAACATCCTGGCCATCAGCTCGGGGTCCTCGTCGATGAGATAGCCGTCTGCGATCGCCTGACGAAGGAGGCCGGCAAAGAGCTCGAGGCCTGCACCGAGCGCTTCGACCTGCTCGGGGCTACGCAACAGCTCGATGGTCGACCACGCGGTGACCTCTTTGAGCTGCATCTTGGTGAAGTCGCGCCGCTTCATGAAGAACTCGAGCTGTATCCGCGTCCCGGCGATCAGCGTATCGAGCGACGTCATGTCTTTTTCCAAGATCCCTTGCGCAAGCCCCATGACCTCGGTGAGGCGCCGCCGGTTCACCGCGCGATAGATCTCCCATTTCGATTCGAGAACGCCGTACAGCGTCGTGAGCGACACGCCGGCCTCGGCTGCGATTCGCTGCACCTTGGTCGCCTCGTAGCCCTCCTCGCCGAACACCCGCTCGGCGGCGTCTAGAATGGCCTCGCGATAAAGCTCGCGCTTTCTATCTCGAAGAGATTCTTGGGCTTTTGCAAATGCTGGAGCCGTTGACACGTCGGTTTCGGAATGATAAACGCTAAAATCAGAATGTCAATTCCGCTTTCTGTCGGCTCGAGGCCAGAGCCCGGGGCGACCCACATCCCCTGCGTCTGCCCCGCGACGCGAGAGCCGCTCGGCCACGTGCGCATCGACTCGAAAGAGGACGTCGAGGCTGCGGTCGCGCGGGCCAAAGCGGCGCAGCGGGCGTGGCGAGCCACGTCGTTTGACGAGCGGCGCGAGGTGCTGCGTCGTCTTTTGGCGTACACGGTGGACCACAAGGACGAGATCTGCCTCGCGGTGGAGCGCGACACGGGAAAGACGCGCGAGCACGCGCTGATGGGAGAGATCTGGCCCACCTGCGAGAAGTTTCGCTGGATGATCAAGAACGGCGAGAAGCATCTCCGCCCCGAACGCGTGTCTTCCGGTCTATTGGTGCACAAGAAGGCGCGGCTCGAGTACCACCCGCTCGGCGTCGTGGCTGCGATCATCCCCTGGAACTACCCTTTTCAGAACATCGTCAACCCCGTGATTCCCGCACTGATGTCGGGAAATGCAATCGTGCTCAAGCCGTCCGAGTGGGTCGCCTGGTCCAGCGCGCGCTTCATCGAGGTGATTCGTGACGTCATCGAAAAGGCGGGTCACGACCCCGACCTCGTTCAAGCCGTTCAAGGGTATGGACCGACCGGGGCGGCGCTCGCTCGGTCGGCTGTCGACATGATCCTGTTCATCGGCTCCGTCAAGAACGGACGCCGCGTCGTCGAGGCAAGCGCAGAGCGAGTCGTGCCGGTCGTGATGGAGCTCGGCGGCAAGGATGCGTTCATCGTGTGCGACGATGCAGACCTCGAGCAGGCCGTGCACGCCGCGCTTGCAGGTTGCTACATCAACTGCGGCCAAAACTGCGTCGCCTCCGAGCGCATCCTCGTTCACGATGCGATCTACGAACGCTTCGCAGAGCGGGCGCGAGAGCTGGTGCAGGGCTTCCGGCAGGGCAACGGCCGAGATGGCGTCGTCGACGTGGGCGCAATCGTGACCCCCCTCCAGCTAGAGGTCATCGAGGAGGCCGTGCAGGGCGCAGTCGCCCAGGGCGCACGGCTGCTCGCAGGTGGAAAGCGGGCGCTGACCGATCGCGGTGATTACTTCGAGCCGACGATCTTGGCGGATGTGACACCCGACATGGGCATCGCACAGGAAGAGGTTTTCGGCCCCGTCATGCTTCTGATTCGGGTCGAAAACGATGCTCACGCGGTCGAGGTTGCCAACGACGTGTCGTATGGCCTTTCGTCATCGGTCTTTTCCAAGGACGGTGCCCGTGCCAACGCGATCGCATCGAAGCTCGAGGCGGGGATGAGCGCCATCAACGAGTTCGGGGGCGTGACCTACATGGCACAAGACCTGACCTTCGGCGGCGTGAAAGCATCGGGCTACGGGCGGATGAACGGCCGCGAAGGGCTGAGGTCGATGTGCAACGTCAAAGCGGTCGTCGACGACCGCCTCCCGCTACATCGTCCGAACCGAGTGTTTCCCGTCGAGGACGGCGACTACGGCGCCTTCAGCGGGGTGATCGAGCTGATTTACGGAAAGAGCCTCGCTCAGCGATGGCGAGGCCTACTCAAGCTGCTCGGCCGTAACCGTTGATGGACACCTACGATTACATCGTGGTTGGCGGAGGCTCGGCTGGGTGCATCGTCGCCGCCGAGCTCGCGCGAGATCCGTGCAACACCGTCCTCTTGCTGGAAAGCGGGCCACCCGCCGAGGCGCATCCGGAGACCCTGACCGCCGCGGGCTACAAAGACGCGTTCATCAACGACGCAGTGATGGGCGAGCGGTTCACGGTGCCACAACCGAAGGCTGCCCGACAGCGCGTCTTCGCCGGAACCGGAACCGTGCTCGGCGGCAGCGGCTCGGTCAACGGTATGGTTTACACGCGCGGCTCGAAAGAAGACTACGAGGAGTGGCCCGAAGGATGGCGCTGGCACGACATCCGCAACGACTTCGAGGCGATCGAGAAAACCCTCCGGCCGCATCGACGCCCCCCAACCGACTGGACCGAAGCGTGCATCGCAGCCGCGGAAGATCACGGGTTCACCCGCAAAGAGGACTTGAACGACGGCGACATGCACAACGTGATCGGCTACGAGTGGATGTCGTACGAAGGCGAGAGCCGCCGCAGCTCGTACGTTGCGTTCATCAAGGAGGCCGACAACCGTCCAAACCTCGCGGTCCGCACCCACGCGAGGGTGCATCGTGTCGTGTTCGCGCCGGACAAACGGGCTCGCGCGGTCGAGCTGGAGCATCAGGGATCGCTCCAACGCGCTGCGGCTTCGCGACAGATCGTTCTGTGCGCAGGCGCACTCGAAACGCCGAAGCTGTTGATGCTATCCGGGGTGGGCCCTGCCGCGCACCTGCGTTCTCTCGGGATTCCAGTCGTCGCCGACCAGCCCGCAATCGGACGAGGGCTCCACGACCACCCGAACGTCCCCGTGTTCTTCCGAGCCAAGCGAGACATCGACTGTTTCTTCCCGCAGCTCTACAGTTTCTTTCGAACGAACGAGCATAGCGAGCTTCCGGCAACGCAGAGCGACACCTGCTACGTGTACTGGCCTGCAAGGTCGGCGATGCGCCACATGATGCAGCGCATGCTCCCCCCGAAGGTCGTGCCGCATCGTTTCTACGGGCCGCGGTCGCGAGAGATCGTTCGCAGGATGGTCGGCGCGGCGTTCGAGGTCGGCGCAGTCGAGCGCTTCACCGACCGCATGTTCGGGATCATTTTGATTCTCGGGAAACCGAGGAGTCGCGGGACCCTTCGTCTGGCATCGACGGACCCAAGGGCATCGGCCGCGATCGACCCAGCGTACTACTCCGACCCGGAGGACATGGAGACCATGGTGCGCGGTGTGCGCCGCGCGCGCGCCATCGGTGGCTCGCCCGGGCTTTCGGATTGGAGACCGAAGGAGCTGATGCCAGGCGCGCGAGTCACGTCGGACGACGCGATCGCCTGCTACGTCCGCAAGAACACCATCACCACGTATCACTTCGCCGGAACATGCGGTATGGGGTTCGGTGCGGCGAGCGCGGTCGATCCCGCGCTTCGGCTTCGGGGCGTGACCGGTCTTCGAGTCGCCGACGCGTCGGTCATCCCTTGGACACCGGTGTCGGCGCTCAACGCCCCCAGCATGCTCATCGGTTATCGCGCGGCTCGATGGCTCCGAAACTCTCGTTGAATCCTCACCTTGGGGATGGCGTCGAAACCATGGGCGCTATACTCGCCTCCTCGCTCACCACTCGGCTCAGGAATGACATGAAGCATCTTTTCATCGGACTTCTCGCGTTAGGCGCGTTCATGCTCCCGGGCGCGGTGTCCGTGCCGCAGGCGGATGCGGCGGCCCCCGTCATCATTCGGTTTGCATCCCTCGCGCCGCCTGGCTCCGGCTTCATGAAACTGATGAAGGCATGGAACCGAAGCCTCAAACAAGGCACCGAGAACCGGGTGAAGCTGCGCTTCTATTCCGGAGGCAGCCAGGGGGACGAGCGCGACTTCATTCGCAAGGTCCGCGCTGGGCAGATGGATGCCGCGGGCATCACCACGACCGGCTTGGGGATCGTCGCGAGGCCAGTTCTCGTGCTGACCGCGCCAGGCCTGATCACCGAGTACGACCAGCTCGAGCGCGCTCGAAAGAAGCTCAGCGGTCGTTTCGCCAAGATGTTCGAAGACAGCGGTTTCGTGATGCTCGCGTGGGGGGAGGCCGGAAAGAACCGCATCTTTTCGATGGAAGAGTTTGCGAGGCCGGAGGATCTAAAACGGCTTCGACCTTGGGCTTGGAAAGATGACCCCGTGTTCGCGGCCTACGTCACCACCATCGGTGCAAATCCAGTGCGTGTCGGTGTTCCCGAGGTGTATGGTGGGTTGCAAACGCGCATGCTCGACACCGTGCCTGCCTCCGCGCTCGCCGCAGTTGCACTGCAGTGGTACACGCGGCTCAACTACATGGCCAAGGACAACTTCGGAATCATCATCGGCGGCTCGCTCATCAAGAAAGAGAAATTCGACCAGCTCAGCGCGCACGACCAAAAAGTTCTGATCGACACCAGCGAGCGGGCGGCGAGAGCGGGCGACAAGATGGCACGCCGCGACGATGCACGCGCGTACGAGTCGCTGATCGAGCGTGGAATGATCGAGGTCGACACGTCGGCTCACCAAGCAGAGTGGGACGCGGTCGCAAGAAAGACCCGTGAAGCCCTCACGGGCCGCGTCTACAGCAAGAGCCTCCTCACGGCAGTCGAAAACGCGATCGCCAGCGACTGAAAAATTCGCGCGATGCTCACGGTCTTTTTGTCCGACCCAAGACCGGATCGGGCGCCGGTGCCGTGCGGGGCATGGCACGTTCCGCACGGAGCGGTGAGCGATCGCGGCTTCGAAGCATCATTCGCTGCATCTGGTTGAAGTCTGCGACGGCGTCGGTGTCGTCGAGCGGGAACGGATAAGGCGCGCCGAGCGCCGAGGCGACCACGAGACCGGACATGAAGGAGAGGTCGTGCCCGCCCTCCGGGGTCGTGAAGGTGCCGCAGTAGTGAATGCCGTCCTTGCCCTGAAGGAATCGCATCGTCGACATGATGAGAAGATTGCGAAGCGTGACCGTGTGCGTCGGGTGCGGGAGCTCGATGCGCTTTTGCACCTTGTCGATCGCTTTCTTGGAGTTGAAGGTGACCATCATGGGCACACCCGCGTCCTTGGTGCTCGGATTCTGCGCCGAGATGACGAATGTGCACTCGAGCACGCCGGCGGCGTCGATCTCGGAGTAGGTGTTGAAGCCCTCGAGAATGCGTGCCCGGTGCTTCTCGGGAAGCACGCTGGTGTCCGAGTGCACCACGAAGCGCGAAAACGTGGGGTCGACGTCGTCGACGTATTCCGCGTTGCTCAGCAGAAGCCTCTGGAGCCGTGTGGGTGACTCGAGGGCGTTCAAAACGGATGCCGAGTCACAGGCGAAGACGACCCGGTCGACCTCGTACGCGCGTCCTTCGGCGTCTTCTATGGTGAAGCCGTCGGAGTGGCGCTTCACGCGCGTGATCTCGTGACCGAGGTGAACATGGTCGGCGAACGGCGCCGTCATGCGGTCGAAGACCTGACGCGGGGCGCCCCGCCAAGTGCCCATCTGCGTCGGCTCCTCGAGCGGGACGATGCTCTCGAGCAACGGCAAGATCACGGCCGGCACGCCGCGCATGGAGGTGGTGATGAAGGTGGCGCAGTGGATCGGTACGAAGATCGTGTCCCAGAACCTCTTCGAGACCCCAAAGAGGCGCGCAAGCCAATAGAGCGGAATCAAGTTGAGAGGGTTGAAATACGAGAAGTGATAGAGGGAGTCGTGCTTGTCTCCAGTCAGAAAGAAGTCGTTCATGCGGCCGACGAACGCCACCAGCCGCTTCCACCGGCGGAAGTCTTTCGAGAAGCTCTTTTCGAGCCGGGTTTGCCCGTCCTGGCAGAAATGGCCTTCGGGCGTCTGGACGAAGTACGAGATCGGCAGGGTCTCGATGCCGACGCCCAGCTCGTGGAGAAGCCGCTCGTAGTTGTGGTAGTACATCTGCGGCCACGCGACGACGAGCAGCGGGGAGTCGGCGTGGCCCGTTTCGGTCTTCCAGCGGAAGGTCTTTGCATTTCCGCCAAGTGCAGGCCCTCTTTCGAAGAGCTCGACCTCGAACCCCGCGCGGTGAAGAGACCACGCCGCGCCGACTCCTGCGATGCCCCCGCCGACGACGCCGATCGTCTTTCCGTTTTTCGTCACGCCCACCGACCCTTTCCCTCGCTACGAGCGCCGCGGTAGCAAATCGACCGCGCGGCCCCGACGTATGGTGTCACAAACCCCGCGGTAGAGCCCCAAGGATTCGTACACGGCGGCGGTCATCAGGACGGTTCGAATTTGCCCGAGGATCGTGATCGGTGAGCCGCTGTGCACGAAGGCAAATGCAAGACCGAGCTCGGGGTTGGCCCACCCGCCCGCGCCACCGAGGCCGAAGTGCCCAAACGCCTCGGGGACATCCATCACGAAGGCGTCGGCGCGATGATAGCCGAGCTTCCAGTGCAGCGGATAGAGCACGACCCGGTCGGCTCGTTTCGTTTGAACCTCCGATGCTCGGCGAACGACGTCCTCTGAGACCAGCCGCACGCCACCGAGCTCGCCGCCCAGAGAAAGCATCGCGTACATTTTGGCGAGCGAGCGTGCGGTCGCGACACCGTTCATCGCAGGGATACACGCTTTCCAAAACCGCGGGTGGGTGAACAGCTCTTTGGCGTATCGCGGGGCGAGCCCTCGCCGCCAGAGGTCGCGTGCTTGCGCCGGCCAGACCCAAAAGGGAACGCGGTAGTCGGTTGACAGCGGTTTGGCGTGCTCGCGTTGGAGCGGCGGTAGACCGACGAAGTCGGGGATTCGATCCAATTCGGCATCGGCCCCGCCGAGGAACATCCCATCGAGCTTCAGCGGCGAGACGATTCGCTGCTGCACGAGCTCTTGGACGTCGAGCCCCGAAACGCGCCGAATGAGCTCGCCGACCAGCCAGCCGAATGTCATCGCCTGATAAGCATTTGCGGTCCCCGGGCGGAAATCGGGTGCGGTCTTGGCCAGGCGGGACACGATCAGATCCCAGTCCAGGATGTCGGTCAGCCCGTCGACGAGGTGGACGAGGCGGTGGAGCCCCGCCTGATGCGAGAGCACCTGTCGAACCGTAATCGCTTCTTTGCCGTTGCAGCCGAACTCGGGCCAGTAGTCGGCCACCGGCGCGTCGTAGTCGATGAGCCCATCGGTTGCGAGCATGTGAATCGCGGTCGACGTGATGCCTTTGGTGCCCGAGTAGCAGATCGACATGGTGTCCTTCGACCACGGACGTCCGCTCCGACGGGCAACGCCGCCCCAGATGTCGACGACGGGCCTTCCCTCGAGAAACACGGCGGCGGACGCGCCGCCCCCGTAGCTTTCGATCTGCTTGCGAAGCAGGCTCGCGACGGGCTCGAAGCGCGGCTCGTACGTCCCGTGGACCTCGATCGATCGGCTCATGCGTCGGGGGAGGGGGTAGCGCAAGACACCGAGCCGGTCACTCCCAAGGCTTCAAGCTCAAAAACGCATCGGTTCGGCTGAGCTTCGAGCTCAGGCCGGTGGCGAGGTTTCTGAACAAGACGACCCCGATGTCACACCGCTGCTCGAGGAGCCTATTGAGGTCCGAGTGACGAACGGCGGCCGCCTCGACGGGACCGTCCGCGACTGCAGTGGCCGTGTGGGGGGTCTTTTGCAGGAGCGAGACCTCACCGAGGAGCTCACCTTCATTGACGGAGCCGACCTCTTCTGCGGGTGTTCCGGAAAAAACCCGAGCGCCACCGGTGAGGAGGATGTAGAGCCTCGCGTCGCGCTCGCCTGCTTGTACGATCGTTTCGCCGTCCGAGAACTCCACGGTTTCGAACAACGTCGAGAGGCGGGCGATCTGTTCGCGGTTGAGCTCTTGGCCGATCCTGGTGTGAGGCAACAGGCGGACGAGCTTGGGTTGGATCGCCCTTGTGTTCAGGTTGCGAAGCACCATCTCGAAGACCGGCTCCGCCTCTTCGATGAGCTCGTAGCCGGTCGTGCGAACCGGAACGTAGAACCGCTCCATCCGGATCGTGTCGAGACGCTCCGTGTGATGAAACACGGCAGCCGGAAGATACGCCACTGGCACGAACCCTAGCTCGAGCAGGGTCTTCTGCATGCGTGGCGCGTGAGCGTTGACGTCGGCTTCGACATAGTCGACGCGCCACTCCTCGCGCGACCGGCGCATGAGCTCTTTCAGCAGCACGCGCACGGGGTGCTCGTCGACGCAAACGAGCTCGAAGATTCGGACGGCGTGATCGAGGCGCGCGTCGTGCGCATAGCCCACCGCGCCGACGAGATGCCCTCTCTTGCGCGCAAGAAGATAAGACGTGTTGTGCGCCTCGAGCGCCCGCAATCCGAAGTGAAGCCTGGCCGGTCCGAGGATCTCTGGGTGCTTCACGCGCCCGCGTTCGAACCGCAGGAGCGAAGCGTAGCCCTTCGCGCTCATTTCCTCGAGCTCGAAGCTTTCGTCGAGCGGGTAAGGGGGTGACATCTCGTCGACGATGGCGTCGGCCTCGATTCCACAGCTTCGCAGGGCACGCTGCGCGAGACCGTAGGCCTGAGGGGCGACGCGTGGGTGATTTCGCCGCAGCTTCAACCCCTCTCCAAAGTGCTTGACGAAAAGAGCAACCGGCTCGCCGTTGTGAATGGGAAGGAAGCCGATGGGGGCAAATCCGTGCGACAGTGAGATTTGCTGTGACCGGGTGTGCGCAACGCGATTGTCGCAAAACCCGATGTGAAGATAAGGCTCGACGCGGCGAATGCGCTCCGTCATGAGCTGATGCCCGATGTGTTGCCCGCGCATGTCGGGGTGCACCACCAGCCGCCCGAACTCGCCGATGAGGTCAGCGTACGCGCCCACGTCGATCACGACCGATGCCGTAGCGACGATGCGGGCATCCGAATCTTCCGCGACCAAGACGAGCGAGTTGTCGGTATAGATCATCTTCCGCAGATACTCGGCAGAGATGAACTCGGGATGCGAGTAGCGGTCGCCGTAGCAGACGCCGAAAAGATTCTGAATCGCGGAGACATCGCTCTCCCCGGCCGGCCGGATCTCCACCGGAATCGGAGCCTGGCTCGCACGGTCCATGGTTGGGTTTGTACCATGCAAGAAACGGTGCACCCGCCGGCGGCCGCCTAGTGCGAGCTCGGCTGCCGATCGTTCACCGGCCCCTGCAGGGACCTTCGCCCGGGGGCGGGCAGTGCGCCACGGCAAGCCAATCCATGGTGAGAGCCACGCCCACGTGGATGAATACGCCGCCCCAGATCGAGCGCGTGCGCATCGCTAGCGTGCCGAGCGCGATCCCCGCAAGAATTGCGCCGAGCGTCTCGGCGATCGGCTTCGGGTAGTGGATCATGCAGTAGGGCACGATCATCACGAAGATCGCGCCGTAGCCGAACTTGTGTCGAAGGCCTTTGAGCATGTAGCCACGAAAGAAGAACTCGAGCGCGACGAACTGCGCTGCATACAGGAGCTGCCACCTCAAAAAGTGGGCGATCGACTGGTTGGCGAACTTGTAGAACGGGTACGTTGCCTGGAACGAGTCCTGGGTGGAGACGAAGAGCACGAACGGAAAGACGCAAAGATAGAGCCCGACGTAGATCCAGAGGTGCCGAATGAAACCTCTGAATGAGACGTAGTAGTCGCGGATGCGTTCACCAGGCATCAGCACGATGGTCAGCATCGGGATCACGACGTAACAAACGACACGGACGCCCGACCACCAAGCACGCGCCATCAGATCCCCGTCCGAGCGAGAGTGGAGCTTCCGATCGAAGGGGACGAGCTCCGAGAAGGTCGCGTTGCCGCCGTAGTACTTGCAAAGCGTGAGGACGACCGCCGTGGTCACGAGAATCACGATCGGGCGCCAATCGAAGGCGCCCGTGCCTGCGGTGTCCGCCTGCGCATCCGCGTCTCGCCAAGAATCCAACAAGACTCGGCGGGCAAACCGCTTGAATCCAGCCATCGGGGCGGCGGACTATAACCGATTGACGAATCTGATTGTAGGCTAAGCTCGAGTATAGATGGCGAGCTCCCGAGACAACCGGCTCAAGATTGCGTTGCTGCTGGCGACCCTCGCATCGTGCGCGTTTTTCATCGCGCAAGGGGCGATGGCACTCGTTGGAGCGAAAGTGCTTTCCGGCGAGCCCGAAGCCAAACGGGACCCCTCGCGCCGGACGATGGCTGCAGCACGAATCCAGCGCCGGCGTGATCCGAGCATCATCCTCCGGCGAAACATCTTCGACTCGGCCCTCGGCGACCTGACCTATGCGCCGCTTCCCGACGCCGACCTGCTACTCGAGGACGTTGCGCCAGGCGAGGTCGCGGCCGCGTGCGACGGAAGACTGAGACTGATCGGCACCGTCGTTCTTCCAGGCGATCTCGAGCGCTCGCTGGCTGCAATCGTCGGAACCGACAGTAAGGTTGGCCTTCACTATGGCGGCGCTGAGATCGAAGGGTCACGGATTCGCGCCATCCTCTCGGACAGCGTCGTTCTTCAGAACGAGGCCGGCCTCTGCCGGCTCGAGATGTTCAAGGTCGAAGGTTCGCCGGCGGCGAGGCCGCGGCTCCCGGAGACGGTCGCGAAAAAGCCGAAAGACAAGCCGGCGAGGCGCCGCGGTCCGCTGGTAGACCGAAACGCAGGTCTCACAGACGAAGAGATCGCGCAGGGCATCGAGAAGGTGAGCGACACCCGGTACAACCTCTCGCGATCCATGCTCAACAAGGTGCTCGACAATGCAGGCAAGCTGATCGGCATCGCGGCCGTGGCTCCCAAGATCGAGAACGGCGAGTCGACGGGCATGGAGATCCAAGGCATCCGGCCAGACACGCTTCTCACGAAGCTCGGCATCCAGAACGGCGACGTCCTCGAAAGCGTCAACGGTCAAGTCCTGAGCAGCCCCGATGCAGCGCTGGGTGCGTACACCACGCTGCGGACGGCCGACAAGTTCAGCTTGGCGATCCGCCGGAGCGGCAAGACGATGGTGATCGACTACGACCTGCAGTGATCGTGGCGTACCGGCCTATTCCGGGTGCTCGGCCAGCCGGCGCCAGCCCTCGGGCACGGAACGCACGTGGAGGTCACGCTGCGGAAACGCAATTTCGATTCCGGCCTCGCGAAACGCCTGATCGATCTGCATGTGGAGCTCGTGCCGGGTGATGAAGAGCTGCGAGACGTTGCGGACGAACACACGGAGCTCGAACGAAAGCGAGCTGTCTCCGAAACCGAGAAAGAGCACTTGTGGCGGAGGGTCACGGAGAACGCGCCGAGATTCGCGGGCCACTTTTTCGAGAACTTCGATTGCCCGCTTGGTGTCGGAGCCGTAGGCGATGCCCACCGGGACTTCGATTCGAAGCACCGCATCGGAAAGCGACCAATTGATCAATCGCCCGGTGACGAACTCCTTGTTGGGCACGACGAGCTCTTTCCGGTCGAAGGCCGTGATCCAGGTCGCCCTGATGCGAATCTTCGTGACGGTTCCACTGACTTCACCCACCGTGACGGTATCCCCGACGCGAATCGGTCGCTCGAACAGGATGATCAGCCCGGAAACGAAGTTCGCGAAGATTTCCTGAAGCCCGAAACCGAGACCCAGACCGACCGCGGCGACGAGCCACTGAATACTGGACCACCCGACGCCGATCGCATCGAACGCGAAGACGATGCCCGCGAGCGCGACGCCGTACTTGACGATCGTCGAGGAGGCATAGCGTTCGCCCGGCCCTCGGTTGCGGAACAAAGTCGCCTCGAGAATCGCAGGCAGCGCGCGAATCAGCACCAGCGTGAGGAGGCCGATCAAGATCGATCGCAGCAAGTCGGCCAGCGTGATCGGCACCACGCGATCTTCGGTCGAGATTCGCTCCACGCCGGCGGGGTCGACCTCCGACACCGTCACGGCCTGGGTCGTGCTCCACAGCTCGACCTGTTGAAGGATCCGCGTGGCCGGCAAGAGGTCGGCCCAGATGACGAAGGCACCCAGGATCGCGATCAGCACCCCGGTGCCGATCATCCAACGGCTCACCTGCATCGTGGGCGTCGGTCTCTCGGCAAGCTCTTCGAGCGCCTCGGCCTCGCGGGCCCGGCGTCGCTCGCTGAGCATGGACCAACGCGCGGCGAGCTGGATCGTGACGACCAAGAGCATCAGGAAGAGCAGGGTCAGGTGGACGCGAATGCCGACCTGAAGCGCGGTCCAATAAAAGCCCCGAAGCGCTGCCGCACACAGGACGAGTGGAAACGCAACGGCGGCGAGCTGAAAGGCGCGCCAAACCCAGGGCCGCTTGAGCTTGTGCGCGCCAAGCACCGCCCCGATGGCGCCCCGGGGCCGCAGGGCGACGTAGTTGAACACCGTGGTGGCGATCATCGCGATCAGGAATGCGAGCCGCCCCACCGATTCGCGCCAGAGGTCCTCGCCGCGCATTTCGAAAACGAACACCACGAACACCGCTGGCACCGTCAAGGCGGCGAACCAACGCATCTGGCGCCAAAGGGCCTTGGCGGCAGCCTCTGGCCAGGCGCAGTGGCCGTCGGCAATCGCGCCGGGGCGCGTCAGTTGCCGAGGCAACCTCAGGGTCCCCCAAAAGACCCCGCTGACGAGAAGCCCGTGCGCAAAGCTTCGCGTGAACTGCGTCGCCACCGGCGACACGCCTAGGCGCCAACCGACATAGGCGACTGCCGCCGGCAACCAGAGCGCAAGAAGCGCGGTGAGCCCGAGCGCCTCGGCGGTCGGTCCGAAGCTCGTGCAGCCCGGGCTCTCGGCCTTCTCGCCGAGGCGATGGAGCCGCGCCCGGGTGCGGCGCGCGAACGGTGCGAAGAGAACTAGCAAGAGCAGCACGGCGAGATTGAGCGGCCAAAGTCGCATCGCAGCGTCCACGAAGCCACGTCCGAGCTGCGCCCAGTGCTTCGGGCCAAAGAGCCACTTCATCGCATTTCGACCGTCGGACAACAGCTCTGGCTGAACCGCTTTGCCGCTCGGGATCCAAAGAATGCGCTCGTCGATGAAGTCCAACAGATCTTGGGTGCGGTCGATCAGCTCCTGTTGCCGTGCGTCGAAGTCGACGAGCTTTTGGAAGTAGGTCTCGTAGTCCTCGAGCAACGCGTCCATGTACTCGCGCTGCGTGGTGAACAGTTGCCGCAGAAGGCCCTCGACCTCTTTGCGCTCCTCGGGCGGGAGAGGTGCTTCGACGGACGCCATCGCTTCATCGACGAGCGAATCGATGTCAGCCAACGCCTGACGCTGTTCGCGGAGCTTGATCTGCTGAAGTTGAACGGAGCCGATCTGCTCTTGCCGCATGCGAATGAATCGGCGGTACATGCCGATATCGGGCGCCTCCGCACGGTGGCGGCGGAGAAGCACGCCGACGGAATCCGCCAGTCCGACGGCCTCCACGCGCGCTGCCAAACGTGTCAGCTCGGACTCGATCTCGGCGATTTTGGCCTCGGCCCGCTCGAGCTTTTCACTCACGTCGTCAATTTGATCGTGAAGCCCTCCCTCGCTGGTCCACAGCGACGCAAGCGCCTCGTTGCGCTCGATAAGGTCGCGCAAGGTCGCTTCGAACCCGTCGGGCAACGCGGTCAGCTCCTCCATCAGCTTCCTAGTCGCTTCCCGATCGCGCTCGACGGCCAGACGCTCCCGGGACTGCGCGGCTTCCCGGAGCCTACTCGTGAGCTTTTCGTTGTAGGCGATTCGCAGGGTGGCCCGATCTCGAAGCTTGCTCAGGAGCGCGCCACGCTCGTCGTAGCTGGCCAGCTCGCTTTGGTACGCCTCGATTTCCGCGAGCAGCGCAGCGCGCTTGAGCGTTTGGAGCTCTCGCTGCGCTTCGGTCACCGCTGGATCGGCGCTCGGCGGTTGCGGCGGGACGGTCTCGAGGTCGCTCAACCGCTGCTTGGCCATCGACAAAAGCTCAGGGAGCTTCTTGCGGCGCTCGGCGCGCAGCTCGACCTCGGCATCGACCTCGCTCGCTTGCCGACGCGCCGCTGCAAGGTCCTGCTCCGCTTCGAGGAGCTGCACCTCCAGCGCGTCGGTGTCAGCGTCCTCGGGAATTTCGATTTCATCTTTTTGCTGAAGCTGCTCGATGTCAGCCTCGATTGCGCGGATGCGCGACTGCGCCTCACGCGCTGCCGCCTCGCTTTCTTCAGCGAGACTCTTCCACTCTCGCAGTCGTTCGCGAAGCTCGGCGATTCTGAGCTCGAGATCACCGAGCTCGGTCCCGGCGCCGGGCGGCTTCTCCTCTTGCCCGGGAAGCACGGGCCGTTGCGCGAGGGCAGGCATCGCTACGGTGGAAACCAGGAGGCCGAGCACGCATGCCCCGACCACCGATTCCCGCTGACCTGCTCCCGTCATCGCGGCTTTCGTATCCGCATTAGGCCCTCTTGCGCAACCGAAGCGATCAGCACGCCCTCCTCGGTGTACACGTGGCCGAAGTTGAGCCCGCGGCCCGCCGACGTTCGCGGGCTCTCGGTCACGTAGAGCATCCATCGATCGGCGCGGAAGCTCTGATGGAACCAGATCGAGTGATCGAGGCTGGCGATGATCAGCTTTTCCGTCAGGAAGCTGTGTCCGTGATGGCTGAACGAGGATTCGAGAAGCCCGTGGTCGCTTGCATAGGCGAGCACTGCTTGATGAAGGACGGGGTCCTCGCCGAGCTCCCCGGCGGCCCGAAACCAGGTGCGGTGGATGCCGCTTCTCGGCTGGGGCTCCAGGAGATCGATGTGGTCGATCTCGCGGCGCTCGATCGGGCGATCGAGGTTGAGCAGAAACGCAAACGCGGGGTGGTCGGAGCGCTCGGCATACGCGCGCAGCCGCTCTTCGTTGGTCGGCACGCTTTGCGGCGGGGGCGCGTCCGGCATGGCGAGCTGGTGCTCGAGCCCCTCTTCGGGAGCCTGAAACGAAATCGAGGTATTGAAGATCGCCTTGCCATGCTGTTTGGCGACGACCCGGCGCGTGGCGAACGACCGGCCGTCGCGGATGCGGTCCACGTGATAGATCACCGGCACGGAGGTATCCCCCTCGCGCAGGAAGTAGCCGTGGAGGGAGTGCGGCGCGCGGCCCTCGACGGTCCGGCAGGCGGCGATGAGCGACTGGGCGGCCACCAAGCCACCGAAGATGCGCGGGCGGCCGTCCCTTGGGCTGAAACCACGGTAGAGATCGGTGTCGAGGGCCTCGAGATCGAGCCGTTCGAGAAGGCCTTGAAGCTTGGACACCCCCGTGGATAGCACGGGATCCGGCAATGAGGCCGAGTTGGGTAGGACGGCGGGTAACTGGACACCTACACCTTTTAGGGTGTAACCATTCAGGGAGGAACCTCCCGACGGATGAGAGCTTGGGTGATAGCGGCGGCCCTGTTCGCAGTTGGCTGCGATGGGGCCATCGGCGACGCGGTGGAAGGTCCGGGTGGCACCCCCGCACCCGAATGCGGCCGCTCGGTGTGCGGCGCCACGGGAGAGCTCGCTGCGGGAACGGCGTTTCCACGGCTCACGCATGCCCAGTGGGAGAACACCGTCCGGGACCTCCTTCGACTGAGCGGGCCCGCCGATCTCTCCGGAGGCTTCGAGCCCGACACCCGGATCAGCTTTTTCGACAACAACACGCGCGCCCTTCGCGTGAGCAGCGACCTGTGGGCGAACTACCAGGCCGCGGCTGAAACGCTCGCTGCCGACGTCACCGGGGACGGCGCCGCGCTGGCCGCGCTCTTGCCCGACGGTTTGCCGACCGACCCGACGGAGCGCGCCCGCGCGCTCGTCCGCGATCTCGGTCGGCGCGCGTACCGCCGCGTGCTCTCCGAGGCGGAGGTCGACGCGCACGTCGGACTGTTCGAGCAGGGCGGAACGCACTTTCCGACGATGGATCCCTTCGATGCGGGCGTCCGGATGCTACTCGAAGCACTCTTGCAGTCGCCCCACTTCGTGTACCGCGTCGAAGTCGGTGAGAGCCAAGACGGCGACACCGTTCAGCTGAACGGCTTCGAGATCGCCTCCCGCCTCTCCTACATGATCTGGAACACGATGCCGGACGATGCGCTCCTCGACGAGGCCGAGCGCGGCGCCCTTCAGACTCCGGAGCAGATCGCCACGCAGGCGGCCCGGCTCCTCGACGACCCGCGCGGACAGGCGATGCTCGAGCGGTTCCACGCCCAGCTCCTCAACTGGGACCTCTTCCGGGGCTTGAGCAAAGACCCAGCAGAGTTTCCGATGTACTACGCCGGCGTTGGTGACGACATGTACCAAGAGGCCCGCAGGTTCGTCGAACACGTCGTTCTCGAAGAGGACGGCAACCTCGCCGAGCTGCTCACCGCGCCGTACACCTTCGTCAATGCAGAGCTCGCTCGGATTTACGGCTTCGAAGGCACGTTCGATCAGTCCTTTTCGCGCGCGAGCTTCGACCCGACCACGCATCCAGAGCGAGGCGGCATGCTGACGCAGCTCGGCTTCCTCGCTTCCCACGGTGGGCTTACCGGCTCCGTCCACCGCGGGGTCTTCATCAACCATCGCGTGCTTTGCACCGAGCTTCCTCCGCCGCCCGACGCACTGCCGCCGATCCCTGCAGACAGCGGCATGACGCTGACCTCCCGTGAACGCATCGACATGCACACCGGGCCGGGCACCTGTGGGGCGAGCTGTCACGGCACGTACATCAATCCCGTGGGCTTCGCTTTCGAGAGCTTCGATGGGATGGGGCAGTACCGCATTGAAGAAAACGGAAAGCCGATCGACTCTTCGGCGACGTTCGAGTTCATGGGCGGCCCCGTGTCCTACGACGGAGCTGCGGAGCTGAACGATGCAATGGCCACGCGCGTGCAAACGCACGACTGCTACACCAAACATTGGGTCGAGTACGCCCTCGGCCGCGATACGGCAGGCTCCGATCTCGACCTGATCCAAGCCCTGGGTGACGCGTCGCTGAATGGGCTTTCGGTCAAGGCGCTGATCGTCGAGCTGGTGAGAAGCGAGGAGTTCATGGTGCGAAACGCGGAGGGCTCGTGAGTAGATTCGGAAAACGGCCTCTTACGCGGCGCCTTTTCCTCACGGGCACGGCAGGCGTGACGGTGGGTCTGCCTTTTCTCGAAACCTTCGCAAAGACGATGGCGCACGCTGCAACTCCGGAGGACCCCGGTTTCGTCGTATTCATGCGCCAGGGGAACGGCTGCTCACAGGCCCTGCCCTACAGCAACCCGCCCGAGCCGGAGATGTTTTGGCCGCGCAACCTCGGGACGCTCAGCGCCGCGTCGATGGCCGCGGACGGCGATCGCGCCCTCAGCGAGCTGAGCGCTCACGCCGACAAGCTCTTGTTGGTCCGCGGCGTGGACGGGGCGTTTTCGATCTCCGGCTGCGGCCACGCGCGCGGTGCGCTTCAGGCACTGACCGCGCAGCCGACGGGCGACGCAGAGGCCAGCAACAACTCGCTCGCGCTCGGAGAGTCGCTCGACAACCGAATCGCCCGCGAGCTCAACCCGGATGGCCGCGGACCATTGACGCTCGCCGCGATGCGTCCGTACAACTTCCTCGACAGTATCCTTTCGTATCGCGGCCCGAACGATCGCCGCGGTGCGCAAACCAACCCAAAGGTCGCCTTCGACAACATCATGGGGATCGTCAATCTCGACGAGTCCGAAGCCAACGCGATCGCCGCGCGACGCCAGAGCGTCAACGACCTCGTCCGCGACCAGATGCAAGCGCTGCTCAATCGCACGGACCTCAGCATCGACGACCGCAGCCGGCTCGACCTGCACTTCTCTGCGATTCGGGACTTGGAGATTCGGCTCTCGGAATGTTCTCCGCTGGACGGGCCAACCGTGACTGCGATCGGCGCAATCGACGGTGACCATCAGAACGGCGACCGAATCGTCGAAGTTGCAGAGCTTCACATCGACGTGATCGCGCTCGCGCTCTCGTGCGGGTACACGCACGCGGCCACGCTGCAGGTTGGCAACGGCAACGACAGCACGCGCTACTACTGGCAGGGGGAACAGTTCCCGTCGTACCACTGGATCTCGCATCGCATCTTCGCCGATGGCTCGGAGGGCGACCCGATTCCGGACGCACAGGCCAAGCACAACGCGGTCGACAGGATTCACGCCCGGCTCTTCTCGCGCCTCATCGATCGGCTGTCTGCGTACACTACCCAAACCGGGACGCTGCTCGACAAAGGGGCCGTCGCCTGGATCAACGACCTGTCCAACGGGCCTCCCCACTCCACCACCAATCTGCCCTACGTCTTGGCGGGCGGCGCAGACGGATACCTGCGGACGGGGGCATACGTCGACGCGGGTGGCGTCACGCACAACAAGCTGCTGAACACGCTGGCAACGGCGGTCGGCCTGCGAAAACCGAGCGGCGATCCGGTCGATGATTTCGGTCATGAGAGCCTCGAGCCTGGCCTCGTCGACGAGATGATCGCTTGACCCTACCTCCCCTTCTTTGCGTCACGCCGATGAATGCCGATAATGCAATCATGGGGCAAGCACCGAAGATCAGCGGACCACCGGTCGGCGTCGGGTTACGCTTCGACGTTTCGATGTGGCCGCTCGTGGTCATCACCATGCCGCCGGTCACTGGGGCCGCCGATTTCGAGTACCTGCGGCAGTGCTACGAAGCCGTCTTTGCTCAACCCAAGCGGCACGCCCTGATCGTAGACACCACCACGATCGTTCGCGTACCCGGGGCCACGCTTCGCAAGCAGATGAAGGAATTCGAAGACAGCCGAAGGCCGATCATCCGTCAAAAGAACATCGGCAGCGCGATCATCATTCAAAACGCCCTCGTGCGCGGAGCGTACACGGCACTTCGATGGATCTCACCCCAACCCGCGCCGAACAAGGCGTTTTCGACGCTCCACGATGCCGCCCGCTGGTGCATCGAAGGGATCGAAGCGGACGGGCAGACGGTCCCAATTGCGGCATACGCGTATGCGGGTCTGACCAAGAAAGCCGCGACGGGGTAAGGCGCCGCTCGATCGATCGAGCCCCCAATCGTCTGGCGGGAGCATGTCCCGCAAAACGCAGGGGTTCGCGGAAACGATTGCCTGTCGGAGAGCCCGCTCGCTACCATGATCGCGTGGGTGGGAAGCCCGAGATCGGCGCGCGGCCGCCGGAGGTTGGGATTACGTTCGATGTCTCGATGTGGCCGCTCGTCCTGGTCTCTATGCCGGCGGTGATGCGGGTCGGCGACATCGACTACTTGCAAGAGTCTTACGAGCACGTGTTCGCCGCACCCACGCGTCACGCGCTTCTCGTCGACACCACCGGCATCGACGAGATACCAGACGCGACGCTCCGTCGTCGGATGAAAGACTTCGAGGACGGAAGACGGGGCATCATCCGCAAGAAGAACATCGGCAGCGCGATCGTGCTTTCGAATGCGCTCGTTCGCGGTGCGTACACCGCGCTTCGATGGATCTCACCCCAGCCCGCCCCCAACAAAGCGTTTGGAAGCGTTGCCGAAGCAGCGCGATGGTGTATCCAGGGGATCGAGGAAGACGGGCAGGTCGTGCCCGTTGCCGCCTACGCCCTCGCAAACTTGGTCACGGCGGCGAGCGAACGCGCCTGAGCGCCCTTTCATCGGGCAGCGCCGAAACGGCGCTATGCCACGTCCGTCGCGCGCGCGGCGCTGCGGGGCGAGCTCAAAAGCACCGCGAGCCAAGACCATTCCCGCGACTGCGACGCGATGATCCGGACGATGATCGTGAGCGGAACCGAAAGGAGCGCGCCAATCGGACCAAGCACGAACCCCCAGAAGACCATCGAGAGCACCACCACGCTCGGCGAGAGGTCGGTCGCCTGCCCCGCCCATCGAGGCTCGATCAAGATTCCAATCACGAGATTGATCGCGAAGTAACCCAAGGCCAAGCCGAAGGCGGGAAGCCAGCCGAGGGTGATCAACCCCAAGGCGATCGCCGGAATTGACGCGAGAATGCTGCCGATGCTCGGGATGTAGTTCAACACGAAAGCCAGCAGGCCGAAGAGCAACGCGTGGCCGAGGCCGACGACGGTGGCGAGGCCGGCAACCAGAAGACCGGTGGCTCCGCTGGTCACCGTCTTGATCAGCAGGTACCGCTGGACGTCACTTGCCGCGCGCTTGAGCACCTGAACGTCCATGCGGCCAAATCGATCGATGCCCTGGAGCTTTTGCGTGATCGAGCCGCTTTCGACGACGAGGAAAACCGTGATCAGCAGCACGAGCGCCCCTGCAGACACCACCCCGGCCGCGAGGGTGAGACCGGGCACCGTCAGGCTCCGCACGATGTCACTTGCATCGAACTGCTCGACCGCGGCGGCGGGGATGCCGAGGCCCTGCTCCCAAAGCCACGATGCTGCTTCGAACTGGAGGCGCTCGAAATCGCCGCGATAGGCACCGAACGCCAGCGCGAAATCGGTGGCGGCCCGCGTCGTGAGGAACCCGAGGGCCGTGACCACCCCGACGGCGGCGAGAACGGCGAGCGAGACGGCGACCCAATGGGGCAACCGTTCTTCGGCCACGTCGAGGATCTTGGAAAGGCTGATCGCGATCAGTGTCGCGAGAAGCACGGGAATGACGATCGGCCGCCCGACGTGCAGCACCACCAGAAACACCCCGAACGCAGCGATCCGAACCATGCGCGCGTCAGGCTAGCACCCCACCGAGCCTGCGCGAGCGCCTATGCCGTCTTGCCCATGACCAACTGAGAGAACGAGGCGTCGGTATGTCGAATCGTGCCGGCGATGTAGACGAGGGCAATGATGCCGTCGAAGGCGACGATGGCGTACTGCCAGGATTCGGCGATGCCCGCCGGAACCATGTAGAGGATGCTGGCGACCGCGACGAGTCGGACGAGGCCCTGCCAAAGCACGATCGGCGCGCGAACCCGCAGGTCTTGGGAAGCCCACATCAGCGCGGCCCCGGCGAAGATTAGAAACGCGCCCACCGTCATTAGGGCACCGAAGTGGGTGTCGTGAGGCTCGGCGATGGCGGCTGCCCACGTCGCGAGGCCGATCGGGATATCCAAGAACCCAGTGATCAAAACGAACTTTCTCAGCACTCGCATTCTCCTCGCGGCCTCGTGGCTCGGCGGCGCGCCGAGTGTACTCGAAAAGCTATAACAGGGGCTTCGAAACCTCCATTGCGTGGTTTGTGGCATCGGCGTAACTTCACCGGAATCGACGGCCGTCTGATGCCCTACGCCCCTGAACTCCGCTTCGTGCCGATCGCGGCGCTCCTAGCCACCCTGCTCGCGGGGTGTAGCGGCACCACGGATGCGTCCGGTTCCGTCGAGGTCGAGGCCGGGCCGATTGCGCTCCGCCGACTCACCGCCGAGCAGTACGAGCGAAGCATCCGGGACGTGCTCGGCGACCACATCACGGTCACGAGCCGCATCGACCCGGACGATCGACGGGACGGGCTGCTCGCCGTCGGCTCTTCGTTTGCCAGCGTCACACCGTCGGGCTTCGAAAAGTACGAAGCCGCCGCCGCCGCCGTCGCCGAGCAAGCGCTCGACGAAGCTCACCGCGGTGACTTGGTGCGGTGCGAGCCGAGCGGAGTTCAAGACGACGGCTGCGCGCGGGCCTTCGTCGAGCGCGTGGGGCGGTTGCTGCTCCGACGATCGCTGACCCCGGCGGAGGTCGAGGCCAGGGCTGCGATCGCCAATCAAGCAGCAGACGAGCTAGACGATTTTCATCAGGGTCTCGAGCTCGCGCTCACTAGCCTCTTGGTCTCGCCGGAATTCCTGTTTCGGGTCGAGATTGCGGAACCCCTTCCCGATGACCCCACGAAGATGCGCTTGACCAGCGTCTCGATGGCGTCCCGCCTCAGCTACCTGCTTTGGGACACGACCCCCGATGACGAGCTGCTGACAGCCGGCGAAAACGGCGAGCTAGTCGATGAAAACGGTTTGGCTTTGCAGATCGAGCGCCTTCTTGGAGCGCCCGAGCTCGAAACCGGCATTCGCGCCCTGTTCGCGGACATGTACGACTTCAAGCAGTTTGACGACGGTCTGGTACGAAAAGACGCCGCGCTCTTTCCCGTCTACACGCAGCCTCTCATCGAAGAGGCGAAGGAGCAAACGCTGCGGACGATAGTGACTCACGTCACCGCGGGCGACGACTACCGCGACCTCTTCACGACGCCCGAATCGTTCATGACCCGCCGGCTCGGTGTCCTCTACCAGGTCCCGGTTCCAACACCGAACGGCTGGGAGGCATATCGCTTCCCGGAAAACACGATGCGCGCCGGCATTCTCACGCACGCGAGCCTCAACGCGCTCTACTCACATCCGGGCCGCAGCTCGGCGACCCTGCGAGGTAAGTTCGTCCGCGAGGTCTTGCTTTGCCAGGACGTCCCCACGCCGCCGGCCAACATCGATTTCTCCATCGTCGAGAACACCATGGGCGAGCTGCGAACGGCACGGGAGCGCCTGGAGGCTCACGTCTCGAACGATGCGTGCGCGGGGTGTCATTCGCTGATGGATCCCGTCGGGCTCGCTCTCGAGAGCTTCGACGCGATCGGCATGTTCCGGACCGAGGAAAACGGAGTGCAAATCGACACGTCGGGCGACCTCGAGGGTGTTTTTTACGACGACGCAGCGGGGATGGGGCGCGCGCTTCGAAACCACCCCTCGCTCGGACCGTGCATGGTACGAACGCTTTTTCGATATGCGGTCGGCCGGCAAGTCGAGGCGAGCGAGGAACCATTGCTCGAATACCTGGGCCGACGGTTCGAGGTCTCTGGCTACAGCGTGACCGAGCTGCTTCGCGAGGTGGCGATGAGTGACGGCTTCAGGACCACCTCGGGTCCCCGCGTGCTCGAGGAGTCGGGGGACGCGTCATGAAGCGCTTCGATCGCAGGACGCTTCTTCGTGGAACGCTCGC
>JBFGKE010000023.1:0-55946 GCA_041576815.1 Polyangiales bacterium
ACCGCGCGCCAGCCGAAGGGCGGTCCGGGAAAGCTCGGGTACGCAAGGGAGGATTTCTTCATTGTATTGTTCTTGGCTCTGCATCGATGGTCTCCACGCCCGTTCATTGCAACGGCGATGCCACCTCGAAAAACTCAAGCATTTCCGTGCTGCCACCCCGAGGCGCGCGCCAGCTTGTCCCCTCGGTGACACGGTGTCGTGTCAACCTGTCGCCTGGGCGCCCGCTCAGCGGCCGAGCGCCGCCGCCAACACGGCTGGCACCGCGTCGGCGACCTCGGAGGCGATGAGGCCGCGGTCCCCGACCGAGGCGCGCATTCCCGCAATCGCGTGGACGAGCGTCCCCGCAATGGCGGCATCGATGGGCGCGAGGGTGAGCGCCATCGCACCAACCACCCCGCTCAACACGTCACCCGTCCCCGCGACCCCGAGCGCAGGCGTCCCCTCCGCACAGACACGAAGGTCGTCGGCCATCGCGGCGATGCTGCGCGCGCCCTTGAGAATCACCGCCTGACCCGACTCCTCCGCGATCGAGCGGGCCGCGGTGTAGCGGTCGGCTTGAACGTCCGAGGTGGAGCGACCGAGAAGGCGCGCAGCTTCTCCCGGATGCGGAGTCAGGATGCGGGGCGCCGCCGCGTCCTGGAGCGCAGAAAGCCCGTTCTCGGCCACGTGGGTCAGCCCATCGGCGTCGATCACAGTGGTCACGGGGGCGTGCAGCGCGAACGCCGTCGCCCAAGCGCGGCCCTGCGCATCGAGGCCCATCCCCGGCCCGAGCACGACCGCCCGCATGCCGTCGCACGCGCGCTCGACGGCTTTTCGGTCGACGTGCTCGGGAAGCTCGGTGGTCATCAGCTCGATCACCTTTTCTTCGAGCGCCGCTCGCGCGTCGCGACGTGCACCGATCGTGACGAGGCCTGCGCCGGCGCGGAAGGCTGCCCGCCCCGCCAGCACAGCGGCCCCCGTCGTCCCAGGCGCACCGCCGACGACCAGTAGGTGTCCGTGCGTGCCCTTGTGCGCGTCCGGGGCACGCGGCCCGAGCAGCGAAGCGAGGTCGGCGCCGGTCCAGAGACTGGCATGCGGCGAGGCGTCGATTGGGATACCGATGTCGACGAGCCGCACCTCGCCCACGTGCGCGGCCCCCGGAAACTGGTGGAGCCCGCGCTTGTGCCCTGCAAACGTCACCGTCAGCGCGGCGTGCGGCGCGATACCAAAGATCGCGCCCGTGTCCGCGTCGAGCCCGCTCGGAAGGTCGAGCGCAACCAGGGGCGCATGGGCCGCGTCCATGGCCCTGATCGCATCGGCGTACCCGCCGTCGACCATGCGATCGAGGCCTGTGCCAAACAGACCGTCGACGATCAGGCTTGCCTCCGCGAGCTCGCTTTCGATCGCGCGCACTTCCTCCGGCGCGACTTCGACGGTGCGAATGCCGAGCTTGCCGAGAAGCGCCCAGTTCGCAGCGGCATCCCCCCGTAGTCGCGAAGCCTCGCCGACGAGAATCGCGACGGGATGATGCCCGAGCAGCGTGAGTCGTCTCGCGATCACCCAGGCGTCACCGCCGTTCTGCCCCGGCCCCCCGACGAGGACGACCTTTGCGAGCCGGCCACCGAACTTCTGCACGATGGCGTCGGCCGCGCCGCGCCCCGCGTTTTCCATCAACACCAGGCTCACGACGCCGAGCTCGTCGATCGCGGTGCGGTCGACGTCGCGTGACTCCTCGCGAGTAAAAAGCAGCTGCACGCGCGGATTATGCCTTTAAACGATAGTCGGCACACCTTATGCTCCGCGCATGCAGCCCAAAGCCCCGTCCGAGTCGTTTACCGAGATGACCGAGCTCGTGTTGCCCCAGCACGCCAACGCGATCGGGACTGCCTTCGGCGGGGTGATCATGAGCTGGATCGACATCTGCAGCTCGATCGCCGCGAAGCGCCATTGCGGCCGCGTGTCGGTGACGGCGCGCGTCGAGGCGCTCGAGTTTCGAGCGCCGATCCGCGTGGGCGATGTGGTCCGGCTGACCGCCCGCGTCAATGCCGCCTTCAGGACCTCGATGGAGATCGGGGTTCGGGTCGAGCGCGAGCAGGCGGACACGGGCGAGCGAGCGCTGTGCGCCGACGCGCGGACGACGTTCGTCAATCTCGACCCGGATGGAAAGCCCTACCCGGTGCCCCCGCTCCTCGCCGAGACCGCCGAGGATCGCCGTCTCGCAGACGAAGCCGCCGAGCGTAGGCGCGTTCGCCGCGAGCTGAGCTAAAGGCCGTGCGCAGCGCGAGCGCGTCCCGCCCAGTCAGTCGAGATAGCGGGCGTCGACCAGCGCGCCAAGCGCGACCTTGGCGCTCGATCGCTCGTATCCATATACCCCGATGAGCACCTGCAGCGCCTGCTGCGCCGCTTCTCGGAGATCGGCATCGAGCGTGTCGTCCTCTTCGAGCACCGATACGATCGCGCGACCGATTTCACCGACCTGCCCCCGCCGCTCGTCGAAATAGGCCTGACGCATCTGCTCGATGTAGCGCGGGAAGAGGGCTTCGTAGTCGACGTCCTGCTCCGGGTGGTCGATCGCCCAGGCCGCAATCGCGCTCAGGAGGTCGTTTCGAAACGCCTGCGGATCGTCGACACCGAGCTTTTCTTCGACGCTGCGCATGAGATCGACGTCCGGGTCCTCGTCCTCGCCGGTCACGGGATTGAAAACACGCTCCCTCTTGACCGAGTACGAGACGTGGCTGACGTAACGATCGAAAAGCCCGATGTGGCTGTGCTCGTCGATCAGCCCCGTAGCCGCGCGAAGCTCGCCTTCGACGATGTCGAGCCAGCGCTCGTTCACCACGTCGACGAAGGCGCGGTGGTCGCGATAGAGGCCGTCCGCCTGCTCCTTGAGGAAGTCGTAGTCGTCGCGCTCGCAGAACTCGGTCAGGCGCTGAAGAAACATCGCAGGCGACACGCAGGGCTCCTCGAAGTCTGCAGCCGCATCGAGGAGCAACATGCGAATCTCTCGCGGCGAGGCGCCGTTGATGCCCTCGTAGTCCGAAGTGGAAGCGCCTTGCAGCTCTACCTCGGTGATGCCGCTGGCGAGCACCTTGGCCTGGTCGGCCTCGAACCGTGCCGGCACGAGGCCGTCGGCGAGCAGGTCGGCCTTTTCGAGGGGGGTGAGCGAGGATGCGATCGTACCGAGATCGCTGTCGGCAAAACGCGAGGCGTCGGGCTTGCGAAGCCGGGTGAGAACCGCCCAGAGCGCCGCGACATAGGTGGTGTGCGGCGCAACGTGGTTTGGAATCTGCGGCACGATTTGGCCGTCGTAGATCTCTTGCTCCCGGTGAACGTCGAGCAGATAAGACATGCGCACCCGAAGAATGCGGCCCCGGAAGGAGTTGTATTCCGGGTGCTGCCGGAACGCGCTCAGGTGAAGCTCGTTCGAGCTTGCGATCATCACCGCATTGATCGGGAGGTTCGACATCTGAAGCGACACTTCGCCGTTTTCGATCGCGAGAAGCAGATACTTCCATGCCTCGAGGGGCCGCTTCAACAGGTCGCTGAACTCGACGATGCCGCCCGACGCATCGACGAGCTCCCCGAACGGCTCGAAGAGCGTGAGCGCGCTCAGCGACGCGGGCAGCGACTCGATCGAACGGTCCGCCGTGATCTGGCGCTCGGAGGCATCGACCGACATCTGCGGCCCAATCGTCACGGCGCCCACGCGGTAGCGGCGCGAGACGTAGAAGCGCTCGACCTGAATGTGGGCGAGCACACGCTCGAGGTCGCCGCGGTACGCGGTCAAGAGCGCCTGGAAGATCTGCTGGTTCTTGCGGCTGAGTTGGCCCGTCCACACCCAGTCCGGCGCAGCCTCCAAGAGATTCGCGCCTTCGTAGATGCTCGCGATCAGCCGCTGTCGGACGTCCCGGGGAAGCAAGAGAAGCGGATGCTCGCGCACCGAGCTTTGAAGCTTGGCGATGATGCGATCCTCGGGAAGGTGCGCGAACGAGTCGCCTTGACCTAGCTCGTCCGAGGACGTCGTGAAGCCGATGCCCGATCCCTCCCGCGAACGCGGGAAGATCCACGAAAAGCGATAGAGCGCGCCGTCGTCCGTGTCGGAATAGGCTTCGAGGCCGCGCATCAGGCACGCGGCGAACGTCGACTTGGCGCTTCCGTTCGGGCCGTGGAGCAGCACCAGCCGGTTGGCGCGCCCTTCCCGCTCGAACCCGTCGAGGATGCGATAGAGGGCCTCCTGGGCGTGTTCGTTGCCCGCAAGCCGATCTCGGAGCCGAAGCTCGGCCTGGTGACCGCTGTTGTGGCGTCCGAACTCGAGATCGAAGAGGCGCCAGCGCTTGACCTTGCCCGCGGGCCGTTCGACTTCGTACGAGCCGAAGAAATCCAGACAGTCCTTCAGGTAACGACCGGCGTCGCGTGTGTGTCGGCGGGGATGCTCGCGGACGAGGTCGAGATACTCGCGAAACGAAAGAACCCGCTTCTGTGCTTCGAAGCGGGATTTCACCTCGCTGCGAATGGCGTCCAGCGCGCGGTCGAACCCCCCCTCGCTCATGTCATTGTACCTCGAGCTTCATCGCCACGGTCCGTCTCTCGAGCACGCAGTTCTCGTCGGTACACAAAGCAAACGAAACATCGCAGCTGACCTCGTGCTCACCGGCCGCGGATGGTGCGACCGGGGCCAGAAACCGTACCTTCTTCTCGCCGAACTCCTTCGCGTCGTCCTTGACGAGCTCCTGCTTGGCGACCCCCGCACCTTCCGGAGCGCTCAGCTCGACGCGAATCGGATACTCCTGATTGACGTGCCACTCGCCGCGACCCTCGAGCGCGATCTCGAACGCGCCGGGTTTGCCGACGCGGTACTTCGGCTGCGCGGGGGCGACCGCCAAGATAAACGCGCCGGTCTCGATACGCGGGCCCGCGGGGGCCGGAGGCTCTTTCGAAGGTGATGTCGTGGGCTTCGGCGCGTCGTGGGCGTGGTGGTGTTGGGCGTGGTCGTGGCCTTCGGCCTGCGGGGCTGGCGCGCCGCGCTCGCAGCCGAAACCGCCGAGCATCGCGACCAAAAGGGTGAGCATGAAGACGTGTCGCATGGGGGCCACCTAGGGTTAGTCTACGCCCGGGGTCCAGGTTACGTCGAACTCCCGGCTACCGCGCTGCCGGTGCGGTCTCCGGCGCGGGCTGGCGCAGGAAGAAGTCGACGTTTTCACGAACCGTTTTCGAGTCGGGAGACAAGTGCCAATGCGCGACCGGTTCGTTGGACTCCGGATCGGCAGCCCACTTGATGAAGGCCACGAAAGAATGCTCGAGGAGTCGATCTTCGTTGGCTTGGACGGTCTCGTACCCGCCCCGGTCGTCGTCGACGCGGAGGACCACCTCCCGGGGCGACCTCCCCTCGAGCCGGTCTTTCACTCTCGCCGTGAGGCGATAGGCGGAGCGATTGCGGACCGTGTCCGAGCTCAGCGAGCGGATCCGCACGACCGCGATCAGGTCCGCCCGGCGAACGCGGCGCTCGAACGTCCCGCCCCACTCGCCCCGCGCGACCGCCGGATCCTCGACGAAATCGACCGCATGGTCGAAGAGCGGCTCGTCGGCCGGGAGGAGCTCGCTCACCGTGACGCTCGAGGACACCCCCGCGCACCCGATTCCCCACAATGCGAGCCCCGCGATCCAACCACGCACGCCCGCAGCCTAGCACGCCGCCGCAGAGGCCCACGCCGCATCGCCGAGCGTGGCACCCCAGAGGGCCGTGAGATCTTCGGCTAGCGGCGCGCGAAGCGTGATGGGGCGGCCCGTCGACGGGTGCGTAACCTCGAGCTCGAACGCGTGCAGCGCCTGACGAACGTGGCCCAGTCGCGAGCGAAGCGCGTCGGTCATCCCGCCATCGATGTAGTCGAGGAAGGGTTGAACGCCCTCGGGTCCGTAGAGCTTGTCGCCGACGATGGGAAAGCCGAGGGCGCTGAGGTGGACGCGAAGCTGGTGTTGACGACCGCTTTCGGGGCAGAGCGAGACGAGCGTCGCGTCGTCACGCCGAGCCACCACGCGATATCGGGTCGCGCAGGCGTACCCCTCGCCCTCCGGCGTGACCTCCATCAAGATGTGAAGCCCCTCTTTGGCGCGATCCAGGGGAAGCTCGATGCGCCCCCGATCGCGGGGCATCACGCCGCGCACGATCGCGAGGTAGCGCTTGCGCACCCGCCGGTTCTCGAAGTCGATTTTCAAGGCACGCTCCGCGGCTCGCGTGCGCCCGCAGAGCAGCAGCCCGCTCGTCTCGCGATCGAGTCGATGCGCGATCTTCGGGGGATCGTCGCCAAATCTCGCCTTCAGCAACGCGGTGAGCGTGTTCTTGTGGTAGGTCGCCGAGGGATGCACCGGCAACCCCGAGGGCTTGTCCACGGCCACGATCGCATCGTCTTCGTAGAGCACGTCGAAATACAGCGGGACCTCGGGCTCTTCGAAGGGGGGACGAACGAGCACGACGGTCTCGCCCGCGCGCACGCGCTCGCTCGCTCGACGTCGCGTGCCGTCGGGGCGGTAGGCGCAGGAGCGCACCACCGCCTGGGCGCGGGTACGGGAGAGCCTTGGAATTCGATGCTGGATGAAACGGTCGAGACGTTGACCCGCATGCTCGGGCGCGACCGGAAACGTGAGCACGATGGACGCAGGGTCACATCCCGGCGGGAGCGGCACCTCGGGACGCTTCGAAAAGCCTCTAAGCGGCTTTGACAACCTTCCCCGAGCGGATGCAGCGCGTGCAGGCGGTGACACGGCGAACCTTTCCATCGACGATCGCGCGCAGGGACTGCAGATTGGGATGCTGCCACTTCCGGGTCTTGATGTTCGAGTGGCTCACCTTGTGAGCCTTGTGGCGGTTCTTGCCGCAGAAATCACACGTCTTGGCCATGTCCGAAGCCCCTTTTCGAGGGAGCCGCGATGTAGCACCGGGCTGGCTGCGTCGCAAGAATGCGCTCTCGCCCCCAGATGCGATCGACGATACAACGCAAGCGAATGCGAGCGGCGGGCGCACTCACGGGGCTTTTGATACTGGGAACGTTCATGATTCCAGGGGGCTACGCGTCGAAACCCACGGCGACCTGGGGTTTGGCAGGGGGCTCCGACCGAACGGAGACGTGGCCGGGTGAAACCGGGGCCGCCTCGCTTGCGGGCATCGTCGTCGGACCGCGCGGCGCGCCGCTCGAGGGCGTGACCATCTCCCTCGCGGGAAGCGGCTTTTGGCCGGCGCGGTCCGTGCGGAGCGACGCCGAGGGCCGGTTCGACTGGAGAGGGATCCCGCCCGGCATCTACGAGCTTCGTGCCAGCAAGGCTCGTTTGGTCGCCCCACCCCTCACGGGACTGATTCTCGATGCGGGCTCGAGGCGTGCATTTGGGATGCAGCTCGCGGCGGGGTGGACGATGGCCGGTAGAATCGTCGACGCGTATTCCGGTCAGGCCGTGGGGAACGCCGAGGTGACGCTGACGACGGGTGCGCTCGGGGTTCACAGCCGGCGCACGCGGACCGACGGCCGAGGCCGATTCGAGCTGGTCGGGATCGTGGGTGACGAGCACGGACTCTACGTCGAGGCCGACGGATACGTGGCGGCCGGACCGCTTCGCTACGGCCCGGATGCGACGCCCACCACCGTTCGGCTTCAGCGCGCGTCCCGAATCGAGGGACGCATCGTCGACGCGCAGGGCAGCCCGATCGAAGGCGCGACGGTGCGGGCATTTGGAGAGGGCGAGCCCCGCGCGCCTCCGCTCCAGGCAGGAGATTCGCTCGGGGTGACGGCAGGACCGGTGCCGCCGATTGCGGCCGTTGGAAGCGGTGCGCTCGCCTTCGTCCAGCAGGCGGAGTCCGATCGCGACGGCAATTTTCGGCTCCCGCGCCTGCGCCCGGGTATCTACACGGTCGCTGCGAGCCACGATGCCTTCGTCCCGGTCGAGTCGACGCCGCTGAACGTCGCCCCGGGCGCCGCGCGCGACGGCGTCGAGCTCACCATGCGCCGGGGTGGAGAGCTCGCAGGGGTCGTGATCGACGAGCGAGGAGCTGGGCTCGACGGGATCCCGGTGGAGCTTCGCACGCCCGGCGAAAGGGTGCCGCGAATGACCGTCACGGACGCGGACGGCTCGTTTTCGTTTCGAGGCGTGAGAGGAGCGATGACGGTGACCGCGCTCCCCTACGATCTGCCACCAGCGCGCACGTCGGTCGAAGTCGACGAAGAGGCGCGTGTGACCGTCGAGCTCATGCTCTCGAGCGCGCTCTACTCGCTTCGCGGGCGGGTCCTGGACGAGCGGGGCTTCGGTGTAGGCGGAGCGCTCGTGACGGTCTCGTCCTCCGAACCAAAGACGCCCGTGCGACGAACCGCGAAGTCCGAGGAGGACGGCACCTTTTCCGTTCCCGCGCTGCCCGCGCCCCCGTTCGAGCTCGAGGCCGAGCATCCGGCGTTCAGCCCGACGCGGCTCTCGGAGGTCGAAGCCATCGAAGACCTTCGCGTCGTGATGTACGCGGGGGTGACGCTCATCGGAACCGTCTTCGATCGATGGGCGAGCGAAGGCCTGGGCGGGGTCGACGTGCGAATGGAAGGCCCAGCCACGCTCGACGCCAAGACCCGCGCGGACGGCACATTCGTGTTCCGTCGAGTGCCGACCGGCACGTACGACGTTCGCTTTTTCCACCGCGACTACGAATCGCAGCGCCAGCGGGTCGTTCTCGAGGCCCCCCGATATGTCGATCGACCGCAAGAGCTGGATGTCATCTGGCTGGAGCCCGGCGGCTTGGTCGAGGGTGAGGTCATCGACGCCGACGGCGATCCGGTGGCCGACGCGGAGGTGACGTGGGGCGATCCGCCGCGATGGGAGCGGGCGACGCGCACTGACGCCGCAGGTGAGTTCCAACTCCGCGGTGTGCCCGCAGGCTCGACCTGGCTGACGGCGCGGCACGACACGGCTGGGGAGGGGTCCAGCGACGACTGGGTGATCGTGAGGCCGCTCGAGACCTCGCTCGGCGCCCTCGTTCGCCTGCCAAAGGCGCGCGCCGAGTGACGCTTCGCCGTTTGCGCCGTACCCTCGTCCGATGAGCGACTCCTGGATCCGGAATCTTCGTGATGCGGGCGACATCCTTCGTCACGCACGCAACCCGAAAGAGCTGGCCAAGGCGCTCGTACCGAACCACTGGCTCGCGCGCAAAGTGCTCAATGACGGGGCGCCAGTCGGTGCTACCAGCGCTCCGTCGGAGGTCGCTGAAGCGCTGCAGAAGCTGCGGAACGCGCTCGAGGGCGAGGCGATCGATGCAGAGGGGCGGGTCGACTACGCGAAGCTCGCGGCCTCACCCACCTACGCCGCCATGAAGCAGACCAGCGGCCTTCTCCGCGGCATCGAGCCGGTGGACATGGCCGATGACGAAACGCGGATCGCGTTCTGGATCAACCTGTACAACGTTCTCGCGATCCACGGCGTGCTCGCGCTCGGGATCCGCGAGTCGGTCATGGAGGTCCCCTCGTTTTTCGGGGTCGTCGCCTATCGCGTGGGCGACGTCGTGATCACCTTGGATGAGATCGAAAACGGCGTGCTCCGCCGAAATGCACCCCATCCGGCCACGGGCGCACGGTTGTTCGACGACGACGATCCACGGCTAGGCCTGTGTCCTTCGAGGCTCGAGCCGAGGATCCACGCGGCATTGGTTTGTGCATCGACGAGCTGCCCTCCGGTCGCGTTCTACGAAGCGTCGAAGCTCGACGCCCAGCTGGAGCTCGCCTCGGTCAACCTGGTCCAATCCGACGTCGAGATCGACGATGCAGCGCGCGTGGTCCGCGTGCCGATGATCTTCCGCTGGTACCAGGCCGACTTCGGGCGCACCGAAGGCGTCTGGCTCTTCCTCGTCGACCACGCCCGCGACGACAAACGAAAAGCACTCGAGCAGGCTCTCGATCAGGGCTACGCCCTCGATTACCACCGCTACGACTGGACGTTGAACGCGCTTCCTTAGGTGCCGAGGGAGCCGGGGCCCAAAAATCGCGATATGCGGCTCCGTCGGACGGGTCCACTTGCAAAGGTGGCCGGAGTCACTGGTGAGCTTTGGCCACGCACATCAAAAAGGGGACTGTCCCCTATATAATTCCGGTTGGGGGTGGGCAGGGCCGATGTAATCAAACCTTTTCGGGATCCCCCCTACCGCCTAGGAGACCACCGGTCCCCTTCCTTCGCAATCCGCCCTTCGCGTTCGAGCTTGATCAGATGGGCTTCGATCGAGCCTAGGGCGAGGGGCCAGACCGCCTTGGGGGCGTCGTCGTAGGCGCGGGCGACCAGATGACGCGGCCTCGAAGGCGTGCCGCGCGCCTCGAGGGCGTCGAGGACCTTGGCTTCGCGCATCAGGCGGTGCTCGACGTAGAAGCTCAGGATGGCCTGCGGGTCCTCGATGAGCTCGCCGTGCGCAGGGAGCAGACCCGCCGGCTCGAGCGCCGACATCTTGCGGAGGGACTCGAGGTAGAGAAGCATGTCGCCGTCGGTCGGCTCGACGATGATCGTCCCGATCGATGCCACCATGTCCCCCGCGATCATGATGCCGCTCGCCTCGTCGGTGAAGCAGAGATGACCGGGCGCGTGTCCCGGGGTGAAAAGCGCGGTCAGCGAGGTCGGGATGTCACCGCCGAGCTCGATCCGCTCCCCGTCTTGAATCAGGCGATCGATTTCGACGATCCCTTCGAGCCGCTGCGCGGTCATCGCATGGGCCCACAGCGGAAGCTGCAGCCGCTCGCGAAGCGCCATCGCGCCGCCCACGTGATCCGGATGATGATGGGTCGCGATGATCGCCACCGGCTCGATGCCACGGAGGCGTGCGGCCTGAACCCACTCGGCCATGAGATCCTGCTCGTCGCGGTACGGGGTTGCGGGCTCGACGAGAACGGCCTCGCCGGTGCCCACTAGGAACGTGTTGGTGTGGGTCGCCGGCGGCAGGGTCGGCGTCCGCACGGGAAGCATTTCGATGGTAGAGGCGATCCGTCGAACGCGATCGGCAAGCACCTCCGACGTCGACCCAGGCATGGCCTAACCGCCGCTGACGAGCTCGAGATCGTCGAGGTCGAGCTCCTCCTCCGGAGCGAGGGCATGGATCATCGAAACCGGCCCACTCGGGTAGAAGCGGCCGCGGGCCTCGTCGAGCAAACACACGACGCGCCCATCGCTTTGGAGCGAAGGGTCGCCGATCTGATGCATGCACACCCGCACGATCGACTTCACGGTCTCGAAAACACCCCACCCGTCCTTCGCCGACGCGACGAGCTCGGGGACCCCCTCCGGAACGCCGAGACGCGCGGAGAGCTCCTCGACGTCGAGGACGCCCGGGAGGTCTCGCTTGTTGTACTGCACGACCATCGGAATCCGATCGGGATCGATACCGTGCTGGCGGAGATTGTAGTCGAGATTGCGAATGCTATAGTTGTTGCCCTCGATGGCATCGGCTTGGCTATCGACGACCAGCACGACGCCATCGACGTTTCGAAGCACCATCTGCCGGGTGGAGTCTTGTGCGATCTGTCCCGGGACGGATATCAAATGGAGACGTACGCTGTAGCCTCGGAAGTCGCCGAGCTCCATCGGAAGGAAGTCGAGGAACAGCGTTCGCTCGGCTTCGGTGTTCACCGAAACGAGCTTGCCGCGACGATCCGGCCGCGACTGGCTGTGAAGCATCTCGAGGTTGGTGGTTTTGCCCCCGAGCCCGACACCGTAGTATACGATCTTGAGCGTGACCTCGCGCTGCGCGTGCTGGATCAGAGGCATGTTTCGGAACTACCCGCCTCCCGACAATGCGTCAAGAAGCCCGCGAAGCCGCCCCTCCGCCTCACCCGGCGTCCTCCCGGACGGCTGCGTGGCGTTCCCAGCGTTCGACGGCGGCCCGCGCTGCCGCGTGCTCGGGAGCGGCGAGATCCGGATCGGCGGCGAGGATGCGATCGGCCAGATCGCCCGCACGCCGGAGGAGCGCCCTGTCGTCGATCAGGTCGGCAAATTGCAGCCCGCTCGCCCCCGACTGGCGATAGCCGAAAACGTGGCCGGGACCGCGAAGCTCCAGGTCCCGTTCGGCCAGCGCGAAGCCGTCGTCGTTCTCGCACAGCGCGCGAAGGCGGGCCTCGGCCTCGCTCGAAAGCGGCTCCTCGAAGGTCAGCAGACAGGCGCTGCGCTGACCGGCGCGCCCGACGCGACCTCGAAGCTGATGAAGCTGCGCTAGCCCGAAGCGCTCGGCCTGCTCGATCACGATGATGTTCGCAGCGGGCACGTCGACTCCGACCTCCAACACCGTCGTGCCGACTAGGATGTCGATTTCCCCGTCGACGAACGCCCGCATTCGCTGGCGACGCGCGTCTCCAGAAAGACGTCCGTGGATCTCGTCGACACGGTCGGCGCCGAACCGCGCCCTCATCTCGGCGAGCATGCGGTCGACCCCGACCAGCTCATCGGATGACGAGATCGCGGGACACACCACGAACGCTCGGCCAGCGGCTTCGAGCGCACGCCCGACCTGACGGAACACCGCTTCGCGGTGGCTGCGCGAGATCATCTTGGTCGTCGAAGCGAGCCGGCCCGGCGGCTTGGTGTCGATCGTCGTGAGCTCGAGACCGGCGTAGAGGACCAGGGCGAGGCTTCTCGGGATTGGGGTCGCAGTCATCACCAAGAGATGCGGAGACCGATCCGAGCCACGCGTGCCGAGGCGAAGACGCTGCGCCACCCCGAAGCGGTGCTGCTCGTCGACGATGACGAGCCCGAGGTCTGCAAAGCGAACCTCCCCGCCGAGCATCGCATGCGTCCCGACGACGAGATCGACCGCGCCGGTGGCCATCCGGTCGAGCATCGACCGGCGCTCTGCGCGGCTCATCGCACCGGTGAAGGACCCCAAACGAATGCCGAGCTCTTCAGCGAGCGGCCGCAGAGTCTCGCTGTGCTGGTCCGCAAGCAGCTCGGTCGGCGCGAGAAACGCGGTTTGAGCCCCACCCGCAGCAACCTGTGCGCAGGCCACCATCGCCACCGCGGTCTTGCCGCACCCGACGTCGCCCTGGAGCAGGCGCCGCATGGGCTCGGTCCGCGCGAGCGACGCGCCGAGCTCTTGGATGGCGCGCCGCTGGGCAGGCGTCAGCTCGAACTCGAACACCGCACAAGCCGTCGGCACCGCGGGCTCGGGGTCGAACGCGCGTGCGACGCTGCCGTGCTCGGACGTCCGTCGCCGCCGGAGCGCCAGCTCCCAGAGGAACAGCTCCTCGAGTGCAAGCCTTCGGTAGGAAGCGGCGGGGGATCCCTCCGCTTTTTCGAAGAGTGCGGGGTCGGGGACGTGAAGAGCTGCTAGCGCGTCGCCCACGGTGCCCGCGTCGACCTCCCGGCGAAGCGGATCGGGGATGAGATCGGGAATCTCCCGCGCCGCGCGATCGACCGCTGCGCGCACCGCGCGTCGGAGAGTCTTGCGGCGCACCCCCGGCACCTCGGGATAACGCGGCGCGATCGTTCCTTCGGCGTCGGCGCTCAGTGACTCGGGATGCGCGATGGTCGCGGTGCCGCGGAAATCACTGATGCGTCCCGCCACGCGGACCGTCGCCCCTTTCTCGTAGCGCCGTGAGAGGCCCGGGATTGCGCGAAACCAGATTAGCTTGAGCTCATCGTAGCCATCGCCTTCGATTGCCGGATCCAACGGGCGCAGCCGTGCCTCGAAGCCCACGCGGCCCCCCCGCGGAAATGAACGCGTCGAGTGAACCATCCCTTCGACCACCGCGTAGTCGCCGTCGCGCAGCGCATGGATCGGAGTCGGACGACGCTGATCGTCGTACCCGAGAGGCAAGAGCCACAAGAGGTCCCCCACCGACTCGAAGCCCTTTCGGCGGAGGTGCGCCCCCGTGGTCGGTCCGATGCCCGGAAGCGTTTCGACCGGATGATCGAGTAACGTGGACACCCGCGCCCCCCCTCGGGATCGGCTCCCCTCAGCTCCAGCGGACGTCGCTGACTTCGTAATTGCGAACGCCGCCAGGGGTCTGGACCCGCACCTCGTCGCCGACCTCTTTGCCGACGAGTGCGCGGGCCACGGGAGAGGTGATTGAGATCTTCCCGAGCTTGAGGTCGGATTCGTCCGGGCCGACGAGGCGATACGCGACCATCTTGCCGTTGTCCATGTCTTCGAGCTCGACGATTGCGCCGAACTTCACCCTGTCGCCGCTCAAGGTCGACGGGTCGATGACCTCGGCGCGCGAGAGCTTGTCTTCGATCTCCGCGATCCGCGCCTCGCACATCCCCTGCTTTTCTTTGGCGGCGTGATATTCGGCGTTTTCCTTCAGGTCACCGTGCTCGCGTGCGACGCCGATCTCTTGTGAGATCTTCGGACGCTCCGCCTTGAGCGCATTCAGCTCGGCGGTGAGCGCGGCGTGCCCCTCGGGCGTCATCGGAACCCGTTCCACCCCGTTCTCGTAAACTGAGCACGGAAGGAAGGCAACCCCTCGCTAACCGCTCGGAGGGGGAAGCGTCGCGAGCTCGCGGGTCCGTGCGTGGTACTCCTGCAGCGAGCACACCGAGGGCGGACGCTGGCGGCGCGCCTCGACGGCATCCACTGCAGCCACTGCGGCCGCGATCGTCGTGAAGTAGGGCACGTCACTCAACACGGTCTGCCGCCTCATCGAACGGCTGTCCCGGATGGCCTTTGCGCCCTCGGTCGTATTGAACACGAGATCGATGTCCCCGTTCTGAAGAAGGTCGACGATGTGCGGGCGGCCCTCGCCCACTTTGTGCACGCCGGTCGCGTGGACGCCGGCGCGCTGCAGCACTTCCTGCGTCCCCTTGGTGGCAACGATTTCAAATCCGAGTTCCACGAGCCGCCGCGCCAGATCGGCCGCCGCGGGCTTGTCACCCTCTTTCACGCTGATGAAGACCTTTCCCTGGTCGGGAAGCTCCACGTACGCGGAGAGGAGCGCCTTGTAGAACGCATCGGGGAAGTTGTCGGCGATCCCCATCACCTCCCCCGTGGAGCGCATCTCCGGGCTCAGAATCGTGTCGACGCCCGGGAACTTCGTGAAGGGGAAGACGGACTCTTTGACGGCGATGTGATCGGTGACGATTTCGCGCGTGTAGCCGAGCTCGCGGAGGGTCACGCCCGTCATGACCTTGGCTGCGATTTTCGCGAGTGGGACGCCTATCGCTTTGCTGATGAACGGGATCGTACGCGACGCCCGAGGGTTGACCTCGATGACGAACACCGCACTCCCTCGGACGGCGAACTGCACGTTCATCAGACCGACGACGCCGAGCTCGAGCGCAAGCGCCCGCGTCGACGAACGGAGCGTCGCCAGCACGTCCGGCGGAAGCGCGTGTGCTGGAAGCGCCATCGACGAGTCACCGGAGTGAATCCCAGCCTCTTCGATGTGCTGCAGCAAGCCCCCGATCACTACGTGCTCGCCATCCGACACGCAGTCGACGTCCACCTCGATCGCATCCTTCAAGAACTCGTCCACCAGAATCGTCTGCGTCTCTGCATCGGCGACCGCTTCGAGCGCGACCGTCATGTACCTCGCCAGCTCCTCCGGCGAGTGAACGATTTCCATCGCGCGACCCCCGAGCACGTAGCTTGGGCGAACGACGACGGGAAACCCGATTCGTTCGGCGACGGCAAAGGCGTCCTTCGTGCCCTTGGCGATGCCGCCGCGGGGCCGTTTGAGGTTGAGTGTCTGGAGAAGCTCTTCGAACCGCTCGCGGTCCTCGGCACGATCGATCGCGTCGGCGGTCGTTCCGAGGATCTGCACGCCCTCGCGTGAAAGCGGCACGGCAAGCTTGAGCGGCGTCTGCCCACCAAATTGGACGATGACGCCCTCCGGTTTTTCGACCTCGACGATGTTCATCACGTCTTCGAAGGTGAGCGGCTCGAAGTAGAGCCGGTCCGACGTGTCGTAATCGGTGGAAACGGTCTCGGGATTGCAGTTCACCATGATGGTTTCGAATCCCATCTCCTTGAGCGCGAACGAGGCGTGGACGCAGCAGTAGTCGAACTCGATGCCCTGCCCGATCCGGTTCGGGCCACCGCCGAGGATCATCACCTTCTTCGAGCCCCGGTCCGCGCGCGCCTCGCTCTCGAGGCCCCATGTGGAATACATGTACGGGGTCAGCGCCGGAAACTCCGCCGCACAGGTATCGACCCGCGAGTACACGGGACGGACGTCGTGTGAAGCTCTCGCGGCCCGGACGGCGACCGGCGTCTCACCCCGCAGCGAGGCAATCTGTGCGTCGCTGAAGCCGTGCTCTTTCGCCTCGCGCAGAAGCCCCGCCGTGAGCGGCTTGGCCGCTGATGCGGAAAGTATCTGCTCGAAGCCGATGATTTGCCGCATCTGCTCGAGAAACCAGACGTCGATGTCCGTGGCCGCGTGAATCTGCTCGACCGTCAGGCCCACGCGGAGGCCGTCGGCGAGGTACCAGAGCCTGTCCGAGAGCGGCGTGCGAACGAGATCCAGGATCGACTCGCGAAGCTCCTCTTCCGTAGGGTCTGGAAGGTCGACGAGCATCGGCTTCGCGGTGTTGATGGCCTCGCCCGTGTCGACCAGCCGGCGCACCTGCGCCGTGAGGTCCCGATAGTCGACCTTGTCGAGCAGCGAGCTGAGGCCGTCCCGGCCGGTTTCGAGCGAGCGAGCGGCTTTTTGAACCGACTCCTTGAACGTGCGGCCGATCGACATCGCCTCGCCGACCGACTTCATCTGCGTGGTGAGGCGCGGGTCTGCGCCGGCGAACTTCTCGAACGCAAAGCGCGGGATCTTGGTGACGACGTAGTCGATCGTCGGCTCGAATGCCGAGCTCGTCCCCGTGATGTCGTTGCGAAGCTCGTCGAGCCGGTATCCAACGGCGAGCTTCGCGGCGATTTTGGCAATTGGATAACCCGTGGCTTTGGACGCGAGCGCGCTCGACCTCGAGACACGCGGGTTCATCTCGATCACGATCACCCGGCCATCGTCCGGGTTGACCGAGAACTGAATGTTCGATCCGCCGGTGTCCACCCCGATCTCCGTGATGATCGCGCGCGCGGCGTTTCGAAGCCTTTGATACTCGCGATCGGTGAGCGTCATCGCGGGCGCGACCGTAATCGAGTCGCCGGTGTGTACACCCATCGGGTCGAAGTTTTCGATGGTGCAAATCACGCCGAAGTTGTCGGCGTTGTCGCGGATGACCTCGAGCTCGTACTCCTTCCAGCCGAGCAGGCTCTCCTCGATGAGGCACTCGTGGATGGGGCTGCACTGAAAAGCCCATCGAATCGCGTCGTCGAACTCGGCCTTGTTGTAGGCGACCCCGCCGCCGGAGCCACCGAGCGTCAAGGATGGACGCAAGATCACCGGGAACCCGATTCGGGCCGCGATCTCGTTCGCATCCTCGACGGTGCGCGCAACGTCCGCGCGGGCGCTCTCGAGCCCGATCTTGTCCATCGCTGCCTTGAACAGCTCGCGCTCTTCGGCCTTTCGAATCGCCTCGACGTTGGCGCCGATGAGCTCCACGCCGTGCCTTGCGAGGATGCCGCGGTCGTCGAGCGCGAGCGCGAGATTGAGCGCGGTTTGGCCCCCGAGCGTCGGGAGGACGGCCTCCGGCTTTTCGCGGGCGATGATCGTCTCGAGGATGTCGGGGGTCAGGGGCTCGATGTACGTTCGGTCGGCGAACTCCGGGTCCGTCATGATCGTCGCTGGATTCGAGTTGACGAGGATGACGCGATAGCCCTCGTCCTTGAGCGCTTTGGCGCCCTGGGTACCCGAGTAGTCGAACTCGCAGGCTTGCCCGATCACGATCGGCCCCGACCCGATCAAGAGGATGCTTTGAATATCATCGCGGCGGGGCATCGGGTCGGCTTCAACCTGGACGTTCGCGCGGGCTTACCAGAGGCCCTAAGGCGCTGCAACCGGGAATTGCTCAGCGCGAAAGTCGCTTACCGAGGTCCGTGACAATCGCTTCACCCCGAGCCGTGGCAGGCTCGAAACGTGCCCGCCGCGCAGTGTCGGAAACGATGTCGAGATCGATCCACAGGGTGGTCCTCTCCGCCATGGCCGGGAGCTTGCGGCCCCACTCGACGAACAGCACCGAGCCCTCGTCGATGAGCTCATCGATGCCGAGCTCCTCGAGCTCGCTTTCCCCCGTAAGTCGGTAGAAGTCCGCATGCGCGATCGGTAGGCGACCACGGTACTGCTGGACGAGCGCAAACGTGGGGCTGGTCACGGCGGTGTCGCGCGAGACGCCGAGACCGTGGATCGCGCCGCGAGTGAGCGTCGTCTTGCCGGCCCCGAGCCCGCCTTCGAGCCCGATCACGTCCCCCGCTTCGAGCACGCCCGCAAGCGCGGTCGCCACGGTGAGCGTCTGTGCTTCGCTCTCCAGCTCCAGCTCCAGCATGGGCGAGACCTGTCACATCGCCGTTGCCGGCGCACGCTCGAAGTGACTCAGACCTTGATCTGAATCCCGAGCTGCTCGCGAAGCCGGAAGTAGCTCTCGGAGATACTGTACAGCACGAGCTCCCTCACCTTGTCACGGGGCGCCAGATCGGCGGTCGACTCGGCCGCGATCTGCTGGGTGAGGTGCACGGCGGTATCGAGATCGTCGCAAAGGAGGAGGCCCGCCCGAAGCGCGGTGATTTCCGTCGCCTGCATCCAGCGCTTGACGTCGGCCTGTCCGCCGGCATCGACGAACTTCCGAACCACCCGCTTGAGGAGGTCGAGCTGAGCTTGCTCCATCGACCTCGAGAGCTGCTTCGCGGTGGGCTCGACGCTTGCGTCACCACCGCCCATTCCCACGACGCGCATGGCGGCGAGCAGCAGCGTCTTGATTTCGGTGTGCGAGCTGTACATCGTGCGGATGAAGTGCTCGCCCCGGTAGTACGCTAGGTGGCGGCCGCACACGAACGCGAGGTCGACCGGACGGTACCCCGAGAGCAGCGTGTAACCGGTGATGATCGCCGGCGGGTTGCTCCGCGCTTCGTCGCGAAGCGCGCCCGAGAGCTCCTTTTGAACGAAGAGCCGGACCGGGATGGTGATGTTCAGCACGTCCTGAGCGAGCTTGAACTGCCGCGCCAGCGCGAGGCTCGGATTCGCGAGGTCTTCCGGCTTCCGTTTGTGCAGGTTCAGCTTCTTGTCGGGCACCGAGAGCGAGGCACGCACCGACGGCGCAATCACCTCCATGATCTTGGAGATGTAGATGTCTTGGTCCGCGTGCATCAAGTCCTTGACCCAGTTCTCGTTGCTGAGCCTCGTCTTGGGTTGAATCTCGCGATCCTGCCTGTACTGCTGGTAGAACTTCTGCTGCTCTTCGTCCGCTTTGCGGAAGTGGGTCAGCGTTCGCGCAATGCACCACGCCTTGTCGTATGCACGCGCGTCGAAGTAGAGCTTGTAGAGCGCGCGGTACGACTCGAGCCGGTTCGGGTCCGCCCCGAGAAGCCACTGGTGCTCGGCGATGGCCTCCTCGGTCTTGTCGGGCATCGTCGCGTAGAGCTCCGCGAGAATCTGATGCTCGACCGCATCGTCGGGCTTGATGCCCGCCGCCATCTTGAACGACTCGGCGGCCGCATCGAAGTTCCGCTGGCGGTCACGATAGATGATGCCCAGCGTGTGCCAGAGATTGTGCTCGAGGTCGGTGTTGCCTTCGTTGATGATGCGATGAAGCATCTTTCGGTACGCCCGCTCGAGCGCTTTCCAATCCTTGCGCTGGTTCAGAATCTTGTTGATCGCCTCGAAGGGCTTGAGCTGCGTGCTGTCGAGGTCGAGTGCTTCGCTGAAGCGCTCGAGCGCGCCGTCTTCGTCCTCGAGCTTGTCTCGAAGGATGACGCCGATCGTGTAGGTGTACTTGGCCTTCGCGTCGTCGCGGTCCTCGATCTCGCAAACGCGGTCGATGACGTCGATCGCCTCGGACCAGCGGTCAGCCGCCTGGTAGGTCGCGAGGAGCTTGTGGAGCACGACGTGGTTGCTCGGCTCGAGGTCGAGCGACTCGGTGAACGCTTCCGCTGCGGCATCGGGTTGGTTCAGCCTCTCGTGCCATAGGTCGCCTAGCTCGACGAGAATCCCAGCCCGGGCGGAAGGCTCGTCGGTGACGTCGAGGATGCGCTTCTTGTACTGGACCACCGAATCCCAATCACCGTCCTTGGTGTTGATCTCGACCATTGCCTCGAGCGCCGGCACGTAGTGCGTGTCCTCCTCGAGCGCTTTGTCGAACATGTTGCGAGCCTTCTTCTCCTCGCCCTGTTCACGCTTGATGACGCCAAGCCGGTAGAACACCTCCGTGGTCTCGTCGCGTCCGAGCGCGTCGCGATGCTGAACGAGTAGGAGCTGGTGATACTTGAACGCATCGTCCCAGCGCCCCGCACGGAAATAGCTCCCCGCCAGCCCTTTGAGGGTGGTCGAGTCGTCGCTGTCGATCTCGTGGGCACGCTCGTACGCGCGCACGGCTTCGTCCGCATCGCCGAGCTGGGTGGCGGCCTCTCCGAGCATCGACGCGAGACGATGCTGCTCGTCGCGGTCTCGCTTGTCCGATCGCCGGACCAATGTCTGTAGCAGCGGCAACGCGTCCTCGTACCTGCCGCCCGCCACGTACGAATCGACGAGAGGAAGCAGGGCATCCTCGTTGTCGGCATCGGCGGCCGATGCTGCTTCGAATGCAGCCACCGCGCCTGCTTCGTCGTCGAGCCGCTCGGCGCGGATGCGCCCGAGCTCGACCAGCCGCGCAGCGCGGATGCGCCCGCTTTCGGTGTGCTCGACCTCGAGGTCGAGGGTGCGGGTCGCGGCGATCCAGTCGCCAGAGTCCACGTGGATGTTGCGCATGGCCTCGAGCGACGGAAGGTGCGCCGGGTCGACGTCGATCGCAGCCTGGAACTGCTCCAGCGCCGCCGTGCGGTCCCCGAGCTCCTGGTCGAGAATGCGTCCCATTCGATACTTGAGCGAGACCTGCTCCGCCGGCTCATCGACGACGCGAGCGAGTTGGCTCATCGAGTCGAGAGCTGCCCCGAAGTCGCCTTTGCGCTCGTAGAGCTTCGTGAGGGCCTGGAGACTCTGGGCGTCCTGCTCGTCCAAGCCTAGCGCGTTGAGATAGCTATCGATCGCCTGCTCGACGTCGCCCTGGTGGGTCGCGTACACCTCGCCGAGCTCGCGGAAGATCCGGACTCGCTCGGCGGGATCGGGCGTCGCGCTCGCGTGCCGGTCGTAGGTGCGCACCAGGTCTTCCCAGCGCTGGAGGGTGCGATAGAGCTCGGACAGCCGGGTCAGCGCCCCTTCGTGCATCGGATCGATGTCCAGCACCTGCTCCAGGCGCTCGGCGGCCTTGTCCGGCTTACGGAACTCCTGCTGCCACATCTCGGCGAGCTGGACGAGGATCTCGATCCGCTCGCGCTCGGTCGCCACCACTTCGTACTGCCGTTCGAGAATCCCGATGAGGTCCTGATAGCGCCCTTCTTGCGTGTACAAGCGCTCCAAACCTCGAAGCGCGCGAAGATCAGACGGGGCGAGCTCCGATGCCTTTTCATAGTTCTCGATGGCAGCCCTTGCGTCATCGAAGCGCTCTTCGTAGGCCTCGGCGACCTGAAGCAGCGCGGGCACGACGGCCTCGATGTCTTCGACGGCCTCGGCCTTACGCTCGAGGATGTTGAGGAGCTTGTTGGAGCGGCCGTCCTCCCGGTAGATGCGCTCGAGCGCTTCCAGAGCGCCCACGTGCTTGTCGCGGAGGTGAAGCGCCCGGCGGTAGTAGTCCTCGGCTTCTTGCCGCATCGAGAACCGGTCGTCCGCCAGGTCACCCATGCGCACGTAGGTGTCCGCCTTGACCGCGTCGTCGCCCGTCAGCTCGACCAGCTTGGCGAGCGCCTGAGCGAGCTTGTCCCACTGCTGGGTGGTCTCGTAGAGATCCCCGAGCTGCCACCAGGCCTTCGCATTGCTCGGGTCGAGAGCACGAATCTGCTCGTAGTACGGGATCGCGTACTCAGGATGTCCGAGGTCCTGGCCGTACCACTTGGCGCAGCACAGACAGATCGCGATTTGCACGTCGGGATCCTGCCCCTCCTGCAGCACTTGGTTTGCAGAGGTCAACAGCTCGTTCCACCTGTCGGAGGCCGCCGTGACGCGCTCCAGGTCGACGGCCGTGTTGCGGTTCGAGAAATCCTCCGTCCACGCGATGTACAGGGTGTGATAGGCCTGCTCGTTGTCGCCCAGCTGCTCCTCGTAGATCCGTGCGGCCGCGCGCAGGAGCTCGATTCGCTCATCGCGCGCTTCGGTGGCTTCGATGCGCGTCACGTAGAGGTCGATCAGCTCGTCCCAGCGCGCCGCCGCCTTGTGCAGCGACTGAAGCTCCGAAAACGCGTACTCGTGCATCGGGTCGACCTGCAGAATGCGACCGAAAGCCCCAGCAGCGCCGTCCTCGTCGCCGATTTCGGTTTCCCAAACCTCGGTCACGGCGATCAGCTGGCGAATCTTTTCGTGCGGGTCCTCGAGCGCCTGCGCCCGCTGCTCCATCACCCCGACGACGTGCTCCCATTCCCCGTTCTGGCGATGCACCAGCTCGACCGAATCGAGCGCTTCGAAATGGGCGGGATCGATCGTTAGGACGTTTTGGTAGGCATCGACCGCGTCGCTCGGCTGATCGAGCTCGTTGCCGTAGATGTGACCGAGCTGCATGTAGACCGTGATCAGGTCGGCGTCCTCGAGCGTCGCAGCGCCCACGTCGATGATTCGCTGGAGCGTGTCGGCGCGCTCGCGCGACTGACCTCCCTCGCGATGAATCTCGGCGATGCTGAATAGTGCGTACGTATTGCCGGGGTCGACGTCCAGGACGCGTTCCCAGTTCTCGATCGCGTTGCGCTCGCGACCGAGTTTCTCGTACCAGACTCTGGCGAGGTCGGAGTACACCTGAATCCGGAACTGGTCGTCCTCGGCAACCGAAGCCTCGCGCTCCAGCACGTCGACGAGGTCGCGCCAGTTGCCCTGCGCGGCGTAGATGTCTCCGAGCGCGTTGAGCGCCTCCGGGTCCTCACCGCGAAGATCCAAGACCCGCTGCCAAAGCCCAATCGCTTTTTCGGAATCGCGCAGCCGATTCGACGATAGCTTCGCCATGCGGGCGAACACCTCCGCCTGCTGCGAGTCCCCGAGCGCGATGCTCAGCTCTTTTTCGAACGCGGCGAAGAGCTCGGGCCAGCGTCCGAGGTTCGCGTAGATGCCCTGAAGCGCTTGAATTGCAGCAGCGTGCTCGGAGTCATGCTTGGTCAAGAGCGCGTCGAAGACCTCGATCGCGTCTTCGGTGGCCCCTAGCCGCTGCTCGAGGACCGTACCCAAGCGGAAGTGAAGGTCGACGAGCTCCGAGCTGTTGTTCGAGCCTTCGATGCGCCGGCGCAGCACCTGCGTGAGCGCACGGTACGCCCCGTGCTCGCTGTAGATTCGGTCGAGCGCCTTGAGCGCTGCTTCGTCGTGATCGTCGACTCCGAGCACGAACCGGTAGGCCTCCTCGGCGCGCTCGGTGTCGTGAAGCTGCTCCTCGTACACCTTGGCAAGGCGCCTGCCGAGCTCGGCTTTGTTGAGCGGATCTCCGGTGTGCTCGATGCCGTTGGCGTAGGTGCTCGCTAGCTGCGTCCAGCCATCGACGATCGCCGAGAGCCGCTCCGCTTCCCCGAGGGAATGGTCGTGACTCGGGTCTTCGAGCAGCGCTTTTTGCATCCAACGGAACGCGCGATCGTGGTCGGCGGCTTTGTCCTCGGCGATTTCGGCGAGGCGGTGCATCATCACCACCCGCTCGACCGGATCTCTCTGATGCTCGACCTGGACCTCCTGGACGCTGAGCAGCTGATCCCAGTTGCCCTGCATGCGGTAGAGCGGCTCGAGGACCTCACCGATTTCGAGCGGACGCACGCCCTCGGAAAACAGGTTTTCGAGCGCAGACACCGCCGGCGTGTACTCCGGCGCCGCCGCGAGGATCTCGCGGTACTGCGCGATGGCGGAATCCACGTTGCCGAGCTGGTTTTGAAAGACTTGCCCCGTGCGGAACTGCAGGTTCAGCACGTCGTCGGGCGTCGTCGCGATCGCCGCTTCCTTCTGAAGGGTCGCGGCCAGGTCGTCCCAGCGCTCGGTTTGCTCGTAGAGGCGGTCGAGGGCCTGGATCGCCTCCGCGTCGCTCGGGTCGATGTCGACGACGAACTGGTATCGCGAGATCGCCGCGTCCACGTCATCGAGCTCGAGCTCGTTGATCTGCGCGGAGCGCTTGGCGAGGTGGGCCACCGCTTCCGGTGATTCCTCGCGCATTCTCTGCACTTCGGCGTCATACCGAGAAGCCGCTTCATGCCAGCTGCCCGTTTGCTCGGCCAGCCGGTCGAGCGACGCCAGCGTCAGCTCGTGGGTCGGGTCGAGCGGCAGCGCGCGGACGAACGCACCGAACGCGGCCGGCGGGTCATCGAGCTGAACCTCGTAGATCTCGGCGAGCTGCTGGAGCATCTCGGCACGCTCGCCCGCGTCTTCGGTGAACCGAACCTGCGCCTCACGGGCCTCCGCGAGCTTTCGATACTCACCGAGGCCGAGGTAGACCTCCTCGAGCGCGGCCGCCGCTGCGAGCGGCTCGACGGCGTCCTGCATCATCGTCGTCAGCGCGTCGAGAGTCTTCTGATGCGCGGGCACGTCCGCGAGGACTTCGCGATAGATCTCGACCGCCTGAATCGGGTCGTCGAGGTGGCTGCGCCAGAGCTCGCCGATGCGATAGCGAAGCTCGATGCGCTCGTCTTCGTCGGTCGCCAACTCGGACTGCCGCTCCAAGACCTGCAGGAGGTCGCGCCACTCCCCCGTTCGTTCGAAGAGCCCGTCGAGACGAGCGAGCGCAGACCGGTCGTCCGGGTCGATCTCGAGCACCCGCTGATACGCGTCGACCGCTTTTGCCGAATCGTCGAGCTGGGTCTCGTAGACACCACCCATGGCATTGAACAGAGCCCTGCGGGTCTCTGCGTCGCTCACGACCTCCGCTTTGCGTTCATATGTCTCGAGAAGCGCGCTCCAGTGGCCGAGCTGGGTCTGAAGCTCGATCAAGCGATCCAGCGACTCCAGGTCGGTCGGGTCGATTTCGAGCACTTCCTTGTGCACGGCGATCGCATCGCCGGGCTTGCCGAGGATGTCCTCGTAGATCGCCGCGGCTTTGACGAGCTGCTCGCGCTGCTCGTCTGGAGACGGCGTCATGCGGGCCTTGCGGCGGTAAACGCCGGCCAGGTCTTCGTATCGCTCCGTCTGCTGAAACAGGCGCTCGAGGGCATCGGCAGACCGATGGTGCTCCGGGTCGACCTCCAACACTTTTCGGTAGTGCTCGACCGCGCGGTCGAGCTGCCCGAGGTCGGCTTCGCGGATCTCGGCCGCGCGAAGCAGCAGCGCGGTAGCCAGCTGCGGGTCGTCCACCGCGGACACGACCTGCTCGTAGACGTTTGCGAGCGCGTCAGACGCACCGATCGCGGCGTTGAGGCGCTCGAGCTCTTCGCGCGACTTCGGGTGGCCCGGGTCCTCGCGAAACGCCCGGCCGTAGCTCTCGAAAGCGGCGGGCAGGTCGCTCAGCGAAAACTCGTGGAGCTTCGCGATCTCGTGGAACAGCTCGAGCCTTCGTTCCGGCGCCGTCGAGTGATGCGCCTGGATCTCGTACACGTCGACCAATCGTCCGGCCGCGCCCCCGTCTTTGTAAATCGGCTCGAGAATGTCCGCGACCGCCGCCTGATGCTCGGGCGATTCGAGCAGCCGCTCGAGTGCGCCGAGCGCGGCGGGGTTGCTCGCATCATTCGAAAGCACGTCCCGGTAGATTTCGATCGCCGATTCGGTCGACCCCATCCGCTCCTCGCGGATCTCGGCGAGCCGAAGCAAGAGCATCGTCTGCTCGTGCGGGTCGTCCGTCATCGAGAGCTGGCGTTCCACGTTGTCGGCCAGATCGCCCCATTGTCCCTGTCGCGCCAACAGGTCGTCCAACGCGTTCAGCGCCGACCGGTTGGTCGGATCGACCTCGAGGATCTCGTTTTGGAGCACGATCGCCTGGTCCGCTTCCTCGAGGAGATCGCCGTGGATGCGCGCCATCTCGCCGAGCACGCCGATCTTGTCATCGGGATCCGAGCAGGCCTCGGCCCGCGTCCGCAGAACTCCGACGAGCTCGTGCCAGCGTTCTGCGCCCCTGTACGACGCGTCCAAGGCGCTGAGGACCTCCAGGTCTCCAGGATCGGACTCGAGCACCTTGCGATACGCCGCGACGGCGGCTTCGGTGTCGCGAAGCTCCGTCTCGTGAATCTCCGCGGTCTTGATCCACAGCGAGCGGCTCAGCGACACGTCGTCGACGTTGGCCGCGAGGTCCCCAGTGAGCTCGGCGACCGCCTCGAAGAGGCCGTGCTCGCTCGCGAGCTGTTCGAGCCGCTGCAACGTCGAGGCGTCGGATGGCAGCTCGCGAAAGGCTTCGCAAAGCGACACGAAGCCGCGCTCCGTGTCCCCGATCTGCTGGAAATACGTGTCCGCGACGCGCGTGAGCAGCCGGAGCCTCTGCTCCGCTTCGCTAGTGAAACGATGCTGAACCCGAAGCGCGTTGACGTAAGGGCCCCAGTCGTCCGCCATTTCGTAGATGGGCTCGAGCACGCGGGACGCTTCCGCGGCCACCTCGCTGTCGTCGAGAAGCTCCTCGAGGCGTGCCTTCGCGCCGTCGTGCTCGGGCATGAGCGAGAGCACCTCACGGTAGAGCTCGACCGCGCGCAGCTTGTCGCGGAGCTGTGTTTCACAGATGAAGCCGAGCCGGAACTTGAGCGCGGCGAGCTCCTCGTGGCTTTCCGGGCCTGCCTCGACGCGGCGCTCGAGAAGCTGGGCGAGAGCCTGCCAGCGCGATTGCACCTCGTACAGGGTCTCCAGCTCGCGGCAAGCGTGGCTTTGGTCGACTCCATACTCGTCGACGATCGCTTCGAAGGCTTCGATCGCACGATCGGTGTCGTCGAGCTGCTGCGAGAAAAGCTGCGCTCGACGGTACGCAATCTCGAGACGCGCTTCGGGATCCTGCTCGAGCTCCATCCGACGCGCGTAGATGTCGAGAAGATCCGGATAGCGCCCGGTTCGAACGTAGAGATCGCCAAGCGCATCGATGGCAGCCAAGTTCTCGCTTTCGAGCTCGTAGACGAGCTCGAACTGCTCGATCGCGTCGTCGATCCGATCGAGTTGCGCAAGCGTCTGGCCGTAGCTCAGCCGGATCGGTACGGCCTGATGCGGATCGGACACGCCGTCGATCGCGGACTCGAAGCCCGAGACCAGCCGGTCCCAGCCGTTCATCTGCTCGGCGAGTCGCTCGACGTCGGCGCGCGCCTCGTCGTGCGTCGGCGCCAACGAGAACGCCTCGAGGTAGCGCTCGAACGCGACCTCCGGCTGCCTCAGGCGCTCTTCGAAGACGCGGCCGATCTTGCCGAGCAGCTCGATCCTGGCGTCCTCTTCGCGCGCGTTCGCCAGCCGCACCTCGAGAACAGACACCAGCTTGCGGGCGTCGTTGCCCGTTTCGTAGATCGGCGTGAGCGCTTCTGCCGCCTGGACGTTGTCGGAGTCGGCGCCGAGGATCTTTTCGTACACGCGGGCAGCCCGATCGGACTTGCCCTTCTTGTCTTCCCAGAGGCGGGCCGCGCGAAAGAGGAGCGCGATCCGATCATCCGGCGTGGTGTCCTGCGACTCCGCCTGCCGCTCGACGATCCGAATCAGCTCGTCCCACTTCTCGTTCGCCGCGTAGAACGTTTCGAGCTCATCCCATGCGCCGAGCGACACATATCGTCGCTTGAGCTGCTCTTGCGCGCGTCGATCGGACGGGTCGAGCGCGAGCAGCTTGCGAAAGGCCTCGATGGCGCCTTCGTCGTTGCCGAGCTTGTCGGCATAGATCATGCCGAGCTTCTGAAGCTGCTGCTTCATCGACGTGACGTCGGTATCGCTCTCGACGAGCTTCTCGAGCACCTCGGCGAGAGGCTCCCACTCGCGCGCGCGCTCGTAGAGCTGCGCGAGATTCGCGAGGGCATTCGGGTTTTCGGGGTCGCCCGCCAGCACTTTTTGCCAGAGGTCGATACATACCTCGGGCTTTCGAAGGCGCTGCGTTGCGAGCTCCGCCATTTCGGCATAGCGGATCAGCTGATCGTCCCCCGGAAGCAGCTCCACCTCGCGCTGCATGGTGCGAATGAGCTTTTCCCAGTCGCGGCGCTTCTCGTACATCTGCTTCAGGCGCTCGATCGCGTCGATGTCGGTCGGGTCGATCTCGAGAAGCTTTTCGAAGCATTTGATCGCCTCGGCCTGATTGCTCGAACGCTCGAGGTAGAGCGTGCCCGCCTGGCGAAACAAGACGACTTTGTCCGTCGGCGCCGGCACGAGATCCGCCTTCTTGAGGATGGAGCGGATCATGTCCGACCACCTCTTCTGCTGCTCGAACTTCGCGATCGCGTCGTCGAGCTTGTCGAGCTCGGCCGCCTCGTCCGCAGTCAGCTCTCGAACCTCGTCCCCCGATTGTTCTTCAGACATCTTGCCCTAGCCCCCCTACGGCGATTCGGTCCTCAACTCTGCGAGACGATCCCGCGCGGCTTTGACGTAGTGCTCGGGCGCATCGGCGCCGGCCATCATCACGTACTTGTCGAGGTAGCGTTTGGCCTCCTCGTCGTTGCCCTGAAGCGCGTACGTCCAGCCGAGCGAAAACAAGGCGTCCGACATGCCGGGCACGATTGCGAGCGCCGCCTGGAACTCCGCCACGGCTTCATCGTACTTGCGCTGCTGCTGATAAACGGTCCCGAGGAGATGGTGGATGTTCGCCTCCTCTTCGGTGCCCGCCATCGCGACCTTCAGCGCCTCGCTGAGCACCTGCGCGGCGTGATCAGGGTAGCGGAGATCGGCGTAAAGGCGCCCGAGCGCCGAGTAGGACGGCAAGAACCGCGGGCCGGTCATGATCGCGTCGGTGTACTGGTGGAGCGCGCTCTGAGGATCCTCGAGCTCCTCGCTGCAGCGTCCGAGCTTGAAGTGCGCTTTGAAGAGCGACGAGTCGAGCTCGAGCGCTTGGGTAAACGCCGCTTTGGCGCCCTTCCAATCCTCGAGCTCTATCAGCACCGTGCCGAGCTTTTCGTGATAGCCGGCGGTGTCCGGCTTCGCGACGATGGCCCGCTCGAGCGCTTCGCGCGCCGCCGAAAACTGACGCAGCTCGACGCGGACGATTGCGAGGTTGTAGGACGCCTGATGATTCGATGGGTCGATCGCCGCAGCCTTTTCGAGGCTTTCGGCGGCCTCACTGAAGCGCTTCATCTCCGCCAGCTCGACCCCCGCGTTCATCTCGTTCATCGATTCGACGCGGGCGCGCGAGCAGTTCCCGCCCATCAGGATTAGACCCACCAACACGACCCCGAACATGTGAGCACGCATGCTTGCCTCCTACGCTTGGAAATTCACAAGCACTTCAATCCTACAGCATTTGTCGTCTTGCCAACAACCCGAAAGACACCCCGTTTTTCAACTGTTTGTGCCTTTTTCGCCAGTTTCAGGCTACCCCAAATGCACGGAACGGGAGCCTGCCGGCTGGAACACCGGGATATCCGCGGAAAACCTCGCTTTTCGACGGTTGCGGCGGCGATCACTGGCCCGCTGCATCGAGCAGGAACGGGTAGTTGACGACCACCACGCCGCCCCCGTCGGGCGCCGGGAAGGTCCAACGCCGAACCGCACGGACGATGCAGCTTTCCACCGCTTCGTTCCGAAGGCTCGAGTTCGAGACCATGGCGGACTGGACCGAGCCGGTCGGCGAAATCACGAACTTGGTCGTGACCCGGCCCTGCAGGTCCGGGCGCGCGTTCAGCTGTTGCTCGTAGCAGAACTTCACCTCGTTGATGTGGCGTCGCACCACGCGGCGAATCACTTCCTTCGAGAGTGAGCCGCGCACCTCGGCGCCGCCGCTGCGAACCTGCGGCACCCCTGCCGAGCGCCCGCGGAAGCCGCCGACGCCGCGGCCGTAGCCGCCCTCGCCCGCCCCGCGCCCGCCGCCGCGGCCGATCGTGCCGAAGTTACCCATGCCGATGGTGCCCTGCCCGAGCCCGCCGCCACCGCGGCCGGTTCCGCGAAGGCCGAGCCCGCCAAAGCCGAAGTTCTGGCCGATGTCGTTGCCGGTCATCGCGCCAAGCGCGCTCATCGGATCGTTACCGAGCGCGAAGTCCGCTCCGTACGGCGAGGTCGGGGCGTTGAACGACCCCTGCATGGAGGCCAGCGTGCCAATGATGCCCGCCGTACGCGCCTCCTCCTCGGCCTGCTCGCGCGCCATCTGCGGGTCCGGATTGTCCTCCGGCCCCTGGATGCCGTACTTGTTCTTGGTCTTCTCGGACTTCTCGTCGCCCATTTGACCCTGCTCGCCCTCGTGCGCCTTGCCGGTGCCACCGCCAGACGAGTCGACACCGTTGAGCCACTCGGGCTCCGGCTCCTCGAGCTCTTCCGGCTCCATGAGGAACTGAATCAAGCGCGAATCCGTCGCGAGCAGGTCGGACGAAAGCCCGCGAGGCCGCGGCGGCTGGAAGTAGAACATCGTGAGCACGAGGCTCGCGAAAAGCGCCGCGCCGGCGACGTAGATCATCGGCCGGACATCCATCTTGGCGTGGCCGGCGACCTTCTTGCCGGCCTTCACGTCTTTGATGATGAACGTGAAGTCGCGATGCTTCATGCGCACCGCCCCGCCTTCGGGGACCGGGAACTCGACGGCCCCCGCGACGTTCGAGCTCGGCCGGAAGTCTCCCTGGCCGCGCATGAGATCGAAGGAGCGCGTTTGATCGCCAATGGTGGCCTCGCCCGTGGCGCCCTCTGGAATCACGGCCGTCACGCCTGCGCCCTCGGCGATGCAAAGCGGCATGCGGTCGAGGCCGATCGCGTCGTGGCCGAGCACGTAGTCGACGTCGTCGCCGTCCGGCTCGCCGACGAAGTAGTCGCGGGGCGGCGTCAGGTAATCGACGTTGAGAACGTTGCGATCGCCCCAGAGGACGGACACCTCGATCGCCCGCTCGTTCGTCTCGATCTCGTGGGACGGCACCGCGGGCGCAGTCGCGACCAGGCCGTACGCGGGCCCTTCGGTGGCGTCGACGTTGGCGAACGGGGTCTTCGAGACGCGAGGACCTGCACCCACCTCGAACGGATTGAACTTGGGCCCCGACTCGTCCTTCTTTTTCGGCGACTGCGCTTCAGCGCGCATGCGCGGCTCCGACTCCTCGTCGGCCATGGCTCGCATCCCCGGCTCGTCGACCACCGGCGTGGACTGCTCGGCGCCGGCAGCCATCGCGACCGGCGGGCGCGAGGCCACCGCCACGGTCCCCGTGATGATGTCGACGTGTAGCCGCTTGTTGCCAACCTGCAGCTGGTCCCCGGTTTGAAGCTTTCGCTTGTTGACCTTCTCGCCGTTGACCAGCGTCCCTGAGGCCGACCCGAGGTCGATCACGAAGACCTCCCCCGGCGCGGTCACCTCGATCACCGCGTGCATCCGGCTGACTTTGTCATCCTCCAGGCGAATGTCGCTCGTCTGGAGGCGACCGATCTTGATGATCTCTTGGCTCAGCGTTTCAGTGCTGAGCAACTCGTCTCCGTCGAAGACGGAAAACGCGACCGACGTATTGTGGCTCGACTCACTCACCCGGATCCCCCATTACAAATCTTCCACAGATTTCAGCATCTCGGGAATAAAATGCTCTCGAATCTGAATCAGCGAGGCGCGGCGGCCGCGTCGGCGCACGATCAGCTGCTCGCCGTCGGGCCGCACCAGGTCGCCCGTGACGAGGTCGTCTTCGAAGTCGTACGTCGTCTCCGAGGGCGGCCCGCCGTCCTGGGCTTCAGCAGCGGGAGCCCACACCATGGCTGCCATCAATAGTGCAGCAAAAACAAGAGCTTGTGAGATGAACTTCGAAGCATTCTTTGTCATGATTCGTCCTTATCCCGCGACCTGCATCGCTTCGATCGAGATGTCGAGGTTCTGCATGCGTCCGGGCCTGCACTTGGCTTTGCCGCGACCCTTGCTGGGCTTCGAGGCGCAACGGTTGCTGACGTCCTGCACGCTCGAGCGGAACTCGGGCGTCTTGCCCGCTCGCTGCAGGAACTCGGAAAAATAGCCTTTGGCCTTTTTCAAGTCGGACACCGAGCCCGACATGTAGTCTTGATAGAGCACCCCGAGGTTGAAGTACGCCTCGGGACGCTTCGAATCGAGCTGCTTGGCTCGCTCGTATTGGGTCTGCGCTTCGGCAAACCGCTCGAGGCCGCGAAGCGCCGTGCCGAGCCCGATGACGGCGTCGTAGCTGTCCGGGCGAAGCTCGACCGCGCGAGCAAACGCTTTGCGGGCGTCCTCGTAGCCTCGAAAAGAAATCGTGACCTCGCCGAAGTTCATCTGCGCTTCGAAGAGATCCGGGTCGAGCGTGATCGCCTTCTGGAAAAACCGAAGCGCCGAGATCACGTCACCCTTGTAGACCTTGATCAGGCCCCACGTGTTGTAGATGGGGGCATAGTCGGCATCGAGCATCTGCGCCTGGCGGCACACGACCTCGGCGAGATCGAGCTCGGCTGGCTTGCCCTTGCGGCCGCGGTCGTAGTGCAGGAGCGCCATCTGGTTGAACGCGGCCAGATAGTCGGACTCGATGGCGAGCGCCCGGCGAAGGTTCTTGAGCGCCTCGTCGGTTTGGCCCTGCGAGCGCTGGACGATCGCGAGGTTGGTGTAGCCCGAGGTGCACTGCGGGTCGTCTTTGATCGACTGCTCGAACGTGGACTTGGCCTGCGACGTCCGACCGTTTTCGAGGTCCCGGAGCCCCAGCGCCACCCGCGCCTTGCAGAACTTGGAGTCGGCCTTGAGCGACTTTTCGTAGTGGGCGTACGCCCCGGAATCGCCGCAGCGGTCGAGCGAAAGCCCCGCCATGTAGTGCGCCTCGGCGAAATCGCCGCCCTGCGCGTCTGCGGCGCGCTCGAAGGACTTCTCGGACGAGGAGCACTTCGCCGACGTCCAGCCGCTCTTTTCGTTGCGGCTGAACTCGTCGAGCGCCGACTCCCACTTGCTGTGCGCCTTCTTGCTGACCGCGCTTCCGTCGGCCGTGGTGATGGCTTCGCCGCCCGCAGTGCGGGCGACGTCGGCAGGCGGCGCGGTGGTTTTGTTCGAGCTGGTGCTCTCGCCGCCACACGCAACGACCAGCGCGACAGCCGCAAAAACGATGGAGTGGTTCCGCATCACAGTCCCTCCCTGTTGGCTACCGCGTCCTTCGTATCCAGGCGCTGCTGATTGATTGCGCCGAGGTCCACGGCACCGGGCTCGCCGACGGTAGCCTTCACGTAGTTGGCCTCGCCCCGAAGCTCGGCGGCAACCGGATACTTCGTCGGATTGAGCGCATTGAGCTCCTGCTCGCAGGAGCGGGACCACCGATTGAACCAGCGGACCTGCGTTGCGGTCTTCAGACAGAACTCGAACTTGTCGATCGCCTGGCGTTGTAGCGGCTCCGAAACGTCATCCAACGCGCCGACGTAGATGTCGAAGAGTCCCGGGTCCTTCTCGATCTCGCGTGGAATCGGGGCGTCCCTGAACTCGTCGACGAAGCTGCGATACATCTCGCCGGTGCGTGAGGCAGCCGCGATCTGCCAGGGCGCCGACTTCATCTGCACCCCGTCGGCCTGAACCGTCATCTTGGCCACCTTGGCGTATTGGGCCTCGGCGGCGCGAAGCACGCCCTGCTTGCGCTTCACCCACTTCTTGAACTCGGTATCGGACCACTTCTTGATCTTCGCCATGCTCTTGCCGCCGCGATACTGCGGGAAGGCAACCTTTTCGAAGTCGGCAAAGTCGTACTCGGAGAGGTAGAACTGGGACTCCGCGGCGCTATCGAGGGCTTGGCGAATGTAAAGCATCTTGGTTTCTGTCGGCGTGCTCTTCAGCGCGCGGATTCGCTTCGGCGCTCCCGAGGTCCACCCCCTCACCGCGGCTTGGAAGTGCTTTTTCGCTTCGCTCTTTCGGTTCATTTCCCAAAGCGCTCGCCCGATCGCCGTGTTGGCCTGAATCACTTGGTGGGGAGCCCCGACCTTGCCGTACTTCTTCAAATACTCGCGGTAGTGCGTGACGACTTGTGGCCAACGCTTCTGCCGCTCGTAGATCGACCCAATCGAGAACATGACCTGAGACGTCTGCCGCGGGAGCTTGCGACGGTAGTTCCGCGCGAAGAGGTCGGCGTCCTCCATCGCTGCCTTGTCGTCGCCGAGGCCGATGCGGAAGAACGTCGCCTGCTCGAGCCCTTCGATCGCATTCGGGCACGTGCCGTTTTCCTTGTCTTCAGCGCTGCAGCGAGAACCGTCCTCGCCCGGGAACTTTCGGGCAAACTGTTCGTAGTACTTCGCGGCCTGCTCGTAGTACGCCAGCGCCTGGAAGTTTTGCCCGATGAGGTAAACCGCCTTCTTCGAGAGCTCGCTCTCGGGATAGCGTTCGATCAGGACCGTGCGGACCTGGATCGCGCGACCGAGCAGATGCGCCGCCTCGAAGTTGATCGCGGCGTTGAAGAGCATTTCGTCCATCTCGCCACACTCCTCGTGACGGCGAAAGATCCGAACATAGGTCGCGGCGGCCTTCTTGAACTCCTGGGTCCGCTGATAGGTCTCGGCCTCCTTGCGTCGCACCTGGCACTGAAGCGTGCTGAGCGTCCCGCAGAGGTCGGGGTGCTCGTCTGCGAGCTGATCGGTTCCGCAAAACGAGGCCGCCATCGGGTCGATCGTGGCGCCAAGCTCCTGCACGCAGGCCACGCGCGGCTGATCGAGCTGTGTGCCCATGATGTTGAGGCAGTCGAGGTAGAGGTTCGCCGCGTACTCGGAAAGCTCGCTCTCCTTGTGGTTGAAGGCGATGTCTTTGAATAGCACCGCGGCCTCCTCGAAGCGGTTGGCCTCGTAATAGATGCGCGCGCGCCGATACTTGATCGTTGCGAGGTCCTCGGCTTTGTCGACGTAGCAGACGTAGCGGTTGAAGGCCTGGAGCATGCCCTCTTGAAGCGGCGTGAAGTTCTTCTTCGAAAACTTGCTATTCGGCTGCGCCTTCGCGTTCTTCAACGACTTCTGGTCGCGCTTGCTGACGAACTTGGTTTCAGTCTCGCGCGGAACGTACTGCTGCTGATAGAGGTTATTGTAGCAAAGCACTGCAGCGTAGGCGGCGTCGCTGGTGTACTCGCCCTGCGGGTCGAGCTCGACGACATGGTCGAACGCCGGGCCACACTGGCTCCACTCGTCCATTTTCCAAAGGAGCTCGGCGTAGAAGTAAGACAGCTTGTACTTGGTCGGCCAATCCCGTCGGTCGATGTTCTGGAACTCCATCTGCTCCATGTCGGGGAACTCTTTGAGGAGCGTCCGATAGAGCACGGCAGCCTGCGACATCGTCTTCTTGTTCTTGGTTCCCGGGGCCTTGTCGGTGCCGACCGCTTCGCGATGCCACGACGTGCCGAGCCAGAGGATCGTCGTCGCCGTTTCTTCTTTGCACGACTTGACCTTCGCCGGCGGTTTTCCGCCGTTCTTGAAGGCTCGGTAGACGTCGACCAGACGCTTGAGCTCGACGATCTGATCTTGCTTCGGCCGCGACGAGATCACCGCATTGGTCACCTTGGTCTGCCAGTCGCAGAGCGAGCTGCTTCGCGGCGAGTCGGCCATCAGCTTGTGGTAGACCGTGATCGACTGCGACCACTGCCCCGTGTCGTAGTAGAGCTCGGCCAGATTCTCGAGCATCTCGTGCGCTTCCGCGTCGTTCTTGGCGTACCGTCGGAAGAAATCGAGCGCCTTGCCCGGCGAGCCGTAGTGCGAGTACGGAAGCACGAGCTCTTTTCGAGCCTGGCGCGCGAGGTTCTTGGCATCGTTTGCGTACTTGTTCTTGCGTGCGAACTCGAGGATGTCGACGAAGCCCTGCAGCGATTGCCGATAGCGCTCGCGGTTGTATTCGACCCATGCGATCTTGTAGAGCGCATAGCCGTAGACCGAGTTGCGCTGGGGCGGAAACTCGAGAACCTTGCGGTAGAACTTCGCCGCCGCCTCCATGTCGCTATCGTTGAAGTAGTACTCGGCAAACGAGAGGTAGGCGTTCGGCACGAAGCGGCTCTTCGGATAGTCCTTGATCAGACGCCGATAGACGGAACGCGCCTTGTCGAATTGGTCGAGCTCTTGGAGCGCGAACGCGAGCGAGAAGAGCACCTCGTCCATCCGCTTGAAGCGTGGGTGGTCGCGAACCAGCGTCGCATAGGTCCGGATGCTGTCCTCGCGAATCGCGTTGAGCTCCGCTTGGGCGGCCTTTTGGCCGTCGCGCGCCTGCTTGCATCGTGCCTTGTCTTTGTCGCGCGTGCAGGCCTCGTAGATCGGGTCGTCGAACGACCGGACTTTGGCGTTTTTCGCGATCTGCATCTCGAACTGCGTCTCGGCGAGGCGAAGCAGCACCTCGGGACGGCGCGGGTCATCGCTCGCGCTGTTCTTCACCAGCCGCTGCAGGATCGCGATTTCCTTTTCGAGCAAGCCCTCAGCGCGCGCGCGGGTCTGCTCGCGGCCGAGCCGGGTGCTCATGTCGATCTGAAGCGAGGGCCCCGTCGGCCCGCTCGTGGCCTTCCTCTTCGGCTGGGTGGCCTTCAGTCGAGAGACCGGCGCATTGCCGCCCTCTTTGGCAGCGGCCTTGCGCGCCCCTGCCGGGCACGCCGCCATCGCTTGCTCGGTCCCTTCCGGAATGCACATCGGCGGAGCGGCCGTCGGCGCCTGCTCGGCCGCGGCTTCGCCCCCCACCCACAAGGCGAACATGAAAACGCTCGCCGCGTACTTCGATTTCGTTAGCGCGTGCATAGGTTCGTCACCTGTTGTCGATAGAAGCCGAGCTCGTCTCGCCACCACTCCCCGTCGAAGGGCCAGAGCTGGTGCTCCTCGTCTACGTTCACGTCGCCGCCCCGCGACTGCTTGGCGAGCGACATCTGCTGCTGAAGCTCTTGATCGATTTGGCCGCGGCGGAAGGTCGCGATCTCGAGCTCGACGGTGTCGACCTGATTGCTGAGGTCCCGAAGCTCGCGGATCAGCCGCTGATATCGGCCCCGGGCGAGGTCACCCGCCTGGTCGACGGCAAACGCCTTGGCAAGCGCGACGTCCTCGAGGATCTTCGCGCCGACCGGCGAGCTTTGGAACGCGCCGTCGGACTTGCCGAGCTGGGCTTCTTCCTTGTCGAGAATCGCTACGTACTCCAAGTGCTGAAGCACCGTGCGGTCGCTCAATGCGGTCCTGACAATCGGCCGGGCGCGCGGGGAGAGCTGCGCTTCATCCGCCCGAACGCGCTTGAGGAACTCGAAGAAATCAGCGTTCTCCTGATGCTTGCGTAGCACTGCGTCGAGCTCCTGCTTCACCGGATCGTAGAGGTCGTGGAACTTCGCCACCGTCGCCTCGGCGTTGTCGACCTGACAGTTCACGAAGAACGTCACCGCCTTCAGCACGAGGGCTTCCGGGTAAAACGAGTCTTCGAAGTATGGGGAGTAGAGCGTGTGCACGTTGCCGAGCGCGCGCGAGTACTCGTCGGCGAGAAAGAACGCCCACGAAGACTCGAAGAGCGAGTCGAGCCAGTACTCACTCGACTGCTCGACCTTCGTCCACGATTCGACCGACTGGCCGAGGAGCGTACCGTCGATCTTCCCGCCCTGGTTCGCCGCGGTGTAGTAGACGCGCGCGAGGGAAATCCAGGCGAGATTTTCCATGCGGTCCTCGTCGACGCCCGTCACGTCACCGGCGTCGATCGCGTCGAGAATCGCGCGGAACGAAGCGATGGCGGGGCGCGCCTTGCGCATGCGGACGAAAGAAATCCCTTCGAAGAACTTGGCATACGCGTATTGCGGCGAGCTGACGTCGACCTCTTGAAAGACGTCGATGGCCTGGCGAAACGAGGCCTGCGAGTAGAGATGCCGACCCATCAGGTAGAGCAGCTGGTTGTACATGCCCGGGTTCTCGTCCTTGAACTGCCCGAGGGCGCCGACGCCGTAGCGGCCGACCTTCTCGATGATCCCGGACGATTCGGGAAGCTTCGAGGCAAGCGCCCCGAGCCACGCCAAGGTGTCCCCGAAATAGCGGTGGGCAGGACCCTGCGCGCTGACGTCGTCGAACACCGTGAGCGCTGATTGGTAGTAGCCCATTTTGTAAAGCGACTGCCCCAGCAAGAACTGCGCGCGCTGCCGGTTGCCGCGGCCGTCTCTCGACTTGCCGGAGGCGACCCGCTCGAAGCCCATGGCGGCTTCCTCGTACTTCTTCTTCTCGAACCTCTCCAGCGCCTCGGCGAGCCGCTTGGACGGTTTGCCGAGCTTGGCAGGGGCCGCGCTTTGCCCCGTCTCCTCGAGCCCGAAGCTCATGTCCTGCGCGCCCGCCGACGCGGACATCGCAAGCCCGGCGATCAGCACGGGCGCCGCCCAAACGCGGTTCCACTTCATAAAGCGCTCCTTGTCGCGGAACCTTGGTTTTCCAAGTTCCCCCCCTAGCCCCCAATTTTTGAACGAAACCGACCCCTTCCGGCTCGCTCGGGTACCATCATAGAAAGCAGCCGAAGGGGTCGTCAAGGTATGGCACCATTGAGCTTTTGACGGGCTGACTGCAATTGATACTGGAAACTTGCGCATGGACCTGACAAATTCGGGTCTGAGGCGGCGCCTCCCCAATCTGACCCCCCACGGCTGGGGAAGTTTGGGTCCGATCTCTTATTGCCGTTATGCTGAGAATGACCGGGGGCTTCTTAGGGGGGCGTAATGTCGAGAAAATGGCTTGATTTGACGGGGTTTGCTGCAATTTCGCTGCTCGTGCTGGTCGCGTCGGGCTGTAATGACAGCGCGGTCGGCGCGGCGTGCTCCCCGGAGCAAGTGCCGGCGGGCGGGTTCCTGTCCTCGGAGACCTATCTCGAGACCAGCTCGGTCCAATGCGCAACGAGGGTCTGTCTCGTCCGAGGATTGGACGGTGACCCGAACAACCTCAACGAAGACGATTGCCCGCGGGGGGACGAAACCTGTGTCCCAGCCTCGGAGGTCGACGCCAAAGTCTATTGCTCCTGCCGATGCGGCGCGCCCGCCAACAGCGGCCTCCCGACCTGCTCCTGCCCGGGCGGGTTCACGTGTGAAGAAGTCCTCGAAACCGGCGGCGACGGGCTTCGAGGAAGCTACTGCGTCCGCGACCCGGTCGAAGCGAACCAGTAGAATCGAGCTCGCCCGGCGCGGCGAAGCCCTGGTCGCAGCGTTGCTCGAGAGGCGCGGCTTTCAGATCTGCGGCCGGAACGTGCGCGTTGGCCGCTTGGAGCTCGACGTGATCGCGCGGCGGGGCTCCCTGCTGGTGGTGTGCGAGGTTCGAAGCCGCCTCCGCGCGATGCCCGTGTTCCCGTCCGAAACGATCGACGAAAAGAAGCTGTCGCGCATCCGCCAAGCCACCGCCCGCTGGCTTCGCGAGCAAAATCTCGGCCGCGTCCACCCCCGCATCGACGCCGCCGCCGTCGTCTTCGAAGGCCCGGACGGCATTCCCCAAATCGAATACTACAAAAACGTCTCCTTCCCCCTCTTCTAAAGAAAAGGGGACAGTCCCCTGTTCTTGATCCCGTTCCCGTTCCCGTTCCCGTTCCCGTTCCCGTTCCCGATCCTGGTCTCTGGCGCTGGCGCTGGCGCTGGCAGCCATTCACGCTGCCATTCATGCGGTCCAGCTTCGAGATCAGCAGCGTGCTTGCTTCTGACGTCGAGACGGTGTGGGCGCACTGCAGCTCCATGAAGAGAGTCCAACGGGAGCTTTGGCCCCTTCTTCGAATGACCTACCCCGCGGGTACGGAGTCACTCGATGGTCCTTTCACTCCCGGTCAGCCGCTTTTTCGGAGCCGGCTGCTGCTTTTTGGGATCGTCCCCGTCGACCGCACCGATCTCACGTTGGTTGAGCTCGACCCGGGCCGGCGTTTTCTGGAGCGTTCACCGATGGCCACACAGCGCATCTGGGAGCACGAGCGGCTCTTGGAGCCAACTGACGGACGCACCCGCGTCACCGATCGGCTCACCTGGCGCGGCCGCTTCCCAGGGGCTGAGACCGCGTTCGCGTTTGCTGTCCCGATTCTGTTTCGGTGGCGGCATCGCCGTTTGAAAGGGATTTTCGGAACCGGTGACTGACGCCGGCACCGACACTGTCACATCGCTACTCGGCGTCGGCGGGCGGCGACTCGACCAACGCTTTGAGGCGAGCAAGCCCGTCTTCGTAGTCGGCGCCGACCCAGCCGTCCATCATCTTTGCGAAGTAGCCACCCAGTGGACCGGCCGCTGTCCCGCTCAGCCCCCAGGTGACCTTCGTCCCGTCGCCGGTGGGCTCGAACGTCCAATCCGCGTTGGGCTGACCCATGTCGCCGAAGTCGAGGGCGGTTTCAATGCGTGTCGGGCGCTCGCTGAGCGTGATCGTCTGAGTGCCCTCGCCGGAGTTTTCGCTGGTCCACCGAACTTTGGCGCCCACGCCCGACTCCGGACCGGAGTACTCGTTTTGGATCGAAGGGTCCTTGGCTTTCCAAGGCGACCAGGCATCCCATTCGCGAAGCGAGTTGACCTCGTCGAACACGACTTCCGGCGGCGCATCGATCTCGATCGATCGTTCGACCCGAAAATCCTTCGGCAAAAACGCCCCAATGCCGAACACCAGGACGGCCAGAGCCAAGAGCACGAGCACCGCGGTTTTGAGTACCTTCATGACAGCCTCCGGAAGCGGGGACGGTAGCATAGGGTGGGGATGGGGGATCGGATATGACTAAACGCGGTGTGCTAAACCTCAGTCCACCGTCTTCTTGATCCGCTCCAGCAGGGCTCGCAGCTCGTCGATGTGTGGGGACTGCACGCCCGCTGCGTCCATTTTGTCGAGCGTGTCCTCCAGCTGCGCGATCTCGCCGCTTCGTTGATCACGCAACGATTCGACCATCTCCGCGAACGAATGATAGAGCTCCTGAAGCTCGTCTCCTTTTCGAATCCCGGTGCTGACCTCGAGCCTTCCCTCGCCCACGTGCCGGAAGAGTCGTCGCATGCGATAAGCCGGCCCGACCACGCGGTGGGTGACCATGATTCCGGTGAGCCCGAGCGCAAACGTGAGAAGCAACACGCCCAGGATGATCGCATTTCGAATCTTCCGATCCTCCTGGCGGGCGAAGCGCTCGAGGTCTTGCGCCGTGTCGACATCGAGATCGGGCTGAGCCGCGATGTGCGCCGTGAGCGCTTCCGTCTGTCCCTGGGAAAAGCGGTACGCCACGTAGCCGAGCCCACTCGCGACCGACACGGTCACGAGCAGGACCATTCCGGTGTATTTCAGCTGGAAGCGCCGATCGAGCAGGTAGTTCCGGATCTTCCGTTGTCTCTTATCGACCATCGCGTTTCTCACTTCCTACGCTCATCGTTCCTCACCGGTCAAAGACTCCCTTTCGATTTGGTGGCCTCGAGCGCGGTAGGCAGTCGGCGGAGCGCGCCCACGAAGGCCCCTCGAATCGCCTGCTCTGCGGTTTCCGCGCTGTAGCGGCCGGACGCCGTCGCGGCCCCGCGTAGCATTCCGCGCATGTCGCGGCCCGGATAGGAGAGCACGATGATCGAGACGACCGCGCTCACGCCCGGTCCCTTGGGCTCGAGCGTGACGATCGAGCTCTCCAAGTAAAAGCCATGTAGCTTTCGCCTGACGATCTCGCGCGCGGCGTCGGCGGGCGCCAAATCGTCGGGGGCCAGCTCGACCCCCTCGAGCTCGAGAAGACGCTCGGACAAGAAGACGCGCGCGTCGAACAGCATTTGACGCGACACGCGCTCGGCTTTCGCCCCAGGCATACCCACTGCCACCAGATACGTAGGCCGGCCAGGGCCGCGCTGACGCTCACCAAGGGCGCTGATCGCCGCCGCCGCCTCGACGGCAGCACGACGAACCGAGCGGTTCTTGTCGCGGGCGGCCTTTTCGATGATGGGGAGGGACTCCTTGGAGCCGAGGCGCTTGAGCGACGAGATCGCCGAGACCCGAACGGCAGGGTGCCGGTCACGGACGGCCCGCTCGAGCGCCGCGACGGATTTGCGCGTCGACTCGAGCTGGCCGAGTGAAAGTGCAGCCTGTGCGCGCACCCGGAACGCATCGGAGTTTCGGAGCAGTCGAAGCAGATAGTCCTGGCGCGCGTCGGCGTACGCGGTCGTGCTGAACAGCAGCACCACGACGAACCAAGCTCCCAAACCACGCCATCGGCCGATGTGCGTCCGCAACGTCCCGCCCTTCCCCTGGTTTTCAGTATCACAGCCGCCGGCCTGCAACGGCAAACGAATCGGCGTCCGCCACGTTGACGGCCCGGTGGTCGCCTTTCTATAGTGCGTGCGTCCCAACGGCCATCGGGGGATGACAGAGGTCGAATGGAGTCAATTGATCTGAGCAACCCGACGACGCTCGCGGCCATCGCGGCCATCGCTGCGTTGATCGTGATCGGCATCATCATCGGGCTCGTTCGCGGGCGAGCGAGGCGCGCGGGCAAGGCCGAGCCACCACCTCCACCACCGGGTGCGCTGCCCGAAGAGCGCGCCGAGGATGCAGCGGGGGCGACGGGCGAGCCGACGCAGCCCGTACGCGTCGAAGACCTGGTACCTGCGACGATCGAGCCGCCGGCGTCGTTGATCGAAGAAGTGAGCCCACCACCCCGGCCACCCGCCGATCTGGGAGCGTTTCGAAGCGGGCTCAAACGAACGCGCGGCAACCTGGTCTCGCGTCTGGCGGGCGTATTTCAGCGTGGCCGCGAGATCGATGCGTCGATCCTGGATGAAGTCGAGGAGGTGCTGATCACTGCCGACGTCGGCGTGCACACGACCGACCGTCTGCTCGAGGCGCTTCGTGGAAAGATGGACGGTGGCACGCTCACTTCCGAGGAAGCGTGGGAAACGATTCGTACGGAGGCCAAGGGCATCCTGGCGTCCAGCGGGCGGCGCCTCGCACTCGATCACGCGCCCACCGTGATCGTGGTGGTCGGGGTGAACGGCGTCGGAAAGACCACGACGATCGGCAAGCTCGCGAGCCGGTTCGATCGGCAGGGCAAGACGTTGCTTCTCGCCGCTGGCGACACCTTTCGCGCAGCGGCTGTCACTCAGCTCGAGGTGTGGGGCCGACGCGTCGGCTGCGAGGTGGTCAAAGGAAAGGACCGCGCGGACCCGGGGTCGGTCATCTTCGATGCGATTCGAAAGGCGCAAGATGCGAGCATCGACATCGTCATCGCGGACACGGCCGGACGACTCCACACGAAAGTACCGCTCATGGACGAGCTAGAGAAGCTCGGTCGCACGGTCGAAAAGGCTCTCGGCCGCCCGGCAGACCACGTGTTGCTCGTGCTGGACGCCACCACCGGCCAAAACGCCGTTCAGCAGGCGCAACTCTTCAAGAACGCGCTCTCTCTGAGTGGCATCGTGCTCACCAAGCTCGACGGGACCGCCAAAGGGGGCGTGATCCTCGGGATCGTCGACCAGCATCAGGTGCCCGTCGAGTTCATCGGGGTGGGTGAACGGGTCGAAGATCTCAAGGCATTCGATGTCGAAGCCTTCGTCGAGGCCCTCTTCGAGTCCCCGGAAGCTCTGGAGCCCGCCGAAGAGGCGCTCAACGCGAGCTAACTCTGCGCGACTACGTCGCATTTCGACGAAAATCGCGACCGGATTTGGTAGTGCGATAATCGTCATGGTATAGTCTTGTCGTCCGAGTGAAACCGGACACTTGTTGCGTGATTTCGGCGAGTTGCCACGGTGGGGGACCGGGGCGCTCAGGGGGGAAAGCCAGAGGCCGATGCGAGAATTGGGGGGGATTGCGCTACTGATTGCGGCGCTGTGCTGGGCGGCCCCGAGGGGAGCCCAGGCCCAGATGGAATTCTCCCTCGACGAGGCCGAGGAGGAGAAGTCCGCAGAGGCCGGGTCGAAGAGCGAGGGCGACCTGATCGAGCAGCTCGCGGCAGGCGACGACGCCGAGGAAGGACCGGCCGAGCCGGCACCGCAGCGCGAAGAGATCGCCGAGGAGATCTACGCAGTCCAACAGATTTACGCGCTTCGCCTCAAGCGCTTCGAGCTCGCGCCTTCCGTGGCCTTCACGCTGAACGACCCGTACCTGCGACGCATCGCCCTTGGCTTCGCGGCCAACTACTGGTTCACGAACGTGCTCGCGATCGGTGTCAACTTCAACTGGTACGACTGGGGCGGCGACCCGCTCGAAAACGTCAACAGCTTCCCGCCACGCATTCAAGAGCAGTTCCGGCTCGGCGTCCCGATCAACGAGTGGCAGTTCGGACTGTGGGCGAACTTCACGTATGTGCCCTTCTACGGGAAGTTCAAAGTCCGGAAGAAGATCTTCCAATGGGACGCCTATCTGGTGGGTGGCGTCGGGGTCATGCGCACCAAGCCAGTTCCAGTGTTCGACCCCGAGGTGCGGAGCTTCGACTGGAAAACGTACGTCGCTTTCAACGTGGGCCTCGGGCTGCGGATCTTCCTGACGCGGTACTTGACCTTCTTCACGGAGTTCCGGGCGTACATGTGGCCCGACCGATTCGAAAACGTCGCGGTCGCACCCGGTGAGGTCCGCAATGATTCATCGACTTGGCTGCAGTCGGGCTCGTCGTTCGTGGCCAACACGTCGATCCAGGTCGGTTTCACCCTCTTCCTTCCAATCAAGTTCGAGTACCGGCTACCGAAATGATCACGCTTTCTACACAGACGCTCTCGCGATTCGGCTTGGTGGCGGCGCTCGCGCTCAGCTTGTTGCTGGTCGATGGCCTCGCCGCTCCGACGAGCTCGGCGCGCGCACAAGAGGTGCACGTCAGCGGGCCGCTCGCCGGCGCGCCCGCGGTCCGACACATGCGGCAGTGGCGCAACCTTCGCCTTCACGTCGAGCCGTTCATCGCCTTCACGGTGGGCGACGAGTTTGCGCGCTCGCTGATCGTGGGCGGCGAGCTCCGGTTCCACTTCGTAGATTGGTTCGGCATCGGCGGCTGGGGCGGCTACTCGGTCGGCAAGCTCGACATGAACCTCACGAGAGAGATTCGAGACAAAGGCGTCACCAGAGACCCCAACCGTTTGGATCTTCCCAGCCGAGAGAGCTTCCCGGACCAGGTGGGGCGCCTCAACTGGTGGACCGGCATCGAGGCCCATTTCATTCCCTTCCGCGGCAAGCTCGCCATGTTCCAAAAGGTGTTCTTCGACGCGGACATCGACGTGTTCGTCGGCGCGGCGTTCGTGGGCGTCGAGGAGCGGGCCAACACGCAAATCCGGCGCGACTCGATCACGACGCCGCAGTATTGCACGCCGATTGGCGCGCTCGAACCGGCTCCGGATGCGCTGCGCGACCCAGGTTGCCTCGACAGCCAATTCGCCCGGTCCAAGCGAACGGTGATCGCACCCTCGTTCGGCGTGGCATTCAACGCGCTCTTTCACGAATTCCTGGGGATTTCGCTCCGCTGGCGCGGGATCCCGTTCAAGTACAACACCGGCGGCACCGACAACAACAACGACGGTCAGATCGACGGAAGCGACCGCCTACGGCAGTTCAACAACATGTTCACCGTCGGCTTGATCTTCGTCCTTCCCCCCAAACCCAAGCTCACCGACTGAGCGCTCGAAAAAGGGGACTGTCCCCTTTTTACTTTTTTCGGACTTCGCCTTTTTTGCCTAGGGAGTAGCCGGGGGGCATGCGTTTGGCGGCGGCGTCCTTGACGGCTTCGAGGGTCCAGCCGCGTTCGCGGTAGCCGTCGAGCATTTGCATGCGAACGCGCACGCTCTCTTCTGCGAGGAAGGCCTTCGTCATTGCGTCACGCGCGGCATCGGCTTCCTCCTGGGCGAGGATCGCACCAACGGCGTGGAAACGTACCGTCTCGTTCATGTCCTTCAGGAAGGGCGTCACTGCCTCGACGATGCGCGTGTCATGCCGTTCCTCGAGGCTCGCGATCACGTCGATCTTCTTCTGCGGATCCCGTTCGTACTCCGTATCCATCCCCGAGAGGAGATCGAGCAAAGTCGTGGTGACCTCCTCCTCGCCTTGAATCTCTTTCAGTATCTTGAGCGGCCAAGCCAAGGAGTCCGACGACTCCAGGAAATCGCGGACGGGCCCGAGGGCCGCCTCGCCGTGCTGAACGATCCCGCGAAACGCTTCGTTCTTCTCCTCGCCGTCGGTGATGCTGGGATCCACCCGAATCGTGAAACGCGTGAGAAGCGCCCGAATCGCCTCGTCGGATCCGTCGTTGGCCAGCACTTGAATCGATTCCCAGCGCTCGTGTTTTTGAGCCCGCTTGTTGGCGACCCGCGCCACGTGCTTCTTGAGCCCGCCCCCGCCTCCTTTGAACACGTCGAACAACCCCATGGCGGGTCAACAACTAGGCCGAACCGCTCGTTCGCGCAACGGGAGGCTCAGGGGATCACGACTGGCTTGAGATTGACTTGATCGCCGATCGTCTCGACCTTGAAGCGAACCATTTGCGCGTCGTGCTTCTTGACGAGGTGCGCCGCATTGCCGCGGATTCGCTCGATGAAGCGCGCTTCGGGGACGCTGCCAACGTCCTCGCCCAAAGCCCGCTTGGCCGCGACGTAGTCTTGGTAGAGCTGAGCGTAGTACTGCTCCTCGGGAATCGCCGCCAATGCCGCGAGCTCTGGATCGTCGGTTTTGACGGACCCTCCGGAGCTCGGTCGCCCGCCCGGCTCGGGACCGGTTGCGCTGACAGCTTCCCATCGTCCGCTGCTCGTCACGGCGCGTCCTTCGTCATCCTCTTCGGCCACGCCGGTGAAGAGATTGATCAGCTGATTCACGCGGTAAGACAGACCCCCGAGCTCCGGGGTTTCGACCTCGAGCCGGACGTCGCTGCGCCCGTTGATGACCGCCAAGATGTCGTCCTCCATCTGCTCGATGGGCTCCATCAGATTGTTGGCGATGATGTACCCGTAAATCGCCACGCCGATCAGGGCCAGCAGCGTCAACCACAGGATCACGTCCGCGACCCCAGCAAGCGCAGTGTGTTTGCCACGGCGTGCCAGCACTACGTAGCCTGCCTGAATGCGCCTCGCCATCGGCAACACGGCGGTCACGCCCACGTAATCGTGGCCGCGGAGCTCGGCCGTCCACGGTTGCGTCGGCTTTCCAGCCAGCGCGGTTTTGGTTTCAGCTTCGAGTGGGTCCGAGAAAAGCGCTTGCTGCAGCGCATCGCGCACTTCGACGGACGCAGACGTGCTGTAGATCCGGTCGGGCATCACGAACAGCAGGTCGTGGCCTAGAACCGCCGCCTCGCGCTTGGCAAACCCATTCGAGAGGTCGTACCCGACGAGCAGCGCCCCCACGACTCCACCCTGCTCGTTGCGAACCGCCGCAACCCCGATCTGCAGGAGCTTGTCGTCCTCGAGCCAAACGCCGTATCGGGAAGCGCCGCTATCGAGCGTGCGGCGAAGCACACGCACGCGGCTCAGCAGCGGCTCACCGAACATCCGATTCGGGTCGGTATCCCGCGCGATGACGCGCCCGGTCTCGTCGATGACCGCGACGATGTGTGGTCGCTCGCGACGCCCGCGCGCGGGGTCTTGAAACCACTTGGATACGGCCTGTGCAGCTTCGAACGCGCGCCGACGCCGGTTCGCCTCCCCGGACGCCGTGAACACATTCCGAACGGGCTTGCTTGCCGCTCGACTCGCAACCCCCTCCGCGAGCCGCGCCCCGTCGGCGCGCCAGGACCGGGCGAAGAGCTCGGAATCGTCGCCGATGCGGTCTTGGAGCTCGCGGGAAAGCTCGGCGACGAGCTGGGTTCGCACCACGAGATACGACCCCACCCCCAACAGCAGAACGATGACGAGGTTGCCTGCAATCAGCTTCAGGCGCATGTCGCGACTCTCCTCAGCATGACCCCCAACGGCGGATTCCCCCTTTTGATCATCAGGGGTTACACCGACCGAGCCCGGCTTATCACCGTGCCGTTCGGGGCGTCAAGCTCGCGTCACGAGAAAGCTGCGGATATGCTTTGTCCGGCCGGATGCCGAAACCGTGGTCGATCTTCTGTGACTGCCCGGAGCTAGGCGTCGACGTAGGGCGCGACGCTGGCAAGATCGGCTTGTCCGTCCAGCCCGAGGTCCGGGATCGACCCATCGAGGATGCGATCGCGGCGCTTTCGGCAGGCGAGGCGGTCGGGGTGGCCGTCGCGGAGCCGATCTCGGCCGACGACGCGGTCCGGCTCTCCGAGGCTGCGCGCGCCGACGAGCGGAGGGTCCCCGTGGGGGTCATCGGACCCGAGCCACTCGGACTGCTTCACGACCTCGGCCTCGCCGCCGTCCAAGAGACTGGGCCGTTGATCGCGGCAGCCGCATTGCTCGACGTCGACGCGGAGCGGCCTTGGGCGGCGACGACGAAGGAGCTCCCGCCGGTCGATCGCGGTCGGCTCGGCGAGAGCGTCGGCCCCCGAAGCGAGGGCCGATTCATTCGGGGCGACGACGGGCTGATCGCCCTTCAGCGCGACGGGACGCGAGCGAGGCCGATCGGCGTTGCACGCGACGTCGCGGCCGCGCTTCGAGCGCTTCGCGCGTCGCAAGACAGCTCTCGTCCAAAGGTGCCGGTCGTCCAGGGCGTCGAGGCGGACGCCGTCCTCGACGTGATCCTCGGGCCGCGGCGCGCGCTTTCGGATCCAGCCAGCAAAGCGGCGCTCGAGCCGTACGACGTGCCGCTTCCGATCGAGGAGCTGTGTGCGACCCCGTCGCGTGCGGCGTCGGAGGCAGCGCGCATCGGATTCCCCGTCCGCGTTGCGCTGGCTTCGCCCGACCTGCGTCTGTGGGAGCACCCGGACCTGGTTGCCGAGGTGTACTCAGCGGGTCAGGCGCGCGACGCTTACCGCCAGATCATGGCGATGGCGAAGACTCGCTCCGCGAACGCGCGTCTGCTCGGGGTGACTGTGAGCGCAGCATCGATCGCGCGCACATTCCTGCGGGTGCGGATGGAGCCGCTCGACTCCGGGCCGGTGCTCGCCGAAATCGGTTTCGCGGACCCGCACGGCCAGGCCTCAGAGGACGCGACGCAGACCGTGCTTCCAGCCACTGCGAAGGGGCTCGAGCGCGTGCTGCATCGTTTGCGGGGGAGCTCTCTCTTGCTGACCGGCACCCCGCCAGAACGAGCGCGCGCAGTGAGCGCCATCGGCGACGTTCTCATGCGACTCGCCGCCTTCGTGCACCAGTGGCGCATCGAAGTCGAGAGCGTCGAGGTGAACCCCCTCGCGATCCTCGTGGGCGGCGAGCTGGAAATCCGAGAGGCCCGCGTCACGGTCGGCGACGCCTTCAGCCGCTCGCTCGACGCGAGCTAGGCGCTCGCGTGGGGTGGCGGGGTGGGGATGAAGGGCCCACCGGCAGGAACTACGTTCAACGCTAGCCACGTATACTCGCTGGCACTGTCGCCGGCGCTCGCGCTAACGCAGGCGCTGACACGGTGCCGGACTTGGTTCGCCTAGAATCTGTATCTCACCGAGAGGCTCGTTGGGCCTACCTGCACCGTGGTTCGGCGGAGCTCGTCTTCGAATCGGGCTTTGGTCCGCCGCGCCCTTCGCACTGCGCGGCCGGTGAAACCGGTCCCGATCACCCCGGTCACGAACAGAAGAGGCCCGGCGACTTGCATTGCCGTGGTGCCAGCGTCGTTGGGGCATTCGCCACCGCCGAAGCTCACACAGAAGTCGCGGCTCAATCCTCTCCCGAGGAGCGCTGAACCCGCGACGATGGCGGCAACGGAAAGAGTGAGCCCGATCCCCGCTGCATACATCTGCCGCTCGGCCTCCTGAAGGCCGGCCTCGAGCTCTTGCTCCCGCGTGGGGGGCAGACCGTGCTCGAGGGGTGCGTCGCCGGCTTCGATCGAAAGCTCGTCCGTCGCTTCGCTCGAAGAGTCTTGAGCAACCAGCGGCGTCGGCGCGAGCAGCGCGACACACATCGCGAATGCCGTCCCGCTAGTCGTGGTCCGCATGTACAGCGTAGAAAGCAAACCACGTGCCACGACCGAAGCGCGAAAAGCCCGCCGAAGACGGTCGCCGGGTGTGAACCGGACGCACACCGTGCGCCAGCGTCACGAACGGGAGCGGCCTAAATGAGCCTGCCGGTCGCCGTCCCGCTGCCCCGCACTTCCTCGGGCGTCCCCTCTGCAACCACCCTGCCGCCTTCTGGGCCCGAGCCTGGGCCGAGGTCGATGATGTGGTCGGCGTTGCGAATGACGTCGAGCTGGTGCTCGACGGCGATCACGGTGTGACCCTCCCCGACGAGCTTGTGAAGAATCGCGATGAGCTGCTCGACGTCGACGAAGTGAAGACCGCGCGTTGGCTCGTCGAACACGTAGAGCGTCGGTTTGCGCGCCGGCTGCGCGAGGTCCCGAGCAAGCTTGATCCGTTGGGCTTCGCCGCCGCTGAGCGTCGTCGACCTTCGCCCGAGCTCGAGATAGCCGAGCCCGACCCGGCGAAGTGCATCGAGGCGACCACGAATCGCGGGAACCGCCTCGAACAGCGAATGAGCCTCCTCGACCGAGAGGCGCAAAGTCTCGGCAATGCTCAGGCCCCGGTATCGAATCTGCAGGGTTTCGTCGTTGTATCGAGCGCCGCCGCACACCTCGCATTCGACCTCGGCGTCGGGAAGAAGCTGCATGGGGATGCGCTGCACGCCTTCGCCTTTGCAGGCTTCGCAGCGCCCGCCTTTGACGTTGGAGCTGAAGCGGCTCGCGCGATAGCCGCGCGCGCGCGCCTCGGGAAGCCCGGCGAAGAGCTCCCGAAGCGGCCCCATCACGCCGAGGTATGTGGCTGGGTTCGAGCGCGCGCTTCGGCCAATGGGCGCGGAATCGACGAACGAGACGCGGGAGACGCCTCCGACGCCGTTGGCAGAAACGCCCTCCGGAACGTCGCCTTTCAAACCGAGCCGCAGGCGAACGGCCGGCAGGAGCGCGTCGACGACGAGCGAGCTTTTGCCGCTCCCGCTCACCCCGGTGACGCAGCAGAGCGTCCTCAACGGGAATCTCACGTCGACGTCGCGCAGGTTGTGAAGCGCGCCGACTTGAAGCCGAAGCGCGCCGCTCCCAGACCGTCGCTGATCGTGCGCCTCGATCCGACGGCGTCCCGAAAGATACGCGCCGGTCGACGAAACGTCACTTTCCGATATCGCCGTGACGCTGCCCTCCGCAACCACGTGTCCGCCCTGCTCCCCCGCACCCGGTCCGAGCTCGACCATGTGGTCGGCCGCGCGCATCGTGAGCTCGTCGTGCTCCACCACGACCACCGTGTTGCCGAGGTCACGGAGCTGAGTGAGCGTCGAGAGCAGTCGAGCCGTGTCCGCGGGGTGAAGCCCCGACGTCGGCTCGTCGAGCACGTAGAGAACCCCGGTGAGCCTGGCGCCGAGCTGCGTCGCCAGGTGTACGCGCTGCGCCTCGCCCGAGGAGAGGGTGGCCGCGGCCCGGTCGAGGCTGAGGTATCCGAGCCCCACTTGCTCGAGAAACGCGAGGCGGTCGTCGATCGACTGGAGGAGGGGACGCACCGCTGTTTCGTGCGACGCTGGCGCCCGAAACGTCGCGAGCCACGCTCTGGTGCCCCCGACGTCGCGCGCGCTCACATCCCCGATCGAAAGCCCGTCGATTCGAACGGCGCGGGCGTTCGGATTGAGACGCGTCCCCTCGCAATCCGGGCACCTCTCGACCCGTGCAAACTCGCCGAGCTCCTCGTCCAAGAGCTCGAGCACGCGCTCTTCGTCGCCGCTCTCCGCGAGCTTCCGCCGCGCATACTCGTGCGCGCGCCGCTCGAGCCCCGACAAGATCCCCTCGAAGCCGGTTCCACCCTGGAGGGCCAACCGTTTTTGCTTCTTCGAGAGCTCCTCGAACGGAACGTCGAGGTCGACGCCGGCCGCGCCGATCTTCTCGAGCATCGATCGGTAGTACGCCAGGTTCGGCTTTCCCCAGGCCGTGACCGCCCCTCTTCGTAAGGAGAGACTGGGATCGGCGATCGCGAGGTCCTCGCTGAACTTTCGCGTTCGCCCGAGCCCGTCACACGTCGGACACGCCCCGAGGTGCGTGTTGAACGAAAAGAGCTGTGGCTTCAGGGCCGGAATCGACGCATGGCCGTCAAAGCAGGCGTAGCTCTGCGAAAAGCGTAGCCGCGATCCATCTTCTTCGCGAAGCTCGACGAAGCCATCGCTCAACCGATACGCGAGCTCGACGGCCTCCGCGAGGCGTGCTTCGATCCCCTCTCGCACGGAGAGTCGGTCGATCACGACATCGAGCGTCGCGCCCGCTGGAGGCGTGGCGACATCGTCGAGCTCCATCGACGCATCGTCTATCCGCAATCGAACGAAACCTTGCCGCCGGAGATCCTCGACGAGCCCCGTTGGTATCTTCATCCCGGCGCGGACGACGGGCGCAAGCACCGAAAAACGCGTGCCGGGCCGTTGCCGGAGTGCCTCACGGACGACCTCCGCGACGGGGTGCGCGCGCAGACGCTCACCGCACACCGGGCAGTGGACGTCCCCAACCGTCGCGTACAACACGCGAAGGTAGTCGTTGATCTCGGTCAGCGTCCCGACCGTCGACCGCGGGCTTCGCGACGGACCGCGCTCGCGAACCGCGATTGCGGGGCAAAGGCCCTCGATGACGTCGACGTCCGGGCGGCGAAGCTTGGTGAGAACACGCCTGGCATGCCCGCTGAGCGACTCGACGTAGCGCCGCTGTCCCTCGGCATAGAGCGTGTCGAATACCAAGCTCGACTTCCCGCTGCCGCTCGGCCCGGTGACCACGGTGAGCTGCCCTCGCGGCAAGCTCACTGTCAGATTCTTCAAGTTGTGCTCTCGGGCGCCTCGGATGACGATGTCCGCGTTCATTCCTGCATCCCGCCGGTGAGGCGCTGGGCTGCACGAATCGCTGCGATCATTCCGCTTTCGGAGGCTTTGCCATTTGCCGCAGCGTCGTAGGCCACCCCGTGGTCCACGCTGGTGCGCACGAAGGGGAGGCCCCAAGTCACGTTGACCGCCTCGCCCCAGTCCAGGAGCTTCGATGGAATGGTGGCTTGGTCGTGGAACATCGCGATCACCCCGTGCACGCGACCGTCCGCCGCGTAGCGAAACGCGGCTTCCGCGGGCGTGGGGCCGACGAGCTCGACTTCTCCGGTGGAATACGGCGGCTCGTCGCGCATCGCATCGAGGGTCGGCGCAATGATGGTTTCTTCCTCGGTACCGAGGAGACCACCTTCGCCCGCGTGCGGGTTGAGCCCCGTGACTTCGATTCGAAGCCGGGACGCTTCGGGCTGCCAGCGACGCAGCGCGTCGGTGAGATGGTGGACGGTCCGTTGGATGTGCTCGCGGGTGACCGTCGCGGGCACTCGTTTGATCGGCCAGTGGGTCGCGACGAGCGCGACCTTCAGTCGGGGTCCGAGAAACATCATGGTCACGTTCTCGACGTTGACACCCGCGCGGCGCGCGAGGTGCTCGGTCTGACCGCGAAACGACACACCGGTGAGACTCACGGCCTCTTTGCTGATGGGGCCGGTCACGACCGCGCGCGCCCTTTTTTCAATGGCTGCGTCACAGGCGTGCTCGAGCGCCACGCGTTGAACACCGCCGCCGTCGATCGTGGGCGCCCGCGCCTGGATCATCGTCAGGGGCCATTCGGCGACGTGCACGAGTCCGACCTCACCGGCCTTCAACTCGCCTGCCTGCGAGGTCTCCACCCTTCGAACCGCATCGAAGTCGTAGCGGCCGAGCGCATGCTCCATCCATTCGGCATCGCCGTACACGAGCGCACGGTCATTGCCCAGGCCCCGCGCAAGCGCTGCCGCGGTGACGATCGGACCGACCCCTGCGGGATCGCCGGTCGAAATCGCCAAGGGCGATCGCATCAGGGCTCCTTCATCTTGTAGCCGACCCCGCGAACCGTCTCGAGATTGTTGACGGAGTGACCGAGCTTCATGCGAAGGCGTCGTACGTGGATGTCGACGGTCCGACTGCTGCCGTAGTAGTCGACGCCCCACACTCGCTCGAGGAGCTGACGTCGCGAAAAGACGCGGCCCCGGTTCTGGCAGAGGAAGCTCAAAAGCGCGAACTCCTGGTGGGTGAGTTGCCGAGGCCGGCCGTCGATCGTGACTTCGTGCGCCGCCAAGTCGATGCAGAGCGGCCCCATCTTGATCCGCTCCTGTTGCGCGAACTCGCTTCGGCTCCACTCGACGCGTCGGATCCGCATGTAGAGCTCGGCTGGGAGGTAAGGCATCAGCGCGAAGTCGTCGAACCCATCCCCGACGTCGAGGCGGGAAAGCGCATTGACGGTGACTCCGATGATCACCGGGACCTCCTGCAGCGGCTGAGCCGATCGGACCCGCACCAGCGCCGCGCGTCCGGCGTCGGCCTCGTCCTCCGCTTCGATCAGAACGGCGGCTGGCGGGCTCTTGACCAGCTCTTCGGTGTCGAGCCGATCCCAGAGCGTCGCGGTCTGGACCTCGCAGCCGAGATCGTGGAGGCAAGCCACCGCGCTGCCCTCTCGATCCTCAATGCCCTCTCGGCCGATCACGAGAATCCACACGGCGAGGTTCCTACACCGACGACCCGAGCAGTGCCACCCGGGGATGCGACTTCGCCGCGGATCCCGGGTATGATGAGCGGGCGGATCGCGCGGGACTAGGTGGCTACGAAGTATTGGAAAGTCGAAATCAGTCGGCTCGGCGCGTCGGAACCGTTGTTCCTCGGAACCGTCGAAGCACCGACCTGGCCGGCGGCTCTTGCGTCGGGCCGTCGTGAGATTGGCGAGCAGGGCGGTGTTCCTCCAGGGTCGAGCTGCAACGTCAACCCGAACGGCACGGTGACGATTCAGGACGCCCGCGGCCGGATGCGCTATCAGCTCGTTCCTGCGCGCGAGCCCTCTCCGCCCCCGGGCGCGAAAAGGCCGCTTCCGGACGAGCCCAAGACGACCGCAGCACCATCCGAGCCGCGCACCGCGCCCCGCAAGCTCGAAGCGGCCCCGAACAAACCGCCCAAGCCAGCCAGCGTGCCTGCACCGAACCGTCCGTACAGCGCGCCGCAACTGAGCAGCCCCCCGCCGGCGACGGTCGAGAACAAGATGGTATTGGTGGCTTCGCGCGAAGAGAGCCCCACCAGCTCGAGCCCGCTTCATTTTCGCGAGCGTATGTTCGCGGTGCCGGTGCCGATACAACCTGGCACCGCAGAGCAGCTCGCCACCCGGCTCCTTCGCCGCGTACAGGACGAGCTCAGCGGCGAACGCGGCGCCAAGTTCATCCGAATCGAGCTCTACGATCACATTTGGACCGAGGCGCCCGACCACGCACCCGTCGCGCGCGTCGAGTGGAAGGACTGGAACGAGAGCATCGAGATCGAGTTCCCACTCGAAGAAGAAACGCGGCTATCGGAAGCGCCCAGGGTCAGCAGCGTCCCACCGCCTCCCACCGAGGACCGTTTGGCGGCCGCCTTCGAAGCCTGTCACGACCTCTTGTTTTTGAAAAACCGGGCCGAGGCACTCGAGTTCGCCGTGCATCTGATCGAGGAGCTGGTTCCCGCGCAAGCGACCGCCGCCTTCTTGCTCGACATCAACACCGACGAGTTCCGCGTCGTGGCCGCGCGCGGAGCGGGCGCACGACAACGCGTCGGTCAGGCGCTCCCGTCCTCATCGGGCTTGCTCGATGCCGCGAGCCGTCTCGCCGAGCACACGGTGCTCGTGCTTGCAGATGCCGCAGCCGACCCCCGGTACGACGAAGACATCGACGGCATTCCCGGTCTAGACGTTCGGGCCCTGCTCTATCGCCCATTGATTCACCGAGGCCGGCTCTTCGGCATTCTCCAATTGGCCAACGGCATCTCGGGGAGGATGTTCACCGAAGCCGACTGCGAGGTCGTCGACTACATCACGCAGCAGCTCAGCACCTTCGTAGCCCAAGGCGCCTCCACACCGAAAACCGAAGCCCTCCAAAAGAACACCTAAGGCCGGCGCGAAAAAAATCGCGATACGGGGCTGCATCGGACGGGTCGGCTTGCAAAGGTGGCCGGAACGACTGGAGAGGTTTGGCCACGCAAG
>JBFGKE010000024.1:0-55490 GCA_041576815.1 Polyangiales bacterium
CTCGCCAAGCAGCTCGAGCGAGAAGGTTACAACGAGGTTCGGGACGCACCGCGACCGTGAAGCCCACCGCCCCCAAGACGCTCCTCGAGAGCCTTCCCGCTTCGTTCGACTCGGGGCCCGCGTGGCTTCGTGCGCTGCGAGGGCGCGCGGCAGGGGCTCTTCGCGAGCACGGGCTACCGACGAAGAAGACCGAAGCCTGGCGCTTCACGCCGGTTCGATCCGTTGTCGATTCGGAGTTCCACGTCGAGGAGGGCGGCGTGCCGACGCTTGCATCCGTGCCGCCTGGCGTGACGGCCCGAAGCCTTCGAACGGCTCTCGACGCCGAGCCCGCGCTTCTCGAGCCTCACCTCGGTTTGGCAGGCGATCCCACGCACTTCGCCGCCCTCAACGCCGCGCTTTTCACCGATGGCGTGTGGATCGATGTCGCACCGGGGACGATCGTCGATCAGCCGATCGAGCTCGCCTACCTGGTTCCAGCAACCGCGACGGGTGGAGTCGCATACCCTCGGGTGCTTCTCACTGCAGGCGAAGGCGCCGAGCTTACGTTGATCGATACCTACGCAGGCCGCGAGGGTCGGCACCTCACCAATTCGGTGGTCGAAATCGATATTGGGCAAAACGCCAAGGTCAATCACGTCCGCATCCACGAGAACGAAGGCCTGCAGGTGGGGCGCGTCGATGTTCGCCAAGCGGCCGACAGCCGATACCAGTCGACGGTGGTCACGCTCGGCGGCGCACTGCTGCGCTTTGACGTGCGATGTTTGCTCGCGGGGAAGGGCGCGGAGTGTCGCTTGGACGGGGCGTACTTGGTGGAGGGTGAGGATCACGTCGACCACCACACGCTGGTGGAGCACGTGGCGCCGAGCTGCCTAAGCAATCAGACCTATCGCGGCATCGCGTCCGAGCGGGGCACGGCCGTGTTCGACGGCATCGTCGTAGTTCACCGTGATGCGCAAAAGACCGAGGCCCACCAAGAGAATCGAAACCTCCTCCTTTCCGACACGGCCACGGTGCACACCAAACCGCACCTCGAGATCGACGCCGACGACGTGATCTGCAGCCACGGCGCGACGGTGGGGTCCCTCGACGAGGACCAGCTTTTCTATTTGAGAACGCGCGCCATCCCCGAAGAGCTAGCGCGCGCCATGCTGACTTACGCATTCCTCGAGGCCATCGTCGATCGCGTCGGGCACGAGCCCACTCGGCTCCGGATGCGCGAGGCCTTGCTTGCACGCATTCCGCGTAGCGAAGACATTCGGGAGGTCACATGAGTGACGTTTCCCCGATCACGGGTGTCCGTCGCGTCGCGCTCGACGTATGGCGTTTGCGCGACGATTTCCCGGCGCTTCATCAAGACGTCCACGGCGTGCCCCTCGTCTATCTCGACAGCGCGGCCACTTCCTTGAAGCCGCAGGTCGTGATCGATGCTGTTACCGAGGTCTACGGACGGGATTGCGCGAACATCCATCGGGCAGTGCATCTGCTGTCACAGCGGGCCACGGCTCGCTTTGAGGCAGCCCGAGAAAAGGTGCGCGCGTTTGTGAACGCGGCGCGCTCTACCGAAGTGATCTTCACTCGCGGCACCACCGAGGCGATCAATCTGGTCGCGCAGAGCTGGGGGCGCGCCCACCTCGGTGAAGACGACGAGGTCCTGCTCACCGAGCTCGAGCATCACTCCAACATCGTCCCATGGCAGATCCTCTGTCAGCAGACCGGTGCGACGCTCGTCGTCGTGCCGATGACCGACGAAGGCGAGATCCTACGCGAAACCTTCGAGCAGAAGCTCAGCGAGCGAACCAAGGTGGTTGCGCTGGCTCACGTCTCCAACGCGCTGGGGACGGTACTCCCCGTGAAGGAGCTCGCGGCTCTGGCGCACGATCGGGGCGCCGTAGTCGTCGTCGATGGTGCGCAGGCGGTGTCGCATGCCGAAGTCGACGTGCAGGCGCTCGACTGCGACTTCTACGCCTTCAGCGGGCACAAGCTGTACGGTCCGAGCGGCATCGGCGTGCTCTATGGCAAAGAGAAGCTGCTCGAGGCCATGCCCCCCTATCAGGGCGGCGGCGACATGATTCGGTCGGTGACGTTCGAGGAGACGATCTACAACGACCTGCCGTACAAGTTCGAAGCGGGCACACCGAACATCGCCGGTGCAATCGGGCTCGGAGCGGCTATCGATTACTTCACGTCGTTCGACCAGCGCGGGGTGCACGCGCACGAACGCGCCGTGCTGGACTACGCGACCGATGCTCTGCAGTCCGTCCCGGGCGTTCGTTTGATCGGTACGGCACCGGGGAAAGCGGCCGTGCTCTCCTTCCTGATGGAGGCTGCCCACCCGCATGACATCGGCACGATCGTCGATGCGGAAGGCGTGGCGATTCGCACCGGCCACCATTGCGCGCAGCCGGTGATGGAGCACTTCGGTGTGGCGGCGACTGCCCGGGCATCTTTGGGCATGTACAACACCCTGGAGGACGTCGATGCGCTGGTGCGCGCGCTCCACAAGGTGCAGGAGCTGTTTGGCTGATGGACCTTCGCGAGCTGTATCAAGAAGTGATTCTCGACCACGGGAAGAACCCGCGAAATCACCGTTTCCCCGACCCCCACAACCGTGAGGGACGGGGCTACAACCCGCTTTGCGGCGACCGCATCATGCTTCGGCTCCAGCTCGACGGCGACACGATCTCCGACGTCGGCTTCATCGGACAGGGGTGCGCCATTTCGCAGGCTTCTTGCTCGACCATGACCGAGGCCATCAAGGGCAAGACCGTGGCCGAGGCGGAGGCGCTCTTCGGGAAATTCCACAAGATGGTCACCGTCGACGATGCCTCGGCAACCGACCTCGATTCGCTGGGCAAGCTTGCGGTGTTTGCAGGCGTCCGCGAGTTTCCGATGCGGGTCAAGTGCGCGACGCTCGGCTGGCATACCCTCAATCAAGCCCTCCACCAAGGCGAGGGCGAGGTCAGAACGGAGTAAGCCGTGGGCGACGATATCGAACGATTGAAGATTCACAAGATCGAGCCCCGGTCTACGTCCGACCACCTGTTCCTCCCGCAGGCGGACGGACATCACCCGCCGACCGAACCGATCAACGAGGCCTTTGGTGGAACCGGGGAGGCGCTCGAAGGTCCGATCGATCCAAAGGCCGTCGAAGAGGCGGTGATCGAGGCGCTGAAGACGATCTACGACCCCGAGATCCCGGTCAACATCTACGAGCTCGGTTTGATCTATGGCGTCGAGGTAAACGAAGACGGCCGCGCCGAAGTTCGCATGACGCTCACCGCACCGGCGTGCCCGGTCGCCGGCGCCCTCGTCGAAGAGGTCGCAGAGAAAGCTGGCCGCGTCGAAGGCGTTTCCACCTCCCACGTCGAGCTCGTCTGGGACCCCCCCTGGACCCCCGACAACATGACCGACGCCGCCAAACTAGAGCTAGGCCTCTTATAAAGGCAACAGCCCCGAATTATATAGGGGACAGTCCCCTTTTTAGCGTTTTTGGCCCGTGAACTGGTCTTCTTTTTGTTTGAAGAGGACGTTGAAGGTGGTGAGGGAGCCGTAGCAACCGGTGACGTACTGCTGGAGCTGCACTTTTTCTTCGTCGGTGAGGCTTTTGTGGCCGTTGATCTTCTGCTCGAGGACGCGGAGCTTGTCGCGGACCATCACGATCTTTTTGAAGAACACGTCGAGCGGGATGCGTTTTTCCTGTGTGCCCTCTTTGCCCGGCACCAGCACGAGCTCGCCGTCGTTCCAACGGTCTCCCATGTCGATGTCCCGCACGCCGAGCTCGTCCAGCAGCACCTCGCGAAGCACCCGTCGAAAGGTTTCCTGATCCATGTCGATTCCAATCTCCGAAGGGATGGCGAGCCGTGGCGTCGGTTCTGGCTCATCCCGGTAGCGCCGGGGCGCGCCCGCTGCAGGTTTCCGCTTCAACGCCTGATTCCAAGGGGTCTCCTTGGGCTTGTGGCTCGAGCACGTGGCCGTGTCTTTGAGGGGCCAGTGGCCTTGCCCGAGCCGACAGTTCCCAACCCAGGACCCGTCCGGCTCCTCGCGCTTGGGGATGTACCAACCGCAAGTGCCGCACCGTCCCATGAGGTCCCGGCTCATCGGTGCGCGAGAGTAGGCCACAGTTCGCCACCCCGTAAAGCGACTTCGTCGCCACGGGGCTGCGCCCCCGTTCCGGAACGAGATCGCGAACGGAACCCGGCTCGGGATCGGGCTATAAGTCCCCCCGATGGCTCTGTTTCCGCGCCTCGATCCCGATGCGAAGATCTACCTTGCAGTCGCGGCTGCGCTGCTTCTCACGCTGTCGCTTCTCTACGCACGAAGGAGGCGGCAAGGCTACCGGCATGGTGTGTGGCTCGCCCCCCTGATCGGCCTCGCGCTCCTGGTCGGCACCGAGCTCTTTCTTTCGCGCTGGCGCCTTCAAAACGTCGATTCGTGGCGCGCCGTTCGCATCGAACAGGTCTACGAGCCGCACCCGCGTCTCGGCTGGCGGCCCATCCCCAACAGCCGCGGCCGCCACGTCTCCGAAGGAAACTTCGACGCGACCTACGAAATCGATCCTCTCGGCCGAAAAGCGATCCCAACGAACGTCGACGGCGGCCCCACGCTTCACTTTTTCGGCGATTCCTACACGTTCGGGCACGGCGTCGACAACGAGGACACCGCCCTGAACGTGCTCGCGGCGAGCTTCGCCAAGGATGCAGGCTTCAACGTCGCCAACTATGCGGCGATGGGCTACGGCCTCGAGCAGATGTTCACCGCGCTCGATCTCCACCGCGCACGCATCCAACCGGGCGACTACGTCATTTTCGTACCGACGAGCTTCGACCTCATGCGCAACGTGATCCACAAGCGCTTCCTTTGTCAGCTCGCGCTCCGTGGGAACATCCCCGTCGGCCGGGTCACGATGCGAATCGACGGCGCGTGGAAACCGACCGACCTTGCCGCTGCCTGCCACCCCATCGAGAATCTTTTCCTTCAGTCGAGATTCATCGTTGGATTCATCTACCGGTCGATTCGCGATCTGCGCCTCCGGCCGGCGCTCCTCGAAAACGCTGATGCCATCCTCGAGGAAGCCGCCAAGGTAGCCGACGACGCGGGCGCGACGTTCGTCGTCATTTTCCCTGCCGCCCCTTGGGAGTGCCAGAAGCAGGCGCACGACTTCGATCTCAGCGACCTGCGCGCCGATCACGATTCGATGCTCGAGCATTGCCCCACGCAGAGTCTTCGTTTCCCGACCGACAGCCACTGGAGCCCGGAGGGCCATCGCTGGGTCGCCGACTTCCTCGCCGAGCGGCTCCGACCCGAGCTGACCTCCGGGCAACCCTGAATTAAGCTCGTTCCATGCTCTACTTCGCCTATGGCTCCAACCTCGACGCCGAGAGTTGGAGACTTTGGTGCAAAGCCAAAGGTCACGATCCGGCGTCGATTGAGCCGCTCGGCCCGGCATGGCTGCCCGATCACGAGCTCGTCTTTCGCTACGAGTCGACGCTTCGCAAAAGCGGCGCGCTCGACGTCCGCCCCCGACACGGGACGTCGATCCAGGGCGCGCTCTTTCGAGTTCACGATTGGGCGCCGCTCGACACCAAGGAAGGTGTTTCGGGCGGCTACTACCAGCGGATGGCCGTCACCGCGCTCACCGACGACGGGCACGCCCACGCTTCGTTCACGTACCGAGTGTGCGATGCACGCGTCGGCAGCTTCGTCCCACCCGGCCCGGAGTATCGAGATACGGTCATGCGCGGTTTGAGCCACTTCGGCCATGACCACGATGCGTTTCTCGCGGTGGCCTCTGGCGCGCCCGCACCTTCAGCGCCCGCCGCGCTCTTCGCCTACGGCACCTTGATGCGCGGCGAGCGAAGCCACGCGTTGCTCGCTCCGCGCGTTCGCCGTACGCATCCGGCGGCGCGCGTGACGGGAGCGTCCCTCGTGCACATCGACTGGTATCCGGGGCTCGTGCTCCGCGACGGGGGCTCGGTGTACGGCGAGGTTCACGAGCTCGACGATCCGTCGACGGTCCTGTTGGAGCTGGACGAATACGAGGATTTCGCCGGCTACCATGCCGAGGGGTCGATGTACCGCCGCTCCCTCGTCCGGGCGGTCACCGCCGCGGGCCCGCTCCTCACCTGGACCTACGTCTATCTGGGGGATGCCGAGGCGTTTCCCGCCATTGTGTCCGGACGCTGGCCCGGGGCTTGACGGCCCGCGCCAGGCGTGTATTCTCGTATCCAGAATGACACATTCCCGTGACAGCCTGCGCAGCTTTTACTTTTGGTTTTCCGACTGAGGTGGCCTGCGCGTACTGTCGCTCAACGGCCGCCTCTCAGGGCGGCCGTCTTGGTTAAAGAGCTGTGGTCGTCGTGAGAGGGGCTTGGAGCCCAGAACGATGACAACGACAGCAACGAATCAAGAGAAACCCCCTTCTCGAGAAGCACGTCCCCTCACCGCGACGGTCGTGCACGATGGGTCGGCCAAGCGGCTTGCCGCCGATTTGCAGCGCCATCGTTTCGACGTCGTCGAGAAGCCCGTGCGCTTGCCCTCGTCGGCGTACGACCCTCCCGGGCAGCTCGCGATCATCGCCGCGAGCGGCAGCGGTCACGATCCGGACCAGCTCCGCGAAAGAACGCGCCAACTCTGCTGGAGCGGAGCGACGATCCTCGCGATAGGCGGCGCAGTCGGCCCCGTGGCCGAGCTCTTTGGATCCGGGCCTACCACCTCGTCCTCGAGCGATCGTGAAGGGGTCCGCGTGGCGCACGTCGGCTCCGCGAGCCAAGGACTCTTCGCGGGGCTTCCTGCCGAGCTGCGCATCTCGCTTCCCAGCGGTGCGCGTTACGAAGCCGCCAAGCTGAGCGCCGAGCTGAGCGCGACCGCGTGGAGCCGGGACGGCGAGCTGATCAGCGCGTCGCATGTGTTTCGCCCCGTGCATCTTCTTCATGTCGGCGCCATCCAGAGCACGGTGGTCTGGCCGGTGCTACTGCGGAACCTGCTGCGGCTCGTGCGCGAGCGCGGCGGGCGCGCCTTCTGAAACGGCCTGCGCGCTCGAACCCTGACGCGGTTTGCCCATCGCGATCGCGATCGCGAGCAAGCCCACGATCGTGAAGAGCAAGACCTCGCTCCAGAACAGGAATTGGCCGTAGCGCCCAGGCACGAGCCAGCCGAACCACTGAACTGCACAGCAAGCGAGCACGGTGGCGGCGATCAGCGACCAACCACGGCCGCTCGCAGTCTGCCTGCCGGCCCACAGCAACGGCCAAACGAACAGGATGTGCAGGTAGTAGTTCGACGGATAGAAATAGATTGGGATCATCATCGTCCCGATCACAGCCGCGTCCGAGAGCCGAGACCTCCTGCACGCGAGCAGCGCCAACAGGGTGAAGAAGATCATCCCTGCCGCGATCAGCCATCGCCGGTCTTTCATCGTCTCTGCCGTCAGCGGACCCCATTGCTCCGGATCGACGCCTCTCTCGCGCAGGTTGTGCCAGAGATTGTCGGGGTCGTGGCCGACGAGCGCCGTGAGGCCGACGTGATTGATGTTGGGCTTGTTGGCGTGCATCGAGATCTTCTGCGACCAGGCTCCCCAAGACGCGTCCCAGCCGAGCTCGACCGTCGACCACGCGCCCAGGGCGAGCACCACGATGGTCACACCGGCAGCGACCTTGGCGAGTGGGAGAAGCTCGACCAACGGTTGGACGCGCTCGCCGCTTTCACGTTTGCCTCGCGTCTTCTCGACGATGCGCCACGCGATGGGCGCTGCCAAGAACAGAAGGGCGAGGGCCGGAAACGCGCGAATCATCGCGCTCCACCCGAGGAGGGCGCCCCCGAGCACCAGCCGTTTCGACGCGAGCGCGCAGACTCCCAAACCGAGCAGCGCCATCCAGTCGTTCCGCAGTGTCGAGCCGCCCCAATTACTTCCAAACTGATAGATCGTGGTCGCCCCGAAGGCGACGATGCACACGAGCGCTGCCCGTAGCCCAAACGTTCGCCACGCCACGACGAAGAAGAGCAGCAACAGCAGCGGATCGAGGAGCGCAGCGCGGATGAAGGTGGCCTCCTCGGCGTCGGCGGAGCCATAGATGGCGTGCGCAACGACCAGCCAAGCGGGCGTCGCGTTGCCACCGTGATCGCGGAGGCTGTCGAAGTAGGCGCGCCGCCCCATCGTCTTCCAGAAATAGGACATGTCGCGCGTGAGCTCGGCCCAGCGCTCCGCGGAGAACCGATCCTTCACGGCGTGAATCTCGGCTTCCACCTCAGAGACCTTTCGGATCTCGTAGCTGCGAAGGTCGCGCAGCGTGACGTTTCCGAGGCTGTCGAGCGATCCACCCAGCTCCTCGTCGGCATACGTCTTGACGCTCGCGAGATAGACGCCGTCGTAACCGAGCTCGTCGAAGTATTTCGCCACCGGGAAGTACACGCGCAGATCCCAGGTGTGGACGTAGGTCGGCCTTCTGGCGCTCCCGTCGTAGAACTGCGGATGGCCGTAGTTGTAGAAGGTCGCCACCGCGAGAAATGCCATGGCTGCGAGAAGCACCGTCAGTACGCGCTCGTTGGCGTGTTCTTTTCGTAAGCCGAGACGGAGCACGACCGCGCCGGCCACGACGGCCGCGACCGCGCGCGATACGTCGATGATACTCGTTTCGACGGGCCAAAGCTCGACCACCCAGTAGCCGAAGGCGCCCGCGCTCAGCGCCGTCAAGGACCAAAGCGCAGCAGAAAGCGGTCGCCGAGAGCCGCGCCGGTGAAGAAAGACCCCGAGCACGGCGAAGACGGCAAAGGCCAACAGGGCAAGCCGTGCCCATACCGACGATCGCAGCTCGACGTGAACGGGAATGCGCGGCGGCCATGCGGACGGCGTCGACGAAAACAGCTGAAGCTCGCTCACGCTCACCCACTCGTCGCCTCCGATTGCCGTCAGTCGAATGAACCGGGCCTCCTTGCCGAGGCCTCGTGCCCACCTTCCCCGAAGTCCTTGCTCGGTCGCCGGCCCGGCAATCCAAAGCTCGGCAAACTCGGTGCCGTCGATCGAGCCTTCGAGGATGAACCGATCGTTGTTGTCGCCTTGGACGTATGCGGCCTCGATGGGGGTGACGTCGCCGAGGTCGAAGATCGCGAACGCCTCGCGGCTCCGGAGCACGGCGGCGGCCTTCGAGTCCCACCGGTTGCCTTCGAACGCGCGCTTGCCGTCGGTGAGGCGCTCGATGCGAAGGATTCCCGACGACTCCACCGGCGCACCGAGCTCGATGCGGGTGTCTCCAATCGAGCCCCCGCAGGCGGTCATCGTGACCCAGAGCAAACCCACGATGCACGGCCTGATCCTCATGAAGCGTCGAAGCTGTAGCAGGCGCTTGGATCAAACGACAATCGGTCGCACAGCGCCGGTACAACTGCATTAATCCTTTTCAAACGGAATCCCGAGCGCTCGTGATGCGCGCGCGTTTGACGGCATCGGGTGGAAACGCTACTTCCTGCCCTGAAACGGGGAGCTGGCGGGAGAAATCGGTGAGCCCCGCATCACCAACGGAGAGAACCATATGACCAAGAACGTTTTTCGATTGGGTCTGGTCCTCGCCCTTTGTGGGGCGATGATGGCCTGCAAGAAGGCTGAGGAAGCCGCGGACCAAGCCGCAGCGGCTGCCGAAGAGGCTGCGCAAGAGGCGCAGGAAGCTGCGGCCGCTGCTGGAGAAGCTGCGGACGACGCGGTTGACAAAGCTGCGGAAGCGGCCGAGGCGGCGGGTGAAGCCGCCGGCGAGGCAGCCGACGCGGTGAAGGAAGCCATGGGCGATGCCAAGGGAGCAGCCGAGGAAGCCGCAGAGGATGCAAAGCAGGCCGCCGGCGACGCCAAGGAAGCTGCCGAGGACACCGCGGGCGACATGAAGGAAGCTGCGGAAGAGGCGAAGGAAGACACGAAGGCCGCAGCCGAAGACGCCAAGAAGAAGCTCGGCTACTGAGCTGATTTGAAATCGGTGCGCATGCGCCTTGAAGAAGCCGGTTCGAAAGAGCCGGCTTTTTTCATGGCATTGAATGCGTCGGCTTGCATCGATGCGAGGCCAAAGTAGAACGTGTTTCACTCCGGCTACGTTCGCCCCGTCCGCGTGCAGAAGCTCATGTACTTCGACTACACCCCCGACCAGAAGGCGCTGCGCGAAGAGCTGCGCGGGTACTTCGAGGAGCTGATTACCGACGAGCTCGTGGACGAGCTCGACGAGGTCGAAGGCGGCGGCCCGCACTACCACGCGGCGATGCAAAAGCTCGGGAGCGATGGTTGGCTCGGCATCGGTTGGCCGAAAGAGCACGGCGGTCAAGGCAAAGGGCCGATCGAGCAGTTCATTTTTTTCGACGAAGTGCAGCGCGCTGGCTTTCCGATACCGATCCTCACCCTCAACACCGTCGGGCCGACGCTCCTGAGGTTCGGGACGGAGTCCCAAAAGGCGAAGTATCCGCCGAAGATCCTCGAGGGGAAATGCCACTTCTCGATCGGCTACACGGAGCCGGACTCGGGCACCGACCTCGCTTCGCTGAAGACGAGCGCCGTTCGGCAGGGCGATCATTACCTGATCAACGGCCAGAAGATTTGGACGAGCCTTGCCGACCATGCCGACTACATGTGGCTGGCCTGCAGGACCGATCCCGACGCACCGCCGCACAAAGGAATTTCGATCATCATCGTGCCGACCGACGCCGAAGGAGTTCAAATCACGCCGATGCACGCGCTCGGCGAGAATAACGTGCACGCGGTCTACTACGACAACGTCAAAGTCCCGGTGGAGAACGTCGTCGGCGGGGAAAACAACGGTTGGCACCTCATCACGACGCAGCTCAACCACGAGCGCGTCGCGCTTTGCTCCGTGGGGCCGCTCGAGCGCATCTACACCGAAACGATCGAGTGGGCGCGCCGAACGCCTGCGGGCGGCGGCCAAATGGTGATCGATCTCGCATGGGTGAAGACGAATCTGGCACGCGTGTACGCCAATCTCGAAGTTCTGAAGCTCCTCAACTGGCAGCAGGCGTGGGGGATTGCCAAGGACGCGCTGTCGCCGGCCGATGCGTCTGCGATCAAGGTGTTTGGCTCGGAGTTCTACGTCGAGGGCTCGCGTCTGCTGATGGAAGTCCACGGCGCGGCGGGGGTCCTGCATCACAGCTCCGAGGGCGCGCTTCTCCGGGGCCGACTCGAGAAGTACTACCGCATGTCGCTGGTACTGACGTTCGGCGGAGGCACGAACGAGATTCAACGCGACATCATTTGTCAGGCGGGGCTCCGCATGCCTCGGCTCGGGCGTCGCTAGCGGGAGTCGGCATGGATTTCTCGTTTACCGAAGACCAGAACAGCATTCGCGGGCTCGTCAAACAGCTTCTCACCGACCTGGTCACCGACGACTCGCTCAAGGCTCTCGGAAAAGAGGGACGGTGGTTTCACGAGCGTGCCTGGAAGCAGCTCGCCGACTCGGAGATGCTTGGGCTCGCGATCCCGGAAGAGCACGGCGGCGCGGGGATGGGTCTGACGGAGCTTTGTCTTCTCCTGCAGCAGGTGGGTCGTACGGTTGCGCCCATTCCGGCCCTCGAGACGCTGGTTTGTGCGGCGCTACCCCTCGCAGCGTTTGGAACAGCGGCTCAAAAAGAGCGATTTCTTCCTCGAGTGGCAGACGGCACTGCGATCCTGACGGCTGCGCTCGTCGATTCCGGGAGCCGGAACCTGCTTCGGCCGTCGGCTGTGGCGACGCTCGACGGCGACGATTGGCGCGTGTCCGGCCGGTTCAGCAACGTGGCCTACGTCGATCTCGCGGATCGGATCGTGATCCCTGCGCGCGTCGGCGAGGGCGCGCCCGTGCTTTGTCTCGTGGATCCCGAGAGCGAGGGCATTCGGCTTGCCCAGCAGCGCGGCACCAACGGGCAGCCCCTCTGGCTCGTCGAGCTCTCCGGTGTGCGCGTGAGCTCGGAGGACGTCGTTGGAACCTCGGACGATAAGGGTGCGGCAGTGCAGTTTTTCGTCGACCGGGCAACGCTCGGGATATGCGCGTTGGAATTCGGGATCGCCGAGCAGGCACTCTTCATGACGGCGAAATACGCCGGCGAGCGAAAGCAGTTCGGCGTGCCGATCGCGACCTTTCAGGGTGTGACGCAGCGGGTCGGCGACGCGTACATCGACGTGCAGGCGATGCGTTCCTCGATGTGGCAGGCGTGTTGGCGGCTCGACCAGGGCCTCGATGCCGAAAGAGAGCTCGCCGTCGCCAAGTTCTTCGCATCGGACGCCGGTGCGCGCGTCGTCGCGGCGGCGCAGCACGTGCACGGCGGTATGGGGTTCGACCGGGACTACCCGCTCTACCGCTACTTCATGACGTCGAAGCACCTCGAGCTCACGCTGGGGGGCGCCCACGAAACCCTCACGCGGCTGGGCGACCTCGTCACCGCGTGACACCCCTTAAAAGGCCCTGCCTGGCGGCCTGAGGTTGGTGATGCCTCAGGTGCCAGGCAGGGGGATGAAATGAAGGAGAGGTTGTTAGCTGTGGTATGTCCGGGCCGGCCTGCTGTTACACACGTTTCGCCGCGGGCGCTCCCGCGGTATGTTTCCGAGCATGGCGGTCACGACATTTCTAAGCGCCGAAGCGCTCACCACCGGCTCCAAGACCAATTTTTCGCGCGACCTGTGGGACCGGCTTCGAGGAATTCCAGGAGGCAAGCGGTTGTACAGCCGGATGATCGGCCGGCTTGCGCCCTACACGGGGACGATGGGCGCCCAGGTCGAGGAGCTGAGCAACGGCTACTCCCGGGTCATCCTTCCCGACCGTCGGGCGGTCCGGAATCACCTGTCCTGCATTCACGCTGTCGCGCTCGCAAACCTCGTCGAGCTCACTGGCAACATGGCGCTAGCCTATTCGCTCCCGGATGACGCCCGCTTCATCGTCGCCGGCATGAGCCTCGATTACGTCAAAAAAGCGCGGGGCAAGATCACCGGCGAGTGCCGGATACCCCCGATCACGACCAACACCAAACAGGAATACCAAATCGAGGTCACCCTCCGCGACCCCTCCGGCGCCACCGTCGCAACCGGCACCCTCCGCACCCTAGTAGGCCCAAAATTAACAAAAAGTAATTAGGGGACAGTCCCCTTTTTTCCTTTTAGGTGGTGGCGCTGCGGAGGAGGGCGCTGGCGGCGGCTCGGGCTTGGTCGGTGACTTCGAGGCCGCCGAGCATGCGGGCGATTTCTTCTAGGCGCTCGTTGTCGGAGAGGAGGCGGATGTCGCTCTTGGTGCGCTCGCCGACGACTTCCTTGTGGACCCGGTAGTGCGCATCGGCGTACGCCGAGATCTGCGGGAGGTGGGTGATGCATAGGACCTGGCTATGCTGAGCCACTTCGTGGATCTTCCGGCCGATCACTTCGGCGACCGCACCGCCGACGCCTGCGTCGACCTCGTCGAAGACATAGAGGCTGGCGGGGCCGAGGCCGGCGAGCACGCGTTTGATCGCCAGCATGGCCCGCGAGAGCTCGCCCCCGCTTGCAATTTTGCGGAGCGGCTTGGCGTCCTCGCCGCGGTTGGGCGCGATCAAGAGCTCGGCACGATCGATGCCCGTCGGTGATAGCCGGGCGCCGTTCACCTGAAGCTCCCGGGGCCCACCCTCGAGCGCCGCGAGCTCGACGGTCACCTTGGCCTCGCCCATGCCGAGCGACGAAAGCTCCGCACTGATCGCGCCGCTCAGCTTCTCCGCCGCGGCCTGCCGTTTCGACCGCAGCTCGAGCGCAACCTTCGACGCGGCCTCGAGCGCTTCGTCGTACTCCCGCTGACATCGGTCGAGGCGTTCTTCGTATCTTTCGAGCGTGTCGAGCTCTTTGGCCGCTGAGTCGCGATAGGCGACGATCTCGTCCCGCGTCTGCCCGTACTTACGCTTGATGCGAACCACGCGATCGAGCTGTTCCTCGAGGACAGCGAGCCGCGCGGGGTCGAACGACAGGTCGCGTGCATACCGACCCAGCTCCGACGCCGCATCTTCGAGCTGCACCAGCGACTCTCGGATTTGGGCCGCCGCCGTTTCGAGGCTCGGATCGACCCCGGCCGCGTGCTCGACCGACGACGCAATTCGCGAAAGTGCGCCGCAGATCGACTCGTCTTCAGCGTAGAGCTGCGCTTCGGCTTCACCAGCCGCCGAGCCGAGCTTTTCGGCATGACGCAGCCGCTCGCGCTCCATGCCGAGGGCACCTTCGTCCTCCAGCACATCGGCAAGCGCATCGATCTCGCCGACTTGAAACCGAAGCAGATCTTCTCGGTCGGCGCGACCGCGTTCCTCGGTCACGACGGTCTCGAGCCGATCGGCGGCCTCCACGAGTGCCGCGTGCGCACCCGCGACGTCATCCACCAACGGCCCATGCTCGGCAAACGCGTCGAGATAGCTCAGGTGGTGACGTGCATCCGCGAGCGAATGGTACTCGTGCTGCGACGAAATGTCGGCGAGACCCTTCGTGACCTCTCTCAGCTGCGCGAGAGTCGCAAGCCGCCCGTTGATGTACGCCCGCGTTCGACCCGCCGCGCTCACCACTCTTCGAATCAAGAGCTCGCCATCGGTATCGATCCCTTGCTCGCGCAGCGCTGCAATCGTCTCGGGCGCATCGCTCAAATCGAAAAGCGCCTCGACTTCGGCTGCCTCTGCGTCTGTTCGGACCACCTCCGGCCGCCCCCGAGCCCCGAGTACGAGTTGAAGCGCATCGACCAGGATCGATTTTCCGGCGCCGGTCTCCCCCGTGACGATGTTGAGCCCCGCATCGAGCTCGACCTCGAGCGCTTCGATGATGGCGAAGCTCCGGACGCGCAGGCACGTCAGCACGGCGTCAGGCCTAGCACAGGCGTTGCGTCGGCGCTACACAAGCGCTAGCAACCCCAAGCGAATGGCTTCGTCGTCCGAAATCCGGGAATCTTTCCTTCGGTTCTTCGAGGAACGCACGCACACCCGCGTGGCTTCGGGCCCGCTCGTGCCGCCCAACGATCCGACGTTGATGTTTGCCAACGCCGGCATGGTGCAATTCAAAGATGTCTTCACCGGCAAAGAAGAGCGCCCATACTCGCGTGCTACCTCGTCGCAGAAGTGCATTCGAATCAGCGGCAAACACAACGATCTCGAGAACGTCGGCGTCACGGCGCGTCATCACACCTTTTTCGAGATGCTCGGCAACTTCTCTTTTGGCGACTACTTCAAAAGAGACGCCATCCAGTTCGCCTGGGACTACTTCGTCGACACGCTGTCTCTCGATCCCGATCGCATCGTCGTGACGGTTTTCGGAGGCGAGGACGGATTTGCACCGGCGGACGACGAAGCGGGGGCAATCTGGAAAGACGTCACCGGCTTCCCGAGCGAGCGAATCATCCGCTGCGGCGCAAAAGACAACTTCTGGCAGATGGGCGACACCGGCCCGTGCGGGCCATGCTCGGAAATCCACTACTGCCTGGGCCTCGACGACGTCGACCCGCGCACGTTCGGTGACGAGCCTGCCGCCGACGGCCGGGGTTGGTTCGAGCTCTGGAACCTGGTCTTCATGCAGTTCGAGCGCCACGCCGACGGAAGCATGATCGACCTCCCCGCGCCATCGATCGACACAGGCGCGGGCCTCGAGCGCATCGCCGTGGTGAAGCAGGGCGTGCTCAGCAACTACGACACCGACCTGCTCCGGCCGATCGTCGATCTTGCCGCCGAGATCTCGGGCAAGCCCTACGAAGGCGCCCAATCCGAGGACGACATCAGCATGCGGGTCATCGCAGACCACGCGCGCACCACGGCGTTTCTGATCTCCGAAGGCGTGTTCCCCGACAAAGACGGGCGGCCGTACGTGCTGAGGCGCGTGATGCGCCGCGCGATTCGCCACGGCCATCGCCTCGGCATCGTCGAGCCTTTCCTCCACCACTGCGCTCTCCTGGTCGCCGATATCATGGGCGACATCTACCCGCAGCTCGTCGAGCACCGCGCGCTCATCGAGCAGATCGCCCAGCAGGAAGAAGAGCGATTCCGTCGAACCCTAGACCGCGGTCTCCAGCTCATCGCCGAAAACGACGAGTGGGTGCATCAAGGCAACGTGCGGTCACTTCCCGGCAAAGTCGCGTTTCGTCTCTACGACACCTACGGATTCCCAGTCGGACTTCAAGAGGTCATCGGCCGCGAGCAGGGCTTCAAAGTCGATCAAGAAGGCTTCGACCACGAGCTCGAGCAGGCGCGGCTTCGGAGTCAGGGCTCGAAGGTGGGGAGCAGCGCCGTCGCGGAGGTCTATTCCGAGATCGCCCAGCAGATCGGCGCCGTCGAGTTCCTCGGCTACGACGCCGAAGGCGCGCAGAGCGAAGTGCTCGCGCTCGTCGCCGACGGCGATTCCGTCGAGGAGCTCCGCAAGGGAAGCTCTGGTGAAATCATCACACGCGCAACGCCTTTCTACGCCGAGCAGGGCGGGCAGGTCGGCGACCGGGGCTCGATCGAAGCATCGGGTGCACGCTTCGAGGTCGAGGATACCCAGAAACCGATCGAGGGCCTCATCGTGCACAGCGGACGTGTCGTTTCGGGCGCGTTCAAGACGGGCGCGAAGGTCGACCTCCAAGTCGATCACGCGCTTCGCAGCGCCACGCGACGCAACCACAGCGCGACCCATCTCTTGCACTGGGCGCTCCGGAAGGTCGTAGGTGACACGGCGGCACAAAAGGGCTCGCTCGTCGGCCCCGACCGGCTGCGGTTCGACTACAGCGGCAGCCGCCCGCTCGACGCATCCGAGATCGAACGGATCGAAGACCTCGTCAACGCCCGAGTCCTCGAAAACACCGACATCACCACCGACACGCTGCCGATGGACGAGGCGAAGAATCGGGGCGCGATCGGCATCTTCGAAGAGAAGTACGGGGACGTCGTTCGCATGCTCACGATCGGTCCCTCCCTCGAGCTCTGCGGCGGTACCCACGCGGCGCGGACCGGCGACATCGGCCTTTTCAAGGTGCTTTCGGAGACCGGGCTTGCCGCGGGCGTTCGCCGCATCGAAGCCACGACCGGCCTGAACGCCCTCGAGCACTTGCGGCGCGTCGAAGCCGAGCTCACCGGCACCGCCGCGCTTCTCAAGGCACCCGCACACCAGCTTCGCGACCGTGTCGGCCGGCTCGTCGAGCAGCAAAGAGAAGCACAGCGGGAGATCGACCGCCTCAAGCGCTCGCTGATGTCAGGCGGCAGCACCGACCTCTCCGCGCAAGCGCGGGAAGTCGACGGCGCGCGGGTCCTCGGTGCCACGGTGGAGCTCGGGGATGCCGGAGCGCTCCGGGACATGGCCGACCAGCTACGCGACAAGCTCGCGCCGGCTGTCGTCTTGCTTGGCTCGCCGAGCAAAGACGGAAAGAAGGCGCTCCTGGTCTGCAGCGTGTCGAAAGGCCTCACCGATCGCTATCGTGCGGGCGACATCGTCAAGGCCGCCGCGTCGGTCGTAGGGGGCAACGGAGGTGGGCGGGCCGATTTCGCGCAAGCCGGCGGCCCCGACCCGACCAAGCTCGCGGCCGCGGTCACCAAAGTTTACGAGCTCGTCGGGGCGGCATAGCGCCCAAATCGGGGCCCTCCGCCGGCGACCCCCGGCTTTTTGCGCCGAAAGACTTTACGGAGCCCCGTTTTCCTGTGACATTGATCACGTGAGCGTTGCGGAGGAGAAGCTGGCTGGGGCGGACCAGGCGCTCTCGGAGCTCGGCAAGAGCGACGAAGAGATCTCGGAGGTCCGCCAACGGTTTGCCGCGGACGGGCCCGCGGATCTCGATGCCGTGGACGCGGCCTTGAGCACGCTCGCAGAAGGCGTGGCGATTGAGCAGCTCAGGCCGCGACCGATGCCTACGGAACCGACCGGCGCACCCGACGTGACCGCAGAGGTGTGGGACGATGAAGCCACCGAGGTCGAGGTGATCGACGAGTCCGACTTCGTGCTTTTGGTCGACGAAGGGGATTTGGAAGAGATCGAGAAGATCGGTGAAGACGACGCTTCGAAGACGCGGCCTCCCGCCATCCCGCAGCAAGTTGCGGACGGCGAAGGCCAGGACGGCTTCTTCAAAAAACTCTTCAGCGGCCGTAAGACGAGCAGTAGCCCCAAGCCGCCGAGCGGTTGAGCCGCGGCGTTAGAAGTAGAACGTTCCGCCGAACGTCAGCAGCGCGCCGCCCGAGGTGTCCGTGCTTCGGCTTCCGTCGATGAATTCCGGCCGAGGATCGCGGTCGACGCGATGCCGAATCATCCCGCGCACGTCCGCGTTGAGCGCAAATGCGGGTGCAAGCCGAAGCTCGATGCCAAAGCCACCCTGGCCCCCGATGTGCGTCATGTGGCGGATTTCGTTGATCTGGTCGACGCGGCTGAAGGACAACCCCGGGCCTAGAAGGAAATAGAACTGAAACTTGTGCTGCGGGTTCAGAAAGAAAAGGACGTTCGCGGTGACCGGAATCTCGGTCCGGTCGAAGCCCAGATAGTCGTTCCCGGCGTAGTACCCGGCGCCGAGATCGATTCCGACGTGCTCCTTGGGCCGAAATCGAAGCGCCCCCATGAAGCCGCCCATCAGGACTTGTGGCCCGAACGTTCCGCCGACGTCGAAATGCAGCCCGACCTTGCGGTCTCGTTTCTTGGCGGGCGGCGCCTGGACGATCTGCGGCTGACCGGCCGGCTTCTGATTCACCACCACCACGGTCGGTGGTCTGGTTTTCACCACGGTCGACGAGCTGTCCTTCGGTTGCACGACAATCACGTCGGCTTCGGCGACTCCCGGGACGGTCAGAACGAAGGCGCAGGCCAAAATGGAAGGGAGAACGAATCGGAGCATGTGGGCCACCTCTCGTTTGTTACGAGGAGGCGCCCCGAAACATTCACTCGGCCGGCCCCTGATTCACAAAAGGCGCGATTTCGGCGAGTTAGCGGCTCAACGAACGGCTCGCCGGTCCTCGAGCGCCCGGCCCAGCGTCACCTGATCGGTGAACTCCAGCTCGCCACCGTGGGGAACGCCAGCGGCGATGCGCGACACCCGCACCTCGGCATCGCGGAGGGCTTCAGCGACGTACAGCGCCGTGGCCTCGCCCTCGACGTTGAGCGGGGTCGCCACGATGACCTCCTGCACGCGGCCATTTGCGATGCGGCGTTCGAGAGCGCCAAGCGGTAGCTGATCGGGACCCACCCCGTCGAGGGGCGCGAGCAGGCCGTGGAGAACGTGGTAGCGGCCGCGGAACGTGCCGAGTGCTTCGAGCGCGATCAGATCGGGGACTTTGGCCACCACGCAGATCAGCGACTCGTCTCGACGGAGATCCTGACAGATCGTGCAGCGCGACTCCGCACCGTAGTTCCCGCACACCTCGCACCGTGTCACCTCGTCGTGAATCGTGCTGAGCGCCCGTCCCAATGCCTCGGCATACTGCGCGTCGCCCTCGAGCACGTGAAACGCGAGCCGCGCCGCGGTTCGTTCGCCCACCCCCGGCAGTCGGGAGAGAAGCGAGATCAGCGATGCGATCGGGTCGTCTGCCGTCATCGCTCAGCCAAGCCCGGGGATCGAGCGACCGCCGGTGATCTTTTCGATCTCCGTGTCGACGTGCTCACGGGCCTTCGTGAGCGCGGCGTTGGCGGCCGCGATCACCAGGTCTTGCACCATGCGCTGGACGCGGCCTGCCTGCCGCATGAGCTCGCCCATTCCGCCCCGAAAGTTCATCCGTTCCTCTCAGTCCGCCTCGATGTGCACCGTCAGCTTCCCGGCTGATTCGGGAAACACGTCAACGGCATCGCGCACGCGCGGGTGGTTGAGCGCCTCTTTTCGCTTGGCGTCGACCTCGGCCTCTTTTCGCTGTGCAGCAACCGCAGCGACGGTCTTGGTGGCACCCTCGCCGGCATCGAATCGAATCTCGATGGCGGGGCGCGCGCCGAGCCTCTGCTCGGCCATGCGTGCAATGGCGTCGATCGAGTCGGGCGATTCGGCCTGTCGCCCATAGAACGACCCGTCCTTGAACGAGAGCACGATTCGATCGGGCCCCACGGTTTTCGGCACACCGTGCTCCAGCACGGCCGCAAGCGCAGGCTGCTCTTTTTCGAGCGCGGCAACCAGCTCCTCCCATTCTTGAAGGGCGGCCCTCCGGATCGGCGTCAGCACGTCACCGCTGCTGGTCTGAAAACCAGTCGAGTGCTTCGTGGCCGGCATGATCGGCTGGGTAGGCTCTGGAAGCTTGGTCTCCGGCTCTGGGATGGGGTCGGCCTTGGCGCTTGCCGTGGTGTCCGCCTTGGCGTCTCGTTCCGGCTTCGTGCGACGGCGTGCGGGCTTTCGCTTCGGCCCCCCGCCGGTCGACGCACCGCCGGTACCCGTCGACCCTCCGAGCGCCTCGAGCCTCGCGACCAGATCGGAAACCGCCTGGAGCGGCGGCCGCGTCGCGACGCGAACCAATCCCATCTCGAGCATGAGCTTGGGGTTCGGGCTTTGCGCCATTTCGTCCATGACCACCGACGTGGCGCGAAACACGCGTTGGAGCTCGAGCACGTCGACATCAGCGATGATGCTCTCCGCGCGCTCGCGCTCCTCGGGCACCCATTCGGCAGGATCGCCTGCACCGAGCTTCAACACGACCAGGTCGCGAATCAGTCCGAGGAGCTGCCGAGCAAAGTTCTGCATGTCGACACTCTTGTCGGCGAGCGCGTCGACGGCGCGCACCACGGCCGCGCCGTCGCCTCCCAAGACGGCGCCCGCCACGTCATAAAGCGCCTGCCGAGCGGCGATCCCGAGGCTTGCTGCGACCGTGTCCGCGGTGATTCGATCCGCAGAAACCGCGACGAGCTGGTCGAGGAGGGTGAGCGCGTCGCGCATCGAGCCGGCAGCCTCGCGCGCGACGACCGAAATGGCTTCGTCATCGGCCTCGAGGCCCTCCGCCTCGAGAATCGCGCGGACCCGCTCGTCGATCAGTCGATGCGGGATGAGCCGGAAGTCGTACTGCTGGCAACGCGAGCGGATGGTCACGGGCACCTTGTGGCTCTCGGTCGTCGCGAAAATGAACTTCACGTGGTCCGGCGGCTCTTCGAGCGTCTTCAAAAAGGCGTTGAATGCCCCAGCCGAGAGCATGTGGACCTCGTCGACGATCACGATCTTGTAGCGGTCTCGCTGTGGGCGGTAGGGGAGGGATTCCTGAAGGCGCCGCACGTCTTCGACGCTGTTGTTCGATGCACCATCGATCTCTTGAACATCGACGTCGATGCCCGCCGTGATGTCGAGGCAGGGGCCGCATTCGCTGCAGGGCGTTGCCGTGGGTCCGCGCTCGCAGTTGAGGGCCTTGGCGAGCAGACGCGCCGTGGTGGTTTTCCCGACGCCGCGCACGCCGGTGAAGAGGAAGGCGTGAGCGACGCGGTCGGCGTCGATCGCGTTCGCCAAAGTGCGCGCCACGTGCTCCTGACCGACGAGGTCATCGAAGCTTTGCGGGCGATATTTCCTCGCGAGAACGGTATACGCCATCGAGCACGCGAGCCTATCACGGCTGTGTGCCGTACGCAGCCGCGCTACTCAGGCTCGTCGGGAAGCAGCTCTTCTTCTTCGAGGAGCTCTTCCTCTTCCTCGTCCTCGTCTTCTTCCTCTTCCTCGTCCTCTTCGTCTCCGCCCATGGCCTCTTGCATCATCTCTTCCATGGTCGGCATGCCGCTCGGCTCGCCTTCGCCGTCTTCACCCTCGCCCATGATCATGCCCGGCTCGCCGCCCATGATCGCGTTGCCGAGCCCGATCGATACCTGCGGATACCAAGTGATGATGCCGAGCCCGATCAGCATTAGCGCCACGAACGGCGCAACCGCGCGTATGATGTGCCCGAGCCCCTTTTCATAGAGCGCGCTCGCGACGAACAGGTTGAGGCCGACCGGAGGTGTGAGATAGCCGATTTCCAGGTTTACGATGAAGATGATGCCGAAGTGCATTGGATCGACGCCCATGGATTCGGCGATTGGCGCCAAAAGCGGCACGAACACGAACATCGCGCTGAGAATGTCCATCATCATGCCGACCGCCAGAAGCATGACGTTGAGAAGCAGCAAGAATTGCCAGTACTCGAGGTCCTTGCCTTGAATCCACTCGACCATGAGCGCGGGGATATCCTCCTTTTCGAGGAACTCGCCGAGCGCGAGGGCCATGACCAAGATCACTAGGAACGAGCCCAGGAAGACCCCGACCTCCCCGAAGATCCCTGGCGTGTCCTTGAACTTGAGGGCGCGGTGCAGCCACACCTCGACCACGACCGCATAGACGACGCTGATCGCCGATGCCTCGACGGCGTTGAAGATTCCGCCGTAGATCCCGCCGAGAATCAGGATCGGAAACATCAGCGCCCAGAAGCCATCACGGGTAGCCTTTACCAGCTTCTTGAAGGCGAACGCTTCCGTCGGGACCTTGTCCCGGACCCCGTGATAGAACGAATAGCCCATCAGGATCGAGCCCATGATGATGCCGGGTCCAAATCCCGAGGCGAAGAGCCGCTCGACTTCGATGACCGCGCCCTGGTTCACGATTGGGTAGACGATCATCGGAATGGAAGGCGGAATCAGAATGCCGAGAGAGCCGGCCGAGGTGAGCAGACCGTGAGAGAACCGCTCGCTGTAGCCTTCGACGATCAGCGCCGGGCCCATCATCGAACCGATCGCGACGACGGTTGCCGGGCTCGAGCCGCTGATCGCGGCGAACAACATGCACGCGATGACGCCGCTCATGGCCATGCCGCCAGGGACCCAGCCGATCAGCGCCTGCGCGAACTCGACGAGCCGCTGGCTGATCTGACCGCGGCTCATCACCGCGCCGCTCATGATGAAGAACGGAATCGCCAGCAGCGTCGGGCTGTCGGCAAGGCTTCGAATCCCTTCGATGATGATCGTGAACTCGCCGATTTCGCGAAAGTCGCTCCAGAGGAACAAGCTCCCGAGCGTGCCGATGCCGATCAGAACGAACAGCGGCGAACCCACCAAGGCCGCAGCGATGATCGCGGCTGCGAGGATCCCGCCTTTCCCGAGAAACGGCAGGAAGATGACGATCGTCAGGACGATGAGGAACGGAAGCGCCTGTTTGCGGGTTTCCGTCATCCTTCGGCTCCCTGCTTGACCTGGGCCGCGGCGACCACGGCCTCTTCTTCGGGGGCTGCGCCATACGAGCCACCGAGGATCGAGCTGAAGGCCGCCCCGATGTAGCGGATGGTCGTCATCGCGAACGCTGCGGGCACGGCGATCGTCGCGACCCAGTCCGGGATGTTGGTTTGCTCGAATCGGCCTTCGAGCTGGATCGCTTCTCGCGCGTAGTACCAGCCGAGGAGCGCCATGAACAAACAGAACGCCCCGGTGACCAGGTAGCCGATCGCTTCCGTCCATCGAGACATCGAAGGCGGCACGACTTTCTTGAGGGCACCGACTTGAATGTGCTTGCCCTCGTGCGCGCACACGCTGGCACCGAGGAAGCCGACCCACAGCAGCATGATCAGGGAGAGCTCTTTCGACCAGCTGTAGCCGTCGGGGAAATAGTCGCGGGTGACGAAGACGTAGAGCGCCGTCACGACCAACCAGGCGACGAGCTTGCTCGTCCAGTTCGGCTTGCGGTCACGGAGCAGCCGTGTGAGCCAAGCGGCGGAGGCCAGGGCGAAAAGCAACAGGTAGAACCATCGCGACTCGACCTGGGGCTGAATCATCGCCCATCCGAGGAAACCGAGGGCTGCGCAGGTCGCGACTGTTTCCAGGAGCGGCTTCATGCGGGATTGCTTCCCGGGCTCGGCGGTGTGTTCTTCTGCCGTCCAAAACGCGAAGTAGACGAGGCCGATGCCTACGATGACGCTGGCGATGGGACCGATCGTGTTCAGCTTTTCCATCGAGGCCGGATCTTCCATTCCGAGAATGCGGGCGGTCAGCTCGGCGATTTTGCTATCCGGCGCAGCAAGACGCCGATACGTGACGTCGAGGAACACCATGACCGCGGACACGGCGAGGAAGGTCCACAGCACTCCCATCTCCACGTAGAAGATCAGGTCGTCGATTCGTCGGATGATGCCGAAGCGGCCCTCGTAGGGACTCTGCTCGCCCGGATTCGCCATAGCGCCGGACCGTACGTTTGATCGCGCTGGCAATCAAGACCTGTTGCGGTACGGTCGAAAAAGGGCTCATGCGTACAGTCATCCACTTCGATATGGACGCGTTTTTCGCCTCGGTGGAGCAGTTGGACGACCCGGCGCTGCGGGGAAAACCGGTGCTGGTCGGGGCTCGATCCCGGCGCGGCGTGGTTACGGCAGCCTCGTACGAGGCGCGTCCCTCGGGCGTTCGTTCGGCCATGTCGATGGTCGAGGCGCTTCGCCGTTGTCCGGGAGCGATCGTCGTTCCACCCCGCCGCGAACGGTACGCCGAGCTGAGCCGACGCGTCTTCGAGGTTTTTCGTCGTTACACGCCGCTCGTGGAAGGGCTTTCGGTCGACGAGGCGTTTCTCGACGTCTCCGGGAGCCACGCGCTCTTCGGCGAAGGGCCCGACATTGCCCGCCAAATCAAGGAGGACGTGCGTCGGGAAATCGGGCTCACGGGCTCCGCAGGCGTTGCCCCGTGCAAGTTCGTCGCGAAGATCGCGAGCGACCTCGACAAACCGGATGGGCTCACGGTGGTGCCGCCGGGCACGGAGGCCGACTTTCTCGCGCCGCTTCCTCTCGCGCGGATGTGGCGCGTCGGCCCGAAGGCTAGGGTGCGGCTCCACGACGCCGGCCTTCGTACGATCGGCGATCTCGCGCGCGCCGACCTGCGGACGCTCGAACAGCTCCTCGGAAGCTGGGGGCCCGTTGCGCGGGAGCTCGCCCGCGGCCTCGATGATCGTCCCGTCGTCGTGGGCGCTCCACCGAAAAGCCTCGGCAGCGAGTCGACGTTCGAAGAAGATCTGACGACGGCCGATGCGCTGCTGAAGCCGATCTTGCGCCAGTCGATGCAGGTGGCCGACCGGCTCGTCGACAAGGGGCTCTGGGCAAGGGTCGTCACGGTGAAGATCAAGTACGGCGACCACCGAATCCAAACCCGCCAGGCGCGGCTTCCACGTGCGATCTCGGACACCGATGCGATCTATCGGACCGCTGCAGCGCTGTTGAGCCGCTTCGATTCTCTCAGCAAGGGCGTGCGCCTCACCGGTGTTTCGGTCTCGTTGCTGACGACGGTGCAGGATCCGGAGCTCTTTCCCGACGCCGATCGGTCGCGCCGCGAGCGTTTGGCGACGACGACGCGGGCGCTTCGCGAGCGCTATGGTGCGGCTGGATTGACTCGCGCATCGCTGATCGCCGAACGCGATCCGCGGCGTTGAAAACCCGCGCAAACGCGAGGCTCCGTGAGCGGCCTCACCGGTCGCGTTGACACCCCGGTACCTGGCCTTTAAGGTCCCCGCGTTGCGTGCGCCACGCAATGCTCTAGGAGCCCCACTCGGATGAACGCGCGACACACCAAGTTCATCTTCGTCACGGGGGGTGTTGTCAGCTCAATCGGAAAGGGCTTAGCGGCCGCTTCGATGGGCGCGCTCCTCGAGGCGCGCGGGCTCAAGGTCACCAACGTCAAGCTGGATCCGTACATCAACGTCGATCCCGGCACGATGTCACCCTTTCAGCACGGCGAGGTCTTCGTCACCGACGACGGCGCCGAAGCCGATCTCGACCTCGGCCACTACGAGCGCTTCACGCAAGCGACCATGACCAAGGCGAACAACTTCACCACGGGCCGCATCTACGACGCGGTGATCGCCAAGGAGCGCCGCGGCGAGTATCTCGGCGCGACGATCCAGGTGATTCCTCACATCACCGACGAAATCAAAGAGCGTGTCCGCGAGGCGACGAAAGACGTGGACGTGGCCATCGTCGAGATCGGCGGCACCGTCGGCGACATCGAGTCGCTTCCTTTCCTCGAGGCGGTGAGGCAACTTCGCGTCGAGCTCGGCCCGCAGAACAGCGTGTCGGTGCACGTGACGCTCGTGCCGCACATCGCCGCGGCGGGCGAGCTCAAGACGAAGCCGACACAGCACTCGGTCAAAGAGCTCCTCGGCCTCGGAATTCAGCCCGAAATCCTGCTCTGCCGGGTCGACCGCGAGCTTCCACGCAAGCTCCGCGAGAAGATCGCCCACTTCTGCAACGTGCCCGTCGAGGCGGTGATCGCCGCGCCCGACGTGCGGGTGATCTACGAGTTGCCGTTGACTTTGCACGGCCAGGGGCTCGATCGGCTGCTCGCGGAGCGCCTCAACATCTGGTCACGCGATCCGGATTTGTCCATCTGGCGACGCACGGTCGACCGCTACTTGGCGCCGGGGCGAGGGCACGTCTCGATCGCGCTGGTCGGCAAGTACGTTCACCTGCGCGACTCGTACAAGTCGCTCCACGAGTCGCTCGTGCACGCCGCGCTCGAATGCGACGTCAAGCTCGACCTCGACTACGTCGATAGCGAAGAGCTCGAAAGCGGCGACCTCGAGGCAAGGCTTGGCAGGCACGATGCGATTTTGGTGCCCGGCGGTTTCGGAGATCGCGGATCCGAAGGCAAGGTTCGCGCGATCCAGTTCGCGCGCGAAAACAACATCCCGTTCTTCGGGATTTGTTTGGGCATGCAAATGGCGGTGGTCGAGTACGCACGAAACGTGTGTGGGCTCGAAGGCGCCAACAGCGGCGAGTTCGACGAGAGGGCAAAGCACCTCGTCGTCGACATCATGCCGGACCAGCGGGACATCGAAGACAAGGGCGCCACGATGCGGCTGGGCGCCTATCCGTGTGCGATCGAGCCCGATTCGCAGGCCGCGAAGATCTACGGGAAGCTTCAAATCAGCGAGCGTCATCGGCACCGGTACGAGGTGAACAACGCCTATCGGGAGCAGCTCGAGAAAGGCGGTTTGGTTCTCTGCGGCGTGTCCCCGGACGGGCGCCTCGTCGAAATGGTCGAGCTGCCCGGGCACCCGCACTTCGTCGGCTGCCAGTTCCATCCCGAGTTCAAGAGTAAGCCGCACCGCCCGCACCCGCTGTTCACCAGCTTCGTGCGGGCCGCGGTCGAGCACCACGCGCGCCAGGGGCGATCGGTCAGCGGCACGACCGAGGTTCATCTCAACTGAATCGGGCCGGTTTTCAGCCGGAAAATCGACTCAAACCGGCTACCTAGTCGCTTTTTTCTGCCCGCAGCGCCCCTCGTTTATTCTGCGCGTCATGACTAAGCGATGGAGTGGGGTTTGGATGCTCGTGGCCGCGGTGGCAGCCTACGGGTGCACTGAAGCGACTGGCCCAATCGGCGGTTTCGGGGGGAACGGCACCGGCGGCATGGGTGGCCAAGGCGGAAGCGCGGGCACCGGCGGCACCGCCGGCAGCGGCGGCGGAGCTGGCATGGGCGGTCAAGGCGGAATGGGCGGCATGGTCGATCTCTGCATGGATGCCGCCACGCGCTGCGACGACGGCGACGACTGCACCCAAGACCTCTGCGATCCAGCGGACGGTGTCTGCTCGAATCCCAACGAGCAAGATGGAACGGTGTGCGAGTTTGCTCCAGGCGTGGGCGGCACCTGCATGTCGGGCGTCTGCGAGGATGCGATGCTCTGCTCGGACGCGGGAACTCGGTGCGACGACAGCAACGAGTGCACCATGAACCTCTGCGAGCCATCGGACGGCTCGTGCTCGAATCCCAACGAGCAGGACGGAACGGTGTGCGAGTTCGCTCCCGGCGTTGGGGGCACCTGCGCGTCGGGCGTCTGCGAGGATGCGATGCTTTGCGCAGACGCGGGAACGCGGTGCGACGATGGCGACGACTGCACTCAAGACCTCTGCGATACGCTGGACGGTACGTGCTCGAATCCCAACGAGCAGGACGGAACGGTGTGCGAGTTCGCTCCAGGTGTTGGAGGCACGTGCATGTCGGGCATCTGCGAGGATGCGATGCTCTGCTCGGACGCGGGAACGCGCTGCGACGATGGCAACGAATGCACCATGGATCTCTGCGACCCGTCGGACGGTACGTGCTCGAACCCGAACGAGGGCGACGGAACGGTGTGCGAGTTCGCTCCGGGCGTTGGAGGCGAATGCGTGTCGGGCGTCTGCGAAGATGCGCTGCTTTGCGCGGATGCAGGAATACGCTGCGACGATGGCAACGACTGCACGATGGACCTCTGCGACACACTGGACGGTGCTTGCTCGAATCCCAACGAGCCGAACGGCATCGCCTGCGACGCGAAGGGCAACCCCGGCTTCTGCCAGGACGGCATCTGCGAGCGCGACTGCACGCCGACAGCGGGGCTCAACGTCACGCTCCCGACCACGGGTGCGCCGACGGCCACCTACACGGACGGCCCGAACGGTTTCACGATCAGCGCGCCCATCGGTCAAGTGACCTTCAGTGTCTTCGGGGTCGGGGCCAACGCCAACGGGGGTTTGACCTCGGTTGATGCAAACGACCGCCTCGTGATCGAATTCTTCGATGACATGGGTGGTTCGAGCACCGCGTCCAACGTTTCCATCGTCCTCGATGCGGCCGGTACGACTGGCACCGTGGTGATCACGGTGGACGACGGAACTCCCAGTCCCCCCATCCCCGCAATGCCTGGCGGCAGCATCGCCATCCTCCAGTCGGGCGTGCACAAGGTCGAGATCTCCGTGCCCGATCTGGATCCAGCCAAGCTCTACTTCGAGGCGCTCGTCTTCGACCACGACTGCCTCTGAGCGTTTCCACAGAGGACCACGCGCAGGAGCCGTCCCGTTTCGGGGCGGCTTTTGCCGTTTTAGAGCCGGGTCCGGCGGAACTCTCGCCAGGTTCGGAGACCAGGTTTAGGATCCGAGGATGACCCGGCCGGCCCGCCGAAAATGGCTCACGATCCCCACCCGCATCGTGCTCGGGTACATCGTGGTGCTCGTCGCCTTTGGCGTCGTCGGTGGGTTGAGCCTCCTGCAGCACCACAAGACGTCACAAACCCTCGGGCTGCTCGAGGACGGCTACCTCCCGCTCGCGCTGACGTTGAGCCAGGCCAAAGCCACCCAAAGCGTCTACGCTAACCTCGTCGAGCGCGCGCTCGAGTCCGGACGGAGCACGCCTACCAAGTCTTGGCTGCGCGCTGCGCTCCGCATTCGTCCGACCACGTTGCAGCGCGCCTACGACGGCGTGGACAAAGCCGAGGCGCTTGCAGCAGAGCTCGGGCAGCCCGCCCCGCTTCGTTCGGTCCGTCGAGAGCTCGACGCGATCGGCAAGGCCTATCAGCAAATCGACACCAAGTACGAGCAGCTCTTCAACAGTATCGACGACAACGAAGAAGCGGTGGAAGGGCTTCTCGAGAGCCTCCGCACCACGGAGCAGCGCATCGAGCGCAACTACGACCGGGCGTCACGCAGCGTTCAGCAGCGAATCTCCCGAACGAGCGCGCTCGCAGCAACGCAGTCGGAGCGCGCGACGATCTTTCTCGGGTCGTTCGGGCTCCTCGCGCTGATCGTCGGGATTGCAGTCACCTTTCTCTCGCAGCGGCTGCTTCGACCGATCCCGCTTTTGCACCAGCGCGTGGCCGCCGTGGCGCGTGGCGATCTCTCGAGCACGGTCGACGTCAAGCGTGACGACGAGCTCGGGCAGCTCGTCGCGGAATTCGAACGAATGGTGCGAGCGCTGGCGGCGCGTGATCAGAGCCTGCGCGAGGCGGCGGTGGCGGAGCAACGTTTGCAGCGCATGCAGGTACAGATCGTCGAGGCGCTTCGCGCGGCCATTCTCGTGATCGATCGCGATCGAGTCATTCAAACCACCAACCCGGCTGCCGACGACATTCTCGGCGTGAGCGCGCGCGAAGTCGGCTCCTCGATCGACGCGACTTCGTTGCTCCGTCGCTTTCCGGCCCTAGAGGATGCAATTTCGAAGGTCGCGCAGGGCGGCGGTCCGCTCACGCTCGAGGGCGAGCCGATTACGGGCTTCACCGAGCGTTTGGTCGACGTGTTGGTGACGCCCTTCGGCGACGACGGCGGCGGGGGCGGGGACCGGGGTGTGTTGGTGGTGGCCGATGACGTGTCGGATGCCATCGCGACGAAGTCCCGATTGATTCAGACCGAGAGGCTCGCGGCGATCGGTCGAATGGCTGCGCACGTGACCCACGAGGTAAGAAACCCACTGTCGAGCATCGGGCTCAACGTCGACATGCTCGGCGACGAGGTTCGCGAAACGGGCCCCGAAAGCCAACGGTTGATGGAATCGATTCAGCGCGAGCTCGAACGACTGGAAAGCATCACCGAGGAGTATCTCCGGCTCGCGCGGCTTCCCGAGCCCTCGCTCGTGCCCGAGGATCCGGCGCACCTTCTTCACGACCTCGCCGAGTTCATTCGGCGCGAGATGGATGCGTCGGGGGTCGAGCTCCGACTCGACGTGGCTCCGAACCTGCCCAGGGTCGCCATGGACGAGCCGCAGCTTCGCCAGGCGCTGCTCAACCTGCTTCGAAACGCGCGCGAGGCGATGCCCGACGGCGGCACCGCCAAGCTCGAGGCGTCACGCTACGACGGCGGCGTTCGCATTCAGGTGCACGACGAAGGCGCGGGCATCGGCGAAGACGAGCGCGAGCACGTGTTCGACATGTTCTACACGACCAAGGAGCGAGGAACTGGCCTCGGGCTTCCGCTCACGCAGCAGATCGTCGTCGCGCACGGCGGGCGGATCGCGTGCAAGGCGAGGCTGCCGCAGGGTACGACCTTCGAGGTGTGGTTGCCCTCCGGGGCGCAAACGACTACGGGCTCTCCGGTGCGGAGGGTTGGATGAGCAGAGCAGACGGGCGCTCGTATGATGCGCTCCGCCCGGTGACGATCGAAGCGAACGTGCAGCGCAACCCCGAGGGCTCGGTCCTCTATCGGTGCGGCGGCACCACGGTGCTGATTGCGGCTTCGGTGTCGGAAGGCGTGCCCGACTGGATGCGCGAGACGGGTCGAGGGTGGGTCACGGCGGAGTACGCGATGCATCCGCGCGCCAATCCCGAGCGAAAGCGGCGTGATGGGCGTAGCGGCCGCATCGACGGTCGAAGCTCGGAGATTCAGCGACTGATCGGGCGTGCGCTTCGGGCGGCCGTCGATTTCGAAAAGCTCGGCGAGCGGATGATCACCGTCGACTGCGACGTCCTCGATGCCGACGGCGGTACCCGAACGGCGTCGATCACCGGTGGCATGGTGGCGCTGAGCATCGCGCTCGACAAGCTTCGCAAGACGGGGCTCGTCGACAAAGGCGTGTTGCACGAGCCCCTTGCGGCGATCAGCGTTGGGCTACTCGACGAGCATCCGATGCTCGACCTCTGCTACACCGAGGACCGGGACGCCGAGGTGGACCTCAACGTGGTCGGAACGCCGCGCGGTGCGGTCGTCGAGGTGCAGGGAACTGCCGAGGGTGCACCGATCCTTCGGGAGAAGCTCGATCAAATGATCGACCTCGCGCTCGACGCGATGCCCGCGCTCGCCGACGCCCAGCGTCAGGCGCTCCGCGCTCTCGACATCGACGTCGACCGGCTGCTTCCTTGATGCGTCTGCTCGTGGCGACGATGAACGCGGGCAAGCTCCGCGAGTACCAGCGGCTCTTGGCCGACGTCCTGGGGCTCGAGCTTTTGACAATGGCTTCGCTCTTCGAGCGCGTGGAGGTCGTGGAGGATCGCGACACGTTTGCGGGCAATGCGTCGAAGAAGGCCACGGAGATCGCGGCGGTGGCCGGGATGCCGTGCCTTGCCGACGACAGCGGCCTCGAAGTCGATGCTCTCGGCGGGCGGCCGGGGGTCTTTTCGGCTCGCTATGCAGGGGAGGGTGCGACCGACGAAGAGAACAACGCCAAGCTGCTTCGTGAGCTCGAGGGCGTGCCCGACCCGGACCGCACCGCACGTTTTCGCTGTGCGATTTCGGTCGTGGACGAAACGGGCCGCGAGCTTGCCGCTGTCGAAGGCGCCTGCGAGGGACGCATCGGGCTCGCGCCGAGAGGAAGCCACGGCTTTGGCTACGATCCGCTTTTCGTGCCCGAAGGCTACGCCGAAACGATGGCGGAGCTCGGCCCCGACGCCAAGAACCGAATCAGCCACCGCGCCGAGGCCGCGGCCAAGCTCGTCCCGCGCCTGCTCGAGTTGCAGTCAAAATAGCCATCGGCTACCCCATCGCGCCGGACCGCAGTACAACGACGGCCACGGGGTGTAGCACAGCCTGGTAGTGCGCATGCTTTGGGAGCATGAGGTCGCTGGTTCGAATCCAGTCGCCCCGACTAAGGATTTCAAGGACTTGCGGCGCTACCGATCTTGGCCATCGGACTAATTCGGGACCGCGAGGCCTTGAGTGGCTGTTGCTGGCTCTGGCTACGTAAGTCCCACCCGAGAGCCGTGGTGCGGTACCCTTGCGGCTGGAGGCCTGAATGACCCGATTCTTCGCGCTCGCTCTGTTTTCCGTGTGTACCTTTGCGCTCGCCCTGCTCGGCGCCTGTGCGGATGGATCCGACATGCCCGGAAGCAACGGTGGCAGCGGTGGCGTTGGCGGCGCCGGCGGGGTGGGCGGCGGCGGCTCAGGCGGCACGCCTCCGCCCGCCGCGACGCTCTACTGGGGGGAGTCGTTCTGCAATGACTCGGGAAAGCTCAGCCGTTCCGCGGCGAGCGGCGGTGCGGTCGACAGCGTGGTAGTGGTCGTGACCCCTGACGTCGTCAGGGACATCGTGGTGAACGAGCCCGGCGATGAGATTTGGTGGGTCCTCGGGGGGAACAGCGGCAACGACGACGACCGGATCATGAAGGCCCGACTCGACGGCACCGAGATCGAGAGCATCATCGTGCGGACCAACCTCGAGCCGCGGCCCGAGTCCCTCCAGGTCGACTTCAACGACGAGAAGATCTACTGGCTCAACCGCGACACCATCGACCGGGCGAACCTCGACGGCAGCCCGAGCGAGCCGATCGTCACGCTGGAGCAGGGCGACAACCGCAACGTCGCCGAAGTGGCGCTGGATGCGCAGGGCGAACGCATCTACTGGGCAGACCGGCAGTTCACCCCTCTCATCGAGCGCTCCGATCTCAACGGCAACAACCGTGAGACGGTGATCGAGCTGCCGGATGGCGAGGGCGGCGCACAGGCGATCACCCTCGACCTGGTCAACGGCCATGTCTACTGGCTGGAGGGTGCCGGCTTAATCCCCTGCAGCGGAGATGGATGCCCGCGGATCCGGCGCGCGGAACTTGACGGGAGCAACCCCACGACCGTGCTCGACCTCGACACGGGCACCGGCGACGACTTCGCCCGCGGCCTCGCCGTCGATCCGGTCGAGGGTAAGGTCTACTGGAGCCAGTCGGAGTTCTGTCCCTCGGGCAACGGCACAGGCCGAATCTTCCGCGCCAACCTCGATGGCACCGGCGTCGAGACGGTGCAAGAGGGACTGGGCATCGTGCTTACCATCGAGTTGGTCCCCGGGGGGTAAAAAGATCGGACCGACGTCGGCGCCCGCCAGCTCTGGGGTAACGTCGGTTAGATCTTCGTTCAAGATCTTCGCCCTCTGTTGACTAGCGTGCGGCGGCGTATTCGTCGAGTTCTTCGAGCAAGGAGCTGCGCTGGTCCTCGCCGATGAACGAAGCCTTGAAGCTGTTGGCCGCCAGGCGCCGGACGTCGTCCCGGCTCAGATCGAGCGCCCGCTGGGTGGCCAGGTAGTTCTCGGTCACGTAGCCCTCGAAGTAGGCCGGATCGTCCGAGTTGACGGTCACCACCAGCCCCGCATCGAGCATCTGTTTCAGGTTGTGCTCCGCCATCGACGGGAACACGCGCAGCTTGACGTTGGAGAGCGGGCAGACGGTGAGCGGAATCTGTTCTCTCGCTAGTCGCTCCATCAGCTCGGCATCCTCGATCGAACGTACGCCATGGTCGATTCGCTCGGCACCGAGGAGATCGAGCGCCTCCCTGACGTACTCGGGTGGACCCTCTTCGCCCGCATGAGCGACGACGCGGAAGCCGTGCTCCCGCGCGCGCGCGAAAACGCGAACGAATTTTCGGGGCGGGTGCCCCGCCTCGGACGAGTCGAGACCGACGCCGACGATCCGGTCCTTGAACGGGAGCGCCTGGTCCAGCGTCTGCATCGCCTGTTCTTCGCTCAGGTGCCGCAGGAAGCACAGGATGAGATGGGAGGTGACGCCGTACTCGCGGCGGCCCGCCTCCAACGCTCGGTGGATCCCCGTGACCACCGTCTCGAACGGTACGCCGCGGTTGGTATGGGTCTGCGGGTCGAAGAAGATCTCGGCGTGCCGCACATTCTGCTCGCTGGCCTTCTGGAGGTATGCCCACGTCAGGTCGTAGAAGTCACGTTCCGTGATCAGTACGCCGGCGCCCTCGTAGTAGATGTCGAGAAACGACTGCAAGTCCTCGAACTGGTACGCCGCGCGCAGTTGCTCGACCGAATCGAACCGGATCGAAACCGCGTTTCGCTGGGCCAGCTCGAACAGCAGCTCGGGCTCGAGCGATCCCTCGATGTGCAGGTGCAACTCTGCCTTCGGCAGTCCGCGAATGAACTTTTCCATCGCACCTTCCCGTCCGTAATTGCGTTTGGTCAACTGCTCGGCCCGCAAGACGGCGACCAGCACGCGTTGACAGTCGAGTCATGCAGTAAATAGCATAGAAAAATGGAACCAAAACTTCGATTTTCGGAACAGCAGATCCGGACGGCAGTCTGCGGGCTCGCCCGTCGGATCTCGGAGGACCACGCCGGCGAGCGGCCTCTCCTCGTCGGTGTGCTCAAGGGATCGTTCGTGTTCCTCGCCGATCTGGTCCGAGAGCTGACGGTTCCAGTCGAGATCGATTTCGTGCGGGCGCGTTCGTACGGAACCGGTCAGCGGTCGAGCGGAGCGGTGGAGATCACCAACGACATCGAGGCCGACCTGAAGGATCGCCACGTGATCGTTGTCGACGATATCGCGGACACGGGCCTCACCATGGACGCGATCGTCGAGCGCATCAAGGACGGCAAACCCGCCTCGGTCAAGCGCTGCGCTCTGCTGGTGCGCGAGGGATGCGAGCCGCCCGACTACGCGGGTCTCAGCGTTGGACCGGGTTTCGTGGTCGGCTACGGAATCGACTACGCCGAAGCGTACCGGGGGCTGCGTGACATTCGCGCTATCCCGGAAACGGTCGAGTGAGCGAGGGAGCCTGATCTGAGCGCCCGGCCGGACTGATACTCTGATTGTTGCCAGCGCCGTCTCCACACCCCACGGCCTCGGTATGGGGCTCTAGAAGCACGGTTTGACCGCGACCCCGCAACGCGGCACGGATTGGTCATGGCTCGTCTCCGTAACCTATTGCTTGCAGGGCTGACCTTCCTCGTCTGCTCCTGCAATCAAACTCCGCAAGACCCGCTCGATCGAGGGCCCGGCAGCATCGCGCAGTCCTCGAAGCCGCGGATCACCTCTCCCGACGTAAGCAGCGAGGAGCTCGTAGCGCTTGCCTCGGACAACGCCGACTTCGCGTGGGCATTCTACCGGGAGATCGTCGAGCCCGGGAAGAACCTCTTCGTTTCGCCTCACAGCCTCTCGATCGCGCTCGCGATGACGTGGGCCGGCGCTCGTGGAACGACCGAGACCGAGATGGCCGAGGCCATGCGTTTCAGGCTCGGCCAGGAACGGCTGCACGTCGCATTCAACGGGCTCGACCTCGAGCTCGAAAGCAGAGCGGAGGCCTCTGGTGGCAATGCGCCGCTGCCTTTCGTCCTTCACGTGACCAACGCCCTCTTTGGGCAGGTGGGATTCGAGCTCCTCGACACGTTTCTCGACACGCTTGCGCAGCACTACGGCGCGGGCATGCGTCTGATGGACTTCATCGAGGAGACAGAGGCCTCTCGGGTCGCAATCAACGCATGGGTGAGCGAACAAACCAACGAGCGCATCGAAGAGCTGATCCCGCAGGGAATCATCACTGCTGCCACTCGGCTCGTGTTGGTCAACGCCATATTCTTCACGGCCTCATGGGAGGAGCCCTTCGACGAAGCGATGACCGAGGACCTTCCTTTTGAACGCCTCGACAGTAGCGAGGTGCAGGTCCCGACGATGCAAAAGAGCATCGCCGCCCCGTACAGCGAAGGCACCGGCTTCCAAGCCGCGGAGATCCCCTACGACGGTCAGCAGCTCGCGATGCTGGTCATCGTTCCGGACACGGACCGCTTCGAGGAGGTGGAGGAAGGGCTTTCCGCAAGCCGAGTTGCGGAGATCCGAGCGAGCTTGAGCGAGCACCAAGTGGACCTCGCGATGCCCAAGTTCTCATTTCGCTCGTCCGTCCCCTCCAAGGAGCCACTCAAAGCGCTCGGGATGATCGAAGCCTTTGGCGGCGCAGCGGACTTGTCCGGCATCAACGGCGTCGGCGGCCTCTTCATCCAGGATGTCGTGCACCAGGCATTCGTCGCGGTCGACGAAAATGGTACCGAGGCAGCCGCGGCCACCGCGGTGATCGTCGGCGAGACCTCAGCACCTCCGCCCGCGACGCTGACGATCGACCGGCCTTTCGTCTTTGCCATCATCGATCGGCCGACTGGGGCGACGTTGTTCATCGGGCGCGTGCTGGATCCGTCCGCCTGAAGCCCCGAGGAAAGCGACCCGGCTGGGGCGCGGGGCTTTGCCTCTGCGCGACGGTGGGACTAAGCCAATCGATGCATCGTGCGGGCCCTTCTTTTCGACCTCGACGGAGTCCTGTACCAGAGCGATCGTGCGATCGACGGTGCTGTCGAGACCCTGAAGTGGTGTGAGCGGAGCGGCATTCCGCACCTGTTCGTGACGAATACCAGCTCGAAGCCGCGGCGTGCCCTAGTCGAGCGTTTGTCGGACATGGGCTTGTCAGTGTCCGCCGAAGGGATCTTTGCCCCGCCGGTGGCCGCTCGCGACTACCTCCTTGCTCACGACGCGATGCCCGCAGCTTTGTTCGTACAGGTCCCCACCCGCGAAGACTTCGCCGGACTCGAGTTGCTGGACGAAACGGCCGAGCGCGGGGCGCGCAGCGTCGTCGTCGGCGACATCGGTGAGGAGTGGGACTTCGCGAAGCTCAATCGAGCCTTCCGGCTCCTCATGAACGAGCCTCCGCCGGTTTTGATCGCGCTCGGGATGTCGCGCTACGCTCAAGGGCGCGACGGGCTGGTGCTCGACGTGGCCCCGTTCATCAAGGCCCTCGAGCATGCGGCAGACTGTGAAGCCGTAGTCATGGGCAAGCCTGCCAAAGCGTTCTTCGATGCCGCGGTTCGCAAGTTGGGGATGCCTGCGAGGGACATCGTGATGGTCGGCGACGACATCCGTGGGGACGTCGGCGCCGCGCAGGTCGCCGGTCTTCACGGCGTCCTCGTTCGCACGGGGAAGTTCCGACCGAGAGACCTCGAGGGGGACATACGCCCTGACGCCGTTCTGAGCTCGGTCGCGGAGATTCCCGAATGGTGGGAGAACGCGAGGTAGAGGGTCGTTTCGTGTCGCGGCGGGACGCGCCGTTAGTCGTCAGTCGCAGCGCCAGCGTCCCCCTCCTTTCCGTTGCCCTTACCCTTCCTCTCCTTGTACTTGTCTCCGACCTTCTTGGCCCCCTTCGTGGCGACCGAGATTGCACCGGCAATGTACAGGATGACGGCCGCGCGTGTCGCTCGCGTGCGTGTGTAAGAAACGACATTCGCGTTCTCGTCGAGGGCCGCGGCGAGCGCATCGCCCTTTCCGAATAGCCCGGTCGCTCCTACGGTGAACCGGTACCCCTTCGTATCGACGCCGACCGACACCGAAGCGCCCCACATGTTGATCTGATCTGGAGTGTATTGGGCTGATCTCTCGGGGACGTCGGGGGCCGCCGAGAAATTGGTGAACAACCCACCAGCAACGACTGCCTTCCCGAATTTGTGTTCGGCCCCGATGGAGAGGTTTGGGGTCCAGCGCCGCGCGATCGAGGGAGTGAAGTAGACCCCAGGTTGGTTATCGATGTCTTCAATCTCAGCGGGTCGCCTAAAGAGCGAGCCGTCTTTCAGGGGGCCCTCCACAGCCGCATCAAACGAGAGCAGGGTCTTTTCGTTGATCTGGAAACCGAAGCCTGCGCGGAGCTCGAAAGGGACTGGCATTTTCGCCTTGATGCTCCCCGAGTCGAAAAGGAAGAACGTCGGTTCGTCAGGGGCCATGTCGGTGGTGAGGCGACGGAGGACACCAGCCTTCTGCTTCAGCGGAATCCCTGGCGTCTGGACCATCAGCCCGACCGCCCATCGGGGATTTACCTGGTGAAGCCATCCCAAACGCGGGACGAAATGATACGCGCGGATCCCGATCGAGCTGCTCGCCGTCGCCGAGTCTCCACCTACTCGAAGGCCGGTTTGCTGATCGAACGTGCCGCCGAGGGCGATGCCGATGTCCTCCCCGTAACCGAAGGACTGGTCCGAAAGAAAGATCGTAAGCCCGATCGCCGACTTCTTGGTCACCTCGGCTGCGAAGGAAATACCGTACCAGCGGGAACGGTAGTTGTTGCTCACGCGAAGATCCAGACTGAGGGTTGGGTCGTTTTCGGTGCTGCCGACATTCAGTCTGTTGCGTGCGACCTCGACCGTGCTGTAGCCGACGGCAAACCGATGGTCGTCACCGAACTTCTTGGGACCCACCTTGACGGCCGTTCCGGCGAAGCGGGGCAGGGCTGACGTGCCCGTGGAGTCGAAGGTCTCGACTCCGATCGGGGAATCGAACGCGTTCTCGATCTTGTACTTGGTGTATACGATCGAGGAGAAGCTCCCCTGAAGCTCGAAGCGTCCTCCACGCACCAGGCCAGCGGGATTGTAGTAGGCGGCGGAGCTATCGGTGGCGACTCCGGTAAAGGCCCCGCCGAGGCCCACCGCGTGGTCGCCGATCGGGATGGAGCGGTAGTACAAAGCCTGCGCCTCGGCGCGAGCGGGCAGGGCGCCGTAGACGATGGCCAATGCAAGGAGCAGCGAAACCCAGGACGGACGTTCCCAGCCTTCCCCACCGTTCGCGTTCGGACGCACGCGAAGGTTATGACGAAGAGCGCGTCGATCGGCCAGCGGGCGACTAAATCGCCTGCCGGCGGACTTCGACGAGCACCTTGCCGCGGCGACCCTCCGACTCCAGCTCCGCGAGCGCCTTGGGAAGCTCGTCGAGCGTGCAGCGGCTATCGAAGAGTGGCGTGACCCGTCCCGCCTCGACCCAAGCGGCCAGCTCGGCAAGTCGCTCGGGCGTGGGCTTGGCGATGAACACCGCCACGCGCTGGGATGCGAGCGCGCCTCGGAGCATCCACAGGAACGGCCGAAGCAGCGGCCACAGCCACGGGTCCTCGGTGGGCCCGCCCACGACCACGTACGTGCCCTTCGGCTTCACCGCGCGGAGACCACGAGACATGGGCACGCTGCCGGCCACATCGATGCATACGTCATAGGGCGTGTCGGTCGTGGTGAAATCCTCCGAGTCTGCGTCGACGATCGCATCCGCCCCGAGCGCACGGGCCCGGTCCGCGTGATGGGCGCGCACTACCGCGGTGACGTGCGCGCCGACCGCCTTCGCGAGCTGCACGACGTAGCTTCCCACGCTGCCCGAGCCGCCGTTCACCACCACCCGGTTGCCGGCTTCGATGCGGCCCTCGTCCTGAACGGCCTGCCACGCCGTGAGCGCGGCGACGGGCAGCGCGCCGGCCTCGGCGAGAGGGATGTTCCGTGGGGCCCGCGCCAGCTGGTCGACCGCCGCCACCACCTCGTCCGCCCACGCCGCACCGAGGGTGAGCTCTCCGAACACGGCGTCACCTACCTTCCACCACGCGACCCCTTCTCCTACCGCGCTCACCACGCCGGCCACGTCCTGACCGAGCCCAAAGGTTCGTGGCGACCGCAGCCCGAGCGCCAGCCGCATGACGTACGGCGTGCCCGTCATCACCAGCCGATCCCCTTTGTTCACCGACGAGCCGTGTACCCGAATTCGAACCTCGCCGGGGCCAGGTTCGGGAACGGGCATCTCGCGCACCGTCACCGCGCCCGCCGTTCCATAGCTCTCACGTCCGACCTGGCGCATCGGGCCCCAGCCTACAACTTCGTCACCGGCCGTCGAGCGCCAATAGGGCTCTGCTCGGACTCCTTTGTGCTACGAGCGCTTCTTTCGCCTCCGTCCGCGAAGACTGCGCGCGAGCGCAAACATGGCAAGGCACAGCAATGCAAACGACCATGGACTAGAGCCAGATTTGATGGCGGTGCGGCACTCACACCCTTCGCCACCGTCGTCGGGCAAGGAGGCGCCGCCGCTGCCCGCGGTGCCTCCGGCGCCCGACGCGCCTCCAACGCCCGATGTTCCGCCAGTGGGGAGGCCGTCGCCGTTCACCACGACCGTCCAGTTGTCGATGTCGAGCTCGATCGGGGTGGGCGGAGCCGAACAATCAGACGTGGTCGGACACGACTGAGCCTCCATGAGGCCGAATGAAATGGGCGCGCCGCTCTCGGAGAAATCAGGCGCTTGGGGTTGGTTCTCCTCGACCCACAGGTCGATGGCGGTGAAGTCCGACTCTTGCAAGGCCAAGATCGACTGCGGCGTCCACTCTCTCACGTTGGGGAATATTCTCGGGGCGACTGCGGCCCAGAGGAACCCCTCTTGCTGCACTGCGAGCGAGATGGCGGGCACGCCTCCGCGCGCGTCCGGGGGCAGCCGGGCATCGAAGCCGAAGTCGATCTGCTCGATCGCGCCAAGCGTCGCAGGGTCGTAGACAGCCTCATCCTGGATGAAGAGGCCCCAAACGATCCAGGACTCCCCGCGTGGAACCGGTACGCTCGTGACTCGCACGCGAAGAAACGCGTCCGGGTTGCCCCCATTGCGCGGTGCCGTCGCGCCGACGTCAGCGCCTACCGCGTCTTCGGGAGCGAAGAACGGGCCGTAGAGGGACCACGCGGTGAGGATGTCCCCATCGACATCGAAGCTCCCATCTTCGTACGTCTGTTGTGCCCACGCATGCTGTACCTGCGCGGGACCGAAGGCCAGGGTCAGAAGCAACGCTGACAGCCTCCGGATCGGCATTAGCGAGCGCATCAACACGGAAAGTCGCGGCATATCGCCCTCCTCTCGTGGTCATGATCCTTCGATCGTAGAGTACCATGAAGGGAGGCCGAGATGGCGGAGGGTTTGCTGGACGGCAGCGGCTACAAACCGCAGACGCCCGACGCTGTCGCCCCGACTACTGACAGACCAGGGAGACGGACCAGGGAAATGACCCTCAAGGTGCGCCGGTCACCCCAGGCCACTGCGACAGCGGAGCTGGACTCGCGCTGTCGTCCGAAAGCGGCTGGACCTGATTCCCGAAGTCGAGTGGCGGCCGCCTAGTCCAGAAGCTCGTAGACGTTCAGTCCCCCGCGCACCAATTGCAAACGCTCCTGGCACGCTTCTCTACCGACGAAGCGCGGCAGGAACTTGGGTGCCTCGAGCACCTTTCGGCTTTGGAGCTCGCGGACGATTGGAATGTGCTTTGCGGCGATCTTGCCGACGAAGAGTGGCTCGAACTCGCCTCCGTTGCGCAAATACTCGAGGACCGTGAGGAGCCCTCGAAGGTAAATGCTGTCTTTGACGAAGCCGCCGCCCCTGTAGATGCGGATGGTAATGTTGAACGCCTGTTGCCGAGAGAAGCCGTATCGAGACAACAGGCGAAACACGTCGACGAACGACGCGCCTCCGATCACCGCATCGACTGCGACGACGCGCGCCGCGAGCGTGCGGAGTCGTCCGGGCGTCATTCCTCCAGCGAGGTACTCCGCAAGCACCGCGATTCCTTCTTGAAGCTCCTCATACCCCGCGAATCCGCTTCGGAGCTGGGTGAAGCGCTGCGCCTTGCCGTTGAAGTACGTGACGAGATGGGTTCCGATTTCGTGCTGAATCAGCGCGTCGACGCGGTTCACCGGAATCCGGGACCGGGAGGGAATCAGCAAGCGGTTTCGCGATACCATGAGACCCGAGCTCATGCTGGGTATCACCTCGACGGTTCCGTCGACGCCGTCCCAAACGGAATGATAGTAGGCGATCTCCTCTCTGGCCTTCTCTGCAAACTCCTCGACCGGGACCGTACCGCCCCCCTTCGGCGCCCGCGTCGTGCTCGAAATCTGTTCGAGGATCTCCTCTGCCGAGCGAAGAAGCCGCTTCGAAACTCCCCCATACACCTGGATGCTTCCGAGCAAGAATCGCGGCGTGCCACGGTCCTGCAGCATGGTCAGCTGTCGACCTAGCTCGTCCTGCTTCTGGCTGAACAAAAACGAGATCGTGGGGTCCTCGATTCTCTCTATCGGAATCGCGTAGAGCTTGCGCTTCGCGATGACGGGGTCGATCGAGAGCGGGCGGTAGCGAAACGGCGGCACCTTCTGGAAGCCGCTCCGCCGAAAGCCGTTCCACACGGCTTCGGTATTGATTGGGTTCACCGCGAGGATCAGGTCGAATCCCGACGCAACGTCATCCAGTCGAGCGTCGACCTCCCACACGGCCTTGACGACTGCACGGCGCCCGAGAGAGTGAAAGTCTCTCGGCCGGAGGCTCGTGTCGCGCTCGGCAAAGTGAAAGAATGCATGCTTGAGCGCACGGCCGAGTTGGCGCCGAAGACTCTTCAAGACGTTGGGATAGACGTCGCTCGCGCCGTCCTTTTGATAGATCGGTTCGACTTCAATCGTGATCTGCGCACCGCCCAGCTCGCGTAAGACGGCATTCTTCAGGAGCGGGCGATCTCGGTGAGGGAACTCGCCGCTATTCTGCACGATCTCCACAGCCGCGCGGCGATCGCCAATGTCCACAGCCTTGAGATGCCGTTCGAGGACCTCGACGATGGAGTCGATGTCGTAGCCCGGGGCCGAGCTGAACAAGCGAAACGCAGGCGCCGGATGTTCTTGGGAGCGCTCGACGATGGGAGGATGCTCCGGGTGTCGAGAACAAATTGCGACGATCAAGAACTGGTTGCCAAAGCTCGGCCGGACCGTGTCTGCGAGCTCACGAACCAACGTTGCAGCCCTTTTGCGACCTCCCTTCTCCGACGACGTATAGAGGTACGAAGCTTCGGTGGTGACCAACTGGTGGGTGCCGGCGTCGGGTCGATCGTCCGGTTCTAGATACACGGTGATGAAGGGAAGAGGTCGGTCGACGTGGAGCCTCCCGCGACCGGGGAGCGTCCGCCGTACAGCCGCACCTTCCGCAACCCGCTTTCGGATGGCGTCGGCGATTTTCTCGGTCGCTCCAGGGACCTCTCTCGGCAAGCTTGCCCCGTGTTCATCGGACAGCATGTCGGATGTAGTGGGGCTTGCCGCTCGCGATCCTTTTCGGTTCATGCGGCTAAATGATCGCCATGGCGACGTTGTCGAACTGACGCCGGTAGTAGTCCATGGCCCGGGTCTTCCGCTCGAGCGCCCGCATGACCGCCTCGGAGAAGTTCACCCCCTCGAATTTCTGCGCGCTGCCGAGCCCACCCGGGCTGAAGACATTGATCTCCATCAGCTTGTTGCCGACGATGTCGAGGCCGACCAGGAACATCCCGTCACGCATCAGCTTGGGTCTCACGATTTCGACGAGCTCGAGCGCCTGAGGCCCGATCTCTGCACGCGCGAGGCGGCCACCGGCATGGATGTTCGACCGCATGTCGCCGCCCTGACGAATACGACGGAACGCGGCGTACTTGCCTCGATGACGAAGCGCTTCGCCGTTCATGACGAACAGCCGCGTATCCCCATGGGCCGCTTCAGGAAGGTACTCCTGAGCGATCATGAAACCGTCGCGGGCTACCGAGTCGATCATTTGGTTCAAGTTGGGTACGTCCTCGGGACGGACCAAAAACACCCCCTGCCCCCCTGAACCCTGAAGCGGTTTGAGCACGATCGTGCCGCGCTCCTTTGCAAAGGCCTTGATGTCGGCGCGGTCTCGGGAGATGACCGTCATGGGACGCACCTCCGCCGGGAAGGTCTGGAAGTACATCTTGCTCGTGGCCTTGGCGAGCCCATCGGGGTCGTTCAGCACGACCACGCCATGACGCATGGCCACACGGCCAAACTGAATGCCGATGTTGGCTGCCCAGGGTCGGGCGATCGCGTCGGTCGAGGGGTCGTTGCGAAGCAGCAGAATGTCCAGGTCATCCACGGTCACGCGCTCTTCAATCGCGGCTTTTCCTTGCAGGTCCTTCAAAAAGGAGGCGCCATTCTTGTAGATGTGCTTGGGCACCGACCTTCCTTTGGCGCGGACCTTTTCGTCACTGTCGTAGGCCAGGTCGCCCACGCTGATCATCGATACCTCGTGGCCCATCTGTCGTGCTCGCATCGCGAGACGCGTGGTCGTGTACCCCGCCTCTTCGGTCATCACGTCGTTGACGACGAAGCCGATCCGCATGGCACGGTGAAGAGCGGCCGTGCCCTTGGGCGTCTTCTTTTTGCCTTTCTTGCTGGCCTTGAGCGCGGCCAGCACTGGCTCGACCGTCGCCGCAAGCGCCCGCTTGATCTCGTCCATGGCCTCGCGGTCGACTTCGCCGCTCCACTCGTCCATGAAGAACTTCTTCATCTCGATGGCCAGAACACATCCACTGGTCGGGAAATTCTCGTGCACCCATTGTGGCAGCTGCCGGCCGACGAACTTCACGTTCTCGCGGACATCGAGCCGCCGCCCCTGAAAGTCGTAGTTCGAAAGGGTATCGATGAACGCGTCGACCACGCGGGCCCAGCGGTCACGGTTCATCGTGCCGGTGCCGACGTTGACCTCGGGGTTCTTCTGCGGATCGGCCGGGGGACCATCTGGACCTTCTCGTCGATGGTTGTAGCTGTGCAGGTCGAAGACCACGAAGGCGCCGTACTCTCGCTCGAGACCGACGAGCACTTCGCGCAGCGCGGCATAGTACGCATCGTAGTCGGCAAGGGATCGATCGACGATGTCCTGGCTCAGAGGTTCTTTCCAAAGATCGAGGCCCCAGGCATCGTCCGGCCCCAGATAAACCGCCTCGTGCCGTGCCCGGTTGAGGTCGACTTCGAAGCGCGATCGCTGCGCCACGAATCGATTCGGCGCGATCACGGTCCACTCCCCCGTAAACGGATCCTCCTCGCGAAGACGGTCTTCGTCCGGGAGCTTCATCAGAGCCCGCACCTCTGGACGAAGGTCGTGACCATGGTGAGACGCAACCGCTACGAATGGGCCCTCTCCGAGAACCTGCTTCCACGCGTTTTCGGGATTCTCCGCCATATCTCGTCCCCTCTCCGCAGGACCAGACCATTGTTGTCCCCGATTTCACCGACCCTGGCAAACGGATCCTGGTTTGCGAACCATGCCGTGGCCCTTGCCCAACCGTCAGCGCGATGCGGGATAGCCGGACAGACGCTCGATTCGGCCGTTGCGAAAGCGGATGAAGTTGACGAGATCGATCGCCCCGCCGTTCGTCAATGCGATTCGGATGCGTTGCCGTGCCAGAAGCGGAAGACCGGACTCGGTGGCATGGACCAGGACGCCTTCGTCGGGGACCAGCTCGCCGCCGAGCGATGCCCGTTGGCGCCGAATCTCCGCGGCAAGCGCGGCGCGTCCCTGCACGTCGGTGAGGAGGTCGGTGAAGCGCACGTCCTCGGTGGCTGCCTCGCGGAGGGCGTCGAGCCGGTCGGTGTCGTCATCGGTGTTCCACGCGCGCGCCCATGCGAGGAGCACCGGGGTCGGGGATTTTTCTTGGCCGGTGCCGGCAAAGGTGTGGATTCGGGCGACGCGTCCCTCGTCGTCGACCTCGAGCCACTCCTGGCCGCGTTCGACGAGCGCGCCATCTCGATCGACGATCGCCCACCCCACCAAGGCTTCCTGGTGGCGGAACGTGACCGTACCCTCGATCTCGCGCGTATACTCGGCGCTCGAGAGCGACTCGAAGCGCGCGCGGAGGCCTTCGAAGACCGCGGCCGTTCCTTCATGGGTTTGTGCGTCGTCGATCCAGACGACGGCGTCGGCAACACCGGCTTCGATCGCGCACCGCTGCTCCAAGGAATCCGGCTCGCTCCAGGCCTCGAGGTAGAGGCGCACGGCGTCCTCCGCGTCGGCGGAAAGAGCGTCGGGGCAGGGCACCTCGGGGGCCGCGGATCCTGCATCGCCGCACGCGATGGTGAGGGTTAGCGTCGAAGCGAGAGCGATGATGTCGAAGCGCATGAGGGCCTCCTTTCCAAGGCCCTTCTTTTGTAGATTGTGTACCTGAGATCATCAATTCTGCTTCTACAGAACATATTGTTGATATAAGATCAACAGTATGGCGGAAACTATCGGTGCGATCCCAGCCTTCGTCGCGGTCGTCGAGGCCGAGAGCTTCACCAAAGCAGCCGGCCGGCTCGGCCTCACGAAATCCGCAGTGAGCCGCCGCATCGCCGATCTCGAAGCGGACCTCGGCGTGCAGCTCCTTCACCGCACGACGCGCCGCCTGAGCCTGACCGAAGCCGGTGCGCGCTACTTCGAGCATGCCCGGCGTGCATTGACCGAAGCAGAGGCCGCCGAAGACGCTGCAACCGAGCTTCAGCACGTGCCGCGCGGCCGTCTCCGCATCAACACCCCGATGTCGTTCGGCCGCCTCCACGTGTCGCCCGCCATCCCGATCTTCTTGCAGCGGTATCCGGACGTCCAAGTCGACGTGACCATGGAGGATCGCGTCGTCGATCTCGTCGAGGGCGGCTACGACCTCGCGATTCGCATCGGAAACCTTCCGGACTCGAGCCTCGTCGGGCGACGGCTGGCCGTGAGCCGCAGCGTGGTCTGTGCTGCGCCGACGTACCTGGACGAGCGCGGCGAGCCTACGACCCCCGAGGCGCTGCGCGATCACGACTGCCTCCTCTATTCTTATTACAGCGAGGCGAACGAATGGGCGTTCGAGCGGGCCGGTCACGTGCAGCGTGTTCGCGTCTCAGGCAGCTACCGCGTCAACAACAGCGAAGCCCTTCGAGACGCGGTGCTCCAAGGCGTCGGGGTGGCACGGATCCCGACCTTCATCGTCGGTCCCGACATCGCCGAGGGTCGTCTCGTCCAGCTTTTCTGCGACTATCGCATGCCCTCGCAGGACATCTATGCCGTTTGGCCGGAGCGTCGCCACATGCCGACCAAGGTCCGCGTCTTCATCGACTTTCTGACGGAGCGAATCGGCGGCGCGGATCCGATCTGGGACAGTTAGTCCGCCGCGAAGCAGTAGAACCGGCCGGCGCCCTGCCGCTCCGCCAAGCCCTGCTCGGTGCAGCTCACGGTGTCGTGAGCCGAGTTCCACGAAAGGCGATCCGGGCCGCCGATCGTCACGCCGGGGAGCGCGAGGTCGCTGTGCCCCACCTGCGCCACGTCCTCTTCGCCTGCCGACGTCCAGTCGAGGCAGGTCTTGCCCTCGAAGACCGTGCCTTCCTTGGTGCTGCCGGTGATGATGTCGTGATCGGAAAGCGGAACGAGCGCCCCGTTCTCGTCTCTCACGTGCCCCTCGCCCGCGGGGTCGTCCGTGACGAACCATTCGAGACGCGAAATCTCCTCGTCGTGGAGCGTTTGGATATCAGGCGCCACTTCCTGAAGCAGCGCGTTGTACCAAGGCCCCGCCCCGATTCGATCGCGTGCATCGACGGTCGAGGTGCTCAAGTACGCGCGCCAGGTTCGGTCGCCCGCGCCGACGGCAGCCGCCAACGACTGGCAGGTCGCATCGGCGCCTTCCAAACCGCCGAGGTCTCCACCCGCGGGGCCGCTCCCCACGCTCGTGACGAAAAACGAGAGGCTCGGCGCGTTTTCGCTGGAGCAGCTCGTGATCCCGAGCACGAGACCCGTCATCCACAACGCTAGAGCACACTTCATGGGTCGTTCCCGCTACGCCGCTTCCTGAACGGCGAGCTGTGCGGCCGAGCGGATCGTCGCTCTGAATGCGTTGGCGAACTGGGGCGCCGCTCGCTTTCCAATGGCTTTGCCGATGAGCGGTACTGGAATGTCGAACGTCGACGTCCACGTGACCTTCGTGCGGTGCGCATCGATCGCTTCCAGCTCGATGCGGCCCAGGGTGTGCTTCACCGGCACCGGACGGGCGCGCACGACGCGGTACTCGTAGCTGCACGGGGCGTCGTACGCGACGATGGCTTCATCGAGCACCTCGCCCTGGTCCAGATGCACACGCCGCAGCGCGCCGAGGCCGTTGCGCTCTTCGTCGCCGAGGCGGATTAGCTCGCACTTCCGGACTCCGCCGAAGCGGTTGAAGCCTTCGTGATCGGTGAGGACGGCGAAGAGCGCATCGCGCCCTACGTCGACGGTCTCTTCGACTTTTACGGTGGGCATCGCGAGAACCTAACCGCGTAGGGGCCGCTCGGCTAGCGCACCTGGGTGCCGCTGCGATCTTCGGCGCAGTTATGCAGTGATGTCGCAGGGTTCGGAGGGGGAAAGTGTCCCCCATGCGCGGCGGAGGGTGGTGAGGGTGCGGTAGGCGTTGGGGAGGGTCGGGGGTTTGCCGCGCGCGGCGGCGTGGTGGCGGGAGTGGGCGAGGATGACGGGGGTGAGGGCGGGGGCGAGGTGTTTCATGACGTGGCGCGCGGGGCCGAGCTCGGCGGAGACCTCCCGAAAGTAGTCGGAGGCGCTTCGGCGCTGGTAGTCGAGGATGGGCTGGGATTCCTCGGAGTCGACCCAGTCGGTGAGGAACAGCGCATCGCCGAACGCCGAGCGCGGGAGTGGCGGGATCCCCATCGCGCCAAATGCCATGTTCATGAACTCGCGATAGCGGAAGCGGTTCTTTGCGCCCCCGCCGAGGCAGAGCGTGCGGCCCGCGATCTCGCCGACGACGAGCGAGTTGACGATGCCTAGCGCCTGGTCCTTCGGGTGCGTGAATTCGACGCGCATGTCTGCGTGCATGTCGAACACGAAGGGTGACAGCGCGGTGAGCGCGACCGGCGGCGTCATCGCGATTCGAAAGATCACCGTCTCGAGCGGGGATGCCCGGAGCATCGCTTCGCTTTCCGCTTTTTGGCGCGAGTAGTTGTCGCTCGGCGAGATCGCCTCGTCGGCTCGCCTCGGCCGGTCGATCTCGTCGTTTCGGCCCCAGACGGCCGCCGTGGAAGTAAACGTGAGGCGGGGAGGGGCCGGCAGCGCTTCGCAGGCGTCGATGATCGAGCGGGTTGCGACGACGTTGACCGCGTACCCCGCGGCCTGATCGACGTCGGTGGCGGGTGGCACCATCGCGGCCAAGTGGATCACGTGGTCGACGTCCGCGACCGCGCTGCGCACCAGAGGCTCGGTGCAGATGCTTCCGAAACGCACCTCGACGGCGCTTCCCCACCTTGCCGCCGCCCTTCGCGATGCCGTCGTGTCCAAATCGATCGCCCGCACCTGGTACCCTCGCTGCACCAGCAGGTCGACGACGTGGGCGCCGATGTTCCCGGAGGCGCCGGTGACGAGGACGCTCTTCACCCGACTTCCTTCACGAGCTGGTCGAGCGCGACGTGGAACGCCTCCACGGTTTGATCGATGTCTTCATCGGTGTGCGCCGCCGACACGAAGAACTTCTCGGCGGCCTTCAGCACGCCCTCTTTCAGCAAGAGGTCGGAGAACCGGACGCTCTTGTAGAAGTCGGAAGCCCGCGACGACCGATGGTCATGCGGGGCGTTCTTCGTAAACCAGATCTCGAACACGCTCGGCACGCCAGTGACGCTCGCCTCGATGCCGCTTTGGGCAATCGCGTCTTCGAGCCCCCGACGGACCCGCCCGCCGACTTCGTTCAAACGCTCGTACACCCCGGGCTTTTCGAGCTGTTCGATCACTGCGACGGCGACGCCTGCGCACACGGGATTCGAGGAGAAGGTGCCGGTCTGCATGGAGTACGGCAGCATTTGAAGGCGCCGCATGGGGTTGGCGATCGACATGAGGTCGGCGCGTCCGCACAACACCCCGAGGGGGAGCCCGCCGCTAATCGCCTTGCCGAGCGCGCAGAGGTCCGGCGTCACGCCGTACAGCGCCTGCGCCCCTCCGAGCCCGAGTCGAAACCCCGTCACGACCTCGTCGAAGATCAGCGGGATCTCGAAATTGGCGGTGATCTCGCGAACTCCTTCGAGGAACCCGGGCCTCGGCTCGAACGTGCGCTGCATGGGCTCGACGATCACCCCGGCCAGCTCGTCCCGGTGTTGGGCGATGATGGCCGCGGTGGTTTCGAGGTCGTTGAACGGGGCGACGAGCACCTCGTCCGAGAGAGCGCGCGGAATCCCGTGCGTGTTCGGCACCGCACGTGGAAACGAGGGAGAGCCAATCGTCCACTGATTGCTCATCATCGCGTAGTCGTTCATCCCGTGGTAGGCGCCCTCGAACTTCAGGATCTTGTCGCGCCGGCGGTATGCGCGCGCCAGGCGCATCGCAAAAAACGTGGGCTCGCTCCCGCTGTTGTGAAGGCTCACCATTTCCGCGCACGGCACGTGCTCGACGACTTTTTGAGCGAGCTTCACCGCGTGCTCGTTGACGATCAGATGAGAAGTGCCGCCCTCGGGGATGGTGCGCAATGCTTCGAGGACGGCCGGATGCGCGTGGCCGAGGATGTGTGGGCCCGAGCCGAGCAGGTAGTCGATGTACTCGTTGCCGCTCACGTCCCAGAGGTGGCTACCCACGGCCTTGCGGACGCAAAAATTGAGTGCCGGGTCGAACGTCAGGCATCGCGTTCGGGTCGGGAAAAGCCGTTCCGCCTCGGCGATCAGCGCGCGCTCTTCGTCGGTCCGTTCGATCACGCGGCGCTCCTTTCCCTCTTGTCGAGCACGCGCGGGAACTGCCGGAGATACGCCGCGAAGCGTTCGTGGATCTGTGCGGGCGACTGACCGAAGTCGTCACGCGTGTAGTTGTGTGTCCCGAACTGCCCCGGTTTGTGCGCGTTCCGCCACGCGCTGAGCGCAGCGTTGGCCTTCTCCGAAAACGGCTGGTCGAAGTGCGCGTATGCCTTTGCGACCTCGCCCATCGGATCGGCCATGAAGTCGTCGAAGTAGATGTCGTGAAACTGGTGCTCACGTCCTTTGCGAAGCCGCATGCCGTTCTCCACTGCGCGCGCCCAGGCTTCCTTTTGCTCGGCGGCGATCCGTGGCCGATCTGGATCCTTCTCGAACAAAGACCGAAAGTGCGCGCAAAGGCTCACGTACGAGGGCAGCACGTCGGCGGGGTCGCGATGCGTCCAAATGATGCAGGCGTCCGGGTAGGCTTCGAGAAGCGCATCCAGGTTTCGCATGTGCACCGGGTATTTGAGGAGCCAGCGTTTTTCGGGCTCGTACGAACCGATGAGCTGCATGATTCGCTTGTGCCGCTGATAGGTCTCGCGGTGGATCGTGCTCATGTACCACTCGGAGTACGTCGGGACGGTCGAAACCACCTCGAAGCGATCGTCGCTGAAGTTTTGACCGAGCACCCGGCCGGATTCGTCGGGCCCTTCGGGCGTCATGTAGTGAATCGACTCGAGCATGCTCTTGCCGGCCCGGTACATCATGTCGAGCTCGATCACGGCGTGCTGGAAGTCGGTCGCGGACTCCCAGGTCGATCGCGGCGGCCGCGGCTGCGGATGAAGCGCCAGCCAATATTGGAGGCACTGCATGTCCGGATTGGCGCCCATCAGATAGTGCAGCGCGGTGCTGCCGGTGCGCACCATGCCCGTGATGACGATCGGCCGCTCGATCGCAACGTTTGCGGAGCCCGGCCGCATGTCGAACCAACGCTGCGTGCGAAGCCGGCCGGCAAGGAGCCCGACCGTTTGATAGACGGCCGTCATCTTTCCCACGGTGTGAAGCCGTGCCTCGTGGTCGTACGCGTAGAGGAGTCTGCGCAGCCCCTCGAGGTAGCTCCGATCGCCGAAATCGTCGTACCCGCCGGCTGCGCGAATCGCGAGCTCGTGGAACTCTTGCTCACGCGATGAAAACGACGCGCGGCTGAGCGGATTGAAGTGCTGGAGCGCGCTGATCATGGCTTTCTGCGACTCATCGCCAGCGGCTACGATGACACGAAAACGAGGCGCGCTCACGATATAAAGGCGCCGGAATTGCGGTATAGTCGCAGCCTGTGGGCAACGCTGACTCCGAAGGTCCGGTGCCCCTGGGGCCGGACGACGACATCATGTGGTTTGCGAGCGGGCGAATCGCGGTGCTCGTTCCACGCACGATGACGGGCGGTCTCGAAGAAGCCGTTCAGGAGCTCGCGCAGCGCTACGACCGCATCGGCGAAAAGCTGGGACTCGCCGTCCTCATCAAAGACGACATGGATCGCCCGGGCGAGGAGATGCGGCGGGGCATACGGCACACGCTCGATCGCGTTGCGCCCATCCTGGTGTGCAACTCGATCGTCGTGCTGGGCTCGGGCTTCTTTCGAAGCTTCTTCATCAGCATGCTGTCGCGAATCGTGGCTCTGCTTCAACGGACGGGGGTCAGCCGCGAGATTCACACCGACCTCGAGACGGCGGCTTCTTGGATGTACGATCACCTGAACGACCCGCGCATCTTGCCCAGCGAGGTCTTGGATGTGCTGCGCTGGGCGGAGGCCCAGAGCTCTTGAGCCGGCGGCGCACCAGACCGGACACCTCGGGCAAGCCGGGGTACATCACGCCCGAAGGTTATCGCCGCCTGGAAGAAGAGGCCGATAGGCTTTGGAACGTCGAGCGGCCGAAGATGGCGAAAGCGGTGCAAGTGGCCGCGGCCGAGGGCGATCGGTCGGAAAACGCAGAGTACCAGTACAGCAAGCAGCGGCTGGCGGCGATCGACCGAAGGCTTCGCTTCATCGGCAAGCGCCTCAAAGCATTGACGATCGTCGACGAGCGGCCGCCCGACGACGGGCGCGTCTATTTCGGGACCTGGGTCACGCTCGAAAACGAACGTGGCGAAGCGCAGGTCTATCGGATCGTCGGCCCCGATGAAATCGATGCGGAAAAGAAATGGATCAGCATGGACTCTCCGATCGGTCGTGCGCTTCTATCGCGCGAAGTTGGAGACGAAATCGAGGTGCAGACACCCAAGGGGCGCGTGAGCGCAGAGATCGTCGACGTCCGACCCTCACCCCCAACATGATGGCCGGGCCCTTGCCCGGCTCGCTGCAAAGGAGCCGCACGACATGAGCGTTGAATTCGGAAAGCAAGGCCACGTGGTCGTCATCACCCTCGACCGTCCGGAGGCCCGCAATGCGATCAACGGGGTCATGTCGAGCGGCATCGAGTCCGCGCTCGACCGATACGAGTCCGACGATACGCTTTGGGCGGCGGTCTTGACGGGGAACGGCCCGGTGTTTTGTGCGGGGGCGGATCTCAAGGAGATCGCCGCAGGAAACGCTGCGGCGACGGCCACGGCCAAGGGCGGCTTCGGGGGCGTCGTGCACCGGCCGAGGAACAAGCCGCTCATCGCCGCGCTCAATGGTCCCGCGCTGGCGGGCGGCTGTGAGATCGCACTGGCGTGCGACCTCATCGTTGCTCCGGAAGACGCCTTTTTCGCGCTGCCCGAGGTGAAGCGCTCATTGATCGCAGTCGCTGGCGCGCTTTTTCGGTTGCCCCGCGCGATCGGCATGGCGCCGGCCATGGAGGTGATCCTGACGGGAGAGCCGCTCCCCGCGAAGCGCGCGTACGAGCTCGGATTGATCAACCGGCTCACGCCACCGGACGGCGCCCTTGCCGCGGCGCTGGAGCTCGCGCAGAAGATCGCGTCCAACGCTCCGCTCGCCGTGCAGGCCAGCCGCAACCTGGCGTCGCGCGCGTTTGCGGCAGATGAAGCCGAGCTCTGGGCGGATGGATTTCGCGCGTTTGCAGAAAACATGCAGACCGAAGATGCGAAGGAGGGGCCTCTTTCGTTCATCGAAAAGCGCGCCCCCCGCTGGAAGGCGCGCTAGCGTTCGATGCCTCGCGTGCGCTCAGGTGTCTCGGAGGACTGGTGGTCGGTGTGGCTCGGGTTTGCCCTGATCGCAGCGGCCGCCGCGGGCTTGGTCTCGCGCGCGCCAAAGGGGGGGTCGTGGCTCGGCGATCCGCTCGCGGCCTGGCAGGGAGACGGGGCCTCGCTACTCGTCGCCGGGGCGATCATCGTTGCGCTCACTGCGATCGCCGCGGCCGATTCGGGATACGACTGGAAGCGATACGTGCCGGGGGCGCTGGCGGTCTTTGGTCTGGCCTTCCTCGCACGTACCGCGGGCGCGCAAGAGACGTGCCGAGCCTGGGGCCTGGGCTACGCGATTTGGGCGCTCGCGATCGGCCTCCTCGTTTCGAACACCTGGGGCACTCCGGGTTGGCTCGCCGTTGGCGCGCGCTCGGAGCTCTTCATCAAGATCGGCCTCGTTCTGCTCGGTGCCGAGCTCTTGGTGAGCAGGATCGTCGAGCTCGGGGGCCCGGGGCTCATGGTGGCCTACGTCGTCACGCCGGTGGTCATCCTGATCATGTGGCACTTCGGCACGCGCGTCCTTCGAATGCCGAGCAAGGCGCTCACGATCATCATCGCGTGTGCGACTTCGGTCTGCGGAGTGAGCGCGGCAGTTGCGACCGCCGCGGCCGTGCGCGCCAAGAAGGAGGAGCTCACTCTGGGAATTGGGCTGACCATGATCTTCACCGTGTTCATGATGGTCGGCATGCCCGCCCTGAGCCGGTTCCTCGGGCTCGACGCGATGGTGGCAGGCGCCTGGATTGGCGGCACCGTGGACTCGACGGGTGCCGTCGTTGCCGCTGGCGCCATGCTCGGAGATCAGGCCGAGCAGGTCGCGGCGGTGGTCAAGATGATTCAAAACACGATGATCGGCGGCATCGCGTTCATCATCGCCGTCTACTGGGTGGCGCGCGTCGAAACCGACAGCGACGTCAAGCCCTCGGCGCGCATACTCTGGGAGCGCTTCCCGAAATTCGTTCTCGGCTTTTTGCTCGCGTCGCTCGTGGCGTCGTTCGTGCTCGTGCCCATCCTCGGCATGGAGGAAACCTCCGACATCACGAAGGTGACGAAATCCTATCGAGGCTGGTTTTTCGCGCTGGCGTTCGTCGCCATCGGGCTCGACTCCAACTTTCGACGACTGGCGGCGCAGCTCGTGGGAGGCAAACCGATCGTCCTTTATGCCGTCGGGCAGAGCATCAACGTCGTTCTGACCCTCGTCGTCGCTTGGCTCGCCTTCGGAGGGGGCTGAGAGCAGGCGTTCGTGTGATTTGGATCACAAAACGATCGCTTGGGGGCCGATCGCGAATTTTTTCGCAATAATGTATCCGTGCGCACTTCAGAGGGGGAAAGTCGGGCGCAGGCGTTGCCGTCGACGCCCGATTCTCAGACACCGCAGATCGGGGATATTCTCGACTCACGCTATCTCATCACCGGGATTCTCGGATCCGGCGGCATGGGCTGTGTGTACCTCGCGGAGCATGTCTCGATCCGTCGACCGCTCGCGCTGAAGCTTCTTCACCCCGAGGTAGGCGATGTCGACGAGGTCACCAAGCGCTTCGAGCGCGAGGCGTTCGCCATCGGCCGCGTCGACCATCCGAACTGCGTCACCGTCTCCGACTTTGGAAAGCTGGAGGACGGTACGTTCTACATGGTGCTCGAGCTCCTGGACGGCGTCTTGCTTTCCGACCTCCTCGAGCGACAGCAGCGCGTCGAGTGGAAGAGAGCGCTCCACATCGGTCGCCACGTGCTCAGCGCGCTTCACTCCGCGCATGACGTAGGC
>JBFGKE010000025.1:0-53400 GCA_041576815.1 Polyangiales bacterium
CCTCGCGCAGATCCCGCAGCGACGCTGGAAGGACATCCAGATCGAGGACGCCGCGACGCAGGATCAGCTGGAGCGGATCTTCCAGCGCATCGAGGAGCAGGACCCCGTCATGAGAATGCCCCGACCGAGGCTGTCGCCTTTCGCGAGTCCGTCGATCCATCCCATCGTGTTCGGCCACTCGGGGGCAGCAGCCTCGAGTGCGTCCTGAAACTCGTCGATGCCGTGAATCCTACGGCTCTCCTGCCAGATCCACTGCGACGGGATGCGATGCATCGAGAATTCGACTTCGAGAATGTGCCCGGTGAGGCCCATTCCTCCGAGGGTCGCTCGAAATAGCTCCGGATGCTGCTCGGGGGAGCATTCGAGCACGCGGCCGTCCGCGACGCGCATCTTCAACGACCTCACGTGGTGACCAAAATTTCCGTCCCTGTGCTGGTTCTTACCGTGCACGTCGGCAGCGACCATCCCGCCAAGCGTGACGAACTTCGTGCCCGGGGACACGGGCGTGAAGTAGCCACGCGGCATCAGCACTCGATTCAGCTCGCCGAGCGCGAGCCCAGACTCGGCGCGCATCACGGCTGTTTCCTCGTCGAAGCGAAGCATGCGATCGGCGAACCTGGTATTGAGCACGTCCGGTCGATCCTCGGGCGGGAGCGACGCGTCGCCGTAGGAGCGTCCGAGCCCACGGGACAGGCCGACGTCGGCGCTGATGCGCTCGAGGTCCTCGCCGACGCGCTCGCGGCCAAGAGCCGAATGCCGGCCCCAACCCGACAGCAACGAAAGCGGCGGCTCACCCATGGGTCGGCATCATAGCGCGACCTGCCGCCGTGCTCTAACGGCCACGCTTCGGCATGAGCGCCGCACGAAGCTCGTCGGCCCGGTCCGTGCGCTCCCACGTGAACGTCTTCTCGCTGCGCCCAAAATGCCCGTACGCAGCCGTGGGCGCGTAAATCGGCCGAAGCAGGTCGAGCGTGTCCACGATGGCGGCAGGCCGGAAATCGAAGAGCTTCGAGACCACCTTGCTGATCTTCTCGTCCGGCGCCACGCCCGTGCCGAACGTCGTGACGTAGACGCCCATCGGGCGCGCAACGCCGATCGCGTAGGCCACCTGCACTTCGCATCGCGACGCGACCTTCGAGGCGACGATGTTCTTCGCGACGTAGCGTGCAAAATAGGCCGCGCTTCGGTCGACTTTGGAAGGGTCTTTCCCGCTGAACGCACCGCCGCCGTGCCGTCCCATCCCGCCGTAGGTGTCGACGATGATCTTGCGGCCGGTCAGGCCAGCGTCGCCATAGGGCCCACCCACGACGAAACGCCCTGTCGGGTTGATGTGAATCTTGGTCTTCTTGTCGATCATCTTCTTGGGGAGCGTCGGCTCGATGACCTCTTCGACGATCGCTTCCCGGAGCGCCTTTTGCTTGACGCTCTCCGCGTGCTGCGTCGACACCACGATTGCGTCGAAGCGTCGCGGCTTGTCGTCCTCGTATTCGACGGTCACCTGGGTCTTGCCGTCCGGCCGAAGCCCTTCGATGATGTTTTTCTTGCGAACTTGGCTCAGCCGCCGAGCCAGCTTGTGAGACAGATCGATCGGCATCGGCATCAGCTGCCGGGTCTCATCGACGGCGAAACCAAACATCAGCCCCTGGTCGCCGGCGCCCTGCTCCTTGTTCGCGGTCGAGTCGACCCCGCGTGCGATGTCGGGCGACTGCTGCTCGACCGCTGCCAAGATGCCGCAGGTCTCCGCATCGAATCCCATCGAGGAGTCGGTGTAGCCGATCTCGGTGATCGCCTTGCGAGCGATTTTCGCGATCTCGATCACCGCCTTGGAGGTCACCTCGCCGCCGCAGACGACGAAGCCCGTCTTGATCATGGTTTCGACGGCGACACGCGATTTCGGGTCTTGCGCGAGGTACGCGTCGAGGAGTGAATCACTGATTTTGTCACAGATCTTGTCGGGGTGGCCCTCGGTGACGGACTCGGAGGTGAATAGATATCGGCTCATCTTGGCGATGCCTCTTATCCGCCGCCGCACGGGGAGTCAATCCGTGGCAAGGCCAGCCGCCTACCAAGTCAGCAGCTGCGCTCAGAGGCCTCCTGGAAGCACCGGCTCGAAGGTTGCAAACACCGTCAAATCGTAGGGGTCACACTTGTCGAAGGTCTCGGGCTCGACTCCGACCAGCACCGTGCCTTCGCCCAAGGGCTGCTGAAATCCACATCGGCGGTCCATAGCCACGGTGTCGTTGTTCGACATGCAGAATTGAATTCCCTCGATCTGGCCGCTCTGACCCCAGCACTGCTCGATCCCGTTTGAGCCGTCGGGACAGAGGTAGGCCATGTAGAGCGTTCGCTCACCAAAGCTGCCGAAGTCCTGCCCGATCTGCGCGACGACCGTGGTCTCGGCATCGTACACGCGCAGCGCGTAAAGATCGATGTCCCCCCCATGGTGGAAAGTGGCCTGAACCTCGACGCCCCATGCGGGCTGATTGCAGGAAATGCTCGTCCCGTCCCCGCAGATCAAGCTGAAGTTGTCGAAGTCGTCGTTGTACTCGAATTGATCTTCGCAAACGCAGCGCCCGCTCTCGCAGCGGTGGCCCGGCACGAAACCGTTGTCCTCGCACGTTCCGCAAAGCTTCGGCGAGCCGCAGATCGTCGCGTTCCCGCACTCGATGTCTTGCGCCTCGCAGGTGCAGTCTCCGACGCATTGGAACCGAAGCTCGTCGGAAAGAACGCAGCTCTCGTCCTGGCCCGAGCACGGCGGACAATGGGCGACACCTCCGCATCCATCCGGCAGCCCACCAGGCGGCGAGCATTCGTTCTGGCTGCATGGATACGCCGGCTTGCAGCACTCACCCTCGACGCAGACCTCGTCAGAGCCGCACCGGCCCATGCAGCCGTCATCGCAGTTCACGCCGCTTGGACAGACGCACTGGTTGTCCTGACAGATCTCCTGACCGAAGCAGTTGCCGCAGAAGATCGAGCTCTCGGGGCCTCCGCAGCGCGTCGGGACGAAGCCGCATTCCACCCCGCCGCCGAAGCTCGAACAGGTGTTCTCCTCGCATCCGCACGCGAAGCTTTGGCCGTTGGCGCCGCAAACCGTGCCTTCCGGACATTCGCCGCAGACGATCGAGCCCTCGCAGCCGTCTGGAAGGGAGCCGCACTCGATTTCGATGCCGAGGGACGCAAACTCGGCGAGCACCTGCTCACAGTTCTTCGGCATGCACTCAGGCTCGGCGGAGTCATAGCATCGGCTGTCACTGCTCCAGCAGAAATACCCGGAGGGGCAGTCGGAGGGTTGACCACAGCCGAACAGGCCGTTCGGAATGGCGACCTCGCAGCCGGAGAGGATGGTAATCGCGAGGAGAAGAGTCAGGCGAAGCCGCATCAGAAGGTTCCTTTCACCGAAATGCCGGTCGGGCCGATGCTGACCTCGGGCACCTTTTCTTCGTGACCGCCCGTGAGCTGCCAAATGATGCCTCCAATGATTCCGGCGCCACCGACGGTCATGAGCGCGATGCCTGCTTTCGTGCGGCGCGGGCCGCGGTCGGCCATGTCTTGCACGAGGGAGTAGCTCGACCCTGGCTCCGCGCTCTCGATCTTGTTCTGGTCGCGCTGCCCTAGGCCGATGAGAATCGCACCGGTGACGAGCGATGCGCTGCTCAACCCAATCGTGATCCACGGGCCCGGGCCTGGACCGACGTATTGCGTCAGGGGCCGCTCCGCTTTCACACGAGCTGCTGCCTCGACCGCCGCGCGACGCGCTTCGATCTCCGCATCGAGCTCTGCGCGCTTGCGCTCCTCGATTGCATCTCGAAGCACGGAAATTCGGCTTTCGACGTGCTCTCGGTCAGCCGACTTCGGCCTTGCTTCGAGATAACCCTCGTATGCCGCCAGGGCCTCCTCGTCGAGTCGCATCCGATCGGACACGGTCGCGATGTTGTAGAGAAGGTCGGGGCTTCCGGTGAGCTCGTACGCACGCTTGAAGCTCGCTAGCGCGTTGTCGAAGCTCCCCTCCGCGTAGGCCTCGGTGCCGGCAGCGAATGCTTTCTTCGCCTCGTCTATACGTGCTTCCCGCGACTGCGCGTAAACGTTAGCCGTCGAAGCCAAGAACAACAATGAAACGACCAATATAAGAAGGAAACGCATCTCTCCCCCGGAAGTAAGCACGCGCCCAAAGCGCGCAATTACAAACTAGCAGTCCGGAGAGGCGTTTGCTCACCCTTGGACGATATGCGGAGCCGCGTCCTTCGAGATCCGCGTGTCACCGGCCCATTCTTCGCCGGCGTGCGGGTAGTCCAAATTGTAATGTAGCCCACGGCTCTCTTTGCGCGCGCTTGCGCAACGGATGATCAGCTCCGCGACGTCGGCGATGTTGCGGAGCTCGAGCATGTCGCGATTGACGAGGTGCGCCCAGTAATACTCCCGAATCTCGTCCTGGAGCATCCCGATGCGCCGTGCCGCGCGCCTGAGGCGCCGATCGGTACGGACGATCCCCACGTAGTTCCACATGAACCGACGTATCTCGTCCCAGTTCTGCGACACGACGACCGCTTCGTCACTCGGAACGGCTTCTCCGACGTCCCAATCGGGCACCTCCTCGACCGCGAGCGTTGGCGTTTCGGCGAGCGACTCCATGGCAGCGATGGCCGTGCGGTGCCCGTAGACCAAGCCCTCGAGAAGCGAGTTCGAGGCCAGACGGTTGGCTCCGTGGAGGCCCGTACACGTGACCTCGCCGACCGCCCATAGCCCGGGAAGAGTGGAGGCGCCTTTCTCGTCCACCACGACCCCACCGCACATGTAGTGAGCTGCGGGGACGACCGGGATCGGCTGCTTGGTCATGTCGATCCCGAAATGCAAGCAGCGCGCGTGGATGTTCGGGAACCGCTCGCGCAGGAAGTCGGCAGACTCGTGGGTCATGTCGAGATACACGCAGTCGTCGCCCCGGCGCTTCATCTCGTAGTCGATCGCACGCGCCACCACGTCGCGGGGCGCCAGGTCTTTCATCTCGTGATGGCTCTCCATGAACGCGACCCCGCTTCGCAGCCGAAGGATGCCTCCTTCCCCGCGGAGCGCCTCGCTGATGAGGAAGCTCTTGGCCTCCGGGTGGAAGAGACACGTGGGGTGGAACTGAAAGAACTCCATGTTCGCGAGCTCTGCCCCCGCTCGGTAGGCCATCGCGACGCCGTCGCCCGTCGCGACGTCTGGATTCGAGGTGTAGAGGTAGACTTTGCCCGCACCCCCGGTGGCCATCACCGTGGCGCGTGCAAGGTAGGTCTTCACGGCGCCGGTCGCTTCGTCGAGCACGTACGCCCCGACCGCTCGGCGCGCGCCCCCAAACTTCGAAGTCTCGACGAGGTCGATGGCCATGTGGTCTTCGATGATCTCGAGGTTGGGCGACAGCGCGGCGGCCTCGAGAAGCACGCGCTGCACCTCTTCACCGGTGATGTCCCCGGCATGAACGACGCGCCGCGCGCTATGCCCACCCTCTCGCGTGAGATCGAGCGTGCGACCCTCTTCGCTCCGACTGAACTGAGCGCCGAGCTCCATCAGCTCGTGAATGCGGCTCGGTCCATCGCGCACGACCATCTCGACGACCTCGCGGCGCGAAAGCCCGCCGCCGGTGTTGAGCGTATCGTCAACGTGCGCCTCGAAAGAGTCGGACGGATCGAGAACCGCGGCGATGCCTCCCTGGGCCCAGTTCGTCGCCGAATCGGAGCGGCTCCGCTTCGTGACCATCGTCACCCGGCTCTCGCGGGCGGCTTCCAGGGCGAAGCTCAAGCCCGCCACCCCGCTCCCCAGAACCAAGTAGTCGCACTCGATTCGCATGAGGGACGGAGTCTAACAGGCGCCGCGGCCGTGTGTACGTTGTTTTCGTCCGCTAGAGCGCGACCTCGCGAGCCGGCCTCGGTCCCTCAGGCGGACGGAAGTACTGAAAATAGCTGACTCCGTATCCTCCGAGCGCCGCCACGACGTGGTCTTCCAGCCTATAGCCTGGGATCGTGAGCACCGGCTCCGCATCGGGAAGAAACGTGACGACGTCGAACGTACGAGGCTTGAAAAGCTCGACGATCGAACCGACGAGGCTCGGTAGGTTCGCGCGGAAATCGTGGTTCGTCTCGAAGCTCACGTAGCTCCCCGTGGGCTCCGGTGTGACGTGTACGGTGTAGTACTCCTCGCCGCGTGTCGCATTGAGGGAATATCCCGCCGGGTCGAAGACATGTTCAGACGTACGGAACCCCGGGAGGATGCGATCGATACCCGACGACACGACGATGGATTCGCCTCCAGCGCCCGCGGGCTGCGAAAAGCGGGCCGCGACGCTTTCGTCGATCGCGTGCATGAGCACCTCGAGCGTCGGATCGTTCTTTTCAGGCGTGTATACACGGATGCTGTGAAACATCTGCACGTAGCGGCCATGCTCGTCGCCGAAGCAAAGGGCGCGACCCGGCACGATGGCTCGAAGACGTCGCGCGTCGTCGTAGAACGTGCTCGCTTGGTGCTCGGGGAAGTGCTCGTTCTTGCGCTCGTAAACGAGAAACGCGATCGACTCGACCGGAATCGAGCGGAGCATGACCGGTACGGCGTCGACGAGCGCCGTTCGTCCGCAGGTGATCAGCACGAACCAGTCGTCGAAGACGAACAGGCTCGACTCCGAGAGGAGGTAGGCGTCGCTGTGCTCGCCTCGCATCACGGCGAGAACCCGTGCGCCGGCGGCTTCGACGATGCTGCGCCAGACCGGCTCGCCGAGGGATCGCAGCGGCAGAAAGCCCGGACTGACCACGACCTCCAACTTCTTCTCCGGGCCCTCGAAAAAACTCGGCTTCGGCATGGAGGGGCTTATGATGCGCGGAAGCACGCGGAAGGCAAGCGCGGGAGGCGCATTTTGGCGTGAGCAGGAGCCCAGAGATAAACTCCTCCACGATGGCTCGGTGCCTGTTCACTGCCCTCGGCGTCTCGCTTCTGGTCGCGAGCATTGCCGTGCCCGCACGGGCGGACATCTACCGCTGTAAGCGGAGGGATGGAACGCTGCACTACACGAACATCAGAGAACCAGGCCGGAGATGTCAGCTCGTCGTTCGCAGCAGCAAGCGGTCCAAGTCGAGATCCAGCAATAACAAGAAGAGGCCGCCCCACGCGAGCCGCACCAAAGATTCATCGCGCTACCACCGGTACAACGGCCTCATCGACGAGGCCGCGCGATTGTACCAGCTACCGGAGTCGTTTCTTCGCGCGGTCATGCGTGTCGAGAGCGACTTCAATCCATCGGTGGTCAGCCGCGCCGGCGCAATGGGCTTGATGCAGCTCATGCCGAAGACAGCGCGCTCGATGGGCGTGTCCGATCCGTTCGACGTCCGCCAGAACATCCTCGGCGGCGCGCGCTACCTCAGAATCTTGGCGAACCGGTTCAAGGGTGACCTGGTATTGACGGTGGCCGCATACAACGCAGGCGAAGGCGCCGTCGAGAAGTACAATGGCATTCCGCCCTACAAAGAGACACAGCGTTACGTCCGCCGCGTGCTCAAGCACTATTACGCGTATCGCTCCGAGGCGTCGCCCTGATCCATGGCTTTGACGCTCATCGCGGCCGTGCTGGTGGGACTCGCGGCCCCGTTGATTCAGTCACGCATGTGGGGGGTGCCCTTCAGCTTGCTTTCGATCGCCACGGTGATCCGAGCGTTCATCGGCGCGGTGCTGACGGTGGTGGTGATTGGCGTCGTGGCGCTCTTCGTGCTTCGAACGACGCCGATGGACCAGGCACGCATCAACTGGGTTGCAGGACTCATCGCAGCAGGCATTTCCCTTCTGCTGGTGATCAGCTCGGCCCAGCGCATGCGGCACGTCAGAGGGCTTTCGGTCTTGTGCCAGCGCATTCAGGAGGAGGATGCACGACCCACCGCATCGTCTGCGCTCGACCGGCTTCTCGACACCCTGCAGCACCAGGACCCGCAGCGCTACGTTTCGCTCGTCCTGATGGCGACCGGGCCCTTGACGCAGGCAGGAATGTGGAAAGAGGCGCGTGACCGGCTACGAAGCCTCGAGGACCACGTGCTCACCGAGCCTCAGGCGGTGCTGCGAAATCAAGCGCTTGCTACCTGCGAGCTTCAGTTCGACGACGTCGACGCTGCACAGCGCGCAATCGACCGCATCGAGCGCCCGACGGAGAGCTCGATCGAGGTGTGGCTCGTCGCAATCGAGGCGCTCTTGATGGCCGTCCGCGGCCAGTCCGAGAAAGCGCTCGCCCACCTGGGCGGACAGGACGTCGACGACAACGCCTCGCTGCGAGCGTCCCATCGCCTTGTCCATGCGCACATTTTCGCGGAGCGGGGCGACACCGAAGCTGCCATCGGCGAGCTGAAGACGCTTCGTGAAGAAGCCGGTCGTGCGGGTCTCGAACGGGTGCTGCTACCACGAGGTCCAGCGAGTCCCCTTGCTGCGCGGCTGCTCGACGAATCCGATCAGTCCGGCTGAAAGATCACGCGCTGCGTGGGGTCGGTGTCATAGAACTGATGGAATCGGTCGAAGGTCACCGCCCCAAACGCGTTCACGATGATCGAAAACACCGCACAGGCGATGAAGAGCTTGCCAAAGCGGCGTCTTCCGAGCGCGATGATGACGAACAAGAGCGGCATGTAGTCGAGCGCGAACCGATACCCAAACTGAATCCACCCGGTATTCTGGTAGGAGAGCGTGCAAAGGGCGGTAGGCACGACCGCCACCCAGAGCGCGAGCAATGTACCGTCAACCCTCTTGGGAAAGAGACTCCACAACAGATTCGGCGTCGTGAACCAAAGCGCGAGCCCGTGTCTCGTGATTCGGATGAAGGGGCTCGACGAAAGCACCCACGGAAGCGAGAGAAAGAAGACCGAGAAATTGCGCGGCCAATAGTGCGTGCTGAAGAGCCCCCACGTCTCGATCCTCGACCGCCAACGGATCTGCAGAAATCGGTGCCCGAACTCGAATGGATCCCCGAAACGAGCGTGATTGTGCCACATCGCGGCGGCGACGAGCAGCCCGAGCGGCAGCCCGAATGCAGCAAGGGCGCGTAGGAGCTTCACGTTGGGCGCCTGCGATGCACCCTGTTCTTTCCGAGCGCTCTCGAACGCTTGTAGAACGAAAAAAACCGCGAGAAAAAGCGTTGCCGGTCGGCTCAGGAAGGCGAGGCCTAGCGCGGCCCCTGCCGCAGCGGGGTGCCGGGCCTCGAACGCGAACGACAGATACAGACAGATCGTGGCTACTGCGACGACGTGCGCGGCGAACCAAACCGACCCCTGTGCCGCGACGAAATAGTAGACCGAGCCCACGGCGAAGATCCCGGTCAGAAGGAGATCGTCGCGCTGCGAGCGACCGCTCCGACCCGCTTCACGAAGCCGACGAAGAAAGATGAAAAGCAGCGCCGGTCCGAGACCGGCCAGCAGCGTCCACACCAAAACGTCGAGCGTGCTCAACCCGAAGATCGCCACGACTGGGAGCAACAGCACCGCGGGAAGCGGAGGAAACGAGACATACCAGCGGTGTCGCTCGGCGTCGGGTGAATCGAAGGTATATCGACCGGGCGGGCAAGGTCCTTCGTCGACGGTGTCGAAGCACGCCCAGTCATTCGTCCCGGGCGGGGCACCGCCCACGTCCAGCCGACCTTCTAGCCAAGCGTTGGCGAGGACGACGTAGTGGTTGTTGGCGGAAGGCCGCAAAACGCGGTCCGCTGCAGTGGCGCAGTAGATGCCCGCGCACGTCAGGAAGACCGCCAACGGAACTGCCCACCGTCGCTCCCAAACCGCCACCGCGGGAGCATACCCCACCTTGACGGGATCAAACCGGCGCCTTAGAGGCCTTCCGATGGGCTCCCCTACCCTCGACGCGGTAAAAGACGCGCTTCGAAACGTCGAAGACCCGATCTTTCGAAAGCCGCTCGGCGCGCTCGGCACGCTGCTCGACGTCCGGCTCGACGGCGAGCGCGTCGTGGCAAAGGTGCGGGTCAGCTCGCCCTCCGAAGAGGTTCGGCAGACGCTTCACCGCCGCGTTCACGAGGCGCTTCAAACGCTCGGCGTCGAGTTCGTCGAGCTCGAGCTCGACGTTCAAGTTCCGACCCGCGAGGCGACGAGCACCGATCCGATCCCGGACGTTCGCAACGTCGTCTTGGTCATGAGCGGCAAAGGCGGCGTAGGAAAGAGCACGGTTGCAACGAACCTCGCCCTCGCGCTGCGGCGCTTGGGCACGCGCGTGGGGTTGTTGGACGCAGACATTTACGGCCCGTCCCTGCCGACCATGCTCGGCATCGAGGGGCACCCGACCTCCAAGGACGGCAAACGGATTCAACCGCTGCAGCGATTCGGAATCAAGCTGATGAGCATCGGTTTTCTGCTCGAGGACCCGAAGCAAGCGGTGGTTTGGCGGGGCCCTATGCTCCACGGAGCCCTTCAGCAATTCGTATCGGACGTCGATTGGGGCGGTCTCGACTACTTGATCATCGATTCGCCACCCGGGACCGGAGATGTCGCGCTCACGCTCGCGCAAAAACTGCGGCTGACCGGCGCGATCATCGTCACGACGCCACAGGAGGTGGCGCTTCAAGACGTCTACAAGTCGGTCTCGATGTGCCGGAAGCTGAGCGTCCCCGTCCTGGGAGTCGTCGAGAACATGAGCTTTTTCATCGACAGCGCGGGCGTGAAGCACGAGCTCTTCGGCCGCGGTGGCGGCGAGAAAATTGCCGAGTTCGCCGATGCACCGCTCTTCGGGCAAGTCCCGATCGACGCCTTGGTCCGCGAATGGGGCGATCGAGGCACGCCGATCGTTCAGGCGGCGCCCGCCTCCTCCGCCGGTCAGGCGTTTGGGGCGATCGCCGATGCACTCGCCGAAAAAGTGGCCAAAGAGCACTTCGAACGCGGTGGCGGCGAGACCGCGCCCGAGGGCGAAGGCCCCAAGAGACTCCGCATCCTCCGCTGAGCTATAAGCGTCTCCGTGGACCTCTTCGAACGCCAGGCCGAGACGAGCTCGCCGCTTGCGGACCGCATGCGCCCGAGCCGGCTCGAAGACGTGGTGGGCCAAACGCACTTGCTCGGAGACGGACATATTCTCGCTCGGGCGATTCGAGCGGACCGCATTCCGTCGATGATCCTCTGGGGACCGCCAGGCACGGGGAAGACGACTCTCGCGCACGTCATCGCGAGTGAGACCAATTCGATTTTCGTGGGCTTCAGCGCGGTGCTCGGGGGCGTGCCGGAGCTGCGCAAGATCATCGCAGCTGCGAAGGAGCAGAAGACTTACTACGGCAAGAAGACAATCCTCTTCGTCGACGAGATCCATCGCTTCAACAAGGCACAGCAAGACGCTTTGCTTCCTCACGTCGAAAACGGCACCGTGACCTTGATCGGCGCCACCACGGAGAACCCGTCATTCGCGGTCAACTCTGCTCTCCTATCGCGCGCGCGGGTGTTCGACCTCAAGCCGCTCGAAGCCGGGGACCTGCGCACGCTCCTCGAGCGCGCAATCACCGACCGGGAACGCGGGATCGGGCCGGTACCACACGAGGTCGAAGCCGACGCGGTCGCGGCACTCTGTGAGAACGCGAGGGGGGACGCACGCCGTGCTTTGTCCGCCCTCGAGCTCGCCAGCGATTTCGCCCAATCCATGGGCGTGGAGGCCGTGACGCCTGCAATCGTTCAAGAGGCGTTGGCGACCCAGACACTGCTCTACGACAAGTCCGGCGAGGAGCACTACAACGTCATCAGCGCCTTCATCAAGTCGCTGCGTGGAAGTGATCCGGACGCATCGGTCTACTGGCTCATGCGTATGCTGGAAGCTGGGGAAGACCCGTCGTTCGTCCTTCGCCGCATGCTGATCTTCGCAAGCGAAGACATCGGCAACGCGGACCCGCGCGCGCTGGAGGTCGCGGTGAGCGCCGACGCCGCGTTTCGGCGGCTCGGGATGCCGGAGGGTATCTTCCCCATCGCGCAGTGCTGCACCTATCTGGCGACGGCCCCCAAGAGCAACGCGAGCTACAAGGCATGGACGATGGCGCAAGCGGACGTTCGGGAGCACGGTGCGCTACCGGTTCCGCTGAAGCTTCGCAACGCTCCCACGCAAGCGATGAAGTCGTGGGGCTACGGAGATGGCTACCGCTACCCGCATGACGAGAGCGGCTACAGCCCAGGCGAGACCTATCTCCCGGAAGCGCTGACCGGCCGCCGCTACTATCGCCCCACCGACCGGGGCTTCGAGGGGCGCATTCGCGAGCACCTGCGGGAAATGCGATCGAAGGTCAAAGCCCAGGAGGACGAGTCGGAGGAGCCCCGCGAAGGAAAACCCTGAAGATCGCAGCCCCGGACGCGCCGTCCGCCTCGATCTTCCCACCGACGCCGTCGAGCACCACCGACGCGGCGAAGAGACCGAGGAAACGGCCATAGCGCCCATCCAGGCGCCCCTTGAGCGCGCGCTGCCCCTCCAGCGTGAAGGCCGTGCTCCGAAGCTCGGGGGCGATCGCCTCGCCCGTGTCCTCGACCTCGATCACCACGTCTTTGTCACGTTGGAACACACGGACGGTCGCTCGCGGCTGTTCGACGTTGGCGCGGGTGTTGTGGAGCAGAAGCTCGACCACCTCGACTGCGACCTGCGCGCCGTGTGCGTAGAGCTGATCGTCCTGGGCGATTTCCACCTCGACCGGGACTGGCGTGTCGGCTCGCTCGAGGCGCTCCAAAAACACGCCGACGTCCCCGTTCGCAGCCTCTAGAGCAACGTGCCCGGTGAGCCAACGGCTTACCCAAGCCAGCATGTCCAGACCTCGCCGGAGCTCTCCGACTGCGAGGCGCACGTCTTGAAGCGCCTCGACCGAATCGGTATCGACGAGGCCGACCTCTTGCAGGAAGTCGACGTTCGCGCTGATCGTCGCGGCCGGGTTTCGGAGGTCGTGAACGAGGAGGCCGAGCGCGTGGCCCAACTCGTCTGGATCGATCGCCTCCGGCTTCGACACGAGAAACTCCTACCACGAGCCTTCATTCAAGGAAAGAAGAGCACGTCATCCTCGCCCCTCTCATCGACCAGAGCCGCAATGTACGAAAGAATCGTCGCTTTGCGGTCGAGCAGGTCTGCGATCTGCTCGTCGCTCAAGAGCGCGTCCGACTCGTGGCTCGGATCCTCTGCGAGCGCTGCCCGTATCGTCGCCTCGTCGAGAGCCCCCAAGCTACGTACGACGGTACCGGAGAAGCGCTCGGTTCGCATCAGGCCGTCGAGAAGCCTTCGGTAGCGGCCGTTCGGCAACGGCGTGGAAAACGCGCGGTCGTTATCGCGAATCAACACGCGTAGCCGACTCGGATCGGTCGAGAGGTTGCCACCGCTGTATCGGTCCCAGTTTCCGATCAGAAAGTCGAAGAGGATCATGTTCGATAGGTCTCTTGCCGCTGGCCGTCTGCTTTCCGGAATTTCAGCGCCCCCCAGCCAGCGTCGCCACCGCCGCTCTGTCTTGGGCGGGATCGAACGAAGGCCCTTGACCCAGTAGATCGCCGCGCCGGGCGCGGTACCGTCGTCGTCCCAAAGCACAGCGCGCCAGACCGCACCGCGTCGATCGAGCCGGTCCTCGTGAAAGCGCTGCCGGATTTCCACCCAAGTCGCGCGACGCGACACGGCCGGGGGAACGTTGTCGAGCGAGAGGCGCCGCGCGAGCCGATAGGCCGCGATCTCGTGGCGATAGCCCTTCGGTACCGCACGGCTACGGACCTTGAGCGCCGCCGTCACACGGGCGACGGTACGCATGCGAAGAACGACGGAGGTGTGTCCGACGGGCTTGAAGCTACGCGAATCGGCGGTCGCGATCACTCCGAGCAGCTCGTCTTGCGAGACTTCAGTTCCGACGAACGGCGGCGGCGGCTCGGGCTTGGCGCCTGCCGCGGCCCCCATTGACGCGACGAGTACCGCGCCCGCGATGCTAGCGCACGCCTGCGAAGAGATTCTTGGCAATGACCATCCTCTGGATCTGAGACGTGCCTTCGTAGATTTGTAGGATCTTCGCGTCGCGCATCAGCTTCTCCACGGGATACTCGGTGATGTAGCCGTTGCCACCGAAGACCTGCACCGCATCGGTCGCCACCTGCATGGCGCTGTCGGCGCCAAAGGCCTTGCTGTACGAAGCAACGAGGGAGTTGCGTCCGCCGTGGTCGATCTGCCACGCGGCCTTGAGCACCAAGAGCCTCGTCGCCTCGTATTTGATGCCCATTTCCGCGATCATGGCCTGCACCATTTGATGCTCGGCGATCGGCACGCCAAACGTTTTGCGCTCGAGCGCGTAGGCGACCGATTCTTCGAGCGCGCGTCGCATCAAGCCGCAGGCGCCCGCCCCGATGTCGGGGCGCGTTCGGTCGAACGTCTGCATCGCGAGCTTGAACCCGTGCCCCTCCTCGGCAAGCACGTTCGCGGCGGGCACGCGCACGTCCTCGAAATTGATCACCGCCGTGTTGCTCGCCCGCTGCCCGAGCTTGTCCTCGGTCTTGCCGACGCTCACGCCGGGCGTGTCCCGGTCGACGACGAAGCCCATGATGCCCCTATGTCGGAGCGACGGATCGACCGTGGCGAAGACGGTATACCAGCGCGCCCAAGCGCCATTGGTGATGTAGATCTTCTCGCCGTTCAAAATCCAGTCGCTACCGTCCTTACGGCAGCGCATTTGGATGCCGGCAGCGTCGCTCCCAGCGGCCGACTCGGTAATCGCATACGAGGCGAAGATTGGCTCGGAGGTGAGCCGACCGAGGAACTTCTTCTTTTGCTCGTCGTTGCCCGCTATCAGCAAAGGCGTCGCCGCCAGGGTGTTTGCGGTCATGCTCGTCTGGATGCCGGTGCAACCAAACGCAAGCTCCTCGGTGAGAAGGACGTTGTCGACCTCTCCGAGGCCCGCTCCGCCGTACTCCTCGGGAATGATCGGTGCGACCAGGCCTAGCTCCCAAGCCTCCTGGAACACGTCCATCGGGAACTCGTGTTTTCTGTCGGCCTCTGCCGCGACCGGAATGATCTTCTCGCGCGTGAAGCGGCGGGTTTCTTCGACCAAGGTCTTTTGCTCGGGGGTGAGCTCGAAATCCAGCATCGGTTATCTCGTCGTCAGCGGCGACGTTCTTGCTCACGGCGCTCGAGCTCGGCCCTCACCGCACGCGCCCCCATCCGAAATCCCAGCGCGAAGCCGACCAGCAGAATGCCGGGGATGTAGATGATGTGCGCGATCGAGGGCATTACCGACTCTCGGACGAGCGGATATCTGCGCTCAAACGTTCGAGCTCTTCCGCGGTATGGCGCTGCAGCCGGCGCATCCGCATCAAGAATAGAAAAAGCAGCACCCAGACGACCGCGTACGCGGCCAACATCAGCGCTCCGCCCGGCACACTCTCGGCTTCGGGGCCTCGAACGCCGCGAAACGAGGCAGCCCGTTCCTCGGCAGCGTCTTTCTGCACGTCTGAAGCTGCCGCATCCGGTGCTGCCGAAGGCTCCTCGGCGAAGGCAGCGGTCGAAGTGAGCATCGTGCAAGCGAGCACGAGCCCGGCAATGGAAGCTCGCATGTGTGTTCCCCTCATCGGTGCACCAACTCGAAGCGAAGTCGAGTGGCTTCCTCTCTTTGACGTTCGATCGACGCGCGCGTCCAAATCAAAAGCACCGCGAGGCCAGTGAACGCGATGAAGCTCATGCCGAGGGCCCAGTACATCTCGGATTCCAGCCCGCCGCCTTTGCCGGTGATCACCGTGGGGTGCACGCCGCGCCAGCGTTGGACGCTGTAGTGAATCAAGGGGAGATCGATCAGACCGAACAGCGCCAGGCCAGCCGCGAAGCGCTTCTCGACTTCGCCGGCGCTTCCCATCGACCTCAGAGCGAGATAGGCGGCGAAGATCATGCCGGCGAGAAGTGTCGTCGTGAGGCGTGGGTCCCAGGTCCACCACACACCCCATGCTTTGCGTGCCCAGAGCGGGCCCGTGAGGAGGACGATCAGGCAGAAGAGAGACCCTACTTCCGCCCCCGCAACGCCGAGCGCGTCCCATTTGGGGTCGCGTTTGATGAGATAGAGCGCGCTCCCAATCGCCGACACGACGAAACCGATGTACATCGCGTAGGCGCTCGGCACGTGAAAGTAGAAAATCTTCTGTACAATCCCCATCTGCTGCTCCACGGGCGCGACGACGAAAATCGCGTACAGACTCGCGGCGAACATGATGACCGTTGCAAAGATCATCACGGACCAGGCGGTCGAGCCGCCAGATTGGGGTGCAGCAGCCATCATTCCACTCGCGGGGACGCTAGCATGCACGCGATGTGACGTCAGCCTCCCGGAGCCCGGAATTCCGCGCGGAAACCAGCGCGGGCTTGCCGCTCTTCCAGCGCGCCGCTAAAGACCGCGCTGATGGATCTTCTCGATCGGCGTTTCCTCTTCGTCGTGGGCAAGGGTGGCGTTGGGAAGACGACCGTGGCAACGGGGCTTGCGCTTGCGGCAAGTCGCCGCGGCAAAAAGGTCCTCTTGGCGCTCGTCAACTGCAAGGAACGCGTGAGTCAGCTCCTCGACACCGAGCCAATCGGCCCCGAGATCGTCTCCCTCCGCGAAAACCTGGACGCGGTGAACATGACCCCGGATGCCGCCCTCGAGGAGTACGGGCTGATGATCCTCAAGGTGAAGGCGGTCTTCAATGCCGTGTTCAAGAACAAGCTCGTGCGCGCTTTTTTGAGGGGTACGCCGGGCCTCGAAGCCTGGTCGATGCTGGGGAAAGCCTTCTATCACGCATGCCCCCCGCGGGGTGAGCCGGACTACGACCTCGTGATCGTCGATGGGCCAGCAACCGGCCACGCCCTGGACATGCTTCGCGTTCCTTTCGTGATCGAGAGCGTGGCGCCCCCGGGCCTATTGCGGCGGGATGCCGCGCGTGCGGTCGAGATGTTTCGCGATCCGGAGCGCGCCGGCGCCGTCCTCGTCACGCTTCCGGAGTACATGCCCGCCAACGAGACGATCGAGCTGTCGGATGCCTTGAAAAACGAGCTCGAGATCCCGGTGCTCCAGCTGGTCATCAACCGGGTCCTGGACGTGTTGTTCGTCGAGAAGGAGCGACCCGTTCTCGAAGCTCTTCCCGATCTGATCGCGCCCGAAAGCGAGATTCGAGGATTGGCCCTCGCAGGCAAACGTCGTGTCCTTCGCGAAACCGTGCAGGCTCGGGCCGTCGGGCGGGTGTGCGGCCACATCGATGCGCCCTGTACCGAGCTACCGAACTACAACGGCCTGGAAAGCGACACGGCGGCGATCGAAGCACTCAGCGACGCGCTCGTGGGTGCGGTTTGATCGCTTGCGAGCGGTCGCCAATGCACTAGCTTGGTGCAGCGATGCCCGGCTCGGCCACGTCAGGTCTCTCGTTTCAGCCCCCGTCGATTTTCGAGCAGGGGTCGCCCGATCGCCACGGCGGCTCGCTGGCCCTCGACGATCTGCCGAAGGCGGACGCCAAGCAGCTCTTTGGAGGCATGGCGCGCGAGGTTGCACCCTGGCTGCCCGAGGTGTCCGAGCCCGAAGCGGTGCGCCACTACGTCCGGCTCAGTCAGCAGAACTTCGCAATCGACACGGGGATGTATCCGCTCGGCTCCTGCACGATGAAGTACAACCCGAAAGTGAACGAATGGGCCGCTCGCCTGCCTGGTTTTGCAAACCTCCATCCCTACATGCCGGACGAGCTCGTTCGAGGTGCGCTCCAGCTCATGTGGCGGCTCGAGCAGGGTCTTGCCGAGGTGTGCGGCATGGACCGCGTGTCCCTGCACCCGGCGGCTGGCGCACAAGGTGAGCTCACGGGGTTGATGATGATCCGCGCCCATCACCAAGCCCAGGGCCGAGACCCGAAGAAGGTGCTGATCCCCGACACCGCGCACGGGACCAACCCCGCCTCGTGCGCGCTGAACGGCCTCGAAGCAGTTCCGTTTCCAGTCGGCGATGACGGCATCGTCACACCGGAGGGAATCGCACCGTTCGTCGACGACGACGTTGCTGCGATCATGGTCACGAACCCCAACACGGTGGGCCTCTTCGAAAGCCACATCGCCGAGATCGCCGAGCTGATCCACGGCAAAGGTGGTTTGGTCTATGGCGACGGCGCAAACCTCAACGCGTTGATGGGCAAAGCGCGTCCTGGCGACCTCGGAATCGACGTCATGCAGTTCAATCTGCACAAGACCTTCACGACACCGCATGGCGGTGGTGGCCCGGGCTGTGGTCCCGTCGGCTACAAGGCTCTGCTGGACCCCTTTGCTCCGGTGCCCGTCGTCGAGAAGCAGGGCGAGAATTTCGTGCTCGACTACGACAGCCGCCCCAAGTCGGTCGGTCGGCTTCGGTCGTTCCATGGCAACTTCGGCATGATGGTCCGCGCCTACACGTATCTTCGCGAGATGGGCGCGGAGGGGCTCCGCCGAGCTACCGAGCTGGCAGTGCTCAACGCCAACTATCTGCGAGTTGGGCTAGGCGAGGTTTGGCACGTTCCGTACGACGCCATGTGCATGCACGAGGTCGTGATCAGCGATCGGCACCTCAAGGCTTCGGGCGTGACCACGATGGACGTCGCGAAGCGGCTCATGGACTACGGCTTTCATCCTCCGACGGTGTACTTCCCGCTCGTCGTCAAGGGCGCCATGCTGATCGAGCCGACCGAAAATGAATCGCTCCAGACACTCGACGAGTTCGTCGACGTGATGAGGCAGATCAGTGAGGAAGCCTCGGCGAACCCGGAGCTGGTCCGCGGCGCCCCACAGCTCACGCGTTTGCGTCGGCTGGACGAGACGCGGGCTGCTCGGAAGCCGGTTCTTCGGTGGACAGCTCCCGAAACACGGAGCGAACCATCGCCTGCTTCTGGTGGAACGGCAGAAACGCGGCTTTGAAGCCGTTGATGATGATGCGGTGAATGTCGTCGCAGCCGAGGCCCATCTGCGTGTGGCAGAGCCACAGCTCTCGGGACACGGTGGTATCGGTGATCAAGCGGTTGTCGGTATTGACGGTCACTCGAAGCCCGAGGTCGTGGTAGAGCTTGAGCGGGTGGCTTCGGAGGTCTTTCACTGCGCCGGTTTGCACGTTGGAAGACGGGCAGCATTCGAGCGCGATGCGATGGTCGTTCACGTAGTGAAGGAGATCGCCGTCCTCGCGTAGGCGGCAACCGTGTCCGATTCTGTGCGCGCCGCAGACGTGAATCGCTTGATGGATCGAGGCTGGGCCATAGGCCTCCCCTGCGTGAATCGTCACGGCGATGTTGTTGTCGCGAACCAGCTTGAAAGCGCGCAGATGGTGCTTCGCGGGATGGTCGTACTCGGCCCCCGCGAGATCGAATCCGACGACGCCGCGATTCTTGTAGGCCACCGCGAGCTGCGCCATCTCGAACGAGGACTCGGGCGAGATGTTGCGAATGCCGCACAAAATCACGTTGGCGACGACGCCATGATCTTTCTGCGCCTCCCAAAGCCCTGCTAGCACCGCCTCGACGACGGTCGTGAGCCTGAGGCCGCCGCGCGTGTGGAGCATTGGCGAGTAGCGGACCTCCATGTAGCGGACGTTTTCTTTGGCGGCGTCTTCGATCAGCTCGTACGCCACGCGGTGGAGCGCCTCACCCGTCTGCAAGACTTTCAGGGTCGTGTCGAAGGCTTTGAGGTATTCGACCAGCGAGCCGGCGTTCTGACCGCAGTGTAGAGCTCGGCCGAGCGCTTCCGGTGTGTCGGCGGGCAGCTTCACGCCTTGCTCGCTGGCGAGCTCGAGCATCGTCGAAAGCCGGAGCGAACCGTCGAGGTGCACGTGAAGGTCGGTCTTGGGGAGCCGTTCGATGTCGGAAAGCTGGAGCTCCATGTCTTTAGTGTAGCGCGTCATCCACGGACCTCGAAACCGCTCAGCCGCGCGATCACCTCGTCGAGGCGTTTGGCGGCGACGCTCACGCGCGTAGGCATCCCTCCGTTGAGGCCGAGTGCGCTGACCAGATCGATGCCGCTGTCGAAGCGCGCGGCGACGGTCACCGTGGTTTCGTCGTGAACGAGCGAGATCGGCGCGAGGCGCTGGCCGATGAGAAGGAGCTCGGTCTTGTCGTAGGGGCCGTCCCGCCGCGTGGCATCGCAGATCGCGAGGCCCTCACGCACCTCGTACCGAGTCGCGAGGCGCCTGGCTTCTCGCTCCATCGCGTCGAGCGCATGGGCTGCGTTTTGGAACTCGCGGTAGATCGCGGGGTCGTTGGCGCCGTCGGCCAGATAACGCACCATCAAGCCGCGAAGCGCTTCGTCGCGTGGGCGCGCGCGAAGAGCACGGTCGAGCAGGCGCGCGCGCTCGCTCGGCTCGCCGAGCCGCGTATCGATCGCTCGTGCGTCGTCATCGGCGCCCTCGTATGGCTCGACCCCGCCACGAATCCATTTTGCTGCGGAGCAGAGCCCGTCGAAGTCGAGGTGACAGCAAATCGTGTCGACGGGCCCGGCGGCCTCGACCCGCTCCGGGGTGACCATCTCGGGACAGGCGCCATGCTGGGCTTTCGTTCGAAGCACGAAGCGAGGGTCGTCAGCGTAGTCGGCGTGGCGATCGTGATCGTGGTGATCGATCCACATCGCCAGCCGGTCGCCAAGACCCTCGATGAACGGAAGGGTGGTCTTTTCGTAGCTCGCGCCCCCTGCGTTGGCTGCAAACGCGACGTCGAGGACGACGACTCGTCCCGGCAGGCTCCCCGGCTTCGGAAGCTTGCGCGGAGTCCCATACGCCAGATGCGGAAAACCACCCACATTTCGAACATGTAGCCCGGCCCTACCAGACGCAACTGGTGGAGAACGGGATCGTTTTTCCCAAACCGATGTCTACGGGAAACAAACCGGAAATGAACGGCAGCCATAGATCCCCCCGTGCCGCTGCCGAGGGTGCGCCGCGGCCATGACTAAGAGGTAGGAAGATCATGGAAGAACAACTTTCGGAACTGACAACGTATGCAAACGCTTTGTGGGTTCTCGTGAGCGCCGCACTCGTTTTCTTCATGCACGCAGGCTTTGCGCTCGTCGAGAGTGGGTTTTGCCGCCGAAAAAACGCGGTCATGGTGCTGATGAAGAACTTCGGCGTGGTCGCGATCTCGTCGATCGTGTTCTACCTGGTGGGCTACGGGGTGATGTTCGGCGAGGGCAATAGCTTCGTGGGCCTCGCCGGCTTCTTCCCGAATAACGCCGGTGCCGATTCCGGCCTGCCGCCGTTCGTCTTTCTATTCTTCCAGCTCGTCTTCGCGGCGACCGCCTGCACCATCGTATCGGGCGCGATTGCGGAACGCGGCCGATTGCTGACGTTTTTCGTCTTCACGGCCATCGCGACGATGGTCATCTACCCGGTGGTGGGCCACTGGGTCTGGGGCGGCGGCTGGCTCTCGGAGCGAGGGTTCGTCGACTTTGCCGGCAGCACGGTCGTCCACGGCGTGGGCGGCGGCATGGCGCTAGCGGGCGCGATCATCATCGGTCCGCGCCTCGGAAAGTACATGAAGGACGGCACGGTGAAGCCGATGCCGGCGCACAACTTCCCGCTGGCGGCCCTCGGAGTGCTCATTCTCTGGCTCGGCTGGTTCGGGTTCAATGGCGGCTCCGAGCTCGCCATGGACGCCGAGGTGGGCCGCATCGTGCTCGTGACCAACCTCGCGGCTTCGGGCGGCTTCATCGGCGCATTGATCTGGATCAAGATCCGGAGCGGCCTCCTCGACCTCTCGATGGCGTTGAATGGCGCGCTTGCAGGCCTCGTGGGCATCACGGCGGGCTGCTACAACATCACTGGCGGCTGGTCGATCATCGTCGGTCTCGTCGCGGGCCTGATCGTCGTCGAGGGCGTGCTCTTCCTCGACAAGCTCACGGTCGATGACCCGGTCGGCGCGATCACCGTGCACGGCATCTGCGGCATCTTCGGTACGCTCGCAGTCGGCCTCGTCGGCTATGGCAACGCGGCCACGGGTGAAGAGCCGATGGGCCTGCTCGTCGGCGGCGGAGCGTCGCAGCTGTGGGTTCAGGCCTACGGCACGTTCGCAGGCGTGCTCTTCGCATTCCTCGTCGGTGGCCTCGTCTGGCTGGCGTTGAAGTTTCTCGTGCCAGGCGGCGTTCGCGTCTCCGAAGCACACGAGATCGAGGGGCTCGACATCGCCGAGTGCGGCGTCGAAGCCTACAACGAAGAGCTCACCGGCGTGCATGCCGGAACGGCGATGGCCGCAGCGCCTGCCGAGTAGCAAGCAACGTTCGAGAGGAGGGGTGGGACGGCTCCCCGGTCTGTTTCGCCCCTCTTCTCTACCCATTTGTTCGACGGTGGATCCAGTTTGAGTTTTGGGCGTGGAGGCACGCCGGGAGTGGAGGTAGCAGTGATGAGAAAGGTTCTTTCCCTAGCGGTGATGTGCGGTTTGGCATTCCCCGCGATGGCATTCGCCCAGCCGGAGGCGCCGAAGCAGATGGCGGACGAGGCCGTGGGCGGCGAGGAGTTGGCGGACGACGTGCCGAGCACGCCGGCCATCGACGAGATGCCCGAGTCGCCCAAGGTGGCCGCCGACGACATGCAGGTCGCGGAAGAGGGGGCGCATCCATTCCGCGACAACATCACCTGGATGGTGATGGCAAGCGCCTTCTACCGTCTCGGCGGCTACACCGATGCCGGTGTCCTGGCGGGCACATACAACGACATCGGGTACCCGTACACGAACTACAACGGTTTCGGGCTGAACTTCGCAGGCGGTGACTTTCAGTACACCGGTGAAAAGTTCGCGGTTCGTTTGGACCTGCGCTTTGGCGAGGGTTCGTTCCTGCTGAGCCCCATCGCCCCGATCAAACAGGGGTACGTGAGCTGGATGCCGAGCGACAAGGTCTCGCTCGACTTCGGCTTCTTCGACACGGTCTTCGGCGGTGAGGTAGTCGACGAGTGGAACAACGCGAACTACACGCGCGGTGCGCTCTACTTTCTACGTCAACCCTTCAACCACATGGGCATCCGGTCGGCATTCGAGCTCACCGACAAGCTGGGCTTCACGCTCATGGTCACCAACGGCGGCGTGCTGGGCGGCACCCCGATTGACAACAACGAGACGCCGACACTCGGTTGGCAGTTCTCCGTTGCCGCCTCCGACGACGTTGGATTCTTCTTCGGCGGCCAGCACGGTGCCGGAGGCGACAACGACAACAAGAACTGGGAGAGCTTCTTCGACTGGGTGCTCAGCGCTAACGCCGGCATCGTCACGCTCGTGGCCAACGGCGACTACCAGCTCATCCCGAACGGAGGGGTCGGCTTCGACAAGAAGGGTTTTGCCTACGGCCACAGCTTGCAGCTCATCTTCGACGCGAGCGACAAAGTCGCGATTGGCGTTCGCGGCGAGCACTTGAGCGGCAACGACCAGTATCGGGACTTCTTCGCTAGCGGGGATACAGGTCTGGTGACGGGAACCTTGACCGTCCGCTACAAGCCCGTCCAGTACCTCGTGCTTAGCCTCGAGGGCCGCGGCGAGTGGAACACGCGGGAAATCTATTTCGTCCGCAACGGCCCAACCGCTTTGGACCCGGACGGGAACACCGTCCTGGTGGCGAGCAAGAAGCAGAACTACGCGGTGATTCTAGGGTTCACGGCTTACATTGGGAACTAAACGAACGCAAACATGACTGGGAAGGCCGGCTCGAAGGAGCCGGCCTTTTCTTTGGGTTTGCACCCTGTCACTGGCGCAGACACTGTCGCTGTCACCCCGTGGCGACGAAGTCGTTTTACGGGGCTGGCGTCGACGCTGTTCCCGAGGTAGCTGACCCGGGTGACGCTCGACGCGCCGACGAAACGTCTTTTGCACGAGGGCTCCGGCCTCGTCTTGTGGCTAACCGGCGCTGGCATTTCGGTCGAGTCCGGGATTCCGACCTTTCGCGGAAAGGAAGGCTACTGGCGGGTCGGATCGCGGAACTATCAGCCGCAGGAGATGGCCACGTGGTCGGCGTTTCAGGAGATGCCCGAAGAGGTGTGGGCCTGGTATCTCTATCGTCGCGGCGTCTGCCGGGGTGCAGAACCGAACGCCGCTCACGACGCCATTGCTGCTGCCGAGCGAGACGGGCGCGAGCGCTTCGTTCTGGTCACCCAGAACGTCGACGGCCTCCATCTACGGGCCGGCAACACCCTGGACCGCACTTATCAGATCCACGGAAACATCGACTTCATGCGGTGCTCGAGGGAGTGCCTGCCCGCCCCGGTTCCGACGCCGGAAACGATCGACGTCTCCTGGGAAAAGGGGAGACCCCTCGGTCAGCGCGAGCTGGACGCCCTGCGATGCCCCGCCTGCGGCACGCTCGGCCGGCCTCACGTCCTGTGGTTCGACGAAAGCTACGATGAGCCCAACTTCCGCTTTCAGAGCTCGATCGAGGCGGTGCGCGAGGCATCACTCGTCATCGTGATCGGCACGACAGGGGCGACCTCGCTGCCCATGCACATCGGGACCATGGCCGCGCAGCGCGGCGTACCCATGGTGGTGGTCAACCCCGAGCCCAACCCGTTCAGTGCGCTCGTGCAGCAAACGGGCCAAGGCGTGTTCCTTTCGGGGACCGCAGGCGAATGGGTCCCGGAGATTGTGTCGACGCTTCGTTCCCCCTGATGCGCCTTGCCTCGCCACCGCTTCGGCGATACCACCCGAGACATGGCACGACTTGCTTGTTGCATCTTGAGCTTGGGCTTGTTGGCGGCTTGTCCGAAGGGGGGCCAGTCCTCCCGCTACCCGGACCAGCCCGCCGGTGCATGTAGCCGTGCGCCTGGCGGCACGTGTGACGTGGGCTTCGTCTGTCACTACCCCCCCGGCGCGCAGTGCGGAGAGACGGGCGCGAAGGGAGCGTGCTTCCCGATGCCTTCGACGTGCACCAAGGACTACAGTCCGGTCTGTGGGTGCGATGGGCGTACGTATGTGAACATCTGCGTCGCACATTCGCATGGCATATCGCCGCGGAAGTCGGGCCCGTGTGCCGAAGACGGCGCGGTCGGAGCCCCGGATGGGAGCTGCGGCCCCGGCGGCGCCACCGCGACCTGCCCGAGCGGGCAGTTCTGCCGATATGCCGAGGTGCAGTACTGCGGTGAGGCGCCCGATTCGGGGCCGGGCGAGTGCACCGAGAAGCCGACCACGTGCACGAAGGAATGGGCGCCAGTGTGCGGCTGTGACGGGCGCAACTTCAGCAACGATTGCGTCTCCTACTCGCACGGCGTGGCGATCCGGCACCGCGGCCTATGCCAAGACGCCGCGCAAGCGCCGACGGGTGCCGTCGGTGCCAAGTGCGGCGTCGAAGGCGCTGCCCGCTGCGCGACCGGGCTGTTTTGCCAGTATCCGCCGACCGCGCAGTGCGGAGCGGGCAACAGGCCCGGCAAGTGCAAGCCGCGACCGCAGGCGTGCACGGCCCAATATGACCCCGTCTGCGGCTGCGACGCAAAGACCTACGCGAACGCGTGCTCCGCACAGGCCGCGGGCGTTTCGGTCCGCAGCAAAGGCGCCTGCCCCTGAGCCACGGGCCCGGGAGAGCTGGGCGATTTACGGTTGGATTGCGGGCGCATGCGCCGCTCCATAGAAACATCTTGCGTCCGGAGACGGCCAGTCCGTATTCTCCGGCACCACTCATCGGAAAAGGGGGGTTCATGAGAAAAGTCAGTGTTGTGGTGCTCATCCTCGCGATTGCGTTCACGGCCGCCTGCAAGAAAAAGGACGAAGCCAAGCCCGAAGCCGCCGAACCGTCCGCCGAGCCCGCGCCCGCGCCGGAGCCGACGGCTGCGGAGCCCGCCGAGCCGGAAGGGCCCGCGATTCCTGACGTGCAGCTCACCGGCAGCGCTGCGGAAAACCTCGTCGCGGTCTTCGAAGCGGGCGTCAATGCGCTCAAAGGCGCCAAAGACGCCCAAGAGGGCGCAGCGATTCTCATGGGAGTGCTCGATAAGTACGACGTGGCCGATCTTCGCGCCAAGTCGAAAGCCGCCAAAGAAGCCGGACAAGGGGCCTCGGACGAGCTCAAAGCAAAGTTCAAGTCGCTGAAGAACGAATACAACCAGGTTTCTGCACGTCTCGGGGCGAGCGACCCTCAAGCGTTTGGCGAGGCCGCAAAGGCCTGGGCTGCGGCCTGGGGTCTCAACTAGGAGTGGAACATGGCATCAGATGACAACATCGCAGCATTGCAGGAAGCGCTCGACATCTGCGGATACAAGCCCGGGAAGCAGGACGGCAAGATGGGCAAGCGCACCCGCAGCGCCATCCGCGACTTTCAAAAAGACGCCAAGATCGATGTCGATGGCGACGTTGGCCCGCAGACGCGCGGCGCGCTGGCACGGCGTCTGAGTGAAGTGGCCGTTCGGGCGCAACACCTCGCCGGCTTCTTCCAGGGCGGTGGGCAGAGCGTCGAAGACGAGCTGTAACCCGACGCTCGCGCCGGAGGCACCGCGTGCGGTGGAGAGGTAGACAGCAAAGCGCCAACGTCGAGGACCGGCGCGGCCGCCGCGCGGCTCCCGTCGTGGCGGGGGGCGGCCTCGGGCTGCTGATCCTGGTCGGTGTGGGGCTCTTCCTCGGTGTCGACCCGCGCACGCTCATGCAGGTCGTTCAAACGCAGCAGCAGCGCGGAGCTGCCTCGGCGCCAGTCGAGGGAAAGCGTGGGCCGCTCGAGGACGAGCAAGCGCAGTTCGTAGCCGTGGTCCTGGCAGACACCGAAAGCACCTGGAGCGCGATCTTTGGGCAAGCAGGGCGTACCTATCGGGAGCCGACGCTCGTGCTCTTCACCGGGGCCGTGCGATCCGCGTGCGGTTTCGCGCAGGCGGCCATGGGGCCGTTCTACTGTCCCGCGGATCAGAAGGTCTACATCGATCTCAGCTTCTACTCGGACTTGCAACATCGGTTCAAAGCGCCGGGAGACTTTGCGCAGGCCTACGTGATCGCACACGAGGTCGGCCACCACGTTCAAACGCTTCTCGGGATTTCGGAGCAGGTGCAGCGCGAGAAGGCGCGGATTCGTGAGGTCGAGGCCAACCAGCTGTCGGTTCGACAGGAGCTTCAGGCCGACTGCTTCGCCGGCATTTGGGCGCACCACGCCGATCGAACGCGCGACCTGCTCGAGCGGGGCGACATCGAGGAAGGCCTCAACGCGGCGAGCGCGATCGGCGACGACCGCATGCAGAAGCAGTCGAGAGGGTACGTCACTCCGGAGTCGTTCACCCACGGGAGCTCGGCGCAGCGTGTTCGCTGGTTCAAGAAGGGCTACGCGACGGGTGACGTGAACCAGTGCGACACTTTCCAGGAGGCGAGGCTGTGATTCACCTGCAGCGTCCGCGCTGACCCTTTACACCCCTGCTCGATGACAACGCTTCTTCGTAACGGGCCGCGATCTGCGCCTCGGCTTTTGCTTGCGCATGGGGCCGGGGCGGCGATGGATTCGCCGTTCATGAACGAGATTGCGCAACATCTCGGGGGCGTGGGGATCGAGGTCGTTCGCTTCGAGTTCGAGTACATGGTGAAGCGGCGTGAAGATGGAAAGCGTCGTGGCCCCGACCGCGCGCCCAAGCTGATCTCGCGCTTTCACGAGGCTCTCGACATGGTTGGGCCGTCCGGCGAGGTGGTGATCGGGGGGAAGTCGATGGGTGGCCGAATCGCCTCGATGATTGCGGACGAGGCCGGTGTCGCGGGCGTGGTCTGCCTTGGGTATCCGTTTCACCCGCCGGGCAAGCCGGAACGGCTTCGCACCGCGCATCTCGAAGGCCTGCGGACCCCCACCCTCATCGTTCAGGGCACCCGCGATCCGTTTGGGACGCCAGAAGAGGTCGCTTCGTACTCGCTGTCCCCAGCAATCGAGCTCGTGTGGATGGAAGATGGGGACCACTCGCTGAAACCACGCAAGAAAAGCGGACGCACCCGCGAGGACAATCTCGCCGACGCGGTGAGCGCGATTGCAGACTTCATCCGACGTCTCGAGTGAGGTCCGACACGTCCCGGAAGCTTCCCTGAGACGGCGGACCGTCTGAAAACCAATACTGATCGACACGCCCCGGGCTCACCGCAGCGATCGTCGACGACACGGTCCCGTACAGGGGTGTCTCCACGCAGATCGCCTGCAAACGGCGTGCAACATCCTCGTCGAACGGGGCGCCTGGCGGCAACGGCGGGATTCGAGCGGAATCGGGAAGTGCGCGATCCGAGAGCACCTCGACGAGCTGCTCCTTGAGGACCGGCCACTCGCGGGCCTGAATCGCGCGAACGCGATCGCCGGCTCCGATCGCCTTGGGAAACTCGGGCGAGCCCATTCGATCGTTGCACAAGACGAAGACCCCCGACCCGAGCCGCTCGATTTCGACGCGACGCCCCTCGCGCCGGCCGTACGCCGCGGCGATCTCTTCGCCATCGCCGAACACCAGGTTGAACTCATTGTAGCGGCTTGGGTCGACGTCCCGGAGGAAGGCGCGCACACCGTCGACCGACCCCTGCGTGAGCGCCTCGACGACGAGCGCACCTCGAGACTGCAAAGCATCGTCGCGCGGACCGAAGTTGCGCTGATTGGTCAGCCCGACGAAAAGGCCCGTGCTCGTCAAGCCGAACCAAGTGCCGCCCTCGCGCTCGTCCTTTCCGCCGATGATGCGGGGCGTCTCCCGGAGCACGGTGGGCGCAGTGGCTTTGCGATCGTAAAACTCGTCCCGATTCGACGCGATGATCGTCGCGTACGGGTCGTCCATCCCATGCCGAACGATGATCGTGCACACGGCGCCCTCACGTATCCCAGGCCGCGATGAGGGCTTCGGCGTTCCCCTCGGCGAGACTGCGCATGCTCGTCGCGTCGGCGGCGGGACCACGCGCCGTCTCGAGGTGATGCCGGAGCACGACGGCTTCGGTGCCGATGACGCCGATGCGCGCGGTGCGCACTGTGACGCGCTCCCCAGGCAATACCGAGCTTCGAAAAAAAACCTGCTCGGCCACCGGCCGCAGCAGCACGGGGTCGATGCCGCACGAGAGCATCCGGCGGCTCGTCCCCTCGTCGCACCAGTCGATGTAGGCCGGGTGATTGGCATGCGCGAGCGGGTCCGCCCACGTTTGCCACATCTCGAAGGAGAGCTCGGTCTCCGCCCCGGGCCGTTTCTCGAATGCCGGCATCTTCAGGAAGGCATCGTCGGTCTCGACCTCGGGAAAGGCGGCCGCCGTTTCGTGCGCGGCTTGCTTGGGCTTGAGCGTTTCGAAGTCCACGTGAACCCACTCCTGGGTGGCCGCGGCCACTGGCGCACCGCTGGCCCGCACGCGTACCTCTCGCGTGCAGAGCGTGCGCCGTCGGAAGCGCGATATCCACGTGCTCGTATCGAGGGCGGTCCCGTACGACGTAGGCCGGGCATGCAGCAACGTCATTTTGTAGACGATGAACGCGACCTGGGCCTCCCGGAAGCGCGCGGGCGGCCAACCCGCCTCGATCGACGCGAGGGTGGCGACGTCCTGACAAAGGCGCCACACGTCGCCGGCGCGGGGGACCTCTCGCGCCGTGAACGCGTTCCGCGGGAAGCTGAGCACGAATTGCCGGACGTCATCGGACACCGGCGTGGGATAGCATCTCCGTCAGCCGGCGCGACCGCCCTTCTCACCGAGGCGCGCCCGCGCGTCCCTGCCGGCACCACTCACTCCACGAACCCACGTAGAGCTTGGCGCCGGGGAGATCGCATGCGTCCATGGCCAGCAAAAGATGACACGCAGTCACGCCCGACCCGCAATAACAAATCACGCGATGCGGCGGGACGTCTCCGAGCACTTCGCGATAGCGCCGTCTAAGCGCATCGGCCGACTCGAATGACCCATCGGGCGCGAGCTGTGACCTCCAGTACAAGCTGTGGGCGCCGGGAATGTGCCCCGCGACGGGATCGAGCGGCTCCGCGGTTCCGTCGAAGCGCTCTTGGGCCCGTGCATCGACGACGCGCCAACTGGGATCGGTGCGCACTTCTTCGACGAAGTCGGCATTCACGGAGGGCCAATCCTCGATCGTCCGCGGGTATGCACCGGGAACGCGTGCCGGCGGGTCTCCCGACTCGGTCGCGACCCCGGCGGCTCGAAGCGCCGACCACCCGCCATCGACGACCGCGAGAGGCTCGTGTCCGATGGCGCGGAGCATCCACCAGGCGCGCGCCGCCGCCATCCCACCGCCGGCGTCGTCGTAGACGATCACGGGGGTTGTCGGCGACACACCCCAGCCGCCGACGCGCGCGAGCCAGACCTCGGGCGACGGGAGCGGGTGCCGTCCGCCTTGCGCAGGGTCTGCAACGGCCGATAGATCGGTCTCCAGGTCGACCCGACGAGCGCCGGCGACGTGGACGTCGGCATAGGCCGCGGCCGCCCCTGGGCCGGCCCGGACGTCGAGGAAAACCGCCTGCCCGACGAACGACGCGGCCTCTCCTGCATCGATGAGGGGGCGTGAAATCATTTGGTTTCCCACTATACCCCACACTGTAAGTATAGTGTCTAGTAACACTTGACACTCGGCCGCCGATTCGGCACGCTATCGTTCATGGAGGGCCCACGCCAGCGACGCACCCGTCGTCTCGATGCCGCCGCCGCGCTTGCCGCCCGCGCGCTCCCGAACGCGCTGACGCCGTGGATCGATCAGGCGCGCCTCGATGCCGCGATGGTGCTCGACCGAACCAGCGGGAAGGTGCCCTCCCCCGTCATCGACGATCTCGAGCCGCCGATCCCGCTCGATGAGGTCGATCTCTTGAGCCTCCTACCGCGAGGCATCGCGGACAAGCTCCGTGCCGCCGGCCGCGACGTGCGCATGGTTCACGACCGGCTGATCGCGGGAAAGAGCCCGCCGCCTCTCATCGAACGCCCGCAACGCGCCGCCGGCGACGTCGTTTCGTTGCCTCGCAAGGCGCCCAACATGGCGCGCAAGGTCAAGGTGACGAAGGTGGTTCGGGAGACCGAGGCCGCGGTGTCGATCTACGTGACCGAATCGAACGGCTCCGCAATCGAGTTCCGGCCCGGCCAGTTTCTGAGCGTCGATGTCACGGTCGATGGTGAACGCCTTCGGCGTGCCTACTCCTTTGCAAGCCCGTGCCTCCCGGGCGAGCCCGCGCACATCACCGTGAAGCGCATCGAGCACGGCCGCGTGAGCAATCAGCTCAACGACACGATTCGGGAGGGCGACGTGCTCGAGGTGTTGGGCCCGTCGGGCAACTTCACGGTCGAGCCGCGCCCCGTCAACGAACGGCGCTTGGTGATGATCGCCGGCGGCAGCGGGATCACGCCGATCATGTGCATCCTGGAAACGGTTCTCCGCATCGAGCGCGGGACGCGCGTCGTTCTGGTCTACGGAAACCGACGGTGGGAGGACGTGATCTTCGCCGAGCGGCTCGCGGCGCTCTCCGAGGAGCTCGGTGAACGACTGATCGTAGACCACGTGCTCGAGTCGCCACCCGAGGGCTGGTCTGGCGGCCGGGGTCTTCTGAGCCGCGACGTGATCGAAGCACGGCTGGACGCGCTCGGCGTACGAGATGACTCACTCATCCGTTACTTCGTCTGCGGTCCCACCCCGATGATGCAAGCGGCTCACGAGGCGCTCGAAGCTCGCGGCGTCGGTGCGAATCGGATCGCCGAAGAGCGTTTCACGCGTCCCGAAGACCGGCACGCCGAAGCCGGCAGCAGCCGGACCGAGCTCGTGGTCGTGTCGAAAGCCGGTCGCGATCACGGCGTTCAAGTCGAGCCGGGGCAGACGGTCCTCGAAGCCGCGTTGGCCGCCGGAATCGACATGCCCTTTTCCTGTGCGATGGGAGGCTGCGGTGCCTGTCGCGTGCGCCGCGTCGAGGGTGAGATTCAAATGGAGGAACCGAACTGCCTCAGCGCCGCGGAGCGGCGAGAAGGCTATGTGCTCACGTGCGTGAGCCACCCACTCGGGCAAATTCGAATCGAAGTGGAGGGCCCATGACGGCCACGGCTCTGGCGACCGATCGCGATGCGCGGCGCTGGTGCTACCGCATGAAGGATCTATGCGAGGCAACCGGCCTGCCGCGCCAAGCCATTCACTTCTACATTCAGCAGGGGCTGCTTCCGGCCGGCCGAAAGACCGGCCGAAACATGGCGTGGTACACGGAGGAGCACATCGATCGCCTGCGACTGATCAAGAAGCTCCAGCACGAGCGATTTCTTCCGCTCAAGGCGATCAAGGCGTTGTTCGACGGCGAAGACGACGTTTTCTCGCCGCGTCAGCACGCGTTTCTCGCTGGTGTGAAAGAGCGCCTCACCGAATCGCTGAAGACCAGCGAGGACCGAAGGCCGTCCCTCACACCCGACGAAATCGCCGGGCAAACCGGTATCGACGCAGAAGACGTCGAGCGTGCCTTCGAGATCGGTTTGGTCGGGGGGGCCCGGACGGATGGCACCCTCCGGATCGCAGCCGCCGACCTCTGGGTTTTCGAGGTCTTCGGCAAAGTCCGCGCGCTCGGCTTCACGCCAGACCTCGGCTTTCGCGTCGAGGACATGGCCCTCTATCAGGACGCGATCACGAAGCTTCTCAACGACGAAGTGCATCTCGTCTTTTCGCGTCTTTCCGAGCTTCCGCCGGAAAAAGTTGCCATCATGATCGAGGAGGTCGTTCCGATTCTCGATCGCTACATCATGCGTTTACACTCCACCAAGGTCCGCGAGTTTTTCGCCAACGTGCTGTAAGGAAGGAACTGACCATGCTCAGTGACAAAGTCCTCGATGCTCTCCCAAAGGAAGTTCGCCGCCGGGTTGAGCCGTACTTCGAAGCCGTCCACCTGATGACCCAGACGAACAATGCGAAGGTTCTTCGCTCGATGGGACCGTCCGGCGTTCGCGGTCTGATTCTCCAGCGCGGCAAACAGGGGGTTCCCACGACGATGCCCTCCAACCATCGGACCTACTTCGACTGGACTTACCCGAACGACCAGCCGGAGATGCGTGAGCTCTACACCCGCGCCAAAGAGCAGCAGTGGAACGGCGAGGATCTTCCGTGGCACATCGACGTCGACCCCGAGAACCCCGAAAAGCCGATCATTCCGCGACAGTTCATGGACTACGACGCGCTTCGGGCGCGCGGCATCCGGCTGACCGACCTCGAAGAACGGCGCCTGAATGCAAGCGTAGCGGCGTGGATGCTCAGCCAATTCCTTCACGGCGAGCAGGGGGCGCTCTTTGCCGCTGCACAGGTCACTGAAGCCGTGCAGTTTTTCGACGGCAAGCTCTATGGCTCGACGCAGGTGGTCGACGAGGGGCGTCACGTCGAAGTGTTCCATCGCTACCTCGACTCGAAGATGAACAAGCTCTATCAAATCAACGACAATTTGTTCGTCATCATCGATGCGCTCATTCAGGACTCACGCTGGGACGTGAAGTTCCTCGGCATGCAGATCATGGTCGAAGGTCTCGCCCTCGGCGCCTTCGGAACCCTCTATCAGATGACGCAAGAGCCCATGCTCAAGCAGCTCTTGAAGATGGTCATTCAGGATGAAGCGAGGCACGTGCACTACGGCGTGCTTGCTCTTCGCGATCATTTCCGCAACGAGCTGAGCGAAAGCGAGCAGCGCGAGCGTGAGGACTGGGCCTTCGAGGTTGCTTTGCTGATGCGAAATCGCTTTCTGTCTTTCGAGGTCTACGAGGAGTGGTTCGAGCACAAGCTCACCCGTAAAGAATGGGCTCAGTTCGTGACCGATTCCCCCGGGTTTGCGCTCTTCAGGCAAGTGATGTTCAGGCGCCTCGTGCCGAATCTGCGCGACATCGGCCTCATGAGCGATCGAATCAAGCCGCACTACGAGCGGGCCGGTCTGATGAAGTACTTCGACGGCGCGTCTGCGACACAGCTCTCGGGTGATCAGCTGATCGCCGACTTGGACGCGGCTTAGGCTTCGGCCACCACGACGAGCAGGGCGTCGGCATCGACTTGATCACCGGCCGCCACGGTAACCTCGGCGACCGCACCGTCCTGCGGCGCGACGACGGAGTGTTCCATCTTCATCGCTTCCATGATCAACAGCACCTGGCCGGCCTGAACGGTATCCCCTTCGGCAACGCGGAGCTCGACGACCTTGCCCGGCATCGGCGCGACGCACCCGCCCGCCGGAATCGACGCCGACCTGTCCGGAAAGCGCGGTTTGCGAAGCAAGCTGACGTCGAACTGGGAGGTGTGGACGTATATGCGGTCGCCGTCGGCGATGACGCGTGCGGGCCAACGATGCGACCCGTGCTCGACGACTAGATTCGGAGGCTCCCACGACACGATGCGCACGTCATGCGCGTCGTCTTCCACCCAGATCGTGAAGCGGTCGTCCCCGAGGTGACGGTAGTCGACGCGAAGCTCGTGATCGCCCGTGACGTACGAAACGGTCTGCGGCGTGTGGTAGTTGTTGCGCCACCCCGAGGGCACGTGCGGCACCTGCGTCCGTCCCCGGTTGCGCTGCTGCTGCTCGGCCAACGTTGCGGCGATCGCGCCACGCCGCCGAGCCGCGTCGCTCGGGCTGGCGTCGAGCTCTGCCTTCATGTGCCGGTCGATGAAATGCGTGTCGATATCGCCGGCGATGAAGCGCGGGTGGTCGAGAACGCGCAGCAAGAAGTCGCGGTTCGTCGTGACGCCCTGCACGCTCAGTGAGCGAAGCGCACGCCGCAGACGTTGAAGCGCAAGGGGCCGGTCGTCCGCAGACGCGATGATCTTGGCGAGCATCGGATCGTAGTGGATGCCGACCTCGCTCCCAGCCTCGACGCCGCCATCGATACGGACACCGTCGGAAGGTGGCAGGTGCCAGTCGACGATCGTCCCACTCTGCGGCAGGAAGCCCGCGGCCGGATCCTCGGCGTAGAGCCGCACCTCGATGGCCGCGCCGTCGAAAGGGACCGCTTCTTGAGAAAGCCGAAGTGGCTCGCCCTGGGCGATCAAGATCTGCTCTTCGACCAGGTCGAGCCCGGTGACGTGTTCGGTGACCGGATGCTCCACCTGGAGGCGCGTGTTGACCTCGAGGAAGTAGAACGACCGGTCCGGAGCCAGGATGAACTCGACGGTGCCTGCGTTTTGATAGGCAATCGCCTTTCCGCACCGCACGGCTGCCTCCCCCATCTGATTTCGGAGGGCGGCGTCGAGCGCGGTGGAAGGGGTCTCTTCGACGATCTTCTGGTGGCGGCGCTGGATCGAGCACTCACGCTCGTTGAGATGAATCAGCTCGCCGTGGCTGTCGCCGAGGATTTGGATTTCGACGTGGCGCGGGTCGTCGATGTACTTCTCCACGAGAAGCGTTCCGTCGCCGAAAGCGCTCTCGCTTTCCCGCGCTGCCGAGGCGATCGCGTCCGCAAGCCCGGCCTCGTCGCGCACGAGCTTCATGCCCTTGCCACCGCCGCCGGCGCTAGCCTTCAGCAGGATCGGAAACCCTATCTCGATCGCTTTTTCGGCGAGGACCTTCGGATCTTGGCTCGCCCCGTCGTAGCCGGGAATGACCGGGACGCCGGCCTTCTCGACGATCGACTTCGCCTCGCGCTTCGATCCCATCGCGGCAATTGCGTCCGCAGTCGGTCCGATGAAGATCACGCCGGCGTCCTGGCAGGCCCGGGCGAAGTCTGCGTTCTCGGCGAGGAAGCCGTACCCCGGATGGACCGCATCAGCCCCCGTCAGCGCGGCTGCCTCGAGGATCTTGTCGATGCGGAGATAGCTCTCCGAGCTCGGCGGAGGCCCAAGACGAACCGCTTCATCCGCCTCGCGGACGAACGGCATGGTCGCATCGGCTTCCGAAAACACCGCCACCGTGGCGATGCCCATCCTGCGGCACGTCCGCATCACCCGCCGGGCAATCTCTCCCCGGTTGGCCACGAGCACCTTTTGAATCGCTTTGCTCAACGTGCTCGCTCCTAGTGGCGGAAAACACCCCAAGAGGTGGTCCCCTCGACCGGTGCGTTATACGCCGCCGAGAGGCTGATCGCGATCACCGTTCGCGTGTCTCGCGGGTCGATGATGCCGTCGTCCCACAGCCGCGCCGTCGCGTAGAGCGCGGTGGACTGACTGTCGATTTGCTTTTCAGTCATCATCTTCGCCACTTCGAGCGCCTTTTCGTCGACTTCGATACCTTTCTTGGCGGCCGCCTCGCGCTGGATGATGTCGAGGACCCCCGCGAGCTGCTTGCCGCCCATCACCGCGATCTTGTGGTTGGGCCAGGTGAACAGGAACCGTGGCCGATAGGACCGGCCGCTCATCGCGTAGTTCCCTGCCCCGTAGCTGGATCCCGTCATGATCGTGATCGCCGGCACGGTGCTGTTCGACACGGCGTTGATCATCTTGGCCCCGTGCTTGATGATGCCGTTTTGCTCGTACTGTTTGCCCACCATGAATCCGGTGGTGTTCTGCAAGTACACGAGCGGAATGTCGGTCTGGTTGCAGAGCTCGATGAACTGCGCGCCCTTGTTAGCGCTGTCGCTGAAAATCGTGCCGTTGTTGGCGATGATGCCGACCGGAAAACCGTGGACGTGCGCCCAGCCGCAAAGCATCGTCTTGCCGTAGAGCGGCTTGAACTCGCTGAAGCGCGAACCATCGACGATGCGTGCGATCACCTCGCGCTGATCGAAGGGAACGCGAATGTCCGCCGATGCGATCCCGAGCAGCTCGTCCGGATCTAAAAGCGGGGCTTCGACCGGGCGCGGCCGAAACCGACCTTGCTTTTCCCAACCGAAATGCGCGACGATCTCGCGCCCGAGCCGAATCGCGTCGACCTCGTCCTCGGCCAGGTAGTCCGACACGCCGCTGATGGTCGAGTGCATCTCTGCACCGCCGAGCTCTTCGTGGTCGGTCTCTTCGCCCGTGGCCATCTTCACGAGCGGCGGCCCGGCGAGGTACACCTGCGCCTGTTCTTTCACCATCACGACGTAGTCGCTCATGCCCGGCAGGTAGGCGCCGCCCGCCGTCGAGCTGCCAAAGACCAAGCAGATCGTCGGGATTCGTTGCTCCGAACGCCGGGTCAGGTGCCGAAAGCCCGCGCCCCCGGGCACGAAGATTTGATCTTGCTTGGGGAGATCCGCGCCCGCCGATTCGATGCAACTAATGCCCGGCAATCGGTTTTGCTCGCAGATTTCGGCGAGTCTTCCCGATTTCAGCATGCTGATCGGTGTGATCGCGCCACCTTTGACGGTGGCCTCGCTCGCGACCAAGCAGCACTCGACCCCGCTGACGAGACCGACGCCGCCCACCACGGAGGAGCCGCTGACCTCCCCCTTCATCCCGTGTCCTGCGAGCGGTGCGATCTCCAAAAAGAAGCTGTCGCGATCGAGAAGCATCTCGATGCGTTGGCGCGGCAGGATTCGGCCGCGCGCCAAGTGGCGGCTGACGTACTTTTCCCCACCGCCCGCGTTGGCTTTTTGGAGCGCGCCGTCGACCTCCGCGAGTGCCGCGAGGTTGGCTTCGCGATTGGCCCGGTAGGTCTCCGACCTCGGGTCGGCCTTGGAGCGCAGGACCGGATAACGCTGCTCAGACATCTCTTGCGATCGTAGAAGCTGGCCAGGACGGCGAGCAACCGAAAAATGAATGAAGATTCAATCAGCCATAAATTGGGGTAATCAGGAGCTATTTCGGACCGGCATGGATGGGCGCGCGGCGCTCTCGCCACGGGCGTGCGCGCTCGAGCTGAGCGGCGAGTGCAAACATCAGGTCCTCCTCGGCGGGACGACCGGTGAACATCACGCCGATCGGCAACGCCTCGTCGTTCCAGTAGAGCGGCACCGACATCGACGGCTGGCCGGTGAAGTTCGCAACCGGGGTGAAGGGCACGAACGAGAAGGTGCTCTTGGCGGCTTCGTCGATGATCGTCTTGTTTGCAAGCGGCGCCGACCAATTCAGCGCAACGATCAGCCGCTGCAAGATGAGGTCGGCCCCGCGCGGCTCGAGCTCTCCGATGCGAAGGGGCGGCTGGCCGAGCGTCGGGGTAAGCACCAGATCGTAGTCGCGATACACACCGACCAACCGTCGCGCTTCGCTCTGCAGAGCTCGAAACGAGACCAAGAAGTCCTCTCCGGTCACGGCCTTTCCGAGCAGCCGCGTGATCCAGGTCGTGAGCTGGAAGTCTTTGGCCGTGGCCCGACGCCCTCGAAGCTGCTCACCCTCTCGGATCTCCGCAGCGACGTTGGCCCCGATCACGACGAGTAATGTCCGGCCGAGCGCAAGCGAGTCGTGACCGGGAGCGAGCTCCTCGACGTGATGGCCGAGCTCTTCGCAGAGCCGTGCTGCATCCTCGACGGCAGCCCTGCAATCGGGATGCACCGTCGCGGGCAGCGCCGGTTCCGCGTGAAACGCAATGCGAAGAGGCCTCGGATCGCGCTCGATCGCTTCGAGAAACGTGCCGTCGATGGGGGCTGCAAAGTACGGCGTCGTGTCGTCGGGGCCATGGGTGGCGTCGAGCATCGCAGCGCTGTCGCGCACCGTTCGCGTGAGCACGTGCTCGGAAACGTAGCCGGACCAGTGCTCGGAGGCGGTCGGCCCGGAAGGATTGCGCGCTCGAGACGGCTTGTGACCAAACAGGCCGCAACACGATGCAGGAATGCGGATCGAGCCGCCACCGTCGCCGCCCGACGCCATCGGAGCCAAACCCGCCGCAACGCTCGCACCCGCCCCCCCACTCGAGCCACCCGCGGTTCTTCCGAGCATCCACGGGTTGCGAGTAGCCCCGTGCAAATCCGTCTCGACGACGGGAAGGATTCCGAGCTCGGAGGTCGCGGTCTTCGCGACGGGAATCACACCCGAATCGAGCCAGCGCCGATAGAGGTGGGTCTCGTCGGTGGGGGTCCACCCTTGGAAAAAGCGCGAGCCTTCTTGGGTGGGCACACCCGGGATGCGCTGAATCAGATCCTTGATCAGAAAAGGAACGCCGGCGAACGGGCCGGTGCTGGCCGGCGCTTCGCACTGGGCCCGGGCACGGTCGAAGAGCTCGTAGACCACCGCGTTGATTTGCGGATTCACCCGTCCGATCCGGGCGATGCATTCTTCGGCGAGCTCCCGGGGCGTCACCGCCCGGTCGCGGACGAGCCCCGCGAGCCCGAGTCCGTCGTACGCGTCGTACTCGGCAAAGCCCGGCATCCGGCAGCCCTACCCCAGGCCAAGGCCCCCGAGCAACGGTCTTTTTCCGGCTCCTCGGCCTGTGAGGCAGCTAACCGTGATGTTCCGTTCACAGTAAAACTAGATTTTTTTGATAGTATGGTTGCTAATTTTCCAGCATGGTGGTACGACAGCCATACAGACCTCGGAGAAATAGCAATGACACAAAAAAAGTCCAGCGATGCCGCAATCATGAGTGAAGTGATAGATGCCGTCAAAGCGCGCGGCTGGATTACCTACAACGAGGCATCGGAGGTCGTTGCGAGGATTGGGGCAACGCAGGGAACCGTCAGGAAGTTCCTGCGTCGGCTCGAGAGCGCTGGGGTCGAGGTGACGGTGCGCCAGGGGAAGAACCGCAAGGCCGATCGCCGTCGTGCCTCTAAACCGGCCGACAGCGGCAACGTGCTCAGCGCCGAGCCGGTCCAAACCTATCTCGATTGGATGGGCGCAGTCAGTCTGCTCACCCGCGAAGGCGAGGTCGAGCTCGCTCGTCAAATCGAAAAGGGTCGCCAGGTGATCTACGACGCGATCGTCGAGCATGAGCTGCATGCCGCCGAGATCGCCGAGGTGTGCGAGCGCGTGTCCACGGGAGACCTGGCCGTCCGGGAAGCGGTCATCGAGTCGAGCTTCGAGTCGGTGCTTTGTGCGCTAGACTCGTACGTGCAGTCGCTGGAAGAGGGTGCCGCGACGCGGAAGAAGGCGGAGGCGGACTCGGGGCTCACCGCCAGCCGCCTTCGCAAGCTTCACCAATTGGTGCTCAGCGCAAGCGCCGACGTCGAGCGCGCCAAGTCGGAAATGGTCGAGGCGAATCTGCGGCTCGTCGTCGCGATCGCGAAAAAATACCTCAAGCGCGGTCTGCCTTTCATGGACTTGATTCAAGAAGGCAACATGGGCTTGATGCGCGCGATAGACAAGTTCGACTACCGACGCGGCTACAAGCTCTCGACGTACGCATCATGGTGGATTCGCCAGTCGATGGCCCGCGCGACCACCGACCAGGCTCGGACGATTCGCATTCCCGTCCATGCATGCGAGCTCCTGACGAAAGTCACCGGAATGACGCGAAAACTGACCGGCGAGCTGGGACGAGAGCCGACGGCTGCCGAAATCGCCAAGCGCATGAAGCTGCCGACCGACCAGGTCGCGAACCTGCTGATGATTTCGCGGGACACCGTCTCGCTCGAAATGCCGGTCGGCAACGACGGTAACAGCGAGCTCCGCGACCTGATCGCGGACGACGAGGCGGGCACCCCGATGGACTCGGTGATCGGCGAGGATCTCTCCAACACCGTGCTGAGAGCCCTCGAGACGCTCAACCCGCGCGAGCAGCGAATCATCCGAATGCGTTTCGGCATCGGCGAAAAGGAATCGCACACGCTCGCCGAGATCGGACGGGAGTTCGGGCTCAGCCGCGAGCGCATTCGGCAGCTCCAAGCCCTAGCGCTTCGAAAGCTTCGAAGTGTCCACGGCGATGCGGCGCTGAAGCAGTTCGTCAGCGCGTGACTAGTCGAGCTCTCCGTTCTGCGCTTTGAGGATCCATTTCTCCATGGTTTTCTGAACCACGTCGAGCGCCATGTTCTTGAACGGGCGGAGCAGGAGCGGCACCTTGTTCATGTCGATCACCACCTGCTTCGGCTGCATGTCCACGGTGGCGGCGACGTTCACACCTTTGACCCGGAATGTGATCTCGGCATGCGTATCGCTGAGCCAGGTCGTCTTGGCGTCGTACTTCTCCCACTTTGCGGTGTAGTGCTCCGCGGCCTTCACGGCGGCTTTCTTCGCGAGCTCAGGGCTGAGATCGTGTTTGATGATGTGCTGCATGACGCCTCTCAGGCGGGGTATCGCACGAAACGGGCGGTCGACGCTACGCGCGGGACTAGACAGCACGCGCTTTCGAAATCCAGGCCGAGAGCGCCGAGGTATCGCCGAGCGGACGGGTCGCCTCTGGAAGCGCCCACGCCGGCAGGCGAAGCCGCGCCGCCAGCTCGACCATGTTGGCGTACTTCCTCGCCTGTTCAGCGGCCATCACCTCGCGCATGTGCGTGAGCTTCGCGGCAACCGACGAGAGCGACTCCGGGTAACCGCCAGCCGGCGGGGTCGAAGCGATCTCGGGAACGAACGCGCGGTTGAACACGACCGAGGCGAGCGCAAAGCCCCGGTCATCGACCTCTCGCGCGACCGATGAAGCGGCGGCAATTCCCATCGCATCCGCTGCGGAAACGAGCACGAACCGGGTTTTCGGGGTTTGCATCAGGCCGTGGACCTCTCTCGCGCGCGTTACAAAGCCCTCGCGCAAAAACGCCATTTCGGTGAGAAACTCGGTCAGCGCAGCCACGAGCGAGTCCCCCGCCACTTTGCGAAGCAGACGCTGTGCCAGGGGCCCCCGACGGACGCCGGACCCGTCCTCGGTGGCGCGTAGAAACCAGCGGACCACGCGCTGATCGAGGAATCGAACGAGCCTTGCCGGAGCATCGAGGATCTCGATCGAGCTCTGCGCAGGCGGAGTATCGACGACCACGAGGTCGTATCGCGGATCGCGGATCGCCTCGTGGACCCGCTCCATCGCGGCGTAGGCGTGGGAACGCGCAAGCGTGTTCGAAAACGCCTGGTAGATGCGATTGTCGAGGACGCGCTGCGCCCGTCCGGCGTCGGGCGCCGCGCGACGGATAATCTCGTCGGCGCTGGCCTTCGTCTCGAGCATGGCCGCATGCAGCTCGCCCGACGCCGTCTCCGGCAGCGCGATGTCCGAAGGTGTATCCCGCAGGCTTCGGATCCCGAGCGCATCTGCAAGGCGTCGCGCCGGGTCTGCCGTCAGCACGAGGACGGACTTCCCGCGCAATGCCTCTCGAAGCGCGAGAGACGCGGCAAAGGTGGTTTTTCCGACGCCGCCCACGCCGACACAAAAGACGAGCTCACAGTCCTCCGGAACCTCGATCACAGCGTCTCCATGTGTGCGATCTGCTCCGCGACCGCAGCGACGATCCCGTCGGCGTCCCCGCTTTGTGCAGAAAAGGTCATCGTCGGCAGCCCGTTGTCGCGGCGAAGGCCGCGAAGGCACTTCTCCGCCGTCTGCCTTCTGCCGGCGACATATCGAGCCAGCCGGAGGTCGGCCGCCCAGGGCTCGTGGCCCGTGCTGCGCTGGAGCTCGCGCGCAACGAGGGCCTGCTCATCGTCGTCCAGCCAGCGGTGCGGGACGCGATTGATGAAGAGATAGCCGAGGTGAAGATCTTCCCGCGCGCGAAGGTCGCGATACAGTCGAATGGTCTCGCTGACCGCCAAGGGCTCCGGCACGGTGACGATGTGAACCGCGCATCGATCGGGGTCGCGAACGAGCGCGGTTGCGCCGTCCATCACCTGTCGAAGAGGGCCGTCTTGGAGGAAGACCGAGAGGACGTCCGGCAGATCGAAGAACATGAGCGCGTGCCCGGTCGATTCGAGGTCGACCAAGATGGGCCCCCACCGATCGTCCGCCGCGAGCTCCGCGACCCGGTGCAGCGTCACAATCTCGTCCACCCCGGGCGCAGCCATGAACAGACGCCGAAGGGAGTTGTTCTTCGCAACGAGCCGTCCGATCGCACGTAGCTTGAGCCGCGATGCGACGTAGTCCACGAGCGCAGGCTCGAACTCGATCCGGGTGGCATGCACGCCCGGCGCGACCTCGGCGGGCTCATACCCGACGACCCCGCCCCAAAAGACGCGCGACGAAGCGGTATGAAGGCCGAGCTCGACGATGAGAGGGCGCCGCCCGGCATGTGCCGATGCCGCCGCGAGCGCGCTCAGGACGGTGGACTTCCCGACGCCGCCTTTGCCGGTGAAGAACTGGACTCGGCGGGTCAGCGGGGGCGCGGACACGCGGAACCCCTAGCAGGATCGAAACGTGTTATCGAGGGGGGCAGCGAGATGAACCCATGGCTCCAAGCGTTGCGGCCGCTCGCACAGCTCAACATCGCCGTGCCGCTGGTGCTGGGTCAGGTCGCGGCATGGCACGTCACGGGGCGCTTTCGCTGGGTGTGGTTCGCCGCTGCGCTGATTTGGGGTCTGCTCGACCATGCGTTCGTCGTCTTGTCGAACGACTATGCAGACCGCGATGCGGACACTGGAACGCGGACTTCGATCTCGGGAGGGTCGGGCGTGATCGCGGAGGGAAAGCTCACCGCCGTGCAGGTCGGCAGAGCCGCAGCGGGGGCTGCAGTCTCGCTGCTTCTCTATTCGTGCGGCCTTGCACTCCTTGGAAGGCCCTGGCTGCCGGCCTACGCGGCCGCTGCCTTGTTGCTGATGTGGCTCTACAGCTTTGCGCCGGTGAGATTGAGCTATCGCGGCGGGGGCGAGCTTCTGCAGGCCGCAGGGGTCGGCGTCGGGCTGCCTTCGCTCGGGTATTACCTCCAGGCCGAGGCCGTCTTTGCGCCGATGTGGGTTCTCGGACCGGCCGTGGTTCTCGGGGCATGTAGCAACGTCTTGACCGCGCTTCCCGACGTCGAGAGCGATCGAAAGGCGCAAAAGAACACCTGGCCGGTCCGCCACGGTGTGCAGCACGCGCGCCGGTTCGCGTCCGCCGGGATTGCGTTTGCGGCGTTCGGCGTGTTTCTGTGGACGCCCTTCGTGTCTCTGCCGGCGAGGGCCGCCGTTGCAAGCCTCCCGCTGGTGCCGCTGCTGATCGGCGATCGCGCCCTCGATCCCTTTCGGGCGGCTTGGTGGTCGAGCATCGCCCTGAATGCCCTGCTCGCGCTGTGGATGCTCGCGATGTGGATGAAGCTCTAGCGGCCGAGGCCGAGCGATGCAGCGGCTTCCTCGCGGAGCGCGTCGAAATCACGGCTTGCGTCGGGCTCGGCCCGGAGCTGCCAGGCTTCGATGGGAACCCAGCGCCGCTCGGCCAAGAGCCGATAGAGGCGAAGCTCGTCGTGAGGCTCGCGAGAAAAAGGAAACGGGTTGCGCGCCGTGCCTTCGTCGAGGGCCGGGTACCAGTCATCGTCGGCGTCGATCAGCGCGAGGATGTCGCGGCCGCGGCGCTCGGTCTGTCGAAGAAACTCGAGCCCGAACGGATCGACGCTCGCGCGTGCGGCGGGGTCACGCCGAACCCAGCGCGCCCAATCGTAGCCGTACATGAAATCATGCACGTACCTAAAACGGATCGCCGACTGCTGGCCATAGAGCTCCATGAGCCCGACCGTGATGCGCGTCAACGCCGCCAGGTGGCCTGCGTAGTCCGAGGAAGCCGTGGCGTGCCGATGGATCGACCCGAGATAGAAGTCGAAGTCCCAAAACAGATTGTCGGGGAAGCTTCGAATCTGCGCTTCCGCGACGGCCGTGGCCGCTGCGGCCAGGTGTGCGGACTGCCCCGAGTCGGCCAGCTCGGCGACCAGCTCGTGCAACGGGCGTGCGGCGTCGCGAGCCGGATCGAGTGTCAGCGGGCCCGACGGGCGCTCGCGAATCTCCGCATCCACTTCCCGGAGGGGGCTCAGGGTTTCGTTGATTGCAGGGGCGCTCATGAGATCGTCGGCCGCAGCCAAAGCAGAACGGCAGCCACGGTCGTACTATGCCAGATAGCGCGGTGAAGGAAGCGTTTGTAGGCACCCTGCGCCCAAAACGCATTGGTGACGGCCGAGTCGCTCACCTTCCGCATCGCGAGCCAGTTCCACGCCGCGACCGCCAGCGCCGGCGCCGCGGCGACGAGTGGAACCCATTCGGGTCGCAAAAACGACGCGGCGGCCCAGATCCCGCCCCCCAGGAGCACAGAGGCCTCGGTCAGCCGGCGTGCCGCGACGTTGCCGTACATCGATGCAAAGGTGCGCTTTCCGCCGAGCCGATCGCTCTCTTCGTCGGAGAGCCCGCTCGCGACCGCGCTGGCGAGGCTGAACGCCGAAAATCCAGCGAGCCAAGGCCAGGCTCCCGACGAAATGCTGCCCGCTTGGAGGTAGGCGTTGAACAGAGGCAGCGCGAGACCCACGCCAGCCATCTCGAGAAGCTCGCCGCCCCCCCGGTAGTTGAGACGAATCGGCGGAAGCGTGTAGGCGACGAAGACCAGCATGCAGCAAAGCCCGGCCTCGAACGCAACCGGCCGGCCGAGTGTGACTTCGGCGCCGGCCGCCACGATCAGCGTTGCAGTACCGAATAGCACCCCGCCCACAGCCACGGCGCGCGCGTCGAGGAGCCGATCGGGGATTGTCTTCGGGGAGCAACCATCCGGGAACATCTTCCGTTTGATCGCGTCCACGTCGCGATCGCCCCAGTCGTTGAGCAAGACGATGAAGCCGATGCCGAGCACCGTGAAGCTCATCCCGAAAGCCAATGCCCGAAGGTCGAGCCCAGCTGCCGGATCGATGCCGAGCACCTGTCCCAAGAATGCAGGCACCAAGAGCTTTGGCCAGCTATCGGGCTTGAGTGCGTACAGCCATCGCCCCGCAGTCGAGCCGGGCACGCTCGATCTCGCCGTCATTGCTTCGTCGAGCGCTGCGCATCGTCGAGCGCCTCGGGTTCGTCGGGAGGCCGGCTGTCGATGTGTTTGGCCCGTGCTTCCCATTTCGCGCGCGCCATTGCGCGCATGTCCTTGACCGAGTCCATCTCGTCGACGATTTCGAGGCCGATCAGCGTCTCGAGCACGTCTTCCATGGTGACGACGCCGTCCACGCCACCATACTCGTCGACGACGATCGCGATGTGCTCGCGGTGATCGAGCAGCTTCTCGAAAAGGGAAGGTAGCGGAATCGTATCGGGAACCATCAACGCCTCTCGCGCAAACCTTCGAATCGGCGCATCCAGCTCATCCCGCGCCGCCCGAAGCAGGAGTTGGTCTTTGAGGATGTACCCGCTCACCTGATCGGGAGTCCCCTTCCAAACCGGAATCCTCGAAAAAATCATGGAGCCGCGCTCCGCGACTGCCTCCCCGACGGTCGTGTTCTCTTCGAGGGAAAACATCACGGTGCGCGGCGTCATGATGTCCCGCGTCCGAAGCGACCCAAAATGAAAGAGGTTGCGCAGAATCCTCATCTCGGACTCGTCGAACACGCCCTGCTCTTCGCCCACGCGCGCCAAGGCCGCAAACTCCTCGCGCGAAAACGACTGCTGCACCCGCTTCTTCCTCAACACTCGGGTAATCGCCTCCGACAGCCAGACGAACGGCAGCATCAACAGGATCAACACCGGCAAGAGCGCAGCGATGAACCCGGTCAACCGACGCCAATGAAGCGCCCCCAAAGTCTTGGGCACGATCTCGGAAACGATCAGAATCGAAAGAGTCAGCACCGCAGAGGCGATCGCCAACGCCCGCGAGCCCCAGAGGAGCTGCGCCTGGGCGCCGACGCCGGCAGCCCCAGCGGTGTTGGCAAACGTGTTCAAGCTGAGGATGGACGCGAGTGGACGATCGACCTGGGACTTCAGCGCCCGGAGCTTGGTGCCGACCTCGGGACGGTCTTGCTCGAGCTTGGCGAGGTGCGACGGCGTCACGCTCAGGAGCGCTGCTTCGAGGATCGAGCAAAGGAACGAGATGCCCAGGGCAGCGAAGAAATAGATGAGGAGCGCGGTCATCCTGAGGCTCGTCGCTGCCGCTCGTCGACGCCCTCGTGTCGGCGAAAGGGGCCGTGCTGAGCGAGCTCGTCGATCTGCATTCGGACCGAGGAGGCCTCCCTCGGCAGGAAATCTGCAACTGCGTCCGAGAGAACGGGATGCCGAATCCAATGCGCGCTGTAGATGGGAACGGGCATCAAGCCCCGCCGCAGCTTGTGCGTGCCCTGTGCGCCTGCCTCGAAGCGGTGCATTCGATGGTCGATCGCGTGCTCGATCAGGCGATAGTAGCAGAGCTCGAAATGAAGCATGTCGTGTCTCTGCGTCGCACCCCAATAGCGGCCGTATAGGTTCGCGCCCTTCGCGAAATTGATGGATGCGGCAACGATGCGACTCTGGTCGCGGGCGGCGTAGATCAGCGGCGAGCCGCCGAGTGTCGAAGGCGCGAGCTCGAAGAATTCGCGAGTCAGATACGGGTATGAGCCCTTGCGTCCGCAGGTGGCGCGATACAGTCGCTCGAGGGCCTGCCAGTCGGACACGGGGAGCTCGTGCCCTCGGTGCTCCTCGATCGTGAGGTTGGCCTCTGCTGCAATGCGTCGCTCTTTTCGAAGCTTCTTGCGCATCGACGAGCGGAAACGGCCGATGAAGTCGTCGAAGGAAGCGTACCCCGCATTGGTCCAATGGAACTGAAACGAAAGCCGCTTCATGAGACGGCCGTCGCGGCTCACCCAATCCTGCTCTTCCGGGGTCAGAAACAACAGGTGCACCGACGACGAACGCGTGGAATCTGCGACCTCGAGGCAGCCGTCGATTAGCCGAGACACGATCTCGAGGGGATCTTGGCCGGGGGCCAGTAGGAAGCGCCGCCCGGTCACCGGGGTGACTGGGACCATCGCCACCAGCTTCGGGTAGTAGCTGACACCGAGCCGTGACGCGGCGTCGGCCCAGCCCCAGTCGAAGATGTACTCACCGTAGCTGTGCGTCTTGAGATAGAGCGGCAGCGCACCGACCAGCCGCCGACCCGACCAGGCGGTCACATGAACCTGCTCCCAGCCAGAGCCGCGCCCAACTGACCCGCTTTGCTCCAGAAGCGACAGGAACGAATGCTCGACGAACGGGTCGTCGTCTCCGACCAGCTGGTTCCATGCGCTCGCGTCGACCGACGCCAACGATGACGAAATCCTTATGTCGATCGACTCACGCAATCGAACGCACCAGTGTGAACGAAGGCCGGGCCTAGAGCCAGCCGAGGTAGCGGGTCGATCCGTGCTTGCCGCGAGCCTTGTTGATCACGCGTTTGACGACGGCATAGAAGCGGAAGAAGGCCTCGACCTGGAGGCGCTCCAGGCGGCTCAACGGCGCGCTCGCGCAAATCCATTTTGGGTCGGGGCGCCCGGCGTCGATGAAGTTCACACGGGCTCGCGCAGGAAAGGTTGCGATGCTACCGAGAGCCAGGGTCGGACCCAGCACGACCGCATCGTGGGCGTCGCCCTCATCGCTGAGCGTGCCCGGCACGTGTCCGTAGTTGAACGGGCTTGGGATCGGCGATACGAAATCGATCGTGTTATCGTCTCTGCGCTTGAAGAAGCTGCCACGGGGTACGTCGATCACGACTCTGAGCGGATCGTCGGTCACCACACCAGCTCACACGCGGAAGCGACGAGCCCTTCTTCGACCAAGTATCGTCCCGACATGACGTCCCCCGGCTGGAACTCGCCTGCCGCCTGCTGAAACGTCGCGCGAAACGCGCCGTCGTCGATCTCGAGCTCCACCGCATGGAATCCGAGGAACTGCGTTGTGATCGGATACTGGCACTTGTAGACCGACTCCTTCGCACTGAAGAGCACCTTCCCCGTGAGACCGGGCTCGGAAAGCCCCGCGAGCCAGTCTCGTTCCCTCGGGGTGCAGACCCTTCGCCAAAGAGCCTCTTTGAGGGGGGTGGCCGGCTCGAGATCGATGCCGATCGATCGAAGTTCGTCTGCTCGCGCCACCGCAGCTGCGCACCAGGTGTCTGTGTGAGTGATGCTTCCCACGAAGCCCGGAGGCCAGATCGGAGTGCGGTCCTCGCCGCGGAGGATGGGTGTCCTCGACGCAACGCCAAGCCGCCCGAGCGCAACCCGGGCACATACGCGACCCGCCGTGAACTGCTCGACACGGGCCTGCGCAGCGCCCTCCACCAGCGGCTCCTCAGCTTTCAGTAGACCCCCTTGCATCGAATGAGGATCGATCTCCTCGGTTTCTGGGTTGGTACCGAGCAATCGATTGAACAGAGGCCGGCGCATCTACCTGGTAATGCCAATAGAGTACGCGACCGCGAAGGTCGCAATGCTTTGCGAAAGCGCGATGACCGGCGCGATCGCGTTGAGCACGTCGCCCATGCTGGCATACCAGGTCTTGGTCACGTAAATGATGTCTCCTGCGGCGAGCTCGACATCCGTCGCCTTGCCGCTGGTCAATGCCTTTAGATTGGCGGTATAGATTCGCGGTTCGCGCAGTGGACCGCGCACGATGCGAATGTCCTTGCGGTCGCCGCGGTTGGTGTTGAAGCCTCCGGCGATCGCCAACGCCTCGGTCAACCGCATCCCTTGGCGATACGCCATCGGCATCGCTTGGCCGGCCTCACCCAGCACGATGATGATCTCGCTCGTGATCGAAGGAATGTAGAGCTGGTCGCCGGCGCGGATGCGGATGTTGTGCTTCGGGTCGCCCTGAATCGCCAATGGCAGGCTGACCGGGACCGTCTCGCCGCTGCGCACCAGGCGCGCCAATTCCATGTTCCCCAAGGGTGTCGGGATCTGGTTGATGCGGCTTACGGCGACACCGCCGGCAAGAGCAACCAGGTCGCCCAACCGCATTCCCGGACGCACCTCATACTGGCCCGGATTCGCAGCCTGCCCGACCACGGCCGCCATATGTCCGCCGAGCTCGCTGATGACCAGGTTCACCCGAACAAACCGGTCGTACCTTCGAAGGCCCCTTTCGACGGCCTGCTCCGCCTGGGCGAGCGTCAAGCCCCCGACCTCAACGTCGCCCGCCAAGGGCACGTGGAGCTGACCCATGGCATCGACGATCAGGCCGTCGAAGGTCTCTGTCCGGGCCGAAACCGCCGTGAGCCGGATCACATCACCCGGAAACAACTTGAGCGCCTCGGGCGGATCGGATTCGAGACCTCTTAGTTTGATTCGCTCCGGGGCCGAAAAAGAAGGATCATCACTCGGAACGGTCGGCGCCGGGGTGTAGCGATTCCGCGCGCATGCACTGACGAGCGCAATGGAAAGCAAGAATGCCGTGCACGGGCGCATACTTGTGGTTAACGTGTTCAACTGCCCTCCGCAAGCCTGAGCGGAAAAACGCGATAGGTGTGCTTATACTGTCCATGAACCCCCGATGACGAGCAAGAAACCCACCGATTTGGGCGGCAGCGCCGACGCCGAGATCGCCCCGCTGATGCGGCTCGTCGACTTCGTCTTGATTTACCTGGCCCTTTGGCTCCCGACGTATGCCCGCGGAGCCGCCTGGGACGAGCGCTCGTGGGCAGCCGCGACGATCGCCGCGGTCGTGTTCTTGATAATCGGCCAATCACTCGGCCTTTACCGTAGCACCCGCGGCGCCCGCTTGAAGCGTCAGCTCTTTCGAGCTTGGGCGGGTTGGTTCGTCGGCGTGGTGCCGACACTGCTTTTTCTGGTTTTCATCTCCAAGCAATCGGAAGAGTTCTCGCGCCTCATCGTCTCGACTTGGTTCGCATTGGCACCCTTTCTCATCTCGGTCTGGCGCACCGCGACGACACTCCTGCTGCGCGAGCTGCGCAGTCGCGGGTACAACAAGCGGGCAGCGGCGATCGTCGGCATGACCGAGCTTGGAGAGCAGCTCGCGATTCAAATGAACGCGCTTCCCACGCTTGGCCTCGACGTGTACGGGTTCTACGACGACCGAATCGACGAACGATGCCACCCGATACCAGAGCATCTCGGACGGCGCATCGGTACACTGGCCGACGTGGTCGAAGCAGCCAAGGCGGGCGAGATCGATCTGATCTACATCGCCTTTCCTCTGCGCGCCGAGCCCCGCATCAACGAGCTTCTGGCACAGCTTTCGGACACAACGGCCTCAGTCTATCTAGCAGCCGACTTTCTCGCTTTCGACCTGCTGCACGCGCGGTGGGGTATGCTTGGCGGGGTTCCTACGATAAGCCTACATGAAACCCCGTTCTACGGTGTCGACGGATGGCTCAAGCGGCTCGAAGACGTCGTGATCGGCATCACGATCTTGACGATCATCGCTGTTCCTATGTTGGTGATCGGCATTCTCGTGAAGCTCAACTCTCCTGGCCCCGTGCTCTTTCGGCAGCGCCGTTACGGGCTCAACGGGGAAGTAATTCGCGTGCTCAAATTTCGGTCGATGACGGTCACGGAAGATGGGGTCGACATCAAACAAGCCACCAAGGACGACCCGCGGATTACGAGGCTCGGCGCGTTCCTCCGGCGTACGAACTTGGATGAGCTTCCGCAGTTTCTCAACGTGCTCGAAGGCAGCATGAGCATCGTCGGCCCGCGGCCGCATGCCGTGGCGCACAATGAGCTCTACCGACGCAAAGTCCAGCGCTACATGCTACGTCACAAGGTGAAACCGGGCATCACCGGATGGGCCCAAGTCAACGGGTGGAGAGGCGAAACCGATACCCTCGAGAAGATGGAAAAGCGCGTCGAGCACGATCTCGACTATATTCAGAACTGGAGCGTGCTTTGGGACCTCCAGATCATCTTCATGACGGTGTTCGGATCGGGAGCCCGTCGCAACGCCTATTGACGAAACGAAGGAACGAAAGCTAACCGTGAACGATGGATCGCCATATCAGATCGAGGAGAGCGTTTCGGGTGAGGGGACTCGGCGGCCAGGGCTCCCTTTCGATCCCTATCGCGTCCGGCGAGCGTTGTGGCACGGCAGGAAGTTGCTGATCGCCTCAAGCGTCATCGGCGTGGTCGTCGGATATGCGTGGGCAAAGCTCATGATATCAAGCGAGTACGTCACGACGGCGGTCCTCAGGTACGAAGGCGAAATGCAAGTGGGCGATTTGCCACCGGCCCGCTTCGCGCTAGTGCCGCTTGCCGATGCCCTCGGTCACCAGTCGGTGCTCGAGAAGATCGCGGAGGAAATTGAATTCGATGGCAGCCTGACGGCCGTAGAAAGCTCGCTTCACTACGCGGCCCACCCGCCATCAGGAACCGTCGAAATCACCGTTGGTGGAGAGACAGGCGAGGAAGCAGCGAGTTTCGTGAGAGTTGTTACCGACGTTTTCATGACTTATCACCGGGAGCGGCAGGCCAGGCGCATCGAAGCGGAGATTGAGCGCGGCAAGCGACGCATCGACGCAGCGGAGGACGAGCTCGCCGTTGCGCGGCGCCGGTATGATGAGTTTCGTGACAAGCACGGCATCGCAAATCTATCTGTTGAGCAGCAGTCGACAGTGAGCTCCGCCGCGACGCTACGCGCGAATAGCGAGCTTGCAGGGTTGGAGATCCGCGCTGTCGAAGCCGAGATCAAGACCCTCAATGCCGAGCTCGAGAACATCCCAAAGACGAGCTTCGTCTCGGGGGGGAGCTCGCCTGAAAGGGACGCCTATAATGCGATCCGACTCGAGCTCGCGACCGCCAGGGCGACCCTATCGCCCGACCACCCTCGGGTCCGGGCGTTGGAGCATCAGGAGGCGCAGCTTCGTATGCAAATTCGCTCGGGTGGTGGCCTACGCTCGATCGGCGCAGGTACTGTCGGTGTCAACACTTCGTATCAAGTGGTCCAGGGGCAGCTGCGAGAGGCAAACGCCCGGCTGGTAGCCCTCCGCGAGCGTCAGAAATCGCTCAGCGAAATGGCCGACAAAGCCCAGAACCGAATGGAGGGCTTCTCCGACATCGAGGGCGACGCGTACGCGCTGCTCCACGAGGTCAAGGTCAACGAAAACGTGTTGAATCGGCTGCGACGCAGCGAGGCTGGTCTCGAGGACGCGCTGAGCGATCCGCCAAGTGGCTTCGTCGTGCTCGACCCGGGCGCGGTTCCCGAGTACCCGGAACAAAACAAAATGAAGCTCGTGTTCTTTGGCGGGTTCTCAGTGCTCGGCGTCTTGGTGGGGCTGCTGCTGGTCCTGCGACAGGAGTTTCGGGGCCTCTACGTGGAGACACCGACGGAAGTCGCGTTCTGGGGCAATGGCCCCGTTCTCGGCGCGACGACATGGCCGGCTGACGCGCCTGGGCTGGACGAGCTCGTCGCCGGTCTCGACGACTTCATCCCCCGCGCCAAAGGCAGCTTGCTGGTTGTGGGAGCATCCGATGACGAGTCTCGGCGTTCCCAGGAGCTAGCGAGCCGCTTAAAAAACGATTGGTTCCTCGAACAGAAGCCCTCGGCTCCAAGGCCTGTAGGCGGTGTTTCGACGCGACCTCCCGGCGCCCCGCTGACCACTCCACCACCCTCGGGTCCATATCCAGTCGGTCACACCACTGGCAGCACCTCGACGGCTCTGGCCCGAATTCCGTCGCCATCGCCCGATCGGCTCGCGCCCCGAGACTCACCGATGCGGCTCGAGCTCCAGGCCTGGGACGGTCCTCGCGAGGGCCGAACGCTCCGTCGAGCCGCGAGGCTTGCCGATCGCGTGCTCGTCGTCGTTCGCTCGGGAAGCACGCCGGTGACTCAGCTCTTCGGAACGCAAAAGCGTCTCGGGCGCGACCACGGGATCGGATACATCGTCATCGGGCTGCCCGAAGAGCTCCATGGGCTTCCCGACCGCGTTGGCAACGTCGCGCACTTTTGGCAAGCCTAGCTCAGCGGTACATCCGCTCGGTCTCTTTGCTGACCATCTCGATCGCTCCGCGCCGCGACAGGAGCTTGGTGAGCAAAATC
>JBFGKE010000026.1:0-49318 GCA_041576815.1 Polyangiales bacterium
CCTAGGGCGGCGGGGCGGTAGGGGCTTCTGTTCTTGGGGCGGACGCGGAATCTCAGCTCGTGGCCGCCGCTCGCTTGGACGGTGAAGGCGCCGCGCCAGGTGCTCCGCTCCTCGGTGTCCTCGGTCTCGAAGGGAACGATTTGCCGAGCCGACGTGTCGTGCAGGCGGCCGCGGGAGGTAATCACCGCCTCGAGATCGAGCTCTCTCGCGTCGAGGCCGGGGTGGTGAAGCGACAGCTCCGCCGAGACCGTCGTGCCTACGACGAGTTGGTCCCCACCGAGTCCCCCAAAACGGACACTCTCCATGGCGATTTGGCTCCAGTTGCTCCGAATCGATTCTGCGAGCTCCGCGAGAGCGAAAAGCGGCCGGTAGTTCGAGTCCCGCAGCGCGACGGCGTCCCTCATGGCGGGCTCGTAGAAGCGGTCGGCGTAGTCGGTCACCATCCGCCGCGCCGAAAATCGCGGAAGGATGCTCGCCATGCTTGCTTTCATCCGGTCGACCCAAGCCAAAGGAACGCCGTCGTCGTTCCGGTCGTGGTACATCGGTAAGATCTCGCCTTCGAGGAGCGCGAGGGCGACTGCGCGATCGTACGCGCTCGGATCGTGAATCGACGTCGCGGGAAGGTCGATCACCCAGCCATTGTCCTTCTCGTACCCTTCGAGCCACCATCCGTCGTCGACGCTGAGGTTCACGCAGCCGTTCATCGCAGCTTTCATGCCCGACGTTCCACTTGCTTCGAGTGGCCGCGTCGGGGTGTTGAGCCATACGTCGCAGCCAGCCACCATGCGTCGTGCTTCGTCGATCGAATAGTCCTCGACGACGAGGACCCGCCCGGCGAGGTCGGGGTGCTTGGCCGCTTGGTAGACTCGCTGCAACAGCGCCTGCCCGTGGCCGTCGGCCGGATGCGCTTTGCCGGCATAAACGATCGTCGCCCCGGGGCTCCCATTGAGAAGCTTTGCAAGACGCTCAGGTTGAGAAAGCAGCAGGTCGGCGCGCTTGTACGGTGCAAATCTCCGAGCAAATCCGATGAACAGGCTTTCTTCGTCGAGTCGAGCAATCATGTCTCCCAAAAGCGAGAGATCCTCGCGACGACGGGACCAGGTTTCGGTGAGGTGGTCTTTCAGCCAGGCGACGAAATCCTGGCGGAGCTCGCGATGGATGGACCAGATCTCCGCCGGGTCGTGCTCTCGAAGCCACGCCCAGCGATATGGGTCCTCGGCCTGGTCGCGCCAATCGTGACCCATCTCGCGCTCGAACAGGCGTTGCCACCGTGGCGCTACCCACGTCGCCACGTGCACACCGTTCGTGATGCTCGTGCAGGGCACGTCGTCAGCGTTTTGGTATTCAGGATAAAACTGAAGAAACATGTCCCGCGCAACCTCGCCGTGCTTTGCGCTCACGCCGTTGATTCGACCCGCGTTTCGCACGGCGAGTGCCGTGGTTCCAAACTTGTTCGGCGCGCCCTTCGGCGTGTGGCCCATCGCCATCAGGCGCGGCCAATCCATGCGGAGCACGTGCTCGAAGCGGGTGAGGTAGGGCCGCACCATTTCCTCGGGGAAGTGGTCGTGGCCGGCGGCCACGGGCGTATGCGTCGTGAAGATCGTCGTGTTTCGGATGTACTCGAACGCTTCCTGCGACCTGAGCCCGTGCCGCTGGATCAGGTGCGCCGCGCGCGCGATGAGAAGGAATGCGCTATGCCCTTCGTTCATGTGAAAGACGTCGGGATCGATATCGAGCTCGGTCAGAAGCTGATAGCCTCCCAAGCCGAGGATCATCTCTTGTCGCAAGCGGTGGGCCGAGTCGCCGCCGTAGAGCCGGTCGGTGATCGCGCGGTCCTCGGGACGGTTCTCCGGCAAGTTCGTATCCAGCAGGAAGAGAGGGACGCGGCCGACCTTGAGCTGCCAGGCTCGAACCTGCACGGGACCGGTGGGGAGCGATACGCTGATCGTGAGCGGCGAGTAGCGCCCGACCATCACGGCCTCGAACGGGGGGCTTTCGAAGTCGTTGGTATCTCCGAGGTCCTCCTGGTGGCCGTCACGGTCGATGATTTGATGAAAGTAGCCGTCGCCGTAGGCGAGGCCGACGGCACAAAGGGGCAAGCTCAAATCGCTGGCCGCCTTCAGGTGGTCGCCCGCGAGAATTCCGAGTCCTCCCGAGTAGAGCTTGAGGAATCCGGCGATTCCGAACTCCATGCAGAAGTACGCGATGCGCGGGTCTTCCGTTTGCGTCGACTCGACCATCTCGGCGTGAAGGCGCGACACGTCGGAGACGTATTCAGCGTCCGTCGAAAGCTGGAGAAGTCGCTCGGGGTTCACCTGATCCAGCAGCGCGTGCGGATTTTCCTCGAGCTTGAACCAAAGCGGGGGGTCGATTCGCTTGAAGAGGGAAGCGACCTCCGGGTGCCATCTCCACCAGAGGTTGCCCGCGATTTGCAATAGGGGCTGCAGCTCTTCGGGAAGCGCGTTGGCGACTAGGAAGGTTCGCGTGTACGGCGCGGCTTCTTCGCCTTCTTTGACCGGAGGCTTCACGAAAAGCCCGAACACGCCGGACGTGTCGGATGTCACCGCCGGCATGCCGGGCGTGCTGAGCCGTTCCATCGGCAACTCACGTCGCCGTTCAGCGCCGGCGGCGAGCGCGCGACGATGGGCATCTTCGTAGTGGTTCATGAAGTTGGACCAGTCGGTCAGCGCCGCCGTCCTGAGAGAAGCCGAACGAAGAGAGTCGCGATCGGCCTCGGGGAGATCGACGAACTCGAGCAGCGCGCATCGAAGCGATTCGGTCACCTCGTCGTGCGGGACGCCCTCGCGCGGCAGCACGCGAACCCCCGTTCGGTTGCCGTCGCCCTGCTTGTCGACCCAACGTCCAAAACCCGCGCGGTCGGTCGTGATCGCGGGCACACCAAACGCCACGGCTTCCAGCGGCGTATAGCCCCATGGCTCGTAGAACGATGGAAACACACCCAAGTCGGCGCCGGGAAGAAGGTCCCAGTACTTGTGACGAATCAGCGGGTCCGTGCCGTCGAGGTAGATCGGCACGTGCACGACGTGAACGGGTGCGCCGTGCTCGTTTGTCACACCAATCGCATTGAGCTGGTTGGTGATTGGATCGTTGGCTTCGTCCACGAGGTCGTGCGTGCATCGAAGTGGGGGCCCCGCGGAGGCGCCATGTGCCCGATCCCACAGCTGGCGCTTCGGCTCGGCGTGGCCGGCGGGAAGCATCGCATAAGCGATCACGCGCTTGCCGTCGCGCGACGTGAGCGCCTCGGCGAGCCGCGTGGTGGCGTCGAGGTAGACGTCAACGCCCTTGTTGACATATTCGTATCGGCCGGCGAGGGCGAAGATCAGGGTCTTGTCTCGATCGTATTCGTCGCCCGTCGTGAGCTCGGCGAGCTTGAAAAGCTCTTCGCGCGCTCGTGCCCGAACCTCGGGTTCCACCGGCTTCGCGCCGAAGCCATTGGGCAAGATGACGTCGGGCCTCCGCTTGAGCAGATGCTCACACTCGAGTGCAGTGATTTCGCTCACCGTCGTGAACACATCGGCTTCGCGGGCCGCGACCGACTCCATCGAGTGCTTCGACGAAACGTTGAGCTCCTTGGCCACCGCTTCGGGGTCGACGTCGGGGAGGGACTGGTAGAAATTGGGATCCGCGCGCATCCCCGCCAGCGAACGGCCGAGCATCGTGGCATGCGTCGTGAAAACCGTGCCGATCTCGGGTGCGGCAGTTTGCAGGTGCAGAATCGCGCCTGCCGACATCCATTCGTGCGCCTGCACGATGGCGTCTCGACGCGCGGGGAGCAAAAAGCGGTCGCGGATGTGCTCGATCACCATGCCGGCGCCGTGCGCAAACAACACCGGATCGTAGTAGTCCCAAGCGCCAAACAGGGAGTCGAGCCCGTAGCGCTCCCAGTATTCCCCGAGAATCTCGTCCTTGCGCTCGTAGAGGCGTGATTGGTTGATCAGCAGACACCGCGGCTCACCTGGGACGAGCCAGCGACCCATCACGACGCTCACCTCGTGGTCGGCAAGTGATTCGGCAAGCTCTCGATCCCAGATGTCGGCGCGAAACTCCGGCGCCACGCCTTCCCCACGCGGCAAGTCCGGCCCGATCGCGATGTAGCCATCTTCGCCATGGCGTTGCTGGACCTCTGCCACGCGGCTCGCCAGCACGGTGTGAATGCCGCCCACCATGTTGCAGACCTCCCAGGAGATCTCGAAGAACATCGGCTTGCTCATAGCGGCACTTGTTTTCGCACTGGCGCCAGCACGGACAGGTTCAGATCTTTCAAGACGTTCATGTAATGAATGAACGCATCGTAAGGGCCCTCGTAGGGGCTGAAGTAGTCGTGCACCTCGGCATCGGAGGCAGACTTCGTGGCCATGTAATAGAAATGGTCGGACGTCTGCAAGCGTCGCCAGAGGGCCAGCAGGTGAGAGTTGTTGCGCCGCTTGATCTCGTCGCCGAGCGCATAGATCTCGGCGAGGGCGCGCTGCTGCATCGCGTTGCCTCGCCACGCGCTGATGTCCCGGGCCTCGTCAGCCCACGAGACGGTTCGATGAAAGGAGAGCTCACCGAGCTCGGGGTATCGGTCGATGACCTGGCTCGGCGTCGCGATGTCCCAGTGAGGGTGCGCGAAGAGCAGATCCGGGAGGTGCTCCAGGAACTCGAAGATGCCCGTCTCTTTCCACTGGTGCTCGCCGAACGTTTCGTAGTCCATGAACAGATTGATCACATCTCCCGCGCCGCTGTGCCCGTGGATCCATCGGGCGAATTTGTCGGCGGTGAGCGGATACTCGCCCCAAGCCCGGTTCGAGAATCGAAACGCGATGTCGTCGGACAGCTTGTAGTTCTTGGCGAGCAATTTCGCACCGCGACCGGCAACACGGTAGACGAAGTTGGGGCTTCGCCAGCGAAGAATGTCGTCTGCCCCCTCGACTAGGATGGCGTCGAATCCGAGGTCCGAGATGAACTGCCCAATTTCATCGTTGTAAATCAGCTCCGTGTTTCGAAACACGCGCGGCGTCTGACCGAACTCGGATTCGATCAGCTCCATCTGGAGCGCGATCTGCTTCTGGTACTCGTCCTTGTCGTAAAGCGCAGCCAGGCTGTGGTAATACGTTTCCGCGATGAGCTCGACAGCACCGGTCTTGGCGAGGCGAGCGAAGCTATCGAGCACCTCGGGCGCGTAAAGCTTCATCTGTTCGATCGCGACGCCGGTAATGGCGTACGAGATGCGAAAACGCCCGTCCGTGCGCTCGATGAGGCGCAGCATCGATTCGTTGGCTGGCAGATAGCACTTGTTTGCGACTTTGCGCAGAACCTCTGCGTTGAGCTTTTCGTCGAAATAAGCGTGGTCACGCCCGACCTGGAGCGCCCCGTATGGCTTCAAGCGATAGGGTTGGTGCACCTCGAAATAGAAACAGACGGACGACATGGCTCTCCTCACGCGGCCGCGACGGCCTCGTAGATCGGAAGGAGTTTATCTGCTGCAGCATCCCAATGGATGTGCCGAATCTCTTCGCGAGCGCGCTCGACGATGACGCGTCGAAGCTCGGGGAGCTCGAGCAGCGCCACGATCTGACTCGCGATCTTGTCGACGTCCCAGAAATCGACTTTAAGCGCGTTGCGTAGCACCTCGGATACCCCGGATTGCTTCGAGACGATGACCGGCCGGTCATAGCTCATCGCTTCGAGCGGCGCGATACCAAAAGGTTCCGACACGGACGGCATGACATAGACGTCCGCCGTCGAAAAAGTTCGTTCGAGCTCCGCCCCGCGGACGAACCCCGGGAATCGGAAGGACTCGGTGATGCCGAGATCGTCGACCAGGGCTTTCATCCGCGGAAGCATGTCCCCCGAGCCAGCCATGACGAACACGGCATCGGGGACGTGTTGGAGGACTCGGGCGGCGGCCTGGACGAAATATTCCGGCCCTTTTTGAAAGGTGACGCGGCCGAGAAAGAGGACCACCGGCCCACTCGAGCTGCGCTGCCCTGCATACGCCTCGACCGTCTCCCGCGCGTAGACCCCGTTGTGTACCACCGAGATCTTGTCGAGTGGCGTCTGGTGGATTCTGTGGATCAGCCCGCGCGTGTAGTAGCTGACCGCGATCACGCGAGTCGCTTGTTCCAGGCCCTGATGCTCGACCTCCACGATGTCGCGATCGGCCCCATAGCCGGCCCGGTCGTACTCCAGGCTATGGACATGCACCAGCAGCGGTGCGCCGGCCCGCCGGGCAATCTCGACGCCTGCCGGGAAGGTCATCCAATCGTGGGCATGCACGAGGTCGTATTTCTGCCGAGCCACCCTTCGCGCCGCAGACATCGCATATCGCGCGACCTCGCCGAAGAGGTCGTGCCCGTAATGAATCTCGGCGTGTCCAGGATCCGCGAACGGCAGGTCCGCCCCCGGGACTCGTATGTGCTCGAGCTTGGTGAGCGCGGGCATGGGCTCTGGAAGCCCCTGGGTGATGTGCGAAGATACCAGGGATTCGAGAGTTGCCGGCTGAAGCGCACCCGTCGTGACCAGCTCCCGGTAGCTCGCCTGGTCGAGGTACGGCTTCAGCATGGCCGGAACCTCGAGCCAGCGAACCGCGGGCTCCGCGTCCTTCGGCCGTCCGCCAAGCGAGGCTCGGGCGGCGGCCGCGAGAATCGGGTCTGTGGCGAGGCTGGGCTCCTCGGCGAGGGCGCGGCGGAGCCCTGTAACGGCCTCTGGCGGAGTGCCCGCGTCCGGAATCGATGCAGCCCCGAGGAGATGCATGTGCGGCGCATCTTCCTCCCCGTAAAGCTTCGGAACGACGAAGTCGATCTCGATGCCCCGGCTCGCAAGCGCCCTAGTGAGCCCCTCGCACGCGGTGCCGAGGCCGCCGCTGATGTGAGGAGGATACTCCCAGCCCAGCATCAGGACTCTCATGGCCCGGCCGTCTTGGCGACCCTCAGCACCTCCGATACGCTCCAGGCCTGCGCGGGCGTACCGCCGGGGCGATGAGGTGCGTCCCCGTCGAAGACCTCGCTGATTTGGCCAATGCATCCTTCGGTTCGAAGATGTGCGCAGAGTGCCGTGAGCACGGGCATCATCTCTTCGGTCGTCGCTTTCGGGCCGTCGATGGCCGTGACCGCGTCCGCGTAAAGACCGAGCAGCCACGGCCAAACGGTGCCTTGGTGATAGGCCCCGTCGCGCTCGGTCTGCCCACCTCGGTAAAAGGGCTGATACTCGGGGTCGTCGGGGGACAGCGTTCGGAGGCCCACCGGTGTCAAGAGCTGGCCTCGGACTGCGTCAAGCGCTTGCTTCTTGCGTGATTTGTCGATTGGGATTCCGGGCAAGGCGAGGGCCCACAGCTGATTGGGACGAAGCTTTCCGTCGGGGTGGCGACCGTCATGCGTGTCGGTCAGGAAACCCCTATCTTGAAGCCAGAACTTTTCTTCGAAGTGTGCGGCGAGTTTCTTCGCGGTTTCGCCCCATCTCTTTGCGAACGAAGGCCGAAGCTTCTTCGCCCATCGGAGTGTGGTCTGAAGTGCGTGCAGCCAGAGCGCGTTGAGATCGACCGCATACCCGTTGCGGGGGGTGACGGCCTGTCCGTCGATCAGCGCGTCCATCCATGTCAACGCCCAGGGTCCGTCGTCGATGAACAAGAGGCCTTGGTCGTCGACGTGGACGCGTGCGTCTGCTTCGTCGCCAACGGCATCGATGAGGTCGAGGCAAGCTTCCTGCAACGAGAGGATTCGGCGGCTGCGAGTCCGCTTTGCGGCGAGGGCCGTCGCCCGCACGAAGAGCAACGTCGCATCGATCGATTCCGCGTTCGACGGAACGTCGCCGCTCTTCGGTATGTTCGGAATCAAACCGTGCTCGCGGCGTGCAGCCAGCGACTCGAGCACGTCGAGCGCCCGGTCGACTTCGTTTCGCACGAGGCAGAGCCCGGGCAGCGCGATGAGGGAGTCCCGAGACCACTCGCCAAACCAAGGGTAGCCTGCGATGATCCCCGTTCGACGGTCGTCGAGCTCGACCAAATACGCCTCGGCAGCGTCTTCGAGCTCCTGCACGAAGGAGCGTCGCGCACCCGGCACGCTGGTGAGGACTTGGGGTTCGTGGCTCGGGGGCGGAGTGGTCCCAAGACGGATGCAGAAGGCGCCGTCGCGGTCGAGCTCGACCCTCAGCTCACCGGGAGTGAAGAGATCTTCTGCATCTTCGTATCCTCGCTCGCGCTCCCACTGGTAGTGAACGCCCTCGTACCAATGACCGTCGGGCTCGAACGTCCCCGCCATGCCGTGCAAGCTGGTGGTCAGCGCCGGCAAGCTTTCGTAGGGATGCATGGTGACCCGAAGCGACCCATCGTCCTCGATGTCGAGCTCGCCGTTCAGGAACGGGTTCGCAAACGTGAGGTCGTGGAGCGGCCGGCACCGAATGAGCGGACGAAGGCGAAGGTCGACCGGTCGCGTGACGCCGTCGATCGAGTATCGGATCCACACGGCATCGGCGCGATTTTCGAGCCAGAGCTCGCGGGCTACAATCATTCCTTCTACGCGATAGGTCCAGCGCGGAAGCGGCTCGAAGCGGATCAAGTGGTCGACCCCGCGTGGCTCGATTGCATTGCCCCAGTCGTAGCTGTGCAGGGCGATGTTCTGACCGTCGATTCGAAACCACTCCTCGACCTCGGCAACCACGTTGAGCGGTTCGCCGACGCCGGGCTCACGAACCGTGAGCAGGCTGTGGTATTTGCGGCGCGGGCATCGGTCGATCGTGCCCATGGCAAACGAGCCTCCCGAGTTGGTGCTGAGCCACTCCGCATCGGGCGTCGTCATCGCTTGCGGTACGGTGGCCGCGCCCCCCTCCACGCCAGGCGCTCTCGTGAGCAGACGGAGGCCCGACGAGCTGTCCGACCGAGACGGGAACCAACTTGGCAGAATCACAGCATACCCCCTCTAGGCTCATCCGAGCCGTGGGTCGAAGGCATCTCCGAAAGCAGGAGACGTGCCAAAGCATGACGCCAAGTTCGGCGCGATTCCGTCACAAGGCGTCAACGATATCACCGTTCCGACGCAACGTGTGCGGCGGGCGGTCGGCGGCCGCGCAACCGATGCGTGCAGGTTACCCGCGGGTCTCGCGCCACGCGCGTGCGAGCGCCTCTCGGTCGTCGGGGTGCGCGATCGAGATCAAGAGCTGTGCCCGCTCGTTCAGGGTTTTGCCGTATAGGTCGACCGCCCCGTTCTCGGTGATGACGAGCTGAACGTGGGCCCGGGTCGTGACCACCCCCGCGCCCGGGCGCAGCGTGGGAACGATGCGTGGGATACCCTTTCGGGTACGGCTGGTGAGCGCGATGATTGGCTTGCCGCCCTCCGAGGTCATGGCGCCGCGGATGAAATCCATTTGCCCCCCGACTCCCGAGATGACGCGATGCCCGATCGAATCGGCGCAGACTTGACCCGTGAGGTCGATCTCCACGGCGGAGTTGATCGCGGTGACCTTGGGGTTTCGGTTGATCACCGAGACCCGGTTCACGTAGCCGATGTCGTACTGGCCGACCGTCGGGTTGTCGTCGACGTAGTCGTAGACACGCCGTGTCCCGACGACGAACCCAGAGACCGTGCGACCCGGGTGAATGACCTTCCTGCTGTTGTCGACGGCGCCGCACTCGAGCAGGGGCAGCAAGCCGTCCGACCACATTTCGGTATGGACCCCCAAATGGCGATGGTTTTTCAGCGCGGCGAGCACCGCGTCAGGCACGGCGCCAATGCCCATCTGCAGGGTGGCCCCGTCTTCGATGAGCGAGGCTGCGTGGTGTCCGATGGCCTTTTCCTCCTCGCTCGGTTCGAGGGCAGGGACCTCGGGCAGCGGCGCGTCGTGCTCGACGAGCCAGTCGAGCTGATCGATGTGGACGAAGCCGTCGCCGTGCACGCGTGGCATGTGCCGATTGACTTGGGCGATCACCAGCTTGGCAGAATCGACGGCTGCCCGGGCCACGTCCACGGAAACGCCCAGGCTGCAGTATCCCCGTCTGTCGGGCGGTGACACCTGCACGAGCGCGATGTCCAGGGCGCGCCGGCCCGACCTGAAAAGGCGCGGGATCTCGGACAGAAACAACGGCAGGTAGTCGACTCGATCGCCATCGAGGTGGCGACGCATGTTCTCGCCGACGAAGAGGTTGGCGACACGAAAAGAGCGTGCGTACTCCGGCTTCGCGTACGCGCCATCGCCCGACGTGTGCAAATGAATCAGCTCGACGTCGCGCAGCCTTGGCGATTGCTCGACGAGCGCATCGATGAGTCTGGTCGGTGTTGCAGCACCACCATGAACGAAGATGCGCTGGTTCGAGTTGACGTGGTTGACCGCTTCGTTCGCTAGGCAGAGCTTCGACATGGGGCGTTTATTCGGGTTTGGGTTGCTTTTTGCCGGAGTCGGGCTCGGGGCCAGGGCTGACTTCGGGGGGGCGCCGTTCGAGGTCGACTTCCAACACGGGGTAGGGCTCGGGCTGCACCATCGGGCCCGAGGTTCGGTCGACGTTGCCGATCGGCGGCTCGACCTTCTTTTCGGGCTGGTACTCTTGGGCTTGTCCCATCTCCGTACCCTGGGCGCCTCTCACGCGCCCGCTCGCGCAAGCCGTGGTGAGAATCACGAGCCCGGCACCCAAGGCGAGCGCACGCCGTCCCACGGTCACGGCGTACCCCGCTTTCGCTCCTGCGGCGTGAGACGAGGCTCGACCTCGATGAGGCTGTGGCACTGATTACACGCCCAAAGGAGGCGTCCGAAGATCTCGGCTTGCCCGCGCGTGGTGGGCTCGGGCTCGACCGGCTCGCCTGGTCGAGGCACGTACTCGTCCTCGCGTGCCTTCCCCTCCACCGCAGCCGCAAACGCCAAATCGTGCACTTCGTACGCGAGTCGCGTCGCGCCGGGAGGGTTTTCACTGTCCGGATCTTCCGACCCGTGCAGAGGAGACTCGGCGAGCACGGCCGCTGCCGCTTGAAACGTTTCGGGGGAGTCACTCAACAACGCCTCCCACATTCGCTCGACCGCCCAGTAGTGGCGCTGCATGTGCATCTTCAGGTCCTCGCCTTCCGGTGTGGGCTCTAGCTTGATCGGCGGGCCACGGTCGAGCCCGTGATGGCATTGGCCGCATGCGTGCGAAAGTCTCGAAAAGGCCATGCACGCTTCTTCGAGGTCGCCCGCGTCGCGTACTTCGGTAACGAGCTCGCGGGTGATTCGCGCGTACTCCTTGCCTTGCTTTGGAAAGGGCACGTGCTGCATGAAGAACGCTAGCTTACGCATCGACTGCTGAGCGACGGGGAGGTCGCCTCGAATCAGCGCGTTTCGCGCCACGAGCGAGAGCGCACCGTGATCTTTCATCACCTGTTCGAAGCCCGCCGGGGTGTCGTCCGTGGGCTCTCCACGCTTCCCGCACTCGCAGCCGCTGAGTAGCGCGATCGCCAACCCCGTCGCAATGATCCGCCCGGCCATGACGCCCCAATCTTGCGCGGTCCGCGCAGTCATTCAAGATGCTGCGCTTTCAGCCGTCTTCATGCGTTAGAAGGAGGGGAACCTTGCTGTCGTGGAGCAGGCGCCTTGCCACGCTGCCGATGAGAAGCCGCTCGATCCCGCTCTTGCCGGTGGTGCCGGCGCAGATCAGCGTGGCGCCGACATCCTCCGCGACCCGGAGGATGCCTTCCTCGGGGTCCCCCGTGACGAGGTGGGTCTGCACACCTTCGGCACTCGAAAGCAGCTCGTCCGCGTCCTTCTTCAGCATCTCCTCCAGACCTAGATGGAGCGCTTCGCGTCGCTTCTCGGCCGCCTCTCCCACGACGGCGCCGCGGTCGGTGTACTCGCCCCAGACGTCCAGGTAGCAGTGGACGAGGTGAAGCGGACCCTTGAACACTTCGTGCAGTGCGTCGGCGACCCGGACCGCGTGCTTCGATGGGCCGGAGAAGTCGTACGCCACGGCGATCGTGCTGGGAAGGGCGCCCCCCGCCGGCGGTACGACGATGATCGGCGTGTGGACCGTCTTGATGACTCGTTCGGTGACGCTTCCGTACATCAGCTTCGACACGCCCGACCTTCCGTGCGTCCCGACGATCACCACGTCCATGCCGTGCTCGCGCGCGTAGTCGCGAATCACCTCGTGCACGGTTCCTTCGCGAATCGCCGTGAAATGCTCGACGCCGGCGGCGGCAATGCTCTTTGCCTGCGCGTCGAGGGCATCCTGCGAGTCGTTGAGGATTCGCGTGACCGCTTCGGGCCCCGGGCTGTAGGACAGATCCATCAGCAGATAGGTGGGTATCACGGGCGTGTGGAGGAGATGGAGCTTTGCGGAGCTCCGCTTGGCGAGCTCGACAGCATAGTCGACAGCGTGCTGCGCGTTTTCCGAGAAGTCCGTCGGGACTAGGATCTGTCTGATCTGCATGGCGGGTTGTTCGTCCTCTCGCCGGCGTGCTGGTCAGCCGCCGAACGTATCGCTGGGGATGATGTTGTCTCGTAGAAGCTTGTCCGTGACGTAGTCGCGCTCTTCGTGCTCGATGTCGCTGCGCAGCATTTCGGCGAGGCGAGTGACGCTCTCGGTGAGGTCTTCGGCAGAACCCGCTTCGCGGATCGCGTCGACGAGCCGGTCGAGCTCTTGCCGCTGCTCTGCGTGCTCCGAGTGGAGGTGCTGCGCACGTTCGGGCCCGAAACCGTCAGCCTCCTCGATCGCCGGGACCATGTACGTTTCCTCGAAGCTCATGTGAAGCTCGAGAATCCCTCGAAGCGCGTACGCTGCGCGTTTGACCTGCGCCGGCTCGACCGACCCCTCTTGGAGCTGTGCCACCCCCGCCTCGAGCTCGGACAAGATCTGCTCGATTTCCCGGTGCTGGCTCAAAACCTTCCGGCGTATCTCGGACGGCATCAATGGTCGGTCGGTCATGTCGTTCTCCTCGACCCGGTGGAACGATGCCAGCTCGGTGCAAGGACCACGCCAAAGGTTTAGCAGGATTTCGCTTTTCCGGGCACGCAACTTCTGCGTCGGGGCATTATCTCTCGCAGAACATTCGTCTTTTTGGCTATGCTTTTGCGTCGAAGTCGCGCCGCTCCTCTGGCACGATGGTGCAATCATGGACCAGCCACAAACCATTCTCGTCGGCACGGACTTCTCGGATATCTCCGACGAGGCGCTGCGGGCTGCGGCGCTCTACGCCAAGACGTTCAACGCCAAAGTGCTGGTGACGCACGTTTTCGATCCGACGCCCAACGTGCCGCCGGTCGTCTGGTCACGTCCAGACCTGCTGGAGCGGAACATTCGCGTCGAGATCGAGGAAGCGATTCGCGAGACGCTGACCGGGAAGACAGCCGAGCTCCTCAAAGGCGTGCCGGAGGTCGAGCTCAGCGTCATGCAGCACCCCTCCCCGGGCAGGGCTTTGGTCGAGATGGCGGAAGACGAAAATGTGGACTTGGTCATTCTCGGCTCCCACGGCCGAAGCGGCTTGTCGAGGGCCTTCCTCGGAAGCGTGGCCGAGCGCGTGGTGCGCCATGCGCCTTGTCCGGTATTGGTCGTGCGGGGCCGCTGCGACCACGAACCGAAAGACGGAGAGTAGCCCGTGTCGTTGATCCCTCGTTTGGTCGTCGCCTACGATTTCTCGGACCCGTCGCGGCGCGCTTTCGAGCTCGCCGTGTTCATGGGACGCCAGCTCGAGGCAGACGTTCACGTGGTGACCGTGCTCGACGCGCGGGAGCGCGACGGGTCCGTCGCACACAAGGAAATCGACGATCTCCGGCAGCTGCTCGAGATGCAGACCTGCGGCACGGTCCAAAACGACGGGTTCGAGCTACGTTGCCATGCCGTGAGCGGCGACCCCGCCGATGCAATCATCTCTTTGGCGCGCGAAATCGATGCACCACTCATCCTCTGCGGCACCACGGGCAAAGGCGCCGTCGCCCGCACGCTTCTCGGAAGCGTGTCGCACGAGCTCGTGCACAAAAGCGGTGCAATCGTGATGTCGGTGCCCTGAGCCGTCCGAGCTCACGATCCCGGGCCGACGAACGGCGCTTCGACCACGCGACTTGCCTTGCGTCCTTCTTTCCCTTCCGGGTACCGAGGCGAGGCCTGCCGCGGCCCCCGCGATCACCGCCGTCCACATATCGCCGCCTTAGGGTCGTCCATCGCGTCCGTCAGCGTGCCGAGGGGATGCCGCCTCGGTGCCACTGCGTCAGTTATACCCGAAGATGCACATCTTGCGCGCCGAGCTTTCGGCCATGCAGAAAATGCGATGGATTGCATGAATGCGAGTGCTATCCCCATCAGACCATGAGCACCGCGCACCGGAAGATGATTCCTCGCGAGCACGGCGCCTACGCTGAGCTGCTGTTTCCGATGGTGACGGTTTTGCTCGGCGGGTCGCCCGCGCCGTCTACCTGGTTGCTCGCGGCCGGTGCGGTTGCCGCGTTCCTCGCCAACGAGCCCATCCTCGTGCTCGTCGGGCAGCGCGGAAACCGAGCAAAGCGCGAAGAGAGCGACCGTGCGAAGCGGGCGCTGCTCCTGTTTGGCCTGGTTTCGGTCGGTGCCGGGGTTGCCGGTCTCGTGCTCGCCCCCCCTTCAGCCCAGTACACGGTCGCTGTTCCGCTCGTTCTAGGCGTCGCCCTGATTTTGCTTGCGGTTCAGGGGCTCGAGAGAAGCATGTTCGGGGAGGCGCTTGCCGCTTCGACCCTCTCGTCCATTGCGATTCCGCTCGGGCTGAGCGCGGGCTGGCGCCCGGCTGAAGCCACGGCAGTGGCGCTCATCTGGATGGTGACGTCCCTTTTGGGGACTTCGGTCGTGCGCCTGACCGTCGCGCGCGCCAAGGCGAAAACCGACGAAGATCGGGGCCGCGTTCGGCTGAAGCGCTCCCTCTTGGTCGCGGTCTGCGTGCTCATCATCGCCATTGGGGGGACCGCGCTCACGGGATCTCGGAGGTGGCCGTTGGTGTTCGCAGCAACCCTGCCGATGGCAGTGACCGTGCTCGTGATGGCCATTTCGCAGCCGACTACCCGCCGTCTCCGGTTGCTCGGATGGAGCCTGGTCGCTGCGAACATGTTGACGCTGATTGCGGTGGTCACGGCGCTTCAAATCATCCAGGATTTCAATGCGGTGGAACCGACCCTACCGTTCCCCATGTTCTAGCTTCTAGAAAGACCGCGAGAGGAGAAGGCTGTGCTGACCAAAGACATCATGACCGAAAACCCCGTGACTGCGACCGAGCTCATGTCGGTCGCCGAAGCGCTCGGGCTGCTCTATGAGCTGGACGTCCGGCACCTCCCCGTCGTCCGCGGGCGAGAGCTCGTCGGCATCATCAGTGACCGGGACCTTCGCGGTTTCAGCGAGGCGAACGAAGAGGAGGCAATCGATGCCGTCGAGGGCGCGCGGAACGCCAACGTTGGCAGCTTCATGAATACGAGCCCCGTCAAAGTCGATCCCGAAACCAACATCCGCGAGGTCGTCGAGCTCATGCTTCTTCATCGAGTGGGTGCGATTCCAGTGGCCGATCTCGACACCGGTGATTTGCTCGGCATCGTGAGCTACGTCGATCTGCTGCGAGTGCTTCAGGAGACTTTGGAACCCGGGGCGTGAAGCTCATCACCTCGCACGAGACGGTCGACTTCGATGGCCTCGCATCGAGCGTGGCCCTGCAGAAGCTGTTCGTCGGTGCGTCGATCGGCCTCAGCGGTGGCGCAGCACCGAATGTCCATCAATATCTGACGCTACACGCCGATCGGTTTCCGACGACACGTTGCCAGGACCTCGACCTCTCCGAGGTAGACCTGCTGGTAGTGACCGACGTCCGTCGGCGAGGCCGACTCTTGCACGTCGAAGAGGTGCTCGCGCGCGCGGCCGGCGATTCACGAAGCGTGCGCGTCGTGGTCTGGGATCATCATCCGAGCGCTCCCGACGATGTCCGCGCAGACGAAGAGCACGTGCAGCCCGTCGGCTCGGTCACCACGCTCGTTGTCGAGGAGCTCCGGGCCCGCAATGTCGCCATCGACCGAGAAGAGGCGACGCTCTTCTCGCTTGGAATTCACGAAGACACCGGGTCGTTGGCCTACGCGCGCTCGAGCTCGCGGGATGCGATGGCACTTGCTTGGCTTCTCGGCCATGGCGCGCAGCCCGCGCTCTTGCAGCGGTTCCTGAGGCCTCCCTTCGATGCCGTCGAGCGCGGGCTGCTCGTACGGCTCTTGGAGTCCGCCGAGGAGGCGCCGCGGTTTGGTGCGTCGGTGGGTGTTTGCGCCCTCGAGATCGCGGAAGCCCCCGCTGGCCTCGCGCGCGTGTCGACCGAGGCCTTTCGGATTCTTCCGCACGATGCGCTGTTTTGCGCGTATCGGCTTCCGAACGGCAAGACGCACGTCATCGGGAGAGCGCAAAGCGACAGCGTTCCGGTCGGCGCGATTCTCGAGGAGCTGGGCGGGGGAGGGCACGCGGGCGCGGGTGCCGGGGTCGTGCGCGACGCGTCTCTCGAGGAGGTCGTGAGCAGGATTCACGATGCCCTAGAGCGACTCTGTCGGCGTCCGACGCACGTTCGTGATTTGATGTCGAGCCCGGTGCGCACCGTCGTTCCCGACATGCCGCTTGCGGAGCTGGCGCAGTCGCTTCAGGAATGGGGACACAATGGCGCGCCGGTCGTCGAAGACGGAAGGCTGGTCGGCGTGATCTCGCGTCGTGACGTCGAGCGTGCGCAGCACGAGGGGCGCGATAGCCTCGCGGTCAAGAGTTGCATGGCCCATCGGGTCCAAACCATCGCGCCCGGCGCGCCGCTCAGCCGCGCGCTCGAGACGATGAAAGCGCACAACATCGGGCGTTTGCCGGTCGTCGACGAGGAGAGGGTGGTCGGCATCCTGACGCGAGACGACGTGCTCGGCTTCTTGTACGAGGAATCGCCCTGCTAGCTATTCGAAGAAGCAGCCGCCACCCGGTTGGAGCGTCACCTGGTAGCTGGCAGCGCAGGGCCCCTGAACCCTGAGAGTGCCCTCGAGCGTGAAATCCAGATTCTGCTCGTCGGGTGGCATGTAGGTCAGCACGTTTCCTTCGGCTTGGATGCCCACCTCTTCCGCGGAGTCGTCTTCATAGGTGCAAAACCCCTCGTCTTCGACCGGCAGCCACCATCCACCGCGCAAATGAAGCTGATCGCCGCAAAATCTTCCTTCGATGCGGTACTCGCCGTCGACGATCATCGTGACGTCGTTCCCGGTTTGCTCGACAGACCAAGCCAACGCGCACGAGGCAAACACGGCGTCCGGCTCGGCTCCTAGGCAACCCGTCGACAGAATCGTCACGGTGCCTTGATCGAACAAGCAGGCGCCGTCCAGGTCGTCAGCCGGCGTTTCCGTACAATCAGGCAGCGTTGCCGTACCGGGGATGAAATAGACGTCTTCCGTTTTGCAGCTGCCCAGGACGGCAGCCATGCAGATGCAGGCAAGCCAGCGCATGACGAGGAGGTACCACGATTGCGGCGATTCGACATCGGGAAAACGACCGGACTTCCACGCAAAGATTGCGCTAGACTTCGGCCCCTCAAATGCGTGTGAAGATTCGCAGGGGGTTGGACATCCCGATCACAGGCACGCCGGAGCAGCGAATCCACCGGGCCAACGACGTTGGCTGGGTGGCGTTGGTCGCGCGGGACTTTCGCGGGCTGAGGCCCGAGCTGAAGGTCGAGGTCGAAGACCGCGTTCGTCTCGGGCAAACGTTGTTGATCGACAAGAGCAACCCCGACGTGCAGTACACCTCGCCCGGCGCCGGGGAGGTCGTGGCGATTCATCGCGGAGACCGTCGCGCGCTCGAGTCGGTCGTAATTCGTCTCGACGGCTCGGAGGAAGAGCGCTTCCCATCGTTTGATCGCAACTCCCTCGGCAAGCTCGCCCGGCGCGACGCGCGCGATTTGCTTCTCGCGTCCGGCGCGTGGACCGCGTTTCGCACGCGGCCGTTCGGCAACGTCCCCGCTGCTGCCGGGACTCCCCATTCGATATTCGTCACCGCGATCGACACCAATCCCTTGAGTGCGGATCCGTGCGTCGTCATCGCGGAGCGCGCGCAAGATTTCGTCGACGGGGTCCACGTGATCTCCCGGCTGACCGATGGCGCGGTGCATGTGTGCCAAGCTCCCGGCCCGGCTCTTCAGCTTCCAAAAGCCGAATCCGTGCGGTCGACGGTCTTCGAAGGCCCACATCCGGCAGGCCTTCCCGGCACGCACATCCATTTTCTCGATCCGGTCAGCGACCATAAGACGGTTTGGTATGTCGGCTATCAAGACGTGATCGCGATTGGCTCGCTATTCACGACGGGACGCGTCTCGACGGAGCGCGTCGTTGCGCTCGGCGGTCCGGTGGTTCGTCGGCCGCGTCTGCTTCGGACGCGGCTCGGGGCGAGCACCGAAGACTTGCTCGATGGCGAGGTGGCGGAAGTCGAGCGTCGAGTCATTTCCGGTTCGATCTTGAGCGGCCGCCGCGCGGCCGGACGTGCTCAGTACATCGGGCCGTACGACGTACAGGTCAGTGTGCTTCACGAAGATCGAAGCCGACACTTTCTGAGCTGGCTGGCCCCGGGTGCCGGCCGCTACTCGGCGATTCGCGCGTTCGTGTCGGCGCTTCGCCCGAAGAGCCATCGATATCCGCTCTCTACATCGCAGCACGGCAGCCCTCGCGCGATGGTTCCCATCGGCAACTTCGAAAAGGTGATGCCCCTCGACATCCTTCCCGCGCCGCTGCTCAAGGCGTTGATCGTTCAAGACACGGAAACGGCGAGCTCGCTCGGCTGCCTCGAGCTCGAAGAAGAGGACCTGGCGCTTTGCTCGTTCGTGTGCTCGAGCAAGTACGAGTACGGCGCCTATCTGAGAGAAGCCCTCGACATGATCGAAAAGGACGGCTGATGCGAGCTCTTCGCAGGCTTCTGGACAAAGTGGAGCCCCACTTTTCGAAGGGCGGGCGCTTCGAGGGTTACCAGGCGATCTACGAGATGCTGGACACCTTGTTCTATTCGCCTCCGGACGTCTCGCGCCACGCACCCCACGTTCGGGACGCGATCGACCTCAAGCGCGTGATGGGTCTCGTCGTCATCGGGGTGCTGCCGTGCGCGCTCGTCGCGATGTGGAACACCGGCTACCAGGCGAACCTCGCGATCCACGAGCTCGAGCTGTCCGCCCCGTCGGATTGGCGCGGCTCGATCATAGGCTTTCTCGGCATCGGCCACGACCCCCACGACCTCTGGGCCTCGGCCTTCTACGGCGTGCTCTATTTCGTGCCGGTCTATGCCGTGACGATGCTAGCCGGGGGGTTTTGGGAAGTGCTCTTTGCCGGCGTCCGCAATCACGAGATCAACGAGGGCTTCTTCGTTACGTCCATTCTCTACGCGCTCATTCTCCCGGCGACGACGCCCCTTTGGCAGGTCGCACTCGGCATTTCCTTCGGCGTCGTGATCGCCAAAGAGGTGTTCGGTGGCACCGGTAAGAACTTCATGAATCCCGCCTTGGCCGGCCGCGCGTTTCTTTACTTCGCGTATCCAGTCGAGATGTCGGGCGAGGCGGTTTGGACGCCACCGGTCGACGTGGTCACGGGCGCGACCCCTCTCGCCATCGGCGCCGAAGCCGGGGTCGCGGGGATCACCGAGAGCGGCGTGCGTTGGATCGACGCGTTCCTCGGGCCCATTCAAGGGTCGCTCGGAGAAACCTCTGCCCTCGCATGCCTCGTCGGCGGCGCCTTCATCGTGTACACGGGCGTGGCATCCTGGCGCATCATCGCGGGCGTGATGCTCGGGCTCGTCAGCACGGTCTTGCTCTTCAACGCCGTCGGCTCCCACAGCAACCCGATGTTCGCAATGCCCTGGTATTGGCATTTCGTGTTGGGCGGCTTTGCGTTTGGAATGATCTTCATGGCGACCGATCCCGTCACGGCATGTGTGACCAACACGGGCCGCTGGATCTTCGGTTTCATCGTAGGGCTCCTCACCGTCGTCATTCGCGTCGTGAACATCGCTTTTCCCGAGGGGATCATGCTCGCCATCCTGTTCGCCAACATCTTCGCGCCAACGATTGATCAAGCGGTCATGCGTGCAAACGTGTCCCGGAGGCTGAGACGAAGTGCCTGACGCGCAAAGAAAGGCAGATACGGTCCACGGCACGCTAGCCGTTGCACTGGTGGTGAGCTTGGCGTGCTCGTCGCTGGTCGCTTCGGCTGCCGTGATGCTCAAACCAAGGCAGATCGCCAATGCGGTCTTGGACGTGCGGCGAAACATCCTCGAGGTCGCCGGCCTCATGGACCCGAGCCGCGAAGTCGACGAGCTGTACGAGCGCATCGAAGCTCGTGTGATCGATTTCGACACGGGGAGCTACGTCGAGGACGTCGACCCCGAAGCCTTCGATCCCCTGGAAGCTGCAAAAGACCCCGAGCGGAGCGTGTTGGTCCCGAGTGACATCGACCGCGCCCGCGTCGGGCGTCGAGCAAAGCTCGGGCTCGTCTACCTCTTGCGCAGCGAAGGTGAGGTGACGCGCATCATCCTGCCGGTTTCGGGGTACGGGCTGTGGTCTACGATGTACGGCTTCCTCGCCCTCGAGCCAGACGGCAACACCATCATCGACCTCACCTTCTATGCGCACGGTGAGACGCCTGGTCTCGGCGACTTCGTCTCGAAACCCGATTGGCGGGAACGATGGCGCGGCAAGCGCGCATTCGATTCCGACGGCAACTTGAGGATCGAGATCGTGAAGGGCCGCGTCGCAGACGAAGACCCGCTCGCCGAGCATCGCGTCGACGGGGTCTCCGGCGCCACCCTCACCGGGAACGGGGTCTCGAACCTGCTCCGCTACTGGCTCGGCGATCACGGGTACGGCCCGTACTTGCGACGAGTGCGGCGAGGAGATGACGCATGAGCTCTGCCGCCAAGCGAGCCCTCATCGAGCCGATCGTCGACGACAATCCGGTCACCCTGCACGTGCTCGGCATATGCTCGGCGCTCGCGGTCACCACCTCGCTTTTGCCCTCGCTCTACATGTGCCTTGCGCTCACTTTCGTGGCTGCCTTTGCGAACGCGGCCGTCAGCACGATTCGTCACGTGCTTCCGAGCAGCATTCGCATCATCGTCCAAATGACCATCATCGCCTCTCTCGTGATCGTGGTCGACCAATCGCTCGAGGCCTTTGCATTCGAAACGAGCCGCGAGCTATCCGTCTTCGTAGGCCTGATCATCACGAACTGCATCGTTCTCGGCCGCACCGAGAGCTTTGCCTCGAAGAACCCCGTGGGCGTCAGCTTTCTCGACGGCATCGGCAATGGTCTCGGCTACAGCCTCATCCTGATCCTCGTCGCGAGCACTCGGGAGCTCCTCGGCGCGGGCACGCTGCTCGGCTACACGATCTTCGCAACCGTGGCCGAAGGCGGCTCGTTCAACCCGAACGGCCTGATGTTGTTGCCGCCGAGCGCGTTTTTCGTCATCGGCCTCATCATCTGGGCAGTGCGGTCGTGGAAGCCCGAGCAGGTCGAAAAACCCGAGTTTCAGATCCACGAAGTCCATCGAACGGAGGCGCTATGACCGGTGCCTACGTCGAGCTCTTCATCAAAGCGGTGTTCGTCGAAAACCTCGCGCTCTCGTTTTTCCTCGGCATGTGCACGTTTTTGGCGGTCTCGAAGCGCGTTCAGACCGCGATCGGCCTAGGCGCTGCAGTCGTTGTGGTCCAACTGATCACGGTGCCCGTCAACACGTTTCTCTATCACTTCGTTCTCGAGGAGGGCGCCCTCGCCTGGGCTGGTCTTCCCGACGTGGACCTCAGCTTTCTCGGACTGGTCACCTACATCGGCGTCATTGCCGCGATGGTGCAGATCCTCGAGATGGTGCTCGATCGATACTTCCCGACTCTTTTTTTCGCGCTAGGCATCTATCTTCCGCTGATCACGGTCAACTGCGCCATCCTCGGAGGCACGCTGTTCTCGGTAGAGCGCGACTACACGATGACCGAAAGCATCGTCTACGGCATCGGCAGCGGAGTCGGCTGGGCTCTGGCGCTCCTCGGTCTTGCTGGCATCCGGGAGAAGCTCCGCTACAGCGACGTTCCCAAGGGCCTTCAGGGCCTCGGAATCACCTTCATCATCGTCGGGCTGATGTCGCTCGGCTTCATGGCCTTCGCCGGGATTCAGCTCTAGGTGGTGGCGGCGATGGCGCTTCAAATCGGGCTCGCGGTGGCCATCTTCACGGGTGTCGTCGTGTCCCTTTCGACCTTGATTCTGCTGGCACGCTCCCAGCTCGTCGAAACCGGGACCGTTCACATGCAGGTCAACGACGATCGCGATTTCGAGGTGCGTGCGGGGGCGAAGCTTCTCGAGGCGCTTTCGAGCGTCGGGCTCTACCTGCCTTCGGGATGCGGAGGAAAAGGGACCTGCGGTCAATGCCGCGTGACGGTCCTCGAAGGCGGCGGCTCCCTGCTACCGACCGAAACGTCGCTCATCGGTCGACACGAGGCGGCGCGCCACGTGCGCCTGGGATGCCAGGTGACCGTTCGCGAGAACCTGCGCGTCCGTGTCCCCGATGAGGTCTTCGGTGTTCGCAAGTGGGAGTGCTCCGTGCGCGCCACCCGCGGCGTCAGCACCTTCATCAAGGAAATCACGCTCGCGCTTCCCGAGGGCGACGAAATTCCTTTTCGCGCCGGCGGCTACGTACAAGTGGAATGCCCGCGGTACGAAGCGAGCTTCGCGGACTTCGACATCGAGCCGGCGTACCGCGGCGAATGGGATCGACTCGATCTCTGGCGGTATCGCGCGGGCACGAGATCCGCGACGTCCCGCGCGTACTCGATGGCGAACTATCCCGAGGAAAAGGGAATCATCCTCCTCAACGTCGGCATTGCGCTTCCCCCGCCCGGGTCGCGCGACGACGCTCCGCCCGGCATCGTTTCTTCCTATCTTTTCAACCTGAAGCCCGGAGACCCCGTGACGATTGCAGGCCCCTACGGTGAGTTCTACGCGCGAGAAACGGACAACGAAATGGTCTTCATCGGAGGCGGCACGGGCATGGCGCCGCTTCGGTCACACATCTTCGACCAGCTCGAGCGCATCAAGACCAAACGCAAGATCTCGTTTTGGTTTGGCGTGCGCAGCAAGCGGGATCTCTTCTACCACGAGGAGTTCCAGCGGCTCGCGGCGGAGCATCCGAACTTTCACTACGTGGTGGCGCTCTCCGAGCCGAAGCCCGAGGATGACTGGGATGGCCCGGTGGGCTTCATTCACCAGGTGGCGCACGATCAATATCTCGGCGAGCATGAAGCCCCCGAGGACTGCGAATACTACATGTGCGGCCCTCCTCTGATGATTTCTGCCGTTCAGAAAATGCTTGCGGATCTGGGCGTCGCCGACGAGAACATCATGTTCGACGACTTCGGGAGTTAAATGGCGTGACGGTCTACCTGCTGAGCTTCATCGTGTTTGCACTCTCGCTTTGCGGGCTGAGCGTCGGACTGCTCCTCGGAAGAGGGGGTATCCGCGGCACGTGCGGCGGGCTCAACAACCCCGAGGGATGCGGCGCGTGCGGGCGTCGCGCCGGTAGCGATCGCACTTGCCCGAAGCGGTGGGAAAAATGACGCTTGGAAAAGAGCTGCGCGTCAGGGATGTCATGGTCAGGAAGCCGGTCGTGTTCACGCGTGGAACCGATTTGCTCGACGCGGTGCGCGTCCTCGTCGACAAACACATTTCGGGCGCGCCGGTCGTCGACGAGGCCGGGAACCTCGTCGGCGTCCTCAGCGAGCGCGATTTCCTCGAGGCTGCTCTCGTCGCGGGCTACCACGGGGAGCATGGAGGCCGCGTCGAGGACTACATGAGCTCGGCGGTCGAGGCGGTCAACGCAGACGACAACTTGCTCGACGTCGCAGCGCGGTTCGTGGAGAGCAAGTATCGCCGCTACCCGGTGATCGAGGACAACCGCGTCGTGGGCGTAGTGGCACGAAGGGACGTACTGCGTGCGGTCGTCGATTCGTACGAACAGTGATCGAGAGCCAGCAGGCCGTACGAACAATTACGTATGGCCGACACGAAGGTAGTCTGAAAGATCGGAGGAGCCTTGGACACCGTCACCTCAAACGTGATCGACTTGATCGAAGTCTGCTACGACCTCGAGAAGTCGGACTCGGACTGGCTTTCCAACCTGGTGGAGGTCGGCGAGCCCGTCTTCGACCACGGCCTCGGCGTGTTCGGCTTCGAGTTCGTGCGGCCGATCGGCGCCGGAGGTGCCGACGCGGTCGTACACGGCATGGAGACGCGATCCATGCCGGCGGATTTCGAAGAGAAGTTCGCAGCAGCGCGCCGTGTGCTCTCACCGGAGTTCGTTCGTTCGGTCACGCCGCCTGGCTATGCCGGCACGTGGAGCGAGATCGCCGCCAACCATCCGAGGGAGTTCACCCGGCTCGTCGACGCGCTCGGGTTTTCCGACTTGATCGGCATCCTCGCCGTCGACCCCAACGGCATCGGCGTCGACATCAGCGCACCGCTTCCCTCAACGCTGAGGCTCACGCCAAAGGCGCGAGAACGGTGGCAGATGCTCGGAGCACACATCGCAGCCGCGCATCGATTGCGAAGAGCGCTTGCGCGGAGCGCTGCCGATCGCGAACACAAATCAACCGACCTCCCTCACGATGCGGAAGCCGTGCTCGACACCAATGGCTTTCGCGTGGTGGAGGCCGTGGGTCCCGCCACCGAGCTGAGCGCCGCCGATGTGCTTCGGCGAGCGGCAAGACGAGTGGATCGAGTGCGTGGGACGCTACGCCGAGAAGACCCTGCTCGTGCGCTTGCCGCTTGGCATGCTCTCGTGTGCGGCAGGTGGAGTGTGGTGGACTGGTTCGACACCGACCAGCGCCGCTTCGTCGTCGCGATTCCGAATGCTCCGGAGGTCCGAGACCCGCGGGGGCTGACCGAGCAGGAGTGCCTGGTCGTGGCATACGCGGTCCTCGGCGAGTCGAACAAGCTCATCGCGTATCGACTAGGGCTCTCGCAGGGGAGGGTCTCGGGCCTGCTGCGTTCGGCAATTCACAAGCAAGGTCTCAAGAGCCGAGCCCAACTCGTCGAAAAGCTCGCTCCCCTCGGCCCATCGATTGCACCGCCAAGGGACGAGTCCGCCGCGTGAAGAGGGGACAGTCCCCTTACTGCAGAGCCTGGAGGTCGCGCATCTGTTTCACGAGCTGCGTGCGCGTGCGGAACCCAAGCTTTCGCATGGCGGTTCGCAGAATGGTCGACACCCTCGACGGCGACAGGCCGAGGCGGTAGGCGATCATCTTGTTGCTGTGGCCCAGCACAGCGTAGGTCACGACCTGATTTTCGCGTTCCGTCAGCCCGCGAGGATCGGTGACGTGAGGCTGGTTTGGTATCGCAAGCACGAACCTTCGGCCGTCCGTATCGAACCAGTCCACCAACGACCATCGTCCGCGCACGAGCGCCTTCCAAATCTCGAGCGCATTTTCGGGATCGCGCTCGCGCATGCGACCCCGAGCTCTATCGACGGCAACCGCAGCCTCCCGAAGACGTCGCGTGGTGTTCTGCTCCTGCGCTTGCCCTACCGCGTCGGTCACGCGAAAGCGGCTGCCGTCCAGAATTGCCTCGGCCTCGTGCGGCAGCGGGGAGAGCGAGACTTCTCTCGGCGCCTGTGCGTCGAGCCCACGACGGAGCCGGTGGCCCGCCTCGACGTGTGCCGCGAGCATCTGCCAACGTTGCGCATCTTGGGGCGAAAGCTTCGTGACCTTCTCGAGCGGGGCGACGATCGCGACCCCTGCACCCCGAACGTCGACCGCGGTGAGAAACAGCACGTCCTTGCAATAGGTGACGTGTGAGACGTAGTGCTCGAGATCTTGCGGGCGGTCCTTCGCGTACTCGGAGCCGGTGGTTGCAGAGCCCGGCGTGAGCTGTTCGCGAAGGAGGTCCGGGTCGGTCGTCGCCAGCGCCCGCATGTGCCGCTCGGCGAAGTCGGCAGGTCCGGCGGCCACGTGACAGTCGAGAAGCTGCACCGGGCCACCGTCCGCCGGCAGCCCATACTCGTAGCCCGCCAACCCCAGACCCTGATCGAGGACGGGTAGGCCGCGACGCAGTACCTCTGGAAGCCAGGCATCTCCTCCGAGCTCGAGATCGTACGCGGCCTCGGTGAGGTCGATGATCGATGACCCGATGAGGTCCACGAGCCCTCCTTTTCCGCCCAGCGTTCGACAAGCACCGACATTTGCCCACAGGCGCCCTGCAAGGATTGCGGATCCCAGCGCCCGGTCCATACGTAATTGTTTACACTCCGTAAAGCAGCAAGAACTCTTGCGAACCTGGCCCGCTAGCGCGTGATTCCGCGCTTCGGGACGGTGAAGCCGAGCTCTGGGCGGGGCTCGTGCGCAAACCCGCTGTCGCCGAGCTCGGGTCGACAGATCGTGCCGGGGTCGCCGCCGCCCATCAGCTTCATGGCATCGTACTGCGGGTCGTCGTAGTTCTCGGCGACCACGAGGTAGGCCCCGCTCGGGACGAGCTCGATGCGCCGTATTTCGAACGGGAGCGCCGCCGTGAGCGCTTCCAGTTGTGCCGTGATGGCGGCGTCGGTGAGCTCGCGCACGCCGTCCGCGAGACCCTGTTTGACTAATGGGACGAAATTGTTGTTGCAGGACGGCTTGAAGCGTGAGTACGGCTCCATGTCGACCACGATCGACGATTCGTCGAGCGTGAACGTCGGAGCGCCTGCTCGCGCGCCCAGCTCGCCGCAGAAGCGAACGCTCATTGGATGTGTTCTGCAGTCGCCGATTCCGAACAGCTCACTCAGCCCGGCCGCGATGCCTTCGGTGATGATGTTCCAGCCTCCGGGTCGCGCGCGAAGCTCGGTATTCGTCGCGAAGTAGCTGCGAAGGCAAGCCTGACGCTCGCCGGTCTCTTTGACGTGGTAGTGAAACTCGCTTGGAATGTCGCGCGGCCAAAGGTTCGTGAACGCGTCGAAGAACCAGACCACGTTTTGGCTTTCATCGGTGGTCGCCGACGCGGCGCGTGCCTCGTCGAGCTCGTCGAGTGTGAGCTCGGCAAGGCCGCGCTCCCCGAGCACCGGGCCGACCAGGTCGTCGAGCGCTGGGTCCCGGTCCTCCCACTGCCACGGGACGAACATCGAGCAGGCTCCGAGATCCACGTTGTGGGCGTTGTGCATCGAGGGAAAGCGGAGCTCCCCCTCCCAGGGGCGCTCCGTCCATTCGGCCCCCGTCCCCTCCTCGGCCGGATGCCAGGGGTCGTTGCTCTGCTCCCAGGAGTGCCAGCCGCCAGTGAGCCGCGAATAGTAGTCTCCTTGCCACCCGGCGTCCGTCACGTCGCCGACGAACGTCGTAGCCTGCCGGTTCAGCTGCTCGGCCCCGAGCCGGCGCTCATAGCAGTGCGCCCGCCCCAACGTTTGCACGTAGTCGACCGTGCATACGTGCATGTCCTGGCCGATTCGCTCGTCGTGATAGACCACGCCTCCGGTGGTCGACACGGCGAGCCGCGACGCACACCCGGACCCGATCTCGCAGTGCCACGCGGCCAACGGAAGCTGGTGAATGAAGAGAAACTGTGGGTGGTCGACTCGCGCGACGAGCTGCCAAGGCTCTCCTGCCAACAGCACGGTCGTGTCCCCACCTTTGCCAGCGATGATCACTGGCTCGAGAACGTCTTCGATGACCTGATACCCCTTGGCGGGATGCGAAATCTCGAAGCATCCGGTCAGCAAGAGTAGCGAGAGCAGCAGACGTCGGGGCACTGAAATCAGTGTAGGTGGGGTGCCGCGCCGAGAGCAACAACGCAGCCGCGACAGCGACCATGCACCGACGTCTGGGAGCGGGCGACCGGGCTCGAACCGGCGACATTCAGCTTGGGAAGCTGACACTCTACCAACTGAGTTACGCCCGCAAACAGTGGGGACAGAGGTAACTCTCGTTCTCGTGGGCGTCAAGCGCGGGGCTCCGCGAACGGAGCCCCGACTGACTAGCCTACCGCGTGTGCACGAGCGGGAGCCCGTTTGGGCCCACCGGGATGTAGACCGTCGTATGGTTCGGTGCGTTGGCCATCGTTCGCTGCGCCTGGATCGCCTCGTGCTGCAGGTAGTTTGGCGTCAGCGTGGCATTGATGATCTTTTGCGCCTCGGCGATGCCCTTGGCTTCTTCGATGCGGATTTCGGCGTCTCGCTGGGCGATTTCGCGCTGCGTGGCCTTCTCTTCGAGAAGCTGCTTTGCGGCGAGCTTCTTTTCGACGGCCTGGGCGACCACCGACGGGTAATCGATGTTCCCGACCGCCAGCCGCAGCACTTCAAAGGGAGTGTTTTCGAGATAGCCGTTGAGCTCTCCTTCGATGGTTTCCGCAATCGAATCGCGCTTGGCCTTGAGCTCGCGGCTCGCGTACTCCTGCACCGACTGGCGCACGATCGTTCGGAACGGTTCCTTGATGAATCTCGGGTACCAGTGTCCGGCACCGAAATCCTCGACGACCGTACGCACCTGTCCCTGCTCGACCTTCATCACGGCATGCACGTGGAACGCAACGTTCAAATCGTCTTTGACGAGGATGCTGAACTCCTCCGTATAGGTGGTGGGCCGCACGTCGACGTTGACGATGCGGTTGCGCCACGCGCTGATCCCATAGTTGCCGGGGCCTCGGACCGCCCCGCGAAACCCGCCTTCGCCGAAAACGCGCGGCTCTTCGAAGACGTAGCCCTCGTGGCCGGCCGGGGAGTGCGGGTTTGTGCATCCGCCGGTGCCGAGAGCGACCGCCACCAGGATCGAGGCGCTCGCGATGACTTGAATGATGCGGCGCATGGGAACCTCCTTTTTATGCTGTATTTAGTATTTATACATACTAGTATATACTCATATACAATCAAGCATATTCGTACAGATTCGTGTATAGTCCCACAATTCGGAGGAAGACATGACCGAGGAGTTCCGACGCATCAGCCTGATGATTCGCGAGGACCAGCATGAGCGGCTCTTGGAGCTCGGGGTCAACATGAGCGGGCTGATTCGCAGCCTCATCGACGACCACCTGAGCGAATCCAAGATCACGCTGGCAGTCCCCGAGCAGACCGCACACCTCTACCAGCAGATCGTCTCGCACACCGGAAGCACCGACGCCGACGTCGAACCCTACCTTCGCGCGGCGCTGAAAAAGATGCTTAAGGATCGCATCGCCCAGATGGAGCGGCTCCACCGCACGATCAAATAGCGGTGAAGAGGAGCTGATGCGACTTCTTGCCCTCTGTGTGCTTCTTGGTTTTCTGTCCATCGTTTCGACGGCGAGCGGGCAGAGCCTCGTTGCGCCCCGAGTGAAGTCGTTGCCGGGTATCGAGGTGCCCGAGGGCGTCGACATTCCCGAGTCGGGCATCATTCGGGTCTTGGTGCGGATCGAAGCCGATGGGCAAGCGATCGTCGAGCGCTGCGACGTCGGCCGGGCCCTGTGCGACCTCGTCTTCGATGCGGTTGCAAAGGCCGAGTTCGTGCCCGCGACCCGTGACGGCTCCCCGGTCCCATCCCAGGTTCGCGTCGACCTACGCGTCCGGCGGCCGGAGCCAGAGGGGACATCCGAACGAACCGCCCTGGAGCCGGAGCGTGCCGAAGTCGAACGGGAGCTGGTCTTTTCGGAAACGGCCGAGGTGGACGCGCGCGCCCAAGTGCCCATCACGCTCGAGCTCGAAGGCATTCGAAACATCCCGGGCACGTTCGGCGAGCCGTTTCGGATTTTGGAGCTGCTTCCGGGCACGGTTCCGGTGGCCAACGTACAGCCGTATGTCTACTTCCGCGGTGCGCCGCCGTCGGGCACTGTCTACCTATACGACGACATCCCCGTTCCCCTCATCTTTCACTCCGCCCTCGGCCCGTCCACCGTCCATCCCGGGTTGGTAGACAGCCTCGACATCTTCTCGGGTGCCGCGCCTGCGCGCTTCGGCGGCTTCACCGGCGGTGTCGTCCACGCGAATCCGAGACGATTCCCTACCGATCGACCTCACGGCGAGGCTGAGGCCCGATTGATCGACGTGTCGGGGCTCGTCCAAACGCCCTTGCCCAAGAACGGTTCGATGACGTTTGCGGGTCGCTATGGCTTTCCCAACCTGCTGCTCGGTGCGATCGGCGTCGACTCTACCGTCGAGTACTGGGACTATCAGTATCGAACCGGCGTGGAGATGAGCAAGCGCGCGCGTTTCGAGGTCGTCGCACTCGGAGCGCGCGACGATTCGGTTTTCGATGCCAGCGATCCGACGGATCGCCTATCGCTCGATCTGCAGTACCACCGCTTCGAGGCTCGATTCCTCGGAAAAGTGAAGCGATGGGATTTGATTGGAACCATGCTCTACGGGTACGATTTCTCGGACGTTCAAGACGCATCCGGCAATGCGCTGGCGGATTCAGGCGCGAGCATTCACCGATTCGGACCGCGGTTTTGGGCGATCTACGGCGCGCCGAAAGTGCGGCTCCGCGTCGGCGGGGACTTCGTGGGGCTCTTTGGCCCGGCGAATTGCGTCGAGCCCATGCTCGAGCCCGGTAACCCGACCGTGCAGATCCCCAACTTGCCGACCCCGTGTGACGAGGAATTCGCGGCGCAAGACAGGCGCATCTTCGCGGGCGCGTTCGTCGACGCGACCGCGACGCCCGTGAAGTGGCTCGAGCTGGCGCTTGGCCTGCGAGCCGACCTCTGGAGCACGGCTGGCTCGCGCGACGCCGGGGCGAGCCCACGCGCGCGGGCGACGTTTCACACGAGCGACCTCGCGGACGTGTTCGTGGGCTGGGGGCTCGGCATTCGCCCGGCCACGTATGCCATCCCGCTCCCCGGCCTCGGAGACGTCCCCCTCGAGCCCGGGCTTCAGCGCGCGCACCAAACCGAGGGCGGCGTTCGCTTCTTTCTTCCGCATGAGCTCACGTTCGAGACCCGCGGGTACGTCAACCTGTTTCGCGACGTACGCTTCGTCGACATCTTCACGAACCCCGAGATCAACGCCAACGTCGGTCCGCCAGGCACGATCATTCCGCAGGCGGTCGGCCTTCTCGACGATGCGGCTGATGGGATCAGCTACGGATTCGAGCTCTTGTTGAAGCGAAGCTTCGCCGAATACGGCATTTCGACGTTGGTGAGCTACACCCTCGGCTTCAGCGACCTCGAGGTGACCGCCGTCGTCAACGACTCGCCTCAGAACCTCGACTACACGCCGTCCTACGACGTCCGCCACGTCATCAACGGTGTCCTCGGGTGGCGCGCGAAGTTCGGCCTGATCATCGCCGCCCGGGTCTCAACGCGGTCTGGGCGGGCCGAGGGCTGGCTCTACGTCGACACCGACGGTTCCGTCAAACAGTACATTCAGCGCGTTCCTTGGCTCACGCGGCTCGATGCGGGCATCCACTACGAGTGGGCCAAGCCCGGGCGGCGGCTCCGTGTCGGCCTCGAGTGGATCAACATCACCCAGGTACGCGACGCACAAGAGATCGACTCCACGAATCCCAGCGCTTCCAACGAGTGCGCCGCCCGCTGGGGGATGCCGAGCGAGCCGTGCCCGATTCGATTCACCGGCGCGATCTGGTATCCGAACTTGTCGTTCCGGGCGGCGTTCTAGGAATCGCCAATCCCCGACCAATGATCGGGATTGAGCGCCCCGGCCGCCGGCTTCACGTCGACCAAAAACCCCGTGAGGTGCGCCATGCCGGACACGCGCTCGAGCTTGTCCGGACCGTCGGCTGCAAGCAGGTTCACGTTGACGCCGGTGGTCTTGCTGGCGACGCTGGTCTTGCTGTCTTGATGGCCCCACCCGTGGGGAAGAGCCACGGTGCCAGGCATGAGCTCGGCGAGCAGCTTCACCGGAATGCGAACGGTGGCTGTCTCGGTGGACACGTCGGCCAAATCGCCCGCTTCGATGCCTGCGCGTGCCGCGTCCTCGGGATGCATGTAGAGGTGGTTGGTCGACCGGTCGCCGGCCACGAACTCTTCGATGTTGTGTGTCCACGAGTTGTGCGTCGTAATCGCGCGTTTGGTGATGAGCTTGAGGGCATCTTTGGTTTCGAGCTCGTTCTGAAAGTCCGCCTCGAGCTTTTCCGCCTGCTTCAGCAGCACCTCGGGCGCCAGGCGCACCTTTTGGTCGTCGTGAATGACGCGCTTGCCCAAGAAGCTGCCCGGGTCGTGCTCCGGCCGAAGGCGTCCGTGCTTCTCTTTCAAGAGCTTTTTGAAGCTTCCTTGCTTGGTCGCGCGGAGCAGCCCGGACAACAAGAGCTCCTGGGGCACGGAAGGCTCACCGCGCCGGGCGATCGAGCGGAGGCCCTTGGCGGCCTCGAGGCCCTTTTGAGCGATCGCGGAGCCCCAGAGATTGATGCCGCTGGCTTTCGCGAGGTCGACGTAAATCGTCGCCTCGTCCCGCTGCTCGCCCCGAGGCGGCACGACGGCGCGCGTGGCCTGCAGATACGGCTTGGCCTGAAGCCCGAGCATCAGCGGAAATACGAAAGGCAGATCCGGACGCTGGAACGGCGAGGTGCATGGCAGCACGTGCGTCGCCACCGACGCGGTCTCACTCGGTTGGATGTCGAGCACGACGAGCAGCTCGAGCTGTTTGAACGCCTCGCGCAGACGCCCCGCGTTGGCCATCGTGATGAGCGGGTTGCCCCCGGTCACGAACAGCGCCTTGATCTGACGATCGCCGGGCGTGAGAATCTCGTCGGCGAGAATGCCACCCGGCATCGCGTCATTGACCGACTTGAACCCGCCGATGCGGCTCTCATGCTGCCGAAGGAGGGTGCCGGTCTTTTTGCCGAATGCCGCGAAGTCGATGACGCCCGTGCTCACGAGGGTGCCGCCCTTGCGATCGAGGTTGCCCGAGATGGCGTTGATGCATTCCTGCAGCCAAAACGCGAGCGACCCGTTGGTCCCCATGTTCACGCCGGTCGAGCAGTAAAGCGCGGCTCCGTCGGCCTCGCGATACGCACGAACCAGCTCCCGTAGCGTGTCCGGCGAAATTCGTGTCACCTCGGCGGTGCGCTCGGGCGGCCAGGCATCCGCGAGGCGACACACCTCGTCGAAACCCGTCATGTGGGCATCGATGCGGGCACGGTCGATGTCGGAGGTGGCCAGGAGCTCGTGCAGAAAGGAAAGGTAGAAGAACACGTCGGTGTTGGGCCGGATGAAGACGTGCTCGCCGGCGACCTTGGCCGTCTCGGTCCGGCGCGGGTCGACGATGAAGATCTTCGCCCCCCGGGCTTCGATCTCTTTCAGTCGCCGGATCGGATTGGACACCTGAAGGAAGCTCCACTTCGATATCGCGGGATTGGCACCCACGATGATCAGGCACTCGAGATGGTCGAGGTCCGGAAAGGGCTGCGTGAAGGGAAAGCCGTACACCTGGTGCGCGACGGCGAACTTGTTTGCGCAATCCTGCGTGGCTGACGAAAACATGCTCGCCGAGCCCACGCCCTGCATGAACCCCTGCGCGAATACGGGGTGCAACACGCCGAAGCCCGCGGCGGTGCCTACGTACATCGCGATGCTGTCGGGGCCATGTTCGTCGATGATCGAGCGGACCTTGCTGCCGATGCTGTCCAGGGCGTCATCCCAGCTGACGCGACGAAGCTCGCCGTCGATGCGCTGCTGCGGGTGGAGCAGACGGTCGGGCGTAGCGTACATCTTGTGCTGCTTGAGCCCTTTCACGCAGCCATAACCGCGCGTGGCGACGTGGCTGTCGTCGGGTTTGATGTCGACCACCTCGCCGCCGTCCACCGTGACCTCGAGCCCACAGAGAGCCTCGCAGATACGACAAAAGGTCTGCACCGTTTCAGCCATGATCGGCCTAGTGTATAGGGCTCAATCCTCGTGGATCAACTCGTCGAATGCCCGATTCACATCGTCCATCGATTCGAGAAGGAGCTCCTCGGCGTCGCCCGAAGGGCCTCCCAGGCGCTGCAGGCGTTGCCCGACCTCGCGGAAGGCCGGCTCCCGCTGAAAAACATACTGATAGTGAAGCCGCGCCTGGTCGCCTAGGCCAGCGGCCTCGCAGGCCAACCCGAGCTCGTAGTGAAGGCCGGTCGTTTCCGGCTCGGTCTTCTCGGGGCTCTCGAGGCCCGACTGGAACGCCTCGATCGCGTCGCGGGGCTGGCCTTCTTCCATGTAGATGAGCCCGATCATCGTCCAACAGAGGCAGCGCCGCCGCGGGTCAGCCATGGCCACCTGGAACTCGCGTCGCGCGTCCGGGAGGAGGCCCATCTCCTTGTACGCGATGCCGAGGTCGAAGTGGGTGTCGCTGTCGTCGTCGCTGACCTGCTCTGCGACGCCGGCTTTGAACTGCTCGAATACCGTCTCGACGTCGATCATCTCGGCGCCTTCGTCGATCGGCGCGATCTCTGCGACTTCGGCCAGCTCCTCGGCGAGCTTCTCGGCGAAATCGAACCCCTCGTCTCCCGGTGCGAGCTCCTCGTACTCGAACTCCATTTCGGGTGGATCCGATTCGTATGCTGGCACCAAGGACTCGGCGGGAGGGTGCGCGACTGCAGACACGCCCGACGAAACCGCTGCGATCTCTTCGATCTCCCGCTGCTTGTCGAGAACCAATGGATGATTCGGCATCGTGACTTGGAGCTCGCTCACGATCGCGCGTGCCTGATCGTAGAGGCCGTCGACCAAATACGCGTCGGCGAGCTCGAGCGTTTGCTCCATCAAGCTCGGAGTGAGTGCCGCGGACGCCGGTGCGACCTGCGTGCTGACCAAGGGCAACGCGAGGAACTCGGTGTAGGTCATCGGTGCGAGCGCCCGCAGCGGGATGACGCGAGCGCCGGCGGGAGGCCGAGCGTTCGACGGTGCGGAAGGCACGGACGCGTAGGAGCCATAGCCGCTGATCGACGGGTCCGATAGCGATGGAAGGGAGCCGGACAAGGTGCTCGCTTCCTCGACCTCCTCTTCGACGTACATGATGCCCGAAGCGCCACTGAGAGAGGGTGAGCTGACGTGCGAAGCTTCACCGCCGTAGGAGCCCGACAGCTGGGCGGTCGAGGGAGCGCCCACGGAGCCACTGTGCCGACGGGTACCGGGAGGCATGAAATGCTCGCCCGACGCCGACGCCGTCTTTTGGAGTGCGGTTCGCGCTTCGTTGTCGTTGGGGTTGAGATCGAGAATGCGCCGCAGAGCGCTCATGCGCTCCCGGGGCCGATGGGCTTCGCGGTGGATGCGCGCGATTTCCCGGTAGACACTGATTGCCTTGTCGGTCTGCGAGAGCATCAGGAAAGCTTCGGCAAGCAGCGAGAGAGTGGAGACGTCTCGCGGGTCTGCTTTGAAGCAAGTTTGCAGCTTCGAAAGCGCGCGCTTTGGATCCCTGCGCGCGATGTAGGTTTCGGCGAGATCCTTCGCGACGCGTACGTCGTTGCCCCGATGGTAGAGTAAACGCTCGGCGACTTTGATGTAGTCGTCGAGTCGGCCTTGCTCGCGCAGCAGCCGAGCGCCTTGATCGAATTCGTCCGCAGCTTCTTGCGTCCGGCCGGCTCGCGAAAGCGCCTCTGCGTACTTGATTCGAATCGGGATGTGCTCGGGGTCGAGGTCGACCATTTTGCCGAGCATCTGGAGTGCTCGGTCGGTGTCCCCCGCACGCATGAACCCGTTCGAGACGTCTTCGAACACACTCATCGCATCGCTGATCAACTGGAGCTGCTCGTACATCTCTCCGAGCCGCACTTGAGCATCGAGACGCGAGGGGTCCAGCTTCAGAATCTGCTTGAAGACCGCGATGGCCTTCAAGAAGAAGCCCTGCTGCGAGTAATGATCTGCGACTTTCTGGTACGTCTCAATCGCCGACGCGCGATCGCCCTTGCGCACGTGCAGATCGCCGATCTTCAAGAGGGAACGAACATCCCGCTTGTCGGAATCGATCAGCTTCTTGTACTGCGCGATCGCCTTGTCGTACTGGCCCCGGGACTGGTACTTCCGAGCGGCCTCCAAGACCTTATTGCGATTGATAGCCAAAGCCCCTGCTACGCCCCCATGCGTTCAGTGCACCCACACAAGTCTACTCATGCCGCACGGGGGCGGTCAACATGCCCTATCCCTGAAGCTCCTGCAGAAACCGGGTCGAAATGCGTCCCTGCTCGAACGCGGGGTGCTGGAGAACGCGCTGATGCAGCGGAATGTTGGTTCGAATGCCCGCGATGATGGTTTCGCTAAGCGCTCGTCGCATCCTTGCGATCGCCTGCTGACGTGTCGGTGCATGTACGATTACCTTGGCGATCAGCGGGTCGTAGTATGGCGGAACGAGGCCCCCGCCATAGACGCCACTATCGACCCGGACGCCCGTTCCGCCGGCCATGTGAAGCTCGGTAATTCGACCTGGTGAGGGGATGAACGTGTCGGGATCCTCGGCGTTGATGCGGCATTCGATCGCGTGCCCACGAGGCGTGAGGGGGCGTTCGGGAAGGTCGAGCGCAAGGCCTTCGGCGACGCGGATCTGCTCGCCGACGAGGTCGACACCCATGACCAGCTCTGTCACGGGATGTTCGACCTGGATGCGCGGGTTCATTTCCAGGAAGGTGAGCTCGCCGTCGTCGTCGAGTAGAAATTCGAGCGTCCCCGCAGAGACATACCCGACCTCTTTGATTGCGCGGCGGATCGTGGCGGACATGTCCTGCCGCTGCTCGTCGGAGAGTGCGACGCTGGGGGCTTCTTCGAGGAGCTTTTGATGGCGCCGTTGAATCGAGCACTCACGCTCGCCGAGCACGTGCACGTTACCCTGCGTGTCGCCAAGAATCTGAAACTCGATGTGTCTCGGGCGCTCGAGGTATCGCTCGAAGTAGAGGTCGCCGCGTCCAAACGCGGCCCGTGATTCAGCCCGTGCCGTCTCGAACGCCGCACGAACCTCTTCTGCCGATCGCAAGACCTGCATGCCCCGACCGCCTCCTCCTCCAGAGGCCTTCAAAAGCAAGGGGAAACCCAATCCCTCGGCTTTCGAGACGGCGTCATCCACGTCTTCTAAGAGATCGCTCCCCTCGAGAGTCGGAAGCCCGAGCGATTTGGCCAGCGCGCGCGCGCTCACCTTGTCCCCCCACTGGCGCATTTGCTCGGGCAGCGGACCGATGAAGCGGAGCCCACACTGGGCGCAGGTCTCGGCGAACTCCGGATTTTCCGAAAGGAAGCCGTAGCCGGGGTGCACGGCGTCCGCTCCCGTGATCTCCGCCGCCGCGATGATCGCGGGAATGTGAAGGTAGCTTCGCACCGGGTCTCCCGGACCGATGCAAACGGCCTCGTCGGCAAGTCGCGCATGCAGAGCATCGGCGTCGACGTCGCTATGCACGGCGACGGTACGGAGACCGCGCTCTCGACAGGAGCGGATCACGCGAAGCGCGATTTCTCCTCGATTGGCGATGAGAACCTTCTCGAACACCGCTCAGTCTGGCTCGATCCGAAAAAGGCGATCGCCGAACTCCACCGCCTTGCCGTTGTCGACGAAGACCTCGACCACCGTGCCCGCCACCTCCGCCTCGATCTCGTTCATGAGCTTCATCGCTTCGACGATGCAGATAACCTGGCCCGGAGTGATCGCGTCTCCGATCTCGACGAAGGGCTCGCCGTCGGGTGTGGGGGCCCGGTAGAAGGTACCTACGAACGGCGAGGTCACATACGTTCGATCGTCCGCGGAGGGCGCGTCTCCCGCAGGAGGGATCGGACGCGTCGGACGCGCTGGCTCGTTCGTTGACGTGAACCCCGCGGCGCTCACCTCGCGTGCGGGCTCACGGCGAACTCGAATGCGATCGTCATCCTGCTCCACCTCGATTTCCGTCAAGTTCGCTTCGTCGAGCAGTCGAATGAGATCGCGCAGCTGATCCAGGTCCAACTTCATCGTGTCTCCAAGCGGCGTGTCATCCGCCGGCGGCATTCAGATAGTCGACGATCGCACGAAGGCCAAGCGTGTAGCTATTCTTTCCGAACCCGCTGACCGTGCCGACGCAGACGGCGGCCGTCACCGACGCGTGGCGAAAGGATTCACGGGCTTGCGTGTTCGAGATATGCACTTCGACCGTCGGTAGACCTGCTGCCGCAATCCCATCGCGGAGAGACACCGACGTGTGGGTGAGCCCGCCGGGGTTGATGACCACCGCGTCGAACGCATCTCGCGCATCGTGCAGCCAATCGATCAGCTGGCCTTCCTGGTTGGACTGCCTGCATTCCACCGTTGCGCCGAGCTGCTTCGCCAGATCCTGGAGGGCCTGCTCGATGTCATCGAGCGTGGTGGCCCCGTAGACATCCGGCTCACGCGTGCCCAGCAGGTTCAGGTTGGGCCCACTCAGGACGAGCACCCGCTTTGCCGAGGCGGTCATCGCGTTAGAGGTTGTCGATGAGCTTGGGCGCATTCACGCGCAGGAGGTAGCGCGCCTTCCCGACGTTTCCGCCGGGCTCGACGGCGAGCGCAACGAAATATTCGTCCGAAAGCATCCGCACGATCGTCGTGAGCCGCTCGGTCTTCACCGACACTTCGTTGGTAGCGCCGGTATCGAGCATCTCGGCGGCGCGCTGAACGCCTTTCAGCACCACGCTGTATTCCATACCGACCGCTTCGATGTCGAACGGGCCGTCGCCTCTCGCGTATTGGTCGATGGCGATCCCATCCGAGGCCATGAGCAACCCGGCTACGCCACCATCGGTTCGATCGACGAGGTCTTGCAGTATCTCTTTGAACATCGCGCCTCCGCGCCTCGATCACCGCATGGACCGGGGTCGCGGTCAAGTATCGGGGCTCAACGCGCCGGTGTCAGGCATCCCCGTGTACGAAGCGCACGGTCAGGCCGCCGCGTTCGGTGTCTTCGAGTCGCAGAGCGAGCCCGTGGCGTTCGGCAACGTCGCTTGCGATGTGGAGCCCGAGCCCCATCCCGTGCGGGTGGCGCGTACGGGCTTCGTTGCCCCGAAAAGACGGCTCGAGCACACGATCGCGCTGGTCTTTCGGGATGCCCGGGCCGTCGTCGGCGATCTCGAGCGTCCACGCGTCGTGGCTCCCGGAGAGGATCACGGCGACGTGGCCTCCAGCGCGGTTGTAGCGAATCGCGTTTTGAACAACGTTCCCAAACGCTTGCTCGAGAAGCGTCAGGTCACCCTGGAACTTCACCGGCTGCTCTGGAACGGCGACCTCGAGCACGACCTGTTTGCGCTTTGCGATCGGCCGATGGCGTTCGACCACGCGCTCGACCAGCCGATTGAGGTCGAGCGAGTCGCGATTGGGAAGGCCCTCGTTGGCCTCGAGACGCGCCGCCGCATTGAGATTTTGCAAGAGCGAACCCAGATACTGGGACTCCTCGATGCTGGGCGCGAGGGCACTCGGCTCCAAGCGTTCGCCTGCTTCGATGCGCTGCTGAAGCGAAGTCAGGTGACCTTGCAACACGCTGAGCGGCAGCATCACGTCGTGGGTCGTGTTCGCAATGTAGTTGCGAAGAGCGAGCTCTCGCTCCCGAAGCGAGGCAAGCTGCGCCTCGATCGTTTGACGGCTCTGCTCGAACGCCGCTCCGAGCTCACTGATCTCGTCGTTTCCCTCGACGTGGATCGGGTGGTTCGCGCCTTCGGCGAGCCGATGCACGGACTCGGTCAGCTGTCGCACGCGTCGAACGATCGGCCCGGCCGCGACTAGCGCCACGAAGACCACGACCAGCGCGACCAGAGCTGCGGGCATCAAGACAGCGCCCGAAAACCAAGGTGGGGGTCGTTTGGTGCGCATCAAAACGACGGCGCAGGGGCCTTCGCTCCACGACATCCGGACGGCGACCTGAGCTCGGCGTTTTCCGCGTCCGCGATCGGCGGCGACCTTCTCGCCGGCTTCGAGACGTCTCGCGAGCTCTGCCGGAAAGGGCGGGCTCTCCGGGTTGCTGCTTTGGAAGGACGTGTCGTACGCAAACACCTCTGGACGCGTGAACGCGCGGTGCGGTGGCCCTGGACGCCTGTGTGGACGGCGCGCACCTCGAGGACCAGGCCACCGCTCGGGGTTGGCTTCACAGCGTTCGCGTCCGCCGGACTCCATTCGGTGCACGGCTGCCTCGGCCAGCGCCTCGACCCGGAGGCGAGACTGCCATCGCGACTGCGCCCAACCGAGCAAGACCAAGAGCGATACCGTGGCCAAACCCAGCGTGAGTGCCAATCGGGCTCGGAGCTTCATGCCTCTTCCGCGAGGCGATACCCGATGCCCCAAACTGTTTCGAGTTGGGCTGCGTCACTGCCGAGCTTGGTGCGAAGCCGCGAGATGTGGACGTCGAGCGTTCGGCGGCTGCTGTCCTGTGCAGGGTCGAGCGCTGCCGCGACCAAGGCATCGCGCGTGACCGCAGAGCCTTTGCGCCGGGCCAGCAGCGCGAGAATCTCGAACTCCACGGGAGTGAGGGCGACTTCCCCCTCGCTTCCGCTGACCACGCGACGCTCTAGATCCAGACGAATCGCGCCGGCGACCACCCGAGCGGTCCCAACCAGGTTGGGCCTTCGCAGGCAGGCTTGAACACGTGCCACCAGCTCTTCGGGGAAAAAGGGCTTCGTGACGTAATCGTCCGCGCCGAGCTTGAGGCCGCGGATCTTGTCCGCCGTATCGTCGCGCGCGCTGAGGATCAGGACCGGCACCTCCGACTTCACGCGATAGCGCTTGAGCAGGTCCATGCCGTAGGTGCCCGGGAGCATCAGGTCCAAGACGATGACGCTGTAGACGTCGGGGTCGAGGTCGCGCGCTTCGTCACCGTCTTGAACCCAGTGCGGGTCGAACCCTGCCTGCGAAAGCGTGTGCACCACTTGTTGACCAAGGGCGACGTCGTCTTCCACGAGCAGGATTCGATTGGACACTAGGACTTCAGTCAGTTCGAGTTTTCGGATCGGCGACGCTCGAAGCGCGCCTCCATGCGTTCGGCCTTGTGCTCTCGCTTCAGCAATCGAAGCTCATCGCGCTGTTCGCACGTGAGGTTTGCATAGATCTTGTCTTCGGTCGCGAAACGGAGGTCGCGGAACGCGACGAGCTTTTCTTTGCTCCGCGGCATCTCCTTGATTTCCTGCGCTTTGGTCTGCATCTCCTCGAGGGCGGCGCGGACGTTCGCCTTCTGTTCGTCGCTCAAGCCGAGCCGCTCCGTCATTTCGGTGAGGTGTGCTTCCATCTTTTCGGGCGACCAGCCGCCGCCCTTGCCGTGAGGGCCGCCGTGGGGGGCGCCGTGGGCCAGCGCCACGCCGCCAACGGTCAGTGTGAGGGTTGCCAAGCCGCCTAGTAGGGCTGCAACGATGGTTTGTTTGTTGATCTGCTTCATGAGGGTTCCTTTCCGAGGTCTCCGCCTCCTCATGAGTTAAAGGACCCGAACCTTAACGGGGTCTTAACCGACTCCGAATTCTTTTTCTTCGGGTCGGATGGCTGCTCTTCGAGTCGTGGACTCCGCCGGCATTTCCGCTAGTTTCACCTCGTGGCGCGCTCCTTTCTCGTCGTCGACATCGAAACCGTTTCCGACCCGGAATTGGTGTGGGACGCGGCGGTAGACGGGTTTCCTCCGGCGCCTTTTCACCAGGTCGCGGCCCTCGGGGTGCTCTGGCTCGACGGCGACTATGCGCTGCAGAAGCTCGGCGCGTTTGGAGGGGACGAGGACGCGCCGCCCAACGAATCGAAAGTCTTGCAGGAATTCGCCGAGTTCATCGGAAAGCGCCACCCGACTATCATCACGTTCAACGGGCGGCGATTCGATTTGCCAGTGCTCGCAAATCGCATGCTGAAACATGGCGTTCCGTTCCCCGTTTACTATGCCGGTCGAACCGGCGGGCCGGATTATCGCTATCGCTACAGTGACGAAGGCCACATGGACTTGGCCGATGTCTTGACTGACTACGGCGCGAGCCGAATGCCCAGTCTGACCGCGCTCGCGCAGCTCGTGGGGATGCCCGGCAAGATGGACGTCGACGGCTCAAAAGTGCAGAGCATGTTCGAGCACGGCCGATACGCGGAGATCCGCGACTACTGCCTGCACGACGTGATCCAAACGACTTTCGTATTCCTGCGCGCCGAGCTCCTTCGGGGCAAAATCTCGCAAGATCAGTACCGCGAGCACGCCAGTGCCCTCTGGCAATCCTTGGAACAAGACCCTCGCGCCCTCCCAGTCCTCCAACGAGCCAACAAACCCCAAACCCTCCTCGCCCAATAAAGCAAAAAGGGGACAGTCCCCTTTTCCAGGAGCTTTCCTGGACAAAGGGGACTGTCCCCTAATTACATTCGTGTAGGTGCTTGGAATTGTTGGGGTTCTTGGTCTTTTTGTCGAGCTTAAGGGGTTTGTAAGGTCCGGGGGCGTCGGAGGGGGTGAACGTGGGGATGCTCCCTGCGGGAAACCTGAAAAGACGAGGAATCATCATGCGACATCTACTTCACTTGGGACTTTTTGCTGCGGTGCTGGTGGCGACGACGCAGGCCAACGCAGACGACGACAGAGACGATCGTCGCGAGGCGAGAGTCGTCGTCGCGCGGGATCACGGGCCGCGACACGTTCGCCACGTGCGCGTCGACACGCGACCGGTTCGAGTCGTGTACGACTCGCCGCGGAGGATTCCCGACTACCGTCGAGCGCCCTACGACTTCCACCGGGACTACCGCGACCAACGCCAGGACCTCGAGCAGATTCGCAGGATCGCGTGGCGGTGGGAGCGAGCGGTCTCGTATGGAGACTACCCGGCAATTCGAATCGCAGACGCTCGGCTCGATGCATGGCTCGAGCGGGAGATCTACGAGTCGATGCACGAGCCGTACAGCGAGCGCTACACGCAGCGTATACGCGCTCTAAGCGAAGAGCTCGCGTTCCTCGAAAAGCGTGTCGGCCGCGTCAGTCATGGCCAGTACGGTCACCGTGGATACAAGAAGGGTCGCGGCCATGCAAAGGGCCACGCGTACGGCTACGGTCGACAGCGCGTTGACTTCTACTTCCAAGAGAAGGCGCGCATCCTCGACGCACTCGTTCGGCTTTCCGAGCGGCAGGTGCGTCGTGCACAGGCCAACTTGGATCGTCCGGTGTTTAGATCGTACGTCTATCGCTGAGCTAGGTGGCTCGGTGGCCTCCAAGAGCGCCTCGGCAGACGCCGGGGCGCTCTTTTTTTGGCCGCCCCGAACGCGGCTCGTTCTGAGCGCTTCGGGGTACAGCGCGGCAAGGCATTCTGACTTGGCTAGCGTTGCGCTGACATGAGATAACGGCTCGTCCCCAGGAGTAGCCGTGCCGAAGACGATCGCGATTCTCACCAGCGGAGGTGATGCGCCGGGAATGAATGCGGCCATTCGCGCAGCGACGATGGTGGCCGTCGCCAAAGGGCACCACATGCTCGGCATTCGTCACGGCTACCGCGGCCTGCTCGACGGTCAGATCGGGCCGCTCTCCACCGATGACGTGCACCTCATCCTTCGTGAGGGCGGCACGATCTTGCACTCCGCGCGGAGCCGCCGATTTCACGAGGCGGAGGAGCGATCCAAGGCGCGCGAGGTGCTGACCCAGCACGGCGTCGACGGGCTCATCGCGATCGGTGGGAACGGCACCTTGACGGGTCTCACGCGTCTCAGCGACGTCGACGAGTGTGGCGATTGGCCAATCCAGTGCATTGGAATTCCCGCCTCGATCGACAACGACATCGCGCTCACCGGGCTTGCGATCGGCGTCGACACGGCGATGAACACGATCGTAGAAGCGTGCGATCGCATCGCCGACACCGCGAGCGCACACGGCCGCACCTTCATCATCGAAGTGATGGGCCGGGACAGCGGCTATCTCGCCATGACTTCCGCAATCGCCTCCGGTGCCAACATGGTCCTGTTTCCCGAAGCCGCACGCACCGAAGAAGACCTCGTGAGCTCGATCGTCAAGACCATCCTGACGGTGCGCGAGCGCCACCGCGAAAACCAAAAGGTGGTGGCGATCAAGGCCGAGGGCGTACCGACGCCGACCGAACGACTCAAGGCGCTCGTGGATGCGCAGCTTTGCGAAGCGACGGGAGAAGAGCACGAGGACATCGAAACCAGGATCACCGTGCTCGGCCACGTGGTTCGAGGTGGTCGACCGAGCGCCTTCGATCGCCTGCTCGGCAGTCGCTTCGGGAACGTCGCCGTCAGAGCGGTGCTTGCGGGAGAGCACAGAAAGATGGTTTCGTGGTTGCCGCCGATGGATCTGCCCGAGGGTTGCGGCTCGCGTTCGCCCGCCGACCCCTATTGCTATCTCGTCGACCTGCCCACGGTTCTCACGGCCACGAAAGAGCTCTTGGAGGGCCAAAGCCCCCTTGCTCGATGGCGAACCACGGCCTTCGACGATCTCGAAGACGTCTTTCTGTTATAAAGAGAACGTGACCCGTTTTGCTTGTCTTGGGGCGGCGCTGGGGGCGCTCGTACTTCAAGTGGTTCCGCTATGCGCGGCTGCCCAGAGCTCGGCCGACGTACCAGCGGGCGTCGAGGTCGTTACCGAGCCCCCACCCCAGCCCGAGCCGGCGCCTGGCGATGCGCCTCCTAGCGAGCCGCAGCCTACCGAGGTTCCACCACCCGAGCCTCCCGCAGACGAGTCGCCCAAACCGGAGATACCGAAAAAGAAGCCCGGGCAGCTTCGCGTTGGCGGGGGCATCGGCCTCGGGTTCAGCACCGACTTCATCTCGGTCGGTGTTGCACCAGCCGTGTCGTACATTTTCAAGCGGATCGTCGAGCCAGGCGTGTCCGTTCGCTACGAGTTTGCCCGCGATCGATTTCCCGAGCCAAACGTCACCTGGCACACGATCGGCAGCTCGCTCTTCGTGCGGGTCTATCCGATACCCGCGCTTTTCGTTCACATCGAGGGGGAGATCATCAACACCGGTCCGAAGCAAGGCGACACCCGCTTCCCTCGAGAGAACTTCGGGAACCTCTTACTCGGCGGGGGATTCCTTCAGAGAATAGGAAAAGGTGCGTTCATCGTGACGTCGATCAAAGTCCCCGTGTTCAGAAATGCCTTCTACCCAACGGCATTTCCGATCATCTCGGTGGGCGGCGGCTACGGCTTCTAACAATCACGTTTTAGGGGGCTCCGTCGAACAAGTCCTGAAACCCGCTCGGCTCGTGTCTTCCAAACACGATCGTTTCGAGAATCCCGATGCCGGAATGGTCGCCCATCTCGGCGCGCACGATGTGATGCACGTGAATGGTGCAGTATTCGTCCGGCTCGACCTCGTCGAGTCTCCAGCTCTCGGAGCCGACGTCGAGCTCGTCCCGCCACACCGCGTGCGCCCACTCGGGGTGCTGGTAGCCGATGCCCATCATTTGAAACCGTAGGGCGGGCTCGAGCTCGATCGTCAGCTTGGTCCCGTCACGCTTGACGAAACCGAGGGTCGCCGCTTCGGGCCACCTCGTCCCGCTTCGCCAACGAATCTCGTTGGTGGCCGACGCCATCACTTCTTCGTCGGCCTCGACGACGTCTTTCGGGACCTTTTCCGAGTCCGCGTACGTCTTCACAATCGAAGCGGACAGCTCCTGCGCGTGTCCGTCCGGCATCTCGCGCGTCAGAAAGTGCGTGCAGAACCCGTCGAAGTGGATCGGCGACCAGATCCAATAGACCGCGGGATCAGTGGTCAGCCGGCTCGGCGCGCCTTCCTCGTGCTCTCCGACGGGGCGCATGCCCCAGGACTTGTCCCGGTTGCCGATCACATGGGTGCGGTCGACCTCGACACGCCGGCCTTTGATCGAAAAGAAACCCTGCCAGGTGCCGTACTGGGTGAAGCGCTGCGCATCCATGATGAGCCGACCGCCGTCATACATCACGTTCTTGGGCTCCTGAATGGGCGGCGCCTTCGCATGAAAGGTCAGGTTGCACTCGATCTCGGTTTCGTTCGGCTCGATGACGACGCGTACGACGCGCATCGGCTCGACGACTTCGATGCGCATCGGCCCCGCGCTCGAGTCGATGGGGTTGTCGGCGATTCGCCGCGATGCGTGAAACGAATGCTGCACTCCATCGATCGACACGCTGAAGTGGCCGTCCTGCACGAATCGATTCGGGTAACGTCCGAATCCGGCCTCGAAGAGGAAAGTGCCAGCTTTGTCGAACCCGTTGAACCAATAGCGGTCGTACGCGTTGCGGTTGACGATGCCTGGCTGATTGATGGGAAGCGCGGCCTGGTGAATCAAGTAGTCGTCGAAGTCGGTGATCATGACGTGCTCCTCGTCAATCGAGATCGACACCGACCTCGAGCAAGATCGCCTCGGTGTCCGCGCCGCGCTCTCTCGCCGGCGTGGGATCCGCTGCGGGCGTGCGCGAGAAGCGGGGCGCGGGTACGGCGTGTTTCACACCGCCGATGTCGATGAAGGATCGCCGGGCGACGTGATGCTCGTGATCGAAAACCTCCGCGGTGGCAAGCACGGGGGCGAAGCAGGCATCGCTCCCCTCGAACACTTCGCACCATTCGTCGCGCGTTTTCTCTCGAAAGATCGCTTCGAGCCGGGGGCGGAGCTCGTTCCATTTCGCCGGGTTGAGGTGCTCGCCCGGGCCGGGCGCATCGTCGATGCCGAGCCTCTGCAAGAGCTCTTTGTAAAACTGCGGCTCCAGCGAGCCGATCGAGACGTACTTGCCGTCACTCGTTTCGTAGACGTCGTAGAACGCCGCGCCCGAGTCGAGGAGGTTTTCGCCGCGCCTATCCGACCAGAACCCCTGCTGCATGCCCGCGTAGACGCTTGCCATCAGCGCTGCGACTCCGTCGACCATCGCCGCATCGACGACTTGCCCCTTGCCCGACTTCTGCGCTTCGAGCAGTGCGGCCACGACGCCAAACGCGAGCAGCAGCCCACCCCCGCCGAAATCGCCCACGAGATTGAGCGGAATCGCCGGCCGCTCCCCTTTGTGGCCCATTGCATGAAGCGCGCCCGCAAGCGCAATGTAGTTGATGTCGTGCCCCGCGCGCGGCGCCCATGGCCCGTCTTGACCCCAGCCGGTCATCCGTCCGAATACCAGCCGTGGGTTGGTCTCGAGACACACCTCCGGACCGACGCCCAGACGCTCCATGACGCCGGGTCGAAAGCCTTCGATGAGCGCATCGGCCGTCGCGACCAGCTTCAGCAGCGCCTCCCTTCCCGTGTCGGACTTCAGATCGAGCACGATGCTCTTTTTCCCGCGGCTCATGACGTCGAAGCTCGCCTGCAAGAAAGACGGCTCGGGCCTCCCGACGCGAATCACTTCGGCGCCGAGGTCGGCCAGCAGCATGCCGCCGAAGGGACAAGGACCGATGCCTTCGATCTCGATGATTCGTATTCCGTCGAGTGGACCCATGCTCAAAGCTCCGATAGCGCGCGGCGCAGCGTGATCGACGCGAGGTTCTCGTGGTCGAACTCGTTTTCCTCGTCGATGATTTCGATTTTCTTCATGTACTGACCGACGCGCGCCATGTTCATGGAAAAGCGCGTGAGCGCAAGGATGAAATAATAGTCGAAGCTCTGCGCGCTGTGCCCGGTCGTCTCGGCCCAGCGCGCGACGGTTTCTTCCGGGCCCGGGAATCCCGGGAGCCGTTCCAGGTCGAGGCCCTCCGTGAAGCAGCGGTCGGAGGCAAGCCACCACGCCACATCCTGGACGGGGTCACCGAGGCGGGCCATCTCCCAGTCGAGGACGCCCACGCATTCGACACCGTCGAAGATCTGGTTGGCGAGCCTGGAATCGCCCCAGCAGAGCGCGACCGCCGCATCGTCGGGCCTGTTGGCCTCGAGATAGGCGAGTGCTGCCGCGATGTCCGGATGCCGCGCTGCCGGCATGCCCCACCGGAAGTACTCCCGCCAGTAGTCGAGCTGCTGCTCGAGCGGTGTTTTGCCCCGCTTTGGCTCGGCGAGAAAGTCGAATCCGAGCGCCTTCCAATCTAGACGGTGCACTTTGCACATCGCCTCGAGACCGTTCCACCACAGCGAGGTGCGTTCGCCGTCGGAGAGCTCCTCGGCTACCCATCCTTCGTCGTGCATCGGTGGGTTGTCCGTAGGAATTCGCCCATCGATCCGATCCATGATGTAGAACGGGACGCCCAGCACGCTGGCATCCGACTCAGCCCAACGCACGGTTGGAACTGGCACGTCGGTGGACTCCAGCAGCTGAAGCACGCGCGCTTGTTGCCCGACATCGTAGTAAGGAAACATCACGTATTCCTCGGGCTCGAGCCGCGCGACTAGACCCTCGCGGCGCTCGACGCCCGCGACATCGTATACCAGCTCGAAGAGCAACGTGTCGCTCGAGAACCCAGTGCTGAGCGGCGCGTCGAGGTCTTCGATTCGAATCGCGTTGCCGTCCATCGACAGCTTGGGCGCCAGCCAACGTTTCAACTCGTCGACCGTTTGCTCGAGGTCCCGTTCGTCGTCTGCAAAAGCCATGCGTTGCTCTTCGCGTTTGACTCGCCGCGCGGCTCTGTCATCTACGTCATTCGGCCCGGGCGGTCGAGCCCGCCGGCCGAGAATCGGGCTCCATGACGACGGCGACCCTGAACGATCCGCTCGAGCTGCCTTGCGGTGCGGTGATCTCCAATCGCATCGCCAAAGCGGCGATGAGCGAGCATCTCGGCTCGCCCAAGCAATCGCCGACGCGCGGGCTGCCCCGGCTCTACGAGCGCTGGTCCTCGGGTGGTGCCGGCCTGCTGATCACCGGCAACGTCATGATCGATCGTGCGCATCTCGAAGCCGTTCGCAACGTCGCGGTCACGCCCGACTCCCCCCTCGAGCGATTTCGGGCATGGGCCCGCGCAGGAACGAGTCACGGCAATCACCTCTGGATGCAGCTCAATCACTGCGGCCGCCAGACGCCTCGGCACATCAACCCGAGCCCCGCCGCGCCCTCGGCGGTCGAGCCCGTCAACTTGTTTCGGCGTGCCAAGGCGTTCGGCGAGCCGCACGCGATGGATGAGTCGGAGATCGCCGAAGCAATTCGCATGTTCGCCGCCGCCGCCGCCTTTGCAAAGGAAGCCGGTTTTACGGGCGTGCAGGTGCACGGCGCCCACGGCTATCTCGTGAGCCAGTTTCTTTCTCCGCTGACCAACCGCCGGTCGGACCGATGGGGCGGCACGCTCGAAAACCGTGCCCGCTTTGCACGCACGGTGCTCGGTGCGATTCGACACGCAGTCGGCTCCGGCTTTCCGATTGGCATCAAGCTCAACTCGGCCGATTTTCAGCGGGGGGGATTCACCGAGGACGAGTCGATGCGCGTGCTCGGGCTCCTGGAAAGCGACGGCATCGATCTGGTCGAGATCTCCGGCGGTAGCTACGAGTCCCAAGTCATGCTCGACAAGGTCGAGAGGCAACGTGAGGCGTTTTTCCTCGACTATGCGAGAAAAGCGCGCGCAGAGGTCGACGTGCCGATGATGGTGACCGGCGGCTTTCGCGCGCGTGCCATCATGGAAGATGCGCTGGCGTCCGGGGCGCTCGACGTCGTCGGGATGGCGAGGCCTTTTACCCACA